>NZ_WBZC01000094.1 GCF_009017275.1 Alkaliphilus pronyensis | reverse complement strand
AATAAAAAAGATATGCCCACAAAGGCATATCATAATTTAGATAAATCTGGTCTGTCCGAAGAAGACATTGAGAAGGTTGAGGAATATATTGAGTTTTTAAAGCAGAAGTATGATCCTGATGGTAGTTTGAAGGGAAAGTAGAGATTATTATTTCTAATAAACTTTAATACTGATATTTCTATATATGCCATATTGTGCTATAATATTACACAATAACTGTTTATGTGGGGTGAAATATTATGGCCAGAATTATTAAGCAAAACAGCAAAATAAAGAAGGTTTTTTATGATAGTATTAAGCAAGCTAATCTCAGAAAAGTTAACTATGATTTTGAAAAAGAAAAGGATAATAAAATAAAAGGCTTTAAAGGTGAGCTAAGTGTCATTGTATCGTTGTTTTTATCACTTTCTAAAGAATTTATAGTTATTAATGATGCGGTGTTTGAGGTTACTCCTAACCAATTCTTTCAAATTGATCATTTGGTAATAGGCAGGAGTAAAATTTTTTTAGTTGAAACTAAAACTTGGAATGGTGAGTTTGATTGCCTACAACACACTTGGATGTATAAAGGTCTAAACAAATATACTGAGGCATATAAAAACCCTATACAGCAGTGCAAATTTCACAATCAAGTCTTTAAACAATGGCTTAAAGACAATCTTAGTCAAGAGGAGTTTCATATAGCTGAAAAACATATCCAGTCACTACTTGTCCTTAACAAAGGGTTTATTGATATAAATGAAATGCCTCCAGAGATTCCTGTAAGAATAGGTGGAGATGCTGCAGCTAATTATATAAAAGACACACCAGGTAAAAACCTATCTGAAGATTTAATAGCAAAAATTGCTGAAAAAATAATGAATGCAGAGCTACTAGATCATTACAAGTGGGTTCATGACAATTGCGATATCATGGATGTTAGGATGGTATATATTTATGAAAATGAAGAAACAGCAGAGCAAATTAGAAAATCTTATCTGAATAAGAACTATAGAGTAGGGAATTTAAATGTAATTGAAGGTAACATAGGATATTGTTTTGAAATAACTCAAGATTTAGAAAAAGAATTCTCACGTCAGGTTAAACCCCAAACTAGCATTGTTAACACTTTTTTCGAAAACATAAATTATATTATAAGAAAATCATCATTCAAAAAAATGATAGTTATTATTGTCATTGTTTTTATCCTGCATTCAGGAATAACAAAGCTTTTTAATGTAATTAATAAAGCTTTAGAATATAAATATTTAGAGACTGAGAAAGAGGTTGAAGCAGTTGTACAAATACCCGTTTTAGAGTTTGTTGTAGGAAGCTATCCCAGTAATGTAAGAGGTACATATATATTGGTAAAAGACGGTGATAAGCATATTATTGATGGGATTTTCCAGACCGATACAACTGTTAGATTTTATGAAGATAAAAAAGTACATCTAAGGAAAAGCGATGGTGAAATTATAGAGTATTCCTTGATTAATGATATTATTGACCTTAAAGTAGCTAACCAGTATACAACTATAAATCATAATGGAGAGAGCTACATAGAGCTAGGAGTATTTAAATATGACTTTTCACTAAATGATATTATTAAGTGATAAACTTTTGCTTAAAGCTTAGCAACTCTATTTTCTATACTTTTCCATTATTCATATTACTATTACTTAAACTAATCTTGCTTGCTTAAATCATTTATGCGAGGAGTGATGAGTTGATAGACTTATGTGTTGTAGACTCTTTAGATGAAATCACTAAAGATCATTTTGCTGTGCCTGTTAACTATGATTTGTTGAGGGAGATTATGGAAGGATTTAATAGTTTTGATAATGTATTTGAATTATTTTTTGAGCTAGATCCTTATGAGATATCAATAATACCTTTAGAAGAGGCTAAAAAAATATTTGAAGCATTTAAGTACGTGGACGAAGAAGATTTGTCTAATGAAGCATGCTTTTACTTATACGGTTTAAAAAGATTATTACATGAAGCAATAGTTAAAAATAGAAATATCTTAGCTATAGGGGATTAGAAATCTTAATTCTAGCTATTCTTGAATGCCTTTTAAAGATTTCATTAACATAAGTAAAACAACTTAAATGGTTTAAAGAGCCAATGAAGAGTTGTAAAGGGTGTTGACATTATGGATGATAGAAAAAAAAGAAAAGAAGCTGTTGAATTTGCTTTAACTTTCAATACATTCGGTGGAGTTGAGCCTTCAGATGAATGTAAAAAGCTTATTGAAGATTATATAGAAGGTAAATCTACTCCTGAAAAAAACATTGAAAAACTGAAGAAAATTTATTCGGAAAAGGCGAAGAACAATGCCTAAATATTATATTAAATGCAAGTGTGGTAATGATGAATTTAAGTATATTGAAGAAGTAAATATGTATATTTGCACTAAGTGTGATTCTGACTACGACCCACATTTTCATATATGTGATATGATTACAGAAGATACATTGGAAGATGTGGATAAAATACAAAAAACATAGTTATAAATAGACTTAATTTTGTATGTAGATAATGATAAAATTGGTATTCAAGCTAAAAGATTCTCTGGAAAAATAGATAGAACTTATTTTAATGATAGGTTAAGCAAATATGCTAATCTTAATCAACTAATGATGGATACTAAACTAGTTGATTTCAAGCAAAAGATATGCCCACAAAGGCATATCATAATTTAGATAAATCTGGTCTATCTGATGAAGACATTGAGAAGGTTGAGG
>NZ_WBZC01000093.1 GCF_009017275.1 Alkaliphilus pronyensis | reverse complement strand
GTAGTTCTGACACCTTAATCAATTATTAAATCTTTTTAATTATTAAATATTTATCACAATTTTAACATATTATTACTATAATAGCTTGCATTAACAGTTAGTATAAGACCTTCAGGGTTTTTGAATCAGGGAAAATTAAAACTCCCCCTTATTTAGGGAGAGCTAAGTTTCCTTAAGCTTGGTAATAGGTGGTATTACCTTTCTTTATTTACCCTCTGTAAATTTGCTCATAACTCTTTCATTAAATTCCCTTGCAGCATGGTAGCCCATTTCTTTTTGACGGTGGTTTCTAGCTGCTACTTCTATTAATAAAGCTATATTTCTTGCTGGCTTTACTGGAATGACCACCTCTGCAACCTTCATATCCAATATATCTCTATAATTATCATCTAAGCCTAGTCGGTCGTAGTTTTTGTCGTTTTCCCATTCTTCTAGGTGAATAACTAGATTAACTGAGGTTGATTCCTTAATGGCACTCACTCCAAATAAGCTTTTAATATCCATAATACCAATGCCTCTTACCTCCATCATATGACGGATTATTTCAGGGGCTGAACCTACAAGGTCTTCTTGTCCTATCCTTTTAATTTCTACAGAATCATCGGCCACCAATAAATGACCTCTTTTTATTAATTCCACTGCTGTTTCACTTTTCCCTATACCACTCTTACCAGTAATTAGTACTCCAACACCATAAATCTCCATCAAAACCCCATGTAGCACCACTGATGGGGCTAGCTTGTCTTCAAGATAATTAACCAGTTTACTAATTAGCTTTGTTGTGTTTCTATGGCTCCTTAGTATTTTTCTTTTATATTTATCGGCTGCCTCTAATATTTCATCATAAACCTCTAAATTTCTACTTATTATTAGACAGGGTATTTCATAGGATAAGAGCTTATTTACTCTTTCCCTTCTAACTTCTGGAGATAATGTACTTAAATATTGATGCTCAACTATACCTATAATTTGTATCCTTTCGTAGGCAAAATAATCAAAAAAGCCTGCCAGCTGTATACCAGGTCTATTTAGCTCCATGGTTGTAATGCTTCTAATTTCCTGTGGTGGTTGATTAATCTCTTCCAATTTTAAGTCCTTAATCATGTCCTTAACAGTTATTGATTTCATTTGATCCTCCTTAGTGGCATAGGAAAGCTATTAATACTTTGGAATTATAGCTGCAGCTATTATATAACCTATTAAGCCTGCTCCAACACTGGCAATAGTTAAGAGAACCCACCCCAATCTTACCAAGGTAGAATCCACATTAAAATACTCTGCTATTCCTCCACAAACACCCGATAGCTTTTTATCTGTTTGTGATAGTACAAGTCTTTTATTTTCCATAATAATATCTCTCCTTTATATATTTTTAGTATTTTAAAATATAGTCCTATGTTTATAAATACGACTCTTATTACAAAAGGTTTACTATTTAAGGCTAATTCATTGCTTCATTCTTATTAATTCTATTATAGCTAAAGCACTTAGCTCTCTTCTTCAGTAAAAAACTTAATAATTTCTTCAGCATTCGCTCTTGTAATACCTTTTACCTCTTGCAGCTCTGATGGGCTTGCTTTTTTTATGTTTTCTATGCTATTAAAGTGCTTCATTAGTGCCTTTCTTTTGGCATCACCAATTCCTTTAATTTCCTGTAGCTGAGATTTTAGCATATCCTTTTTTCTTAAGGTTTTATGATATGAGATGGCAAACTTATGGACCTCTTCTTGTATGCTATAAATAAATCTAAAAAGCTCTTTATGTTTATCAATAATTATTTCTTCACCTTTAAAGGCTAAGCCACGGGTTTTATGCTTACTGTCTTTAATCATACCACATACTGGAATATTAATATCTAAGGCCTTTAAGGCCTTTTCCACACTTGTAACCTGCCCAAAGCCCCCATCAACCATTATTAAGTCAGGAAAAACAGAAAACTTGCCCTCATTAATTGTTAGCCTTTCTTCTATAATCTCCTTTGTCTCTTGCATTCCCCTTAGAAACCTTCTTGTTATGATTTCCTCTAGGCTTCCATAATCATTGGGTCCTTCTATAGTTTTTATCTTAAATCTTCTATTGTCCTTATGCTTAGGTTTTCCCTCTTCAATAACAATCATTGAGCCTACCGATTGTAAGCCCTTTATATTGGAAATATCATAGGCCTCTATGCGATTAGGCTCCTCCTGTAGCTTCAAAAGTCCTTGTAGCTCCAAAAGAATAGAGGCTTTACTTTTTGAAGAGCTACTCCTTTCAATTTGAGTCAATGATATAGCTGCATTCTTTATTACTAAATCTAATAGCTTTTTCTTATCACCCCTCTTAGGTACCTTTAATTCAACCTTGCTCCCCTTCTTACCCTTTAGCCACTCTTCAATTATTTCCTTATCAGGGATTTCCTCCTCCATAATTATCTCCCTTGGTATAGAGGAGGCATTGCTATAAAACTGCTTAATAAAGGCTGCTAGTATTTCTGCCTTTTTTTCATCTTCATTTGCCTTTAGATCATAATGCTCTCTATGGATTAGCTTACCTTCCCTTATGAAAAACACCTGTACACATGTTGCATTTCCACTGCTGGATAGACCTATAACATCCTGTTCTAGGGATATATCTGTAACAATTTTTTGCTTCTCTAGGGTGCTTTCTAGGGATTTTAATTGATCCCTATATAGGGCTGCTTTTTCAAAATCTAATTGCTGTGAAGCTGCCTTCATTTTTTCCTTTAGCCTGTTAATTAATTCCTCTTGCTTTCCTCCCAATAGTAGAAGGATTTCGTCTATCATTTGCTTGTAGCTTGAGGCATACACTTTCCCCTTACAGGGTCCAATGCATTTTTTAATATGGTAGTTTAAGCATGGTCTTTCCTTTTTTTCAATCATTCTTTTTATATTTTTTTTACACCTTCTAATTGGATATAAATTATGAATTATATCTAGGGTCTCGTTTAAGGCTCCAATATTTGTGTATGGACCAAAGTATTTGTTCTTATCCTTCAGTACATTTCGGGTCTTTATTACCCTAGGAAATTCTTCATTTATAGTAACCTTTATATAGGGATAGGTTTTGTCATCCCTCAGCAATACATTATACTTTGGTCTGTATTTTTTAATAAGGTTACATTCTAGTATTAAAGCCTCAAGCTCTGTGTCAGTAACTATATATTCAAAGCTATTTATATGGGATACCATTGCTTGTACCTTAGGGGGTTGGTTTCTGGAGGATTGAAAATATTGTCTTACCCTGTTTTTTAGGGAAATTGCTTTTCCAACATAAATTACCTCCCCTTCTTCATTCTTCATTATATAAACACCAGGCTTATTAGGTAATAGCTTTAGCTGCTCCTCAAGGTTAAACATACTGCATGCTCCTTTAAATTGAGATTTATAGAAATATACTATATAATTAGCTTAACAAAAAATACTATATATGGAGGCGATAGCCTTGAAAAATACCTTTAGAGTCTTTAACTTTATTGTTTCGATGTTGGTTTTTTATTTATTAAGGCCTTATTTTAGTTATATTAGCGATTTAATAGAAAGCATCCTACTAAAAAATGGATTTAACACGGTTGTTTTTTTTCTATTGCTTGGATCAGTTCAGGCCCTAACAAGGTTTATATATTTGAAACCCTGGAGGGTAAAAAAAATCATGTCCTATAATATTACTGGTTTCTCATTAGGTGATAAATCTTTATTTTATATTGTACCATTTTTATTGTACATCCTACCATTAATTATATCATTATTTAATGATTTTCAAGTGGATGATGTTTTGTTGCGGATAACTGTTTTTTTAGTTACTATCACATTGTTTGGGGCGCTATTACGGTTTTCTAAATGTAATACAATAGCATCCTTTACAGAAAAAGGTGTTTTAGTGCATGGGTATGATGTACGATTAGATTTACCTTTAATCAATTTTTACTTCAACCGATATTTTTACTTCAACCCATCAGGACTAAGTTTATACGAGCTTCCTGTGATATTGTA
>NZ_WBZC01000092.1 GCF_009017275.1 Alkaliphilus pronyensis | reverse complement strand
AAAAAGTTTTGTTTTGAAAACTGATGGGAATGCTTAACAGCAACATCCAGAAAATCACGCACCAATTTTTTATACTTTACTACTTCACTAAGGTGCATCTTATCTGCTATTCTTTCTAATTGTATCTAAATTCATATTACTTAAAAGTGGCCTATTTGTACTATTCTTAACTCGACTATAAATTGATTCCTCACTGGCTTCAAGTAAAACCACTATACCATCTTTTTTAAGCTCTACAATATTATTATAATCCAAAACCACACCACCACCACAGGATATTATGGTACTTTTATAGCTGCATACCTCATGTACCATTTTTCTTTCAAGAGCTCTAAAATGTTCTTCGCCATACTTATGGAATATTTCACTAATTGAGAACTGTTCCTTTTCCTCAATTAAATTGTCTATATCACGATAGGGTAATTCCATTGTCTTGGAAAGCTCTCTTCCTATAGTAGTTTTTCCTGAACCCATAAACCCAATCAAAATAATATTTTTTGAGAAGAGTAGCTTAGATTGCAGTCTACGACTAATTTTCATAATTTCCCTATATATTTCTACTAGGAGGTCTTTATACTCAGTTTCATCTGAGCTTTTTATAACCCTTTTTAGAACCTCCTCTTCCCTGTTTTGATGAAGTATCTCAAGATTATTCTCCTTTTTGAATTTAGCAACTTCCTTTACAATGTCAAATCTTTTTAATAAAAGTCTTACTAATTCCTTATCACATTCATCTATATCTCTTCTTAACTCATAAAGATTCTTCATTGCTTCACCGCCTATCAACTTTAATAAACTAATTTTAAAACATCTTCATAAATCAATTTTGTAATGCCTTGGTCTAAAGAGGCTTCTAACCATATTTCTTGGGACCTCATAGCTTGATAAAACAGCATTGAGTAGCCATTTATTGGTTTACAGCCATAGTATTCTGCAACCCTCAAAAACTTTGATCTCCACGGATTATAGATTACGTCATAGGCTATTTCTGCATATTTGAATATTTCTTCTTTAATCACCATAGAATCTAAGCTATTGGGCATTCCCAATGGGGTAGTATTAATAATTAGCTTAAAGCTGTTTTTAATGTTATTATAGCTTTTTACAGCTATATTTGTATTTCCAGATGTAGTCTCTATATGCCCCTTTAGCCTATAGGCCTTCTCAAGGTCTCTATTTGCTATTGTTACACAGCATCCTAGCATAGCCAACTCATATGCTATAACTCTAGCTGCTCCACCTGCACCCAGTATTAAAGCCTTCTCTCCCTTTATGATAATTCCTTCAGTTTCAAGACTTTTTATAAAGCCGTAACCATCTGTGTTATAGCCTTTATATATACCGTTTTCTAGCTTTACTGTGTTTACTGCACCATATATTTTAGCTGTTTTATCTAATGCATCTAAGTAAGGTATTATTTTTTCTTTATGGGGTATTGTTACATTAAAGCCACAGTAATTGTCCTTCATTATTTTTATGGCTTCCTTTAAATAGGTTGGTCTTATATTCATACTAATATAAATATTGTTGAGGTTTAAAGCTCTAAAAACTCTGTTATGTATATCAGGGGATAAGCTATGGGAAATTGGATCTCCTATAACTGCATACATCCTTGTTTTGCTACTGATGTTTACCTTCATTTTATGCTCCTTCCTAAAATTTGAAGCAAAAGGCCTTCTACTTCTTTTTTAGAAAGTAGAACCTCTGTAACCTTAGCATACGTTGTTGGTAGGATAAATGAAATTTTGCCTCCAACATTCTTTTTATCTTTTGCCAAAGCTTCAATTAGCTTTTCTCGGGAAATATCTGATAATTTAACTTCTCCATAGGAATCTTGTATAATATTTAGTATTTCTTGATAATAGCATTTATCTAATAATTCTAGCTCCATTGATAGCATAGCTTCTAGGTACATGCCACATAGAACTGCTTCTCCATGGGTATATTTTTTATAATCTGTAATGGCTTCAATAGCATGGCCTATGGTGTGGCCATAATTTAATATTTTTCTAAAGCGTAATTCCCTTTCATCCCGAGAAACTACTTCAGCTTTAATTTGGCAGCATTTTTTTATTACATAAGTTATTGTTAATGGTTCTAGGGCAATTATTTGGGATAGGTTTTCCTTTATAAATTTAAGAAAGCTATAATCATAAACAACACCATACTTAACTATCTCTCCAATACCACTTATAATTTCCTTTCTTGAAAGACTTCTTAATAGCTCTGTGTCAATAATAACAGTACTAGGCTGATAAAATGTTCCAATTAGGTTTTTACCCATAGGCAGATTAACTGCTGTCTTTCCTCCAACACTACTATCCACTTGGGCAAGAAGGGTTGTAGGCACCTGTATAAAGCCAACTCCCCTCATAAAAATTGATGCACAAAAGCCAGCTATATCACCAACTACACCACCACCAAGGGCAATTATTGTTGTTTTTCTAGTTGAGTTTTTCTCAATCATAAAGCTTAATATTTTCATTGCCTCATTATAGTTTTTCGAAGCTTCACCAGAAGGAATAATATACTTATGGTATAAATTGTCCTTTAAGGCTTCAGCAATTTCATAAGAATAAATATTATCTACGTTAGTATCTGTAATAATAATATATTGATCTGCCCCATTAATATAATCAGTTAAATTCTTTAATAAACCACCTTTAATATTAATAAAGTAGCTGGCTTCTCCTAAATCTATATATAATCTTTCCATCTTTTGCTTATCTCCTCCAATGAATCTCCTCCAAATTTTCTTATGAACTCCTCTGCTATAATAGATAGTGCCACCATCTCACCAACTATAGATGCAGCAGGAACAGCACATGTATCACTACGTTCTACAGTAGCCAGGGCAGGTTCCTTAGTTATGATATCGACTGTATTTAGAGGCTTATACAATGTTGGTATTGGCTTCATACCACAACGTAAAACTATAACTTCACCATTGGACATTCCTCCTTCTATTCCGCCTGCAGAGTTTGAGGTTCTGATATAGCCCAGCTTTTTATCATAATATATTTCATCATGAGCTTTCGACCCAAACTTTGTTGTGTTTTCGAAGCCATAGCCGATTTCTACTGCCTTAACCCCATTTACACTCATTAGTCCATAGGAAAGCTTAGCGTCTAGCTTTCTATCCCAGTGAACATAGCTACCTAGTCCTTTAGGTACACCCTTAATATGTATTTCAAAAACACCCCCAACTGAGTCGCCATGCTTTTTAGCCTCTTCAATAAAGTCTATCATTTTTTTCTCAGTTCCAGCCTCAACACATCTTACTTCAGATTCATCGGCTTTTTTAATTAATTCAGTATCTGTAATAGCTTCTTTTATTTTTACACTTCCTATAGCTGTAACATGGCTTACAGCTTCGATATCGAAATTTTTTAGAAACTGTTTCATTAAGCTACCTGCAGCTACTCTAACAGCAGTTTCTCTAGCACTGCTACGCTCAACTACATTTCTTATATCCTTAAAATTATATTTTAAGTAGCCTGTTAAGTCTCCATGGCCTGGACGTGGTTTTGTAATCATCTTATCCTCTTTATTCTCTAAGATAGGGTCCATGAATTCCTTCCAATTTTCGTGGTCTTTATTCATTATTAAGAAGGATATGGGACTTCCAATAGTGTATCCTCCCCTAATACCAGATAAAATTTCTATCTTATCCCTTTCTATTTTCATTCTGTCTCCACGACCGTAGCCCATTTGTCTTCTTGCTAAATCTTTATTAATCTCATTAATATCTATATATATATTAGATGGCATTCCTTCTATAATACCTACTAACCCTTTACCATGGGACTCTCCAGCTGTAAAAAGTCTTAGCATATTAATCACTCCTTTATAGGGATATTGCTTTTAATGTTTCCTCAAAGGTAGGAAAAGAAGTTGAAATACAAGCTGAATTTAATATCTCTACTTTTTCGTCTGTAAATAATCCACATATGGCCATAGCCATTGCTATTCTATGATCTCCATGACTATCAACTTTCCCCCCCTTAATTATACTAGGGCCTTCTATTTCTAAACCATCTGGTAATTCAGATATTTTTATCCCTAGCTTTTTCATCTCAGTCACTATTGCTGCAATTCGATTGGACTCTTTATACTTTAGCTCCTGAGCACCAGTTATAGTAGTTTTACCCTCTGCCAAAGCTGCTGCAACTGCAATTATAGGTATTTCATCTATCAGACGGGGAATAATCTCTTTACCAATTGTAGTACCAAATAGCTTTCCGCCATTAATTATTATATCGCCTATTTCTTCACCACCACTAATATAGACATTATCAATTTCTATTGCTGCCCCCATCTTCTTTAAAACATCTATTATTCCAGTACGGGTTTTATTAATTCCAACCTTTAATATTTTTAGTGTAGCTCCTGGTACAGCTGCTGCAGCCACCATAAAAAAGGCGGCTGAGGAAATATCTCCTGGTATTTCAATAGCCTGTCCATATAAATCTGATTTTTTTATACTGATAGTGTTATCTACTATATCTATCTGACCACCAAAGGCCTTAAGCATTCTTTCTGTATGATCTCTTGATTGTGAAGCATCTATAACCCTAGTTATACCATCGGCATATAAGCCAGCCAGTAAAATTGCAGATTTAACTTGGGCACTAGATACAGGTAGTTTATAATTTATGGCCTTTAAGCCTCCTCCCCTTATACACAGAGGGGCTAGCCTACCATCTTCTCTGCCATCTATAGTTGTTCCCATTTCCTTTAAGGGGGTAGTTATTCTTGCCATCGGTCTTTTTTTTATGGATGAGTCACCAGTGATAATTGATAAAAACTCTTGTCCAGCAAGTATTCCTGATAAAAGCCTTATTGTAGTTCCTGAGTTACCTACATTTAGTATATCTTCTGGTTCCTTTAAGGCTAATGCTCCGTTACCATACACACTAATTTTATTATCCTTTTCTTCTATTTTTATACCTAGCTTTCTACAGCAGGCAATGGTGCTAAGGCAATCATCTCCCTTGAGGAAATTAGTTATTTCAGTTTTACCCTTGCTAATACTACCTAATAGAATTGATCTATGGGAGATAGATTTATCGCCAGGGACTTTTATTTCTCCATGTATTTTACTTATCATATTTGAAACTATCATCATTTCTTTTTCTCCTCCACAAATGTCATATAAAGAGATGCTTTTTAGTTTTCCTTAGCTTTAGCTTAACTATTTAAAAATTCATAAATAACCCTTTAATTATTGTTAATAACATACATTATAGTAATTCTGCTGTCAAGAAATATTTAATATTTACTATTAATTCATTAATAAAGTAGGGTAACTATTT
>NZ_WBZC01000091.1 GCF_009017275.1 Alkaliphilus pronyensis | reverse complement strand
AGTAGGACGTTGCGATATGATACTAAAAACTTCCTTAAATAAGTGAGTGTTTTATTTGGCTCTGTTAGATATTAGTGTTGTTATTTGACACATACGAGTTAATGTTCTATAATTGAAAGAACATACATTCGGCAAGGAAACATTCATGCCATCAGTACATTCATCTTTAGTGATATCAAAGCCTTAACTGACATTCAGATTGAAGAACTGTTTAATAATATCGGCGAAATCATATCTCTTAGAGCAATGACAAGTTCATTATATAATGATAGCCGTGAGCAACGCTTTTCTAAAGGGGTTGCTTGTTTGTATTGTGGCGGAACTAATGCCATTAAATATGGTAAGAAGAATGGCGTACAGCGTTTTAGGTGCAAGGATTGTGGAAAGACATTTAACGATAGAACCATGACTCCACTTGCAAATTATAATGTAAGTCTTGAACAATGGATTGATTATGCTAAGTGTATGGTGATGGGATTGTTCATTCGGAAATCGGCTACCATATGCAAAGTTTCAGTCAAAACATCATTTTATATGAGACATAGACTTCTTGATGCTGTCCGTAATCTTTAAATAGTTGGTGAAGTGTCTGGTATCGTAGAGATGGATAAAACTTTTCTTCCAGAATCTTTTAAGGGAAATCATAAGAAAAGTGGCTTTACGATGCCAAGAAAATCTCGTAAGCGTGGAAAACAAGCTAAGAAAAGAGACATCAGCAACAAGCACTTCTGTATGGCTACTGCTATTGATAGAGAGGGAAACATCATCTTAGAAATGACAAATAAAGGGAGCATTAAGACTGTTGACTTGGAGCGTCTATATAAGGGAAGGTTAGACCCAAAAACATTAAACTGTACTGACTGACATAAAAGTTATATCACCTTTGCTAAAGATAACGTAGCATAGCATATAAGGATAGTTAATGGTAAGCATAAGAACGGTGTTTATCATATTTCTCATGTCAACAGTTTACACAGTAAATTTAAGAAATGGATTGATAGGTTCAATGGTGTTGCAACGAAGTACCTGCCAAAATATCTTCATTCTTTTAAATGGCTACAAACATTCCTTGACGAAAAAGAAATAGTAAGAGAAAGACAACTTCTTGTGAATGGGTCTACAAAAATTCTTGAAGCAAAGATAAATTTATATAAAATAAGAGTAGCAGAATATGTGTGATTTTGTTTGGATAAGAAAGGAGAGTTCGTATGCCTACTAAACCGAAAATAAAAATAGTGGATAATCCTCTTATTAGGGATGAAATTGATAATTTGTATGAAACAACAAATCAAGTCCTTTTAGCAAAATGGTCGTTATCCATTGCCAAACACATTCTTCTTATTGTTGGTATAGATTATGAATCTATAGATGTAATCGTTGAAGGATTTGAAGTAAACGAATTGTGGCAATCTGGAAACGCTCGAATGCACGATGTAAGGCAATCTGGTTTCAAAATTCATAAACTTGCAAGAGAGATGAAGAATGAAATACATAAAACAGCATTAAGGGTTGTTGGACAAGCCGTTGGAAGTGGGCATATGAGTGAGCATTCTATGGTTGCTTCAGACTATGCAATTAAATTGATAGGTTTGTTATATGAAAATGATTTAGATGCAATTTCTACAGAAAGAACGTGGCAACTAAATGAACTACAAAGAATAATCAAAAGCAATGAAAAGACACAGGAATAAAGCATTAACAAGAGCCACACTGGATTGTGTGGCACCTTTAATACTACATAACAACACTAAAATCTAACATAGCCTTTTATTTATATATCGCAGCTACCATCTATTGCTTTAGCTAAGCATTACATTAAAAATTATAATATATAGTAAGTTACAAAATCTAAAGTTAATTAGAGCTATGTATGATAAAATACAAAGTAGTAAATAAAAAGAAGGTGATGAAACAGTATGAATAATGAAGAGAGAAGAAAAACAATTATGTATAAACTATTAAGTAATAGTAAACCCATAAAGGGTACAGAATTGGCAAATGAGTTTAATGTGTCAAGGCAAGTTATTGTACAGGATATAGCATTATTAAGAGCCTCTGGTAATGATATAATAGCCACACCACAGGGTTATATAATAATGAAGGAGAATACGGGAAAGATAATAAAAACAATAATATCTAAGCATCATAGCTATGAAGAAATGGAAGA
This sequence comes from Alkaliphilus pronyensis, assembly GCF_009017275.1. GTDB lineage: Bacteria > Bacillota > Clostridia > Peptostreptococcales > Natronincolaceae > Alkaliphilus_C > Alkaliphilus_C pronyensis. Next base: position 3,037 of record NZ_WBZC01000091.1, on the reverse strand, counting down.
AGAATTACAAATTCTAATAGACTATGGAGCAAAAATAATAGACGTAATAGTAGAACACCCTATTTATGGAGAAATACGTACTGTATTAGATATTGCATATAAAAATGAGTTAGAAGAGTTTATGAGTAAAATTAAAAAAAATAATGCTGAACCTCTTGCATCACTAACTGATGGAGTTCATATTCACACTATAGAGGTTCCCTGCGAAAAAAGCTTTAAAAAGCTAAAAGAACAATTATTAGAAAAAGATTACTTGATTCAAGATTGACACTGTGATATATTCATAATAGCTAGTGTAAAGACACGTGTAAACACACAGTCCTGCTGGCTAATGTTGCAGAAGGGAATGTGATATTAATGAATCAAGGGATTTCATTCAAGCAATACATTACAAAAGCACTGAATGGTATGGCATTAGGTTTGTTTTCTTCACTTATAATTGGTCTAATATTAAAACAAATAGGACAACAGTTAAACATTGAGTTTTTGATCACCTTTGGTCAAATTGCACAGTTTATGACAGGGCCAGCAATAGGAGCAGGGGTTGCATACTCTATAGGTGCACCAGCCCTCTCGATATTTGCATCACTAGCTACTGGCATGATAGGAGGAGGTGCAATAAAGCTATTAGATACGGGTGCCTATAGTATTGGTAATAGCGAACCTGTAGGGGCTTTTGTAGCAGCCTTAGCTGGAGCAGAGGTGGCAAAAAGACTTGCAGGAAAAACTAAAGTTGACATAGTTCTTATTCCTGCCATAACAATAATAGTCGGTGGACTAGCGGGTAAATTTATAGGTCCAATAGTAGCATCTTTAATGGGTGGATTAGGTGAAGTAATAAATAGTCTTACTGTATTACATCCAATACCTATGGGAATATTTCTAGCGATTTTAATGGGGATGATATTAACACTTCCAATAAGCAGTGCAGCTCTAGCCATTTCACTAGGCTTGAATGGATTGGCAGCGGGAGCAGCAGTAGTTGGTTGTGCAACACAAATGATAGGATTTGGAGTAGCAAGCTATAAAGAAAATGGATTTGCAGGCCTTATAGCTCAAGGATTAGGCACCAGCATGCTTCAGGTACCTAATATAATTAAGAACCCCTTGATTTGGATACCACCTACATTAGCAAGTGGAATACTAGGCCCCTTAGCAACAACTATTTTTAAAATGGAGAATAATAGTATTGGAGCTGGCATGGGAACCAGTGGACTGGTAGGGCAAATGGCAACATTTGCAAAGATGGTTACTGAAAACGGAAATAATTTTACAATTGTATTTATAAAAGTAATTATATTACACTTTATATTACCAGCTATATTAACCTACTTAATAGCCCAGTGGATGAGAAATAAAAATTGGATTAAGGCTGGAGATATGAAATTAGAAGAATCATAGAAGATGGCTAAACCATTACCTTAATTAAAATCAAAATAATAAGGGCTATAGCTGAGCCCTCGCCACTTTTAACTCCTCTAAGGTCATGTTGTCAAGATGATACGATTTTTTGGCAAATTGTTGTCTAGTAATTATCTTATTTTCTATCAAAAGTTCTATAAGTGTTGCAATGGCTAAGGTGTTTCTATAGTCTGTTTCCTTTAAATCACTTATTTGAGCTACAACATCGACATTGTTCATTATAAAATACCCCCTGCTTTATTTTTATTAGGAGTATTAACCAACAGAAACTAATTATTCACTAACTTAGTAAATATTAAAATTAATTACAAACAATGAATAAAACTAATGATACAGGATACTATAAAAAGGTATTAAAGAATAGTTTTTAAAAAATATTGTAATAGTAAATAAAATATGATAAAATTCATATAATTATATACAAAGGCTTTGAAGGGAAATAGTAGAAAGCATGTCTTCTATAGAGAGTCGGTGGATGGTGTAAACCGATGTAGCAGGCTTTTGAATCCATCCTGGAGCTATTTACTGAAACTAAGTAGGTAAAATCGGGTTGCAACCGTTAATAGCAATAGAGTGGATTAAGAAGACTTAATCAACTAGGGTGGTATCGCGGATAACAGCTTCCGTCCCTTATGGGGACTGGAGGCTTTTGTTTTTGAAAAATTTAAAGGAGGAGTTTAGTATGTTAGATATTAAAAAAATAAGAGCAAACCTAACTGAAGTAAAAAAAGCTATGGCAAGAAGGGGAGAGTTAGACTTTAGCTTAGATGATGCTGTAGCCCTTGATGATGAAAGAAGAGGATTATTACAGCAGGTAGAACAAATGAAAAGCGAGCAAAACACTGTTACAAAAGAAATACCAAGACTGAAAAAAGAAGGTAAAGACACAACAGATATAATGAATAAAATGAGGACACTGTCAAGCGAAATTAAGGAACTTGACAATAGGGTGAAGGAAGTAGAGGAAAAGCTATTAGATATAATGCTTAGAATACCCAATATACCTAATCCAGAAGTTCCACAAGGTGATACGGACGAGGATAATGAAGAAGTTAGAAGATGGGGAGAAGCAAGAAGCTTTGACTTTGAGCCTAAGCCCCATTGGGAGATAGGAACCCATAAAGGCATACTCGATTTTGAAAATGCAGGAAAAATTACTGGATCAAGGTTTACTATTTATAAAGGACTTGGTGCAAGATTAGAAAGAGCATTAATAAACTTTATGCTGGATGTTCATACACAAGAGCATGGATACACTGAGGTATTACCTCCCTTTATGGTTAACAGGGATAGCATGACGGGTACTGGGAACTTACCAAAGTTTGAAGAGGATGCTTTTAAGATTCCACAAAAGGACTTCTTTTTAGTACCAACAGCTGAGGTGCCTGTTACAAACATTCATAGGGATGATATAATTGAAGAAGACAGCCTACCAATATACTATGCCGCCTATACACCTTGCTTCCGCTCTGAGGCAGGTTCAGCAGGTAGAGACACAAGGGGCTTAATTAGACAACATCAGTTTAATAAGGTTGAGCTTGTTAAATTTGTAAAGCCTGAAAAATCCTATGAAGAGCTTGAAAAGCTAACAAACAATGCTGAAAAGATATTACAG
>NZ_WBZC01000090.1 GCF_009017275.1 Alkaliphilus pronyensis | reverse complement strand
GTGGGGAATTCCGCTTTTCCATTTAGGGGAATTTAATCTTACCATAAGCACTTGCTGCTTTGTTTGGAATCGGGTAATACAATGTGGTCATTATTAAGCCGTATTTTATTAGTGAAAAATTAGTTCAATTTGCTATTTCAATTTAGGGTTTTATGAAAATATAAATTCTATAGGGTTATTATTCAATTATTAAACTAAAAAATCTTTTCGATATAAACAACATAGCACATAGGAAGTAACATAATCACCTTTTAACTTAGCTGACATAATATAGTACTGCAAAAGGAGACATCAATAGGGAGGTGAAAACATGGCAGAAATCATCAATACTACAGGAAGATACTCTTTAGACTTCGTAATGCTTCCAAGCGAGTATATAGAAAAATTTAATGAGTTTATGGGTCAATATGGCGAATTATCAGATAAAGAAATTTTCAACAAGATTTCAGACACCAAGGCTCAAGTATCCTCCAATGTGTTAAATCAGCATATTAACAATCTTGATGCATTATACCAAATGAGTGGTATGGTAACAGATTCAACAAAGAGCCGAATTCAATTGGTAAAACAAGTTTTAACTGCCGACTCAGGTACCTCTAATTCCTACTCCTTAGTAGAAACACAATTTTTTGGAGGCACTAGCTTATTACTATGGTTTCTTATTTTAGCAGCTATTTGGCGAAGGCCATTCTTTGGTGGATTCGGAGGAGGTTTCTTTAGAGGTCCATTTTATTAGCTAACACTACCCACCTATCATTAGGTGGGTTTGTTTTTAATATATTTAATCACCTTTTATTAAACTATTACATATTTTATTATTGAAAAGAACTATTTTTAAAAAAGGTAGGTGTAATCAATGAGTGAAGTAAGTAAAGGTTTTTGTGGAGGATTATTTGGTAGTTTAAATAGCTTACTATTTTTCTTCCTACTATTAGTAATTATTTTCTGTAACTGCTGTAATATATTTACAAGTGGAGATACCTTATTATTCTTCTTCTTATTACTAGTAGTATTATTTGGTGGTCCCTATTTGTTTGGTAGATGTGGAATTTAACATTTAAAGCGAAATATAAAGACTCCAGTAAATCATTGGAGTCTTTATAGCTATGAATCTAAACATTTTTATGAACACTTTGCTAAGCTAAATCATATTCTATAGCAAAGACAAAAGATAGTCTTGTTACAAATGAAAAAACACCTCCACTTGATAACAGAAAAACATATTGATTCACATTAATTTTATGAGCCTATTGCAAAACCTCCAGCAATAAGTTAAGTAACAGCTTTTTAAAAGGTATTTATATTAAAAAAGGCAGGTGAATTTTATGAGCGAAGTTAAAAAGGGTTTTATAGGAGGCATCTTTGGAAGCGGAAGCAGCTTACTTTTCTTCTTCCTATTGCTAGTTATAATATTCTGTAACTGCAGATTATTCTATGAAGCAGGAGATAGCTTACTATTCTTCTTCTTACTACTTGTAATATTATTTGGAGGCCCCTATTTCTTTAGAGGAGGGCTTGGTTTCTAAACAGATAATAAATAGAGTATAAATCACAAAAGAAAAAGGAAAAATCAAAAAAACAACAAATTAAAGGCCCTGAAGCTGTTTTCAGGGCTTTTGAAGTGTCAAAAAACATATTACTCACCAATATTTAATTGGCTTTCATCATTAAAAAATGTTTTATATCCTAAATGAAGAAATATAATAACCGTTAGTGCTACACTGCCTAGAATACCAAGCATTATGGCAATTTGATATTTTATAGAAGTAACAGGTGATGTTCCAGATAGAATTTGACCTGTCATCATTCCAGGTAAAAAGACTATACCCATTCCAACCATAGAGTTTATAGTGGGGAGGATTGCAGAATCAAATGCATTGTCAACAATTTCCTTAGATGCTCCTTTAGGAGTTGCACCAAGCATTAATGCAGACTCCACCAAATACCTTTTTGTGTACATACCATCCACCAGTCGGGTAACACCAAGAGATATTCCCGTCATTGAATTACCAATTAGCATTCCTGCTATTGGAATAAAGTATCTTGGATTATACCAAGGAGATATATTAACTACAACAAACAAGAAATAGAGAATACTTGATAGGGTTCCAAACAACATTGAGATGGCTACAATCCTTTTTAGTCCCTTTGAAAGCTTAAATTTTGATCTTTTTATTATATTATAAATAGCAAAAACCTCCATAATAGCAATAACTAGTAGAGTATATAGAGGATTAGAATTATTAAACAAGTACACTAATAGGTATCCAGTTAATATAAGCTGTAGAGTCATTCTTATAGAAGAAACTATAATTTCCTTTTCCCTTGAGATACCCCTAGCCTTTACTATAAATAGTAAAATAACAATAAAAACATATGAAGCTGCCAATTGCCATAGCTGTAGATCTATTACACCTTCCATAGCCTATTCCTCCTTACAACTTAATAGCTATCCCTTTTACTTAGTTCAACTATTTTATCAGAAAAACTACCTGCTATTTTCTTAGAATGGGTGACCATTATTAGGGTTTTACCCCTATTCCTTGTATAAGAAACCAATGCCTCAATAATTAATTCTTCTGTATCCTCATCCAGAGCAGATGACGGCTCGTCCAATAACAGCACCTCTGGTTCCATTAGAATCACTCTGCCCAGTGCTATCCTTTGTTTTTCACCACCAGATAACTTATCAGCATCATCATTTAGACCTTTATTTAACTTAACCAGCCTTAAAATCTCCAAGAGCCTTTCATCTGATACAATGGGTTTTTCACCGAACTTAAGTCCAATTAAAAGGTTATCCTTAATACTGCCGCCATATATTGCAGGAGCCTGTGGAAGCATAACAACCTCCCTTCTTAAATCGACAGAGTTTATATGCTTGAAAGGTTTATTCTTATAAAAAATCTCTCCACCATCACAGCTTATTAGCTTATTCAAAAGTCTTAGTAGTGTTGTTTTACCACTACCACTCTCACCTACAATGCAGGCTACTTTGCTTTCTTCAAATTTAAGCTCCTTAATATCAAGAATATCCTTGTATTTAATATCCTTAAGTAAAAACATACTAATATTCCCCCTAATTAATCCTTAATCTCCTTAAATAGTTCATAGGCTTTAATTCTAGTCTCCTCTAATACCTGATCACCAAGGTCTGTTGTTGAGTAGTATTTTCTAACCTTACCATGTACAATTCTGTCATCCTTTTTTAAAAGCTTCTTTGATTCCATATTGTGGAGCAGAGGATATAGGGTGCCTGGGCTAATATCATATCCATGCTCCTTAAGCTCATCCATCATCCATGAACCATAGAAGGCCTCTTTTTTTCCATGATGAAGTATGTGAATTTGCATAAAGCCTAAGAATAGCTTTCTTAAAATCTTTTCCTTCATATAAAACTGCCTCCTTAATATTTAAAACCGATATCGAAAACTGATATTATTATATCATAATAATTCTACATGTAACAAAGTGATTTTACTTAAAGCTGTAAAAATTAGTATAATTTAAATTTTTATAAATGAAGAAGGAAGAAGCCTCTGTAAAGCTTCTTCCCAATAAAGAACACTTAGTTCAAATAGAGTTTTGACTTCACCTGAACTATAGTTCCGATTACTTTCTAGCATGGCGGTATTTATCTACAGATTTAGAAGCGGTAGTGTTAGTAACGCCCCTGAGATAAACTGGTGATTATTAATAAATACAGCTAGACAGGTGTCTGGACAAGTAAAGGTGTGGATTTGCTAATTAGGTTTTTCTACACTTTGGGGCTTATTCAAGCTATATAGAATGGTACCCAAAACTATAAAGAGGGCACCAGCAATTGCTGTTGGCTTAATACTTATGTCTAATACTAAAATGTCAATTATAAGGGAGCTTATAAATTGTCCACATAAAATAAGTATTGTTGAAGTAACCACTGGCGTTTTAGAGAATGAATAGTTTGATAAAATAACAAAGGTTGAGCCTATAATTCCTCCAGTTAAAGCATAGGTTGGAATATTATTATATACCTGAAGCTTTTCAAGACCAATCAAAAGAACTGTAAAATATATAAATGAGCTTCCAACAACTCCCGTTAAATGATTAACTAGGTTAGAGCTGTAAATTCCAATTTTACTACCTAACATCATATTTAATGACTTTATTATTATAAACATACACCCCATTATAACCGCAAGTATTATGGCTAATAATTCCATATAATCACCCCTAAACAGATATTAAAATAATGCCTATCAATATTATACAAATGGCACTGATTTTCCTTCCTTCAAGCTTCACCCTACTGAAGCCAAAGAAGCCATATATATCAACTATTACAGATAAAACAAATTGTCCAGCCACCATAGCAATAGATGTGATGAAAACACCAACCTGTGCCATACAATATGCAGAAATAATTAAAACTATAGAACCCATAAAACCCCCAAGAAAAATTTTCTTATTCTGCTTATAGGTCTCTCTCCAGTAGACAAATTTATCCCTATCAAAAATTAGACAGAAAAAAAGTGCAGGAAAAAAACCTACAGCGTGGACTATAAGCCCAGACAAGTACAAATTAGTATATTGAGCCAATAAACCGTTGATTAATACAACGCTGCTATTCATTAATCCCATAGAAAGCAAAAGCAAAAGTAGCTTTGAGTCTTTATTCATAAAGATTTTCACCCGCCAATTCCCTTATTTTATTGTAATTTAAAATTGATATTTTCTTTTTATTTTTCTTTATTATACCTTCTAATTCTAATTTTTTAATTACTCTACTTAAATGTCTATAACTACTACCTAAGAGATTAGCCATTTCTTCATAGTTGTCTGTCATAATTTCATGGAATCTACTATTATTCTCACCACCTGTGATGGATAAAAGGTAGCATGCAAGCCTATTTTCTAAAGGATAAAGTAGATTGATTGAGCTAGAATTTGATATTGTGTAAAGCTTATAGCTTAAATTTTTAATAACAAACCTCAAAAAAACTGGGTCCTCATAGGCATACTTTTTTAAATCTTCAAGCTTTATACCTATTAGGAGAGATTCATCAAGTGAGTCCACATAGCATTTAACTAGCTGCTCATTTAAGATTTCTACATCTCCCAGTATACTTAAGGGCTTATTAAATCTTAATAGTATTGACCTGCCGTTATCTAACATTGTGTATATCTTTAATTTACCTTTTACATGCAAATAAAAATAAGTCATTTCGTCATTGGCTTTACATATACACTCTCCTGCACCGAACCTAAACAGTTCCATAAATCCATACATATCAACACTGAATATCGACCCTATACTATATTTATCTATATAGTGTTTTAGAAGATTAGAATCATTTATTTTATTCATGCTCTACACCTCTCTTTAAGTAGTATAACTCACCTAGCAGATGAAAAAAAGGACATATGTCATTAAAATAGTATTTATCTCAGCGGTGTTACTAATACTCTCGCTTCTTACGAGGGAAATAAGTTGCCAAAAGCTGTAAATAAGCAGAACTAGGTTTCTGAGTAATCTGTTTATCTCTCTAAATGGGTAATAAAATTTCGAAGTTTGTACTCATAACAAATATCAGTATAATAATCTTTGTATATAGTAATATCGTTAAGTTATCAGCTAAATAGTTTAGGTTACTAATACGATAGATACAGTTAAAAAACAATAATTATTTATGTATACTTTAAACATAGTTAAAAAAAAGCAGGTGGTTAGGTAATAACTGTTGAAGTTGTCTATAGATTAGTATAAAATATGGAAGAAGCCTTAAATTTTTTTTATATAGAAAGCTGTAATAACTATATTTAAATGATAATAAGTCTTCATGTAATGAATATTAATATATGTAAGAAATCAATCTTTGGGAGGTAATGTAATGAAGAAGTCAATTAAAAAAGCATTAAGTATATTACTGGTTTTGATGGTAACTACTATGCTAATAACAGGGTGCTCTATAGAGGAAAAAAAGCTTTATGATTTAATGGATGAAAAGTCACAGATTCCTGTGTCAAAGCAGTATGGTGAAATAACTTTAGATATAGAGGAAATACCTGTAGATATTCTGGAAACAATGGGCTATGAATATAGCTATTTCTTTGAACTATTACAAAACAAATCCATTTATTATGAAACAAAGCAAGATAATGAAACAATGAATGTAGATATGAGTATTTATATAATGGATATAGAAACTAAGGAAAAAACTCCTTTCATCTCTGCTATGTTTGATGGAGATATGGTATACGTAAAAATTGACGATATGGTTAATGTTTTGTTAGATTATTTAACAGATGATTTATCAAAGGCTGAGTTGATTTATGTATTTGATGATGTTCAGTACATAAGCCTTACAACTGAACAAATCATGGACTTCTATTTAGATGCAATTTCAATTGAGGATGAGTCACAAAAAGAAATGATTAGTAAAATGATGACTGATGCCTTGGATAAGGAAATAATGGAAGAAAAAAGACAAGAAACATTAGAGTTTTTTAGTCCATTATTAAGTAAAATAGCAGCAACCTTTAATGGTTTTGAAACAAAGCTAGTAACAGAAGAAGATAACAAGCTAGTAGTATCTATCGGTGTATTAGAGCTCTTAGACACAGTTAATGGGTTAGTTCAGTATTCAATAGATAATATTGATGAGGTTGCAGCATTAGTTAAAGAGATAGTTCCAGCGTATTTAGATTTTTCTGTCAAGCAAATGGTAGGAATATCTGAAGAAGAAAAAATTGACATGGAAATGCAAATGGATATGGTTAAATATCAACTGATTACTGCAATAGATGTAATGGTTGAGGACATAAAAGCTAATAAAGAGCTTTATAAGGAAATAGCAGAAGAAAGTATTAATAAATCAAAGGGCGATTTTGTAAGCATGGTAGGTAATTCTAGACTAAATATGACATTTGAAAAGACAGAGGATAACAAGTATATTACTAATACTGACTTGAAGGTTAATGCTGATTATGGTGACGATAGAGTAGCCTTTACGTTGAGAGTAACTGATACACTACAACCTATAGAGTCATTCCAAATAACAAAGCCCACAGAAAATGTAATGGGTTATGAAGAATACTTAGAGAGAGTTAATAGCTTAGACTTTTATTAAAATTTAATTGCCAAAACCCCCTAAGAATAACTTAGGGGGTTTTGTTTCCAATAAAAATAATACATTAAAAAACCAGCTGTAGCCTTAGCAACCTCTCTTTAATCAAATTAATAATTCTTTTTTCATCCTCAATATCTTTGGCCTCAAAGGTAACCGATAATCTGACATTAGCCTCAGGAGTATTCCAGGGAACTGTACATATTTGAGCCTGTGTTAAAAGATATAAAGAAAAATCCTCTGCATCCTTAAACACAACACCATCTCTGGTTCCCTTTGGAATAGGTAGGTAACAATAAAAGGTGGCTTTAGGCTTTGAGACATCAAACCCAATTTCCTTTAATACCTTAATAAGAAGATCAAATCTTCTAGAATAACGTTCTACATTACAGCGAGAGATTTGAGGATGTCTTAAAGCATAGGCTCCTGCCTTTTGTATTGCCCTAAACTGTCCAGAATCTGAGTTTGCCTTAACAGTGCTTAGAATATTAATAACATCTGGATTACCTGCAGCAAATGCAATACGCCATCCAGTCATATTAAAGGCCTTTGATAGAGAGTGGATTTCAATACCAATCTCTTTAGCACCTTCTATAGATAAAAAGCTTAAAGGCTCTTCACCATCAAAAACAATAGTAGAATATGTTGAATCAGCAATGACAACTATATTGTTTTTGTGGGCAAAATCAACTACTTTTTTATAGAACTCCTTGGTAGCAACTTGGCCGGTAGGATTATTGGGGTAATTAATATATAATAGCTTTGAACGATATAAAATAATATTGTTTATATTAGAGAAATCAGGGTAAAATCCATTAGACCTTAGTAATGGAAGACCATACACTACTCCTCCCAGGTATTTAGTATGGGTAGCAATAATGGGGTAGCTTGGTAAAGTAGTTAAGGTTATATCTCCTGGATTTATAAAGCATAAAGGAAGCATTGAAAGAATTGATTTAGCACCTATACCATGAAGCACCTCCTCATATGGGTCTAGGTTATCAACTTTAAACACATTGCTCAGATACTCTGCAGCTGCAGCTTGAAATTCCTTTGTTCCATTATCAGAGTAAAGACGATTTTCTAGTTTGCCAGCTTCTTGGCAGAGGACATCGACAACACCTTTGTCTGCTTGAATATCAGGCTCACCAACCCCCATATCAATAAGCTCAATATCTGGATACATTTTATATATTCTTTCTTTTGCAGCTTTTATTCTCATAAATTTATAATCCTGTTTAGCAATATCAAAGCTGTGATCCCTAAATCTATCGGCAATTAAATCACTAACCATCCCCAACATTATCTCTCCCTTCAAGAAAGTTTTTAAGAAATATCCAATACATATGATTATTCTATTCTGTTGCAGGAGAAGGTGTTCGAGTTATAAAGAAAACTTATTTCGAAGCTAGTAGGCACTTATCTCCCCTTAAGAAGGGTAATGGAAGTAACGACGCTGAGATAAAAGGTAAATCTTTAGATTTTTAACCATTAGGTATCTATTGATTCTCAATTTAATTGAAACTAATATTTGTGTTGATAATTTTATTTCAATTTCAAATTATCGTCAAAATTCGACAAAATATGAAAACATACTAATATATAATAAATAATACAATATAACTTAAGTTTTGCAGCA
>NZ_WBZC01000009.1 GCF_009017275.1 Alkaliphilus pronyensis | reverse complement strand
TAATAAATATCCATTAGAGGATATAATTATTGTTGGTGGTGTTGCATTTTGCAAATGCCTAAAATAATCATTTAGCAGTCCAATTAAAGTTAAAAGCTCTTTTATTGATGAGTATAATAAAAAAATCTACATAGTTCAAGGGACACAGGGGGACATTTTAAAGGTTTTATTGACATAAGGGAGTGAATTATGGGAAACTGAAGGTATTCAATAAACTTATCAATAGAGTTATTTTTAATTAGGCAGGTGACAAAATGCAAGCTAGAGGGAGTATAGCCATAAAAACACATTTTCTGAATAAAAGAATTAAGGAACTTGCTTTAAAAAGAAGCTGGATAGCTAAAAAATTGGGGGTAGATCCTAAAACGGTTACTCGCTGGACAACTGGGAAGGTAAAACGAGTTTCTATTGATAGGATAGAAAATCTAGCTAAAATTATAGAGTGTAGGGTAGAAGAACTTGTAGATAAAGAAGACATTTTTGTTTTAGGTACTGATAATGAAAAAGATTTTGCTATAGAGAGTATTATATCCAAAGACTTATTACTCCTCTTATCTCCAACAGAAAATTGGGAGTTAGTGGAGAGCATTATAAAATCTGCTATAAGTCCCAATACAAATAAGAAGGATATAGGTAAGCTTTATAATTTGTTATCCATTACAAAATGGCGGATGGGAGACTATGAAACGGGATTAATATTCGCAAACAAAGCATTAGAGGTCGGACAAGAGGTTGAGGATAAAGGAGTGTATCTTAAAGGATTGTTCAATAAGGCTACCATTTTTTCTATGATTGGAAAAAATACATTAGCCCTGCAATTCTTCCAAGAATGTTTAAGTATGAAGGAGTACTTTAGTAAATCTAGCGATATAGCCTCTTTGTACACAAATCTATCAATGGTATACAGGGATTTTGCAAACTTTAATGAAGGAATACGGTATCAAAAAAAGGCCATTAAAATGTTTTCAAAGGACAATAAATATTACAACCTTGCCATTGCATATCAGTGTCTTGGATTTATTTATACGGAAATAGGAGATTTTGAAATGGCTATAGATATCTATGACGAAGCCATAAGATGTGCCGAAAGGTCTAACTATGAGAAGGGTATTACGATAATTACTCTCTATAAGCTTGACTCTTTGGTATTAAGCGATAAACAGACTAAAATAAATACAGAGATAGAAGGTATAATAGGTGTTTTTTTAAAGGGAGACCAAGCAGACCCTTTTTGCTATGAATTTATTGCAAGGTATTACCGTTTCTTTTCTAATACAAAAAGGGCTATGGAGGTAATTAAAATAGGGATATCAAAAAGTGATAAAAGTCTGATAGTAAAAGCCAGCCTATGGCATGAAGCAGCTCGGATTGCCCTTGCAGAGAAGGATTATCAAAAGGAACTACTATATAGAGAGAATGGAAATAAACTATATTCAAAGCTAGAATTATATAATAGAATTATAAACGGACAGGTAAAAGAGTATGGTGGACAATTCTTAAACAACACAATTTGCTGAGAGGACGGAGTTGTTGACACTCCTAACAACAGATATTGAGTTTTAAATAATTAAAAATATGTGCTTAATAAGGAGTGAATTATATAGTGATTACTATAACTAAAACAAAGCATTTGATAATTGCAGTACTGTTAATAGCCATAATTCTAGCATTGTTTAGTTTCGTGCAAGCATCAAAAGATGAAAATAGTATTAATGAGGTAGTGAGAAAAGTTCAAGTAGAAAGAAAAAAACTAGACAAACTAGAGTTAGATGATGCATCAAAAACTGTTTTACAAATAGATGATATTAAAATAAGTAAAAAGCACTATGAATTAACTAAAACTACCCTTAACACAGATGATAAAAAAGAAATAGAAGATTTTATTATTAATAGGACAATACAAAGAATAATAGCAAAAGAAAAAGGGATAAAAGTAAGTAAAGAAGAAGTATTAGATTATATTGCATATCTTAAAGAAATATATAAAGCTGACGAAGAGTCAAGAGAACTAGCTACTCTATACTTTCAAACCTATGGCTTTAATGAGGAAACATTTTGGGAAAGTCAACTAGCATATGATATGTATGCTGACTTTCTTCTTTTGTCAAAGTTTAGATACTATATATTTGAAGAAGTAAGTGAAAACAACTCACATTTATCAATTGAAACTAATAAAGATAAATTAGATATGTTAGTAAAATCAAGAATAGAAGAATTAGTTGATGCTAAAAAGGCGTCCATAACAATCAAAACAAATAACTAAATTTAGTGTTGAGGGGATTGAGCTAGTGACATTATTATAAAAAATAATTAAAGCGACAGGAAGCAATATTAAATCCAGTCGCTTTTTTCTATCCTCATAAACCTACCTGTGCAATATTTTGAAATCTTATCTCAGTGGCATTACTAATACCCCCGATTCTTATAGTGATTATTATTGTTGCTAAGCTTCAAAAAAAGTTGAACTAAGTTTTTTCTAATCCTATTCAACATAAGATTAAAGGAAAGGTAGCAAAAGGCTAAAAATGATGTATAGGGGAAAAACTGAGGATTTTAGTTTAGGTAATTTAATCACTTATTAATAGCGCAAAGTTATTATGACATAAGCCTTATATTATTTTATAGATAATTATAGTAAAATATATAAATAATACTAAATATGGAACTCTACTTAGCAATATTTACATTTCACTCACCTGTGTTTATATAAGAAGGCAGGTGAGTGAATACTTAATCAAATTATAGAGTTTAGGGGGAAAGGGTTATGATTGAATTTGAAGATTTTTCTAAAAACTATTCTAAAAAAAGCATAATAAGTAAATCCAATTTTAAGTTAAAAAGCAATAATATTTCCTTTTTAATGGGACCTAATGGTTCTGGAAAAACTACACTTATTAAGTGTATGCTTGGTATGGAGTATTATAATGGAAAAATAGTTTTTGATGGTAATGATATAGATAAGGTAAGAGATAACTGTTTGGTGATTTGGGATGATTGTCCATTTTATACGAATTTAAGTGGCCTTGAGAATCTTATGATTTTGGGGGAAGGCAAAAAGTCAAGAGAGCAAATTAAAGAAGTTGCAGTAAATTATTTAGATAATGACTTATTGCGTAAAAAGGTTAATACATACTCTTATGGGCAGAAGAAGAAGTTAGCATTATTACTGGTAGAAGTTTTAGAGCCTGATTATTTATTTATGGATGAGATTTCAAATGGATTAGACTATGAGATGATGAGAACATTAACTAAGAAAATAAAAAAGTGGGCAGAAAAAATGAGTATTTTGGTTACTGGTCATCAGTTTAGCTTTTATAATGAAATAGTAGATTCACTACTTGTGTTTAAAGATAAGCAAATAATCATATCAAATGAAAACTTTAATAAGAGTAATAAAAGCTTGGAGGATATCTATGATGAACAAACATATTAATCAAGAATTATTGTATGGAGTATATTCTAAATCTTTTTTAATTATTACTATAATACTTATTACTTTGTTCAGTGTTATTATATTCATGAATTATAATGCTGTAATAGACAAATACCATGATTATACTTGGACTTTAATGAGTTTTGAAGGAAATGAAACTGCTATAGAAAAAGCTTTAGCTGGGGAATTTCATGTTGAAAAACAAGGTAATATAACACATGTTAAAAACCCCTTACTATACCATAAAGTAATGACTGAAAGGTATATGTATACAGCAAGTCCTGAATATATGCATTTGCAGCTACTAGAGTCATCAATTGTATTTAATCCAATTGTTTTTGGTCTTTTGGGGCTAATTTTTGCTACATACGATAAAAAATTTAAAACAATAAAAATTAAGACAGTAAGAATAAGTAAGAAAAACTTTAGTATTATTAAGCAAATATCATTAGCTATTAGTAGTTTGCTTATATTTATAAGTGCATTAGCTATCTCTTATATTATAGCAGTAGGGGTGTATTATAGATTATTAAATATTGTACCCTTATCTAATTTTGTAACAGATGTATCACTTGTAAATATCTCTTCAATATTTACAAAGTTAATTTTTGCATATATTATTGCTTTACTTTTTGTACAAATAGGATATATTCTTGGAGTTATCTTTAAGAATAGAATTGTAGGTATAATGGCCTTAATGTTGTATGTATACATTTTACCTGCTTTTGGAAAATATGATTTGTATAATTCTATAAAACTGGTTTCGCTAAGGGTTTTTGACTTTTATGGAGTAGTAAGAATATCCCAAATAACTGAAACTACTTTATTTAATGCAATAATAATTATAATGACTGTATTCTTAATTACCATAATAACAAGTACGATTATTACATCAAAGCGTAGCTCATTTAACCCTTAACCTTAATCAACATATCTCTAGACTGGTTTATGTTTAACCATAAGCTTTAATTTTGAAATATTAACTATTGATCCACAACTCACTATACTTATTATCTCTTTTTAAGAATAATATCTTGATTAACCCTATATCAATAATGTAAGGATATATAAAGATATTTTACTAATAGTATGCCTTTGTCCTTGTTATTAACTTATTGGGGAGTGGGTACTGTGAATCATACTGACTATGAAAGGGAGCTGATGGAAATAGTAGATACCTATTGGGTATGTGTTGATCAGAATCTCCGTATGATAAAGCTATTATCTAGCTTTGATGTTTTGAAAACTAATCAAGAAAAAAAGCTATTGCATAAAAATAAGCAGATTAAAGATATGATAAGCTCATTACAAAAAAAGATGCAGCTAAAGAGCTGTACAAAATATCTATCTACATATTTATATGAAACATTAGAAGTCCTATTAGAAATAAAAAACATAGAAGAAGAGCTTATAGAAATACTAGAAAATAAAGTTCAATTTCCAAATGAAAAGGGTACAAAGCTGTTGATTGAATATTGTATTTGTGAATTGGGAATTAGGCTTTTTATAGGATTTAAAGTCAAAAACAGAATTATCCTCTTAAATCAAAAAATATATGAAACTAAGAGCATTAACTCATGACTTTAAGTATTCTATATTAATGTACATATAAAATCTTTTAATATATAATATTACTAAGAGGTGAGGAAACGTGGCTTTTTATAGTGAATTTAATAAATATTATGATGAAATATTCCCAACAGGTAAGTCTCAACTAAGGTTTATCTCCAGTAGAGTACCCAAAAACAGTAAAATATTAGATGTAGCCTGCGGTACTGGAAATTATTCTATAGCCTTAAGTGAAATGGGACATGAGGTTTTTGCAGTTGACTTGGATGAAGGAATGATATGTCAGCTTAATAAAAAAGCAGAAAACAAAAAAGTAAAGCTGCATGCTTTAGTAGAAGACATGAAAAGCATTGGTGAAAAGCTAAGGCCCCATAGCTTTAATTGCATATATTGCATAGGTAACTCCCTAGTACATCTAACTGAAATTAATGATATATATACAGTCATAAAGGATATATACAACCTTCTAAACCAGGATGGAGTTATGATTATTCAAACAGTTAATTATGATAGAATTTTAGAATCTAATATTAATCACTTACCCACCATTCATAATCCAGAGGCAGGAGTCAAATTAGTTAGAAGGTATCAATATGATAAGGATAAGCATATTATCAACTTTAATACCCAACTTGTAATTGAAACAGAATTTCAGCCCATTAGCTATAATAACTCTGTGCCCCTTTACCCCTTAAGAAGCTTTGAGATAAAGGAGCTTTTAAATAAAATAGGATTTAAAGAAGTAAAACTATATGGCGATTTTGAAGAAAACGAATTTAATCAAAAAGCTTTTAGTATGATAATTGAAGCAAGGAAAGGTTGAGGAGGTTTGATTTGAAAATTACTACTGAAATACTTAGGAAAATACCTGCATTCTCTACTCTTGATAAAGAAAATTTAGAGAAAATAATTGCAATAACTATAGAAAGAAATTATCGAAAGGGAACTATAATTTTTATGGAGGGGGATACTGGGGAGGCATTTTATTTTATTAAAACAGGAAGTGTAAAGGTATATAAAACAGCACCAGATGGTAGAGAGCATATTTTTACTATTCTAGGAGAAGGAGATATTTTTGCAGAGGTGACTCTTTTTAATGATATGAAGTATCCAGCATCTGCAGAAGCATTAGAGGACTCATGTATAGGGATGATTAAGAACAGGGCATTAGAAGAATTAGTAATTGCAAATTCAAATATTGGTTTAAGTATTATTAAAGTGTTAAGTAAAAAGCTATTCAACTCTCAGCAAAAAGTTAAGGTGCTAGCTTTAGGAGATACCTACATGAGAACAGCTCAAATTATAATTCAATTATCAAATGAACATGGAGTATACACTAATAATGGCATACAGCTAAGGCTAACCATCTCAAGACAAGAATTAGCAAACATGATAGGAACTGCTAGAGAAACAGTAAGTAGAGCATTAGGACAGTTTAAAAAAGAAGGCTCAATAGATATTAGTGGTAAAAAAATTATAATAAAGGATATAAATAAGCTTAAGGAATGGATACAATAGAACTGCAAAACTCTGAGATAGTTGTTTAACTATCTCTTTTTAGTGCTTAAAATAAAGTCCTTTACATTAATATATAAATTTTGCTTTTTAGCTTGACACATAAAAAAACCCATGATAGTATATGACTACAAGTCATATGACTAATAGTCATAGGAGTTTTCAAACAAAGTTTTATGTTAGTGGTTAATATATGTTGAGAAAGGATGATTTTATGCCAAAGAATACCTTTTTTAATTTACCCCAAGAAAAAAGAAATAGAATAATCAATGCAGCCATTGAAGAATTTTCAAAGGTACATTATAAAAAAGTGACTATAGACAGCATAGTTAATAGTGCTGGTGTTCCAAAGGGAAGCTTTTATCAGTACTTCCACAATAAAGACGATTTGTATAAATATTTATTTAGCCAAATTGTAGATCAGAAAAAACAGGCTTTAGTTAAGGTGAAAAAATTGCAAAATCAATTAAGCTTTAGACAATATGTAATGACATTACTAGAACAGGGTAAAAAGTTTGAGCAACGGGTTTCTAATTTATCTGCCCTTAAGGATAAGTTCATGAATGAATGCTCTCAAGAGGTAAAAAGGGATATTTTAAAAAATGAGATACCTAAAAGCTACGAGGTTCTTGAGGAAGCCGTAGAATTCTATATAAAAAAGGGAGAATTAAGACAGGACTTAGATGTAAAAACAGCAGCTTACGTAATAACATCATGTTTTGTGAATATACAGGATTTTAGATTAAGTGAAGAGCAGGCTGTGGAGGATGTATTAATAGATATTTTAGATGTATTAATAGTTGGAATGAAATAGCTTGTTAACAGAAGGAGTGGAAGATTGCTATGACAAAGCAGGAGCTTGTAAAGAAGGAAAAATACCTAAAGCTAAATGATGATGGTGATTATGCAATTGATTATGATGGGGAGCTAGAAATTATAGATTTTCACACTCATATTTCTAACGCTCTACCACTAAAGATTATAGACCCTAACAAAAAAGGAAGAAAATTAGAATACCCAACCTTACCTAGTGTAGATAAGACAGATTTATCAGTACCCTACTGGACTAAACTAGACCCTAATGAGAAGAACAAAGGGCTGATGTCTGTTATTAAGTTTTCTTTAAATGGATACAAAATTTTTAATGATATGGTAAAGGGCGGAACCTATGACAATTGCTTTAAATCACAAAGTGAGAATATGATTAAAAAAAATGTCGTGCTAGCCTTAAGTACAAAAAAGAGCGATCGATCAATGGAAGCATTAAGGGTTGCAAATGAACATCCTGATAAGCTAGTTGCTTTTTGCTCAGTACATCCACATGATCCTGAAATGAAAGAAAAGATTAAAAAATATAAAGAGCTTGGAGCTAAAGGATTAAAGCTTAAGGTAACAGATATGGAGCTTAAAGGTGATTTCAAACCTCTTATTGACCTGCTGAAGGCCTGCTACGAAGTTAATTTTAATGTGCTTCTTCATACTGGCTCACTGACCCATATAAAGCGCAGAAATACATCTGACTTAATGTGGAAGCTGCTTAAGTCAACAAGGGTAGAGGTGTTTGGAGAGCTACTTAAGGAATTACCCAAAGACTTTAAATTTGTGTTTGGACACAGTGGAATAGCAGAATACAAGCTGGTGGCTGAGTATCTTAAAAAACACCCAGGAAGCTACGCTGAACTGTCATGTCAATCGGCAGATAGTATTAAATATCTTATTGATGAGGTTGGCTATGAAAGATTAATTTTTGGTTCGGATTGGCCTGCTTTGCCGCAGGCACTTACCCTTTCAAGAGTTTTACTAGCAACAGAAAACAATAAAGTGGCTAGAGAACATATTTTATGTAAGAATGCAGAAAGACTTTTAAGATAGCTTTAAACTACCAACATTTCAAAGGAGGAGAAGGATATGAGTATTAATTTTTTTCAAGGAATATGCTTTGCTTGGGCATTTATAGGCATTGTTACTAGAATAGTAATGACGGTAAAAAAGGATAGCTTCAAGAACTGGGCCCTTAATAGTGCATATACTCCTAAGCAGAAAAAAGGCTATTATGTTGTTGTATTAGCCACCTATATAGTAGTTGCATTTACATGGTATAAAATCTTTACAATCGATGTGCAATTTAGCTGGATAATTGGTCTCCTAACCACAGTAACTGTGGCAAAGGTTAGTACAGCGGTCTTTAACTATCAAGTTTTTCGCCAGTTTGTAGTTACTATGTTAAATGATGATAAAAAGCTACTAGGCTTACATGTAGGTATTTTAATCTTCTCGGCGCTTTTAATACTAATGGGTTTGTACCTTTATTAAATTGCTAATTCACTAGAACTATAATATTATAAAGAAAGCTTGGTAAGATGGAGCTTTTCTCCACCTAGACAATGCTTCTTTCACCCCCTCAAGAAGCGATGGTTTTAGTAAATCGCTGAATTAAAATACTATATTATAGTAAACAAAGCTGAACTTGTAAGCCTTCAAAGGTGGCTAGTAAGTTCAGCTTTGTAATTAACAGAATTAATACTTGATTATTAATAGCAGCTATGCTATATTTAATGACAGATACCCCCACCTATGGGGGAGGAGTTAAAAAGTATAGGAGGAGCTAAAATGAAAAAATCAATTATGTCATGGTCTTGGATTATTATTTTGCTATTCTTTTCCTTAGCAATAATAGATATTAGATTTGGTATATTAGGACTATTATGTATGGCAGTGCCAATTTATTTAGCTGTAAGAGGTGGAGGAAGAGTACATTGTTTAAAGTACTGTCCTAGAGCTTCAATGTTAGGTAACATTATTGGAAAAATAAGCCTTAACAATAGCTTGCCTAAAGCAATAAACAATAAAACCGTTAAAATTATAATGCTTGTGTGGATGATAGGGATGTTTACTATATCATTAGTTTTAGCAAAAGGAGATTTTGTTAAAACAGCTATGGCTATATTTAGAATGATGACAATATCAACCCTTGTAGGTATAATCATGGGTGTTATATTTAAACCAAGAAGCTGGTGTTCAATATGTCCAATGGGAACAGCAACCGCCATGATTGAAAAAAAGATAAAAAAGAAAAACCTAAAAGCAAGTAATAGGGAATGAGGAATAAGTAATAGGGAATAGGGAAAAGTGAAAAATGAAAAGTTAAGAGTTAAGAATTAAGAGTTAAGAGTTAAAAACATAAAAGAAATGTTGAATGTTGAATGGAAAAGATTAAAACCATAAAATCTTAAAACCAAAACATAAAACCATAAAAACAAAAATGGAAAATTGAAAATTGAAAATGGAAAATGAAAGAATAAAAGACAAATGAAAAATTTAAAATATCAAAGGAAAACCTAAATCAAAAATAAATCAAATAAAAACAGCCTTTATATTTCTTCAAAAATATGAGAAAATATAATTAATTTAATTGTTATAAGGAAGTGGGTTTAATGGATAATACTAAAGTAAAAAAAGACATTATTAATAGGCTAAAGACTATTAAAGGACATATACATGGTATAGAAAAAATGATTGAGGATGGGAAGGAATGTCACGAGATTCTTATACAAATAAATGCCATTAAATCTTCTGTAGAGAAGGTAGGGCTTTTAATAATTGAAGATAATGCAAAGGAATGTCTAATAAAAGATAATTTGTCGGTAGAAGAAGTGGAGGATATTGTTAAAACCATAATAAAGTTTATGAAGTAGAAAAATGGCCTATTAAGTCGAATGAAAATTTTGAAAACTAATTGAAAAATAATTGTATACTGCTATAATGATATTAATTGGTGTAATATTATTTTTCCATGGTATTGTAAAGGAGATGATGAAGCAAGCATTAACTGATAGGAAGAATGATTGCTAAGTTGTCGTAAATACAATATTCTAGCATCAACTATTTATTTGCTTAAGTGTAATCGTTTCGGCAACTATTATAATAGTTGTTTTTTGTTTTTAGTGGATACACCATAAGCTAATAAACCTACTGAAGCTGTTCCTTTTTACCAATATAATTTAATAAAGCAAATTATACCTGGTAAAAAGGAACAGCTTTTTATTAGAAAATTAAGACAATTGTAATTATATCAATGATTCTAAAAATTGGCATGGTAATTGCAAGATAATAAATAGGAGGCGGTATCGTGGTAAATCGGTTTTACGAGAGAATACAAAGAAGCCCTATAGTTGCAGCAGTAAATGATCTTAAAAAACTGGATAATGCAATACAATCACCCTGTGAGATTATATTTTTATTGACAGGAAGTATCTTTAACCTGAAGGAAATTGTAAGTAGAGTTAAGAAGGCAGGTATGGATATTTATGTACACATAGATTTGATGGACGGGTTTTCAAGAGATACAGTTGCATTAAAGTATGTCCATGAAAATATTAGACCAGATGGTATAATTACTACGAAAAACAGCTTAATTAAAAGTGCAAAGGAAATGGATATATTTATAATTCAAAGATTATTCATTCTTGACTCTCTTTCATTAGAGACAGGAATTAAATCGATTAGAATAACAAAGCCCGACGCAATAGAAATTTTACCTGGAATTATGCCTAAGGTTATAAAAACTGTTAATAGAGAAACAAAAATTCCTTTAATAGCTGGTGGGCTTATTCAAGACAAGGAAGATGTAATAGAGATATTGAAGGCGGGAGCCATAGGTGCCTCCACCAGCAAAGAGGAAATATGGCAGCTTTGAAGCAAGCTTACAGTTGTAGCTGGGAAAACCTTTACAATACTAGCAGTAGAAAATGATAATCCAAGGCTTAAAGGCCTATGATTATATATAATTAATATACTAAGAAGGGAGGAAATTAATTATGAAGCATGTTGGAACTATGATTGGATCTGCAATTGCTGGTATGTTTGTTATGTCTGTATGGGGTGCATTTGCTACTGAATATGGTATCGGTGGTGGATGGTTTGCAGGCTTCATTATTATTGGCACAATGTGGATGCTAAACCACTATATTGGTGTCATTAATAATGATGGTGCTTTTGTAGACATGGCTTGTGGAATCGGTGTTGCTGGTTTCATGAGGGATGTATTTGCAAATGGAGTTGAAGTAGGTATCGAATCTATACCAACTCTAGCATTTGTAATTCTGGGTGGTATTCTTGGTGGTATAGCTGCAGTGGCAATTGAAAAATATCAGGCAGCTGAAAAGGCTAAGGCAGAAAAGGCAGAGGCATAAACTACTTTATAAATTAGAAGGGAGGAATATTAAATGACATTACCAGCAATTATTACTACTATGGCAGGAGGATTTATATTTCCATTTTTGCTTAGATTAATATGGGGTAAAATGTGTGAAGATTGGGGATCAATAGGTGGCTATATGGCAGCAGGCTTTATAGTAGGTACAACCTGGACCCTAAATCATGGTGTTGGATTTATGGTGCAAAGTGGAGGAGCTTGGATAGATATGGCTTTTGCAGCAGGTGCAGGACTATTTGTTGCTTCTGCATTATCGGGGGATAATGTACCAAAGGGTTTAACTAATCTATTATTCGCAATTATTGGTGGTACCATCGGAGGATTTATTTTATCACTATTATAAGCAAAAAAGTGTTAATAGCTATTAGCTATTAGCTATTAACACTTTTAATTAATAAGTAAGGGGGAAGAAACATGGATGCTAAAAAGTATATATTAGCCTTAGACCAAGGAACAACCAGCTCAAGAGCAATTATATTTGATTATGACGGAAAAATTGTTGCTGTTGCTCAAAAGGAGTTTACACAAATCTATCCAAAGGCCGGATGGGTAGAGCATGACCCAATGGAAATTTGGGGTACTCAAAGTGGTGTAGCTAGAGAGGTTTTAGAAAAAGTAGGTGTTAGCCCTCAAGAGGTTGCTGCTATAGGTATTACAAATCAACGTGAAACTACAGTAGTGTGGGATAAGACTACAGGTAAGCCAGTATATAATGCAATAGTATGGCAATGTAGAAGAACGGCAGGTATATGTGATGATTTAAAGAGAAGAGGACTAGAGGAATATATTAGAGATAATACGGGCTTAGTAGTAGATGCCTACTTCTCAGGTACAAAAATCAAGTGGATTCTTGACAACGTAGAGGGAGCAAGAGAGAAGGCCGAAAAAGGAGATTTACTATTCGGAAATATTGATACATGGCTAATCTGGAACTTGACAAGAGGAAAGGTTCATGTAACCGACTACTCAAATGCTTCAAGAACAATGCTTTATAATATTAAAGACCTTAAGTGGGATGAAAAAATCCTTACTGAAATGGGTGTTCCTGCTTCTATGCTACCAGAAGTTAAACCTTCAAGTCATATTTATGGCTATACAGATCATGAAACATTTGGCGGCGCCGATATTCCAATTGCTGGGGCTGCTGGTGACCAACAGGCAGCATTGTTTGGTCAGGCTTGCTTCCAACCAGGAATGGCTAAGAACACATACGGAACTGGCTGTTTTATGCTAATGAATACAGGTGAAAAATTTGTTCCATCCAATAATGGACTATTGACAACCTTAGCTTGGGGAGTAGATGGTAAGGTTGAGTACGCATTAGAGGGTAGTATTTTTGTGGCTGGTGCATCTGTACAATGGTTAAGAGACGAATTAAAGATTATAAGAGATGCTCAAGAAACTGAGTACCTTGCTACTAAGGTAAAGGATAGTAATGGTGTTTACTTAGTACCTGCCTTTGTAGGAATGGGAGCCCCCTACTGGGATATGTATGCAAGAGGAACTATCGTAGGTCTTACAAGAGGAGCTAAAGCAGAGCATGTTGTTAGAGCTACACTAGAATCAATTGCCTACCAAACAAGGGATGTATTAGAGGCTATGCAAGAGGACTCTGGTATTAATCTTCAAACCTTGAAGGTTGATGGTGGAGCCGTTGCAAACAACTTCTTAATGCAGTTCCAATCTGATATTTTAGGTGTTAAAGTTGATCGTCCAGAGGTTACAGAAACAACTGCATTAGGTGCTGCATATTTAGCAGGGCTAGCAGTGGGCTTCTGGAAGGATAAGAATGAAATAACTAAACGCTGGAAGGTAGACAGCAGATTTGAACCAGCACTTGCTGTAGAAGATAAGGAAAAGCTTTATAAGGGCTGGAAAAAAGCAGTAGAAAGATCCCTCAAGTGGGAAGATGAGGAATAGGCAGCAAAACCTTTACAATCATCTATAAAAATGATACAATATATTAAATAAATACTGTTTTGGCTGAGAATTGGAGAGCCACGTAAAGCAACCTAAGGAATTAGGTGTGTTTTATGTGGCTTTTGTTTTTTTATAGTGTTAAATAGAAGGTGGAGGAGATGAATTTATGAAGGTAGATGTTGCCGTTATAGGAGCTGGTGTTATAGGAACATATATCGCAAGAGAGCTGGCGAGATATAACCTTAACATTGTTA
The DNA here is from genome assembly GCF_009017275.1 of Alkaliphilus pronyensis. Taxonomy (GTDB): domain Bacteria; phylum Bacillota; class Clostridia; order Peptostreptococcales; family Natronincolaceae; genus Alkaliphilus_C; species Alkaliphilus_C pronyensis. Next base: position 33,923 of record NZ_WBZC01000009.1, on the reverse strand, counting down.
TTATAGAAAAGGAAAACGATGTCGCTAATGGAACTACAAAAGCAAATAGTGCAATAATTCATGCTGGATACGATGCTAAAACTGGAAGCTTAAAGGCTAAGACTAACGTTTTGGGTAACAGGCTTCAAGAGGAACTATGTCGTGAGTTAGAAGTACCCTTTGAAAGAATTGGTTCATTTGTTGTAGCATTTAATGATGAAGAGGTGGAAATATTAAAAAAGCTAGAAGAGCAAGGAAACAATAATGGAGTACCGGGATTAAAAATATTAAATCAAGCAGAACTGAGGGAAATGGAGCCAAATTTAAGTGAAGAAGTGGTAGCAGCCCTATATGCTCCCACTGCTGGAATAATTGGTCCTTTTGAATTAGCAATTGCTTTAGCAGAAAATGCAGCCGACAATGGTGTAGAAATACTTCTTAATAGCAAGGTAACATCAATTGATAAAAGTAATAATAAATATATTATTAAAGCAGGCAGCCATAAAATAGAAACTAAGTATGTAATTAACTGCGCTGGTTTATACGCAGATGAAATAAACAATATGGTTAATAGGCCATATTTTGAAATAGTACCTAACAGAGGGCAATATCACCTTTTTGATAAAACCGCAGGTGACTTTGTGAACAAAGTTGTTTTCCAGTGTCCAACAAAGGCTGGAAAGGGAGTTTTAGTATTACCGACGGTACACGGGAATGTATTAATTGGTCCAACGGCAGAAAACACAGGAAATAAAGAAGCCAATGAAACCACTACAGAGGGCTTTACCTTCTTAAGAGAAAAAGCAGAGAAGGTGGTAAAAAGCTTTCCCTATTATAAGGTCATTACTTCATTTTCAGGATTGAGGGCAAAAACTCCAACTGGAGATTTTATTATAGAAGAAGTACAGGAGTCAAGAGGATTTATTAATGTTGCAGCAATTGATTCTCCTGGTTTAAGTGCAGCTCCAGCCATAGGAAATTATGCAATAGATATATTAAAAACCTCAGCAGGTGCCTTTGAAGAAAATAAGAGCTTTAATCCAAAACGTAAGGCATTTAAACCCTTTACTGAGCTATCTATGGAGGAAAAGCAGCAATTAATAGATCAAGACCCACGATATGGTAGAGTTATTTGTAGATGTGAGCAAATAACAGAAGGAGAAATTGTAGATGTTATTAAGCGAAAAGCAGGTGCATTAACCCTAGACGCTGTTAAGCGTAGAGCAAGAGCTGGTATGGGAAGATGTCAAGGTGGTTTTTGTGGTCCAAGAGTAATGGAGATTATTGCAAGGGAGCTAAATATAGATATTACTGATGTAGTTAAGGATGGAATAGATTCATATATATTAACTGGTGCTACTAAAACCATTTATGATGATACTGAAAACCTAGCTGCGGCGACTAAAGAAGACTAAAGGGGGATGAAGCAGTGGTAAACTATGATGTAGTAGTTATCGGTGGAGGCCCAGCAGGATTAGCAGCCGCCATTGAAGCAAAAAATAATGGTGTAAATAATATATTAGTGATTGAGCGGGACCGAGAGCTAGGTGGAATTTTACAGCAGTGTATTCATAACGGCTTTGGTTTGCATATTTTTAATGAAGAATTAACTGGTCCTGAATATGCTGAACGCTTTATTGAAGAGCTTTATGAAATGGGAATTGAGTATAAGCTAGATACAATGGTTTTAGAGGTATCTCCTAATAAGACGATTTATGCAATGAATACCACCGAAGGTATATTAAATATACAAGCAAAGGCAGTTATACTGGCAATGGGATGTCGTGAACGAACTAGAGGGGCAATTAATATTCCAGGTACAAGACCAGCTGGCATTTTTACTGCAGGTACAGCCCAACGATTTGTTAATATGGAGGGTTATATGGTTGGTAAAAAGGTAGTAATTCTTGGTTCTGGTGACATTGGATTAATTATGGCAAGAAGAATGACCCTTGAAGGAGCTGAAGTTAAGGCTGTTGTAGAGCTAATGCCTTACTCTGGCGGCTTAACTAGAAATATTGTACAGTGTTTAGATGATTACAATATACCACTGCTTCTTAGTCATACAATAATTGATATTAAGGGCAAATCAAGAGTAGAAGAGGTTACAGTGGTAAAGGTAGATGAAAATAGAAATCCAATTGAAGGAACAGAGAAGATTTTTGATTGTGACACTTTATTACTGTCAGTAGGTTTAATACCAGAAAATGAGCTTTCAGAAAATGCTGGAGTTGAGATTCATCCATTGACAGGTGGGCCTGTTGTTAATGAATCAATGGAAACAAGCATTGAGGGTATTTTTGCCTGTGGCAATGTTCTTCACGTCCACGACCTTGTAGATTGGGTAACTGAAGAAAGCAGAAGAGCAGGAAAAAATGCAGCAAGATATGTTAAGAATCAGCTTGCTAGCAATGGTAACATTAAAAAAACCTATGCTGGTTATGGAGTAAGATATATAGTTCCTCAACAGGTGAGGGTCGCTAATATAGAAGAAAAGCTACACCTAATGATGAGGGTCAATGATGTATATAATAGTGCAAAAATGGTAATTAAGCTGGATGATGAGGTTTATAAGAGGATAAAGAAAAATCATCTTGCCCCCGCAGAAATGGAGTCTATAAGCATCCCTGCTAAGGACCTTATAAACAGGAGCTTTACAACCATATCTGTGGAACTTGAAGTTGAGGAGGCGTAACAATGGAGAAGCAAAATATAATCTGTATTGCATGCCCCTTAGGCTGCAAGCTAGAGGTAGAACACAAGAAAAATGGAATAGACGATTATATCGTTACAGGCAATAAATGTCCAAGGGGTAAGGATTATGGTATTAAGGAAATGACTAATCCAACAAGGGTATTGACATCTACAGTAAAAATAAAAAATGCACACCTTTGTCGAATACCTGTTAGAACTAAGGGAGAAATTCCAAAGGGATTAATATTTAAATGCATGAAGGAAATAAACAAAGTAGAAATTAGTGGACCTATTAAAGTGGGAGACATAATTATAAAAAATGTATTAGGTACAGGGATAGATATTATTGCCACAAGAAGCATGTAATTAGAGGGGAGGGATAGGTTAATGAAGATTGCCAATGTTACTAACATAGATAAAAACAGAAGTAAAAGCAAGAATAGCTTTATTGAATACAAATATGATATTTTTCAATATGCACTAGATGGTATATGTATAGTAAATGCTACAGGGAAAATTGAATATGTCAATGATGCCTATGGTAAGCTGTTTAAGGTTAGTAACTTTACCATGATTGGAAAAAGTATCTATCGCACCCATAATGATGAACTGATTCTAAAGGGATTAAAAACAAAAACAAAACTAAGTGGCTATATAAGGACAGAAAATAATATCTATATAAAAGTATATATAACACCTCTAATGGATGAGAGCAAGTTTATAGGAATAATGGCAACCTATAGAGAGCTAGAGGATGGGGAGGTTGAGGATAAGCAAGTACTTCATTTGCCTGCTGCTACAGCTAATGCAAAAATAGAGTTAAGTCCTCCCTTCAAAAAAATGATTGGCAAAAGTCCAATGCTTATTAGAGCCCTTTGGTCTGCTGAAAAAGCCGCCCAAACAAATTCCACTGTGTTAATTAGAGGCGAAAGTGGAACAGGTAAAGAATTAGTGGCAAAGGCAATTCATGAAATAAGTGATAGACAGAAAAACAGCTTTGTAAGGGTGAATTGTGGTGCCATTCCAGCTAATCTTTTGGAATCAGAGCTTTTTGGACATGAACAGGGTGCCTTTACAGGTGCCATCAGAAGGAAAATTGGTAAATTTCAACAGGCTAGCGGTGGAACCATATTCCTTGATGAAATTGGTGACATGCCTTTAGAAATGCAGGTTAAGCTTTTAAGATTAATACAGGAAAAGGAATTTGAAAGAGTTGGCGGAAATGAAACAATAAGGTGCGATGTAAGAATAATAGCAGCAACCCATCGTAATCTTGAAGAGCAAATTATCGAAGGCTCCTTCAGAGAAGACCTATATTATAGACTTAATATAGTTCCTGTAAATCTACCTGCACTAAGAGAACGTAAAGAGGATATACCGCTGCTATGTAAGCATTTTATGAATAAGATTAAAAAACTAAATAATATAGATAAAAATTTAGATGAGGAAGCAATAAAGGCATTAGTTCAATACAATTGGCCAGGAAATGTTAGAGAGCTTGAAAACTTAATTGAAAGGCTAATTGTTTTATCAGAGGGGGAAACAATTACAATAGATGAATTACCATCAAACATTACAAACATATACAGAGTTAATTATGATAAGTCAAATGAAAACGGATTAATAAATTTTGATAAAAATGGTCAAATAGCTACACTAGACCAGTATGAAATGGAAATAATTAAGTACGCCCTTCAACGATTTAAGAGCTTTAACGCAGCAGCAAAGGCCCTTGGAATTACCCATAAAACAGTTGCCTTTAAGGCAAGAAAATACAATATTATTGAGTAAGAAGAGAAAAATTTATGGAGGCGATTGCCTCCTTCTTTTTTTGAAATTTTAGTATACAAATTACCTTTAGTGTAAAAATAATAGTCAAAGGAGGGCAATATATGTGCAGGAAAAACACGGATATTATAAGTTTGTTGCAGGAGCTAGAAGAGGAAAAAGGCTTTTTTAAAGGAGTTCAACAAATTAACAAATATAACATCGATGCAATTATTGAGTTGATACAGTACTCAAACATTAAAGAATATGGTGACCCACTGTTTTCTAAGAAGGTAATAAGACAGGGCATAAAGCAATACTTTATCGACGATAAACAATAAGAGAGTAACTACTGTATACATATACAGTTAGGCTAGCTGACATTATAGCTATTAAAAAAGAGTATAATATTTATATCATGAAAAATTTGGGTTTAGATAAAATATGTGTTAAAATAAATTAAAACTAATAAATAAATAATATTAATAAGGAGGCAGATAAAATGGCTAAAGAAGTAACTATTTATACTAGTAATACATGCCCCCACTGTCATACAGCGAAAGAGTATCTTTCGGAAAAGGGGATTGAGTTTTCAGAAAAGAATGTTTCTGACGACCCAGGTGCACGAAAAGAGCTAATGAGTAAGGGTATTATGGCAGTACCAGTAATACAAATTGGTGAAGAAACAATAGTTGGCTTTGACAAAGGAAAAATTGAAGGCTTATTGAATGAATAAAGCTAAAACGAGGCATTTTTGATGCCTCGTTTGTTATTTGCCTATAAATAATTGAGTAATAACAAGCCTATTGGTGCTAGCCCTTTGGATACCAATACCTATATGAGTAAAATTTGGATTTAAAATATTATGTCTATGGGTAGCTGATTCCATTAAAGCCTTGTGGCCACCATTTACAGTAGGATTAGCTGCTAGATTTTCTCCAGCATATATAAAGGAGATGTTATAATCATTCATCATTTCAAATGGACTCCCATAGTTGGGTGAATAATGATTAAAGTGTTTATTGTCAATTAAATCCTTTGTTTTTAGTCGTGCCAATTTAGTTAAGGTTATATCTAATGTTAACGGCTTAAGCTTATGTCTTTCCCTCTCCTTATTGGTATAATCCAGCATTCGCTGCTCCAGCTTAGTTAATGAAGCTTCAAGCCTATAATTAATCTCTGAGTCTTTGGCTTCTATATATGGTATAACATCTTTTTTATTAATACAGCCTAAATAGCCCTCCTCGGTTAATACTACATACCAAGCATCTATACTGCCAACCACCTCTATAATGCTATTTTGTGGATATGTCATTAATATAGGGAGGCTACTTTTTATACCAGAATATACATTGGCTTCAGTGCTTTTAACTAGAATATTTTTAACCTCTGCTTCTAAAAATATTGATGAATTTTTGATCTCACTTTTATTAATCTTTCCTGTACATGAGACTAAAGTCATACACATAAGGAAAATAATAAGAGCAACCATATTTTTTATTTTCAAAAAAACCACCTCAAATTTTAGTATAATCAAAAAATAAGTTGAGAAGCTTATAAAATAATGGAAAAATAAAAGCAACCATTATGGTATAATTACAATAAGTAAAAAGAGGGGGTCTTTACTATGGTAACAGCATTCCAGTTCATGAATTTATTTATCGTTATTTTGTTAATGGGAGTTCCTGTGGTTGTAACAGTTTTACTTTTAAGATACTTTAGTAAAAAGGCATCCTATGGCGATGAGAATTTCATGATTCAGAAGATTAGAGAGCTAGAAAAACGAATTGAAGAGCTAGAAAAGCTTTTATCATAATATTTAGGAGGTATATTTAATGGAAAAGGATAAGATTATTTTTAGTGGAGCACAGCCTACTGGAAGTCTCACACTGGGGAATTATATAGGGGCTATACAAAATTGGAAGGCACTAGAGGATGATTACCAATGCTTATACTCAATTGTAGATTTACACTCTCTTACAATAAGACATAATCCAGAGGAGTTCAAAAACAAATGCCTCTCCTTTTTAGTTCAATACTTAGCCTGCGGATTAGACCCAGATAAAAATATAATTTTTTTTCAATCCAATGTTACACAGCATCCAGAGCTTTCATGGATTTTAAATTGTTTTACATATATTGGAGAGTTAAATAGAATGACTCAGTTTAAAGAAAAGGCTGAAAAAAACAAAGATAATATTAACGCTGGTTTATTTACCTACCCAGTTTTACAGGCTGCAGACATTCTGTTATATCAAACAAATCTAGTACCTGTAGGAGAGGATCAAAAACAGCACCTTGAGCTAACAAGGGATATTGCATTAAGGTTTAATCAAGCATATGGTGAAACTTTTACAATTCCTGAGGTTTATATCCCTAAAGTTGGAGCTAAAATTATGAGCCTACAGGAACCAAATAAAAAAATGTCTAAGTCCGATGAAGATACCAATGGAACAATATTTCTTATGGATTCTGAAGACATTATTGTAAAAAAAATAAAAAGAGCTGTAACAGATACAGAAAATAAAATAGCATATACAGATAACCAACCTGGAGTTAAAAACCTTATAACTATATTTGCTACCCTAGGTAACTATTCTATAAATCAAGTAGAAGAAATGTTTGAAGGTAAAGGCTATGGTTCATTAAAGGCACAGGTTGCTGAGTTGGTAGTAGAGAGTGTAAGACCCTTTAAGGTAAAATATGATGAACTAATTAAAAATCCAGATTATGTTGCTGCTGTCCACAAAAGAGGGGCAGAAAGAGCAGCTGGAATGGCTGAAGCCACAATGAAAAAGGTTAGGGAAAAATTAGGCTTAGTTGTATAAATAAAAAAAGCCCATTTGGGCTTTTTTTATTTTCTTATTGAAAATCCAGCGGCTTCAATTGATTTCCTTAATAGATCTATGTCCTCACATTCTAGTCTTAGAATTATTTTAACTACATTAGTAGAAACATTAGGATTATCTATTATTAAGCTTATTATGTTTCCACCCTCCTTAGAAATAATATCTGTAAGCTGAGCAAGACGTCCTTTAATATCATAGGAAGTTATAATAAGCTTATGACCTTTGTTAATACCAAATAGGGCTGAATAATGCTTAAATATTGTTTTATGTGTTATGATTCCAGTAAAACCCTCATTTACATCATTAATAGCTACAAATGGAGTGTTTGTGTTAGCCAATAGCTGTGCAGCCTCTTCAGGATCACTATCCATACCTAAAGAAGGTATATCTCTTCGTACAATCTCCTCCACAAAAATTTCAGCTTCTGGAGTCTCCATCATTCTTTGAAGAATTTTCTCTTTAGATATTACACCTAAAAATTCATTGTTTTTTACAACAGGCAAAGATAAAAAGTTACCACCCTCCAATAGATTTAAAGCTGCGTTTAACGACATATTGCTGTTTACTAAGGTTAAACTTTTTTTTGGTAGTATAAAGCTAAATGAAATCATATAACATGCCCTCCAATTGTATTTAAAAATAAGATAAAAACCCGCAATTTTTAAAATTAATACCCTATATAAGCAGGTTAAAACATAATAAAAAACTTCTCTATCAAAAATATGCTTGTAATAAATCAAGTATTCTATGAAAATAATAACTAAAGAGGTGATTTAATATGTCTAGAAAAAGACCAATTGTTCCAGAAGCTCGAGAAGCGTTAGTATCATTTAAGCAAGAAGTTGCCAAAGAGCTGGGGCTACAAAATGATACTAATGCAGGCTATGTTGGAGGGGAAATGGTTAAAAAAATGGTTGAGGATGCTGAAAAATCTTTAACTCATTTAGGAAGATCATAAAAGAAGATTATTTTGGGAGGGTTTATATACCTTCCTAAAATTATATCTATAAAAGCTATTGGGTTTTATGATACAATTATCTAAATGATATATAGGTAAAAGGAAGTGAAGGCTTGAAAAGTAAAATATTAGGACTATTTATACTGGTTTTGTTTATTATATTTGGCACACTGGTTGGAATACAAATTGATTCAGACACATATTTAAGTCAAGGGGACTTAAATTATCCCATTAATAGAGATTTTGAAATTAAAGAAATTAATGAGCTAACAGAAGCAAATAGTAACATTGAAAAAAGAATTGATGAGTTGTCAAAGCAAGTAGAAGAATATGAGAAGGAAAGGGCTATTGAAAGTATTCCCCTAAGTAGTTTAAGAAATCAAGTAAATAAATATAAGCTATTGGCAGGCTACACCCCTGTTAAAGGCTCAGGGGTAACCATTGTTTTGGATGGGAATCTACAGGAAAACATCGCAGATATAGTAGAAGGGAAAAGATACTTAATTAATTTAGTAAATGAATTAAGGGCCTTTGGTGGTGAAGCTATATCAATAAACGAGTTTAGAATAACTGCTAGAAGCGAAATAGTATTAGCTGGAAATCACATTATTATAAATGGCACCTATATAGCACCTCCATATGTGATTAAAGCCATAGGTGATACCTATTCCTTAGAAAGATATGTTGAGCACAGAACACTAATTTTCGAAAATATGTTGGCGGATGGAATTAAATCAAGTGTTGAGTTCAGTGATAATATTGAGATACTAGGCATTGTAAGGGAAAAGCCCATGCAGTTTTTAGAGGTTATGGAAGAATAAAAAAACAACAACAGACAATACTGTTGTTGTTTTTTTATTTATTTTGTAAATCTGTGGTTACCAATTACTGCCTCTACAGGTCTTTGAAAGCTCCATACCGCTGTGGCTATTTGTGGGTTATAAAAAAATAAGCAGCCATTTGTCGGGTCATTTCCCATAATAGCTCTAAATGCAGCATCGTATGCTAACCTACTAGGTTCAAGGTGAAATTGCCCATCCTTTACAGAGCAAAATTGATTTGGCTGAAAAATAACCTCTTCAATTGTACTTGGAAAGCTATCATCTTCTACTCTATTGAGTATAACAGCACCTATGGCAACCATACCCTCAAAGCTTTCTCCCCTTGCCTCAGCATGAATTATTTTTGCTAAATAATCTATGTCCTTCGTAGTGTAGCCTGCTATAGAGTTTTCCGTTAGCCTAGTGCCTGAGATCAGTAGCTGCAAATGTGTCAAGGGAATTATGGTAGACAATTATATCAGTTCCATATTCCCTATAAGCATCTATTTCTTTTATTCCAGGTAATACAAAACTACATACTAACATTAACATAACAATAGTTTTTTTCATTATTATCTTCCTCCCTAAAGCCTACGAGGTTAGCTGTCGGGTTCGGCTTGGGAAATAGCCTACAATAGGATTCACCCCTTAATATTGGTTCCCCCGCAGTTTATATTTTTATAAACTTTCGGCTTGTCAATATTTTTTGTAGATTATCAATAAATTATAAATTTACTTTTTACTAATTCTACTACATTTTAAGCTAAATGTATTTTTTTGTAAATAGATAAACTAATATGGCTTAACATATAAAAGGTAAAGGATTTTAAAAACAAAATAAAAAATTATAGACAAAATGGCCCAGCCTAAAAAGCTTAGTAGAGTTAGATCGTTGGTTCTAATAATAACTAAAAAGGAAGCTACAACTAAAGAGGAAATGTAGGTATCATGACTTCTTAAGACCTGTAATAGCTTTTTTTTGATTAATACTATATCTATAATTGAAAAAACAACCAGTGCCTTAAGCCATTCCCATAAAAGAAAGTAGCCAATACAAATATAATCCATAATTATATAACCCTCCTAAAAGTATATACATTAATGGGTATTTTATGTTTAAATACTATATATAAAGCATATTAATTATATCAAAAATCATTAAGTAACATATACTTATTATAAAGAAAACTTAGTTCAGATGGAGTTTTAACTCCACCTGAACTTTAATTACACATATTTCGAAGCTTGGCGGCACTTATCTCCCGCTTATGAAGCGGGAGTGTTAGTAGCGCTGCTGAGATAAAGTAAAAAACAGCGGAGGTGAAGCTTGTGTTATACTATAGTGATATTATTATTAGATTATTAGTGGCTACTTTATTAGGCGGAGTAATAGGAATAGAAAGAGAAAGTGTAAAGAGGGCAGCTGGATTTAGAACCCATATACTAGTTTGCACAGGAGCTGCATTAGTAATGCTATTATCTATTTTTATTTTTGAGAACTATAAGAGCTTTACTAGTACTGATCCAGCACGATTAGGTGCACAGGTAATAAGCGGTATAGGCTTTCTAGGTGCAGGAACAATTATTAAGGACGGTAACACAATAAAGGGCTTAACAACTGCAGCAAGTCTCTGGTCAGTTGCCTCTATAGGATTAGCATTAGGAGCTGGTTTCTATTCAGGTGCAGTTATAACGGCTATAATAGTTTTAATAGCTTTAAAGATTTTTTCAAAGCTGGAAATATATATACCGGATAGGAGGAGCATAATAGCTATTAAGCTAAATATTGATAATGTACCAGGACAGCTGGGGAGAGTAGCCGAAGCCCTAGGAAATGAGAATATTTCAATAATACATGTATCTTTAGAAATGAATTCGGAGGAGAGCAAAATTGCCCAGTTATATCTAAGAGTAAAAACTAGTGCTGGACATAAGAATCAACAGCAGAATAAGGATCTATTAATGAGAGTATTAAGTAATGTAGAGGGTGTTAGAAGGATAAGTGTAATATAAAGTAAATAGTAGTTGGAAAGCCATTATTATAGTGATATAGTAGTGGTGACATACAGTGGGAGGTGTTTTTTATGCGTGTCCGAAATATTCCAGGGGTTGAAGGCTTACTATTGGAATACTCTTTTTTTGTTAGTAATCCCTGTAGCTACATTAATAAATGGAATGATTACTTTAACAATGATAATAAAATACATATAGAGCTTGGCATAGGTAAAGGCAAGTTCATAACCACATTAGCAAGGCAAAACAAGGATATAAATTACATAGGTATAGAAAAATCTAAGGAATTATTATACAAGGTAGCAAAAGAAGTAGAGGGTAAAGGCTTTAATAACCTTTGCTTAACTAATTTTAATGGTGAGATAATTAATGAAGTTTTTGGAGAAGAAGAGATAGAAAGGATATACTTGAATTTTAGTGATCCATGGCCTAAAAAAAGACATGAAAAACGCAGGTTAACCCATGGAGACTTCTTGAAAAAGTATCATGCTATATTAAAAAAGGGGGGAGAGATACATTTTAAGACAGATAGTCTTGAACTATTTGAATTTTCATTAATACAGTTAAAAAACAGCAATTACATTATAAAAAGTGTCAGCTACGATTTATATAAGGATACTGTTAATAATGTTTCAACCGAATATGAAGAAAAGTTTGTTAAGCAAGGAAAAAGAATTAATAAATATGTAGCCATAAAGCCTTAGGCAGATTTAACTGCATTTATTGTGTTTTCAACCTCCGATAAAAGACACACAATATTATCAAAGGCAAAATTAGATTTAAGAAGCTTTAACTTAATACACTCGAATTCATGACATAATGAATTGAAATGTTCGCAATTGAAATGTCTGTTTTCAAGGGTTGATTTGATTTCCTGTAATCGTATTACAGCCTTAAGTGTACTCAATAATATCGACTCCTTATTTATAACGGAGGCGTTACTAATACTTCCCCTCTATAGGGGAAGGAAAGTGTAGCTAGCCTCTTATATGTTTTTTTATTATATTTACTATAATACTAGAAATTATACTTCAATAAGTTAAATAATACACTATGGTTAGTTAAGATTTATTAATTATTAGTTAATTATTTCCTAAATATATTTAATAATTTCAAATAGTTATAAGAAATCCATAGTATTGCAGGAATACTAAGGTATATTGTCGAAATCCTAGATAGGCTTTATGGGGGCAATAATAGGGGGATAGCATATGGAAAAATGTGTATATAAAGGTTTAAACAATAGTAAAACCAGTAGGGTTAAAGATTTCAATAAAGGTCAGCTAAAATCATTGGAGCCAATGTCCTTAATATCGAAAACAGAAATAAATCCATTAGGCTTTTATGACTTAAAGCATACCCATTTTATAGTTGACTCTACAGAAGGTGTTTGCTTTTATTTTATATGTAACGGAGAAAATGATATAGATTGGATACTTGAAGATATAAGCTATGATGTTATAGCAAGTAAAGATAAGCTTCAATTAACGTTTTTGGCTGGAATAAAGGAGACTAGCTTTATATTTAAGCTTAATAATGTAAAATCAGTTAATAGTATAACCAAGCTAATTGGACAGGATATATTCTTAATTTATTATTTAATGGAGCAGGATAATAACTACTGCTATTTAGGCTTTCAAGAAGCAAAGATAGAGGATAACATAAAAAAACAGATATTAAACCATATAACCTACAGTTTAAAATCTGTTTAATAAAATTTTACTGCTGAAGGTATGACTTAACTATTATTTCTCCAACACCTACAATAATAATGTTGCTAATCCCCCATAATATGCTTTCCAGTGAGCCTTCAACTTTTTTTTCCTTCTCCTCCCGTAATACCTCAGTTATATTTGAATGATCTACTAATCTATTACTCTTCTTTAGATTTATTGGAGCAAAAAAGCTAATAACACCAAAAACAATTATAAAGGATGATATTATTATATTAAATTGTAGCACATAATCCCACGGTCCTTGACTCCTTATTAGACTATAGATAATAGCGATTATAGAGATTAGCACAATACTACTAATGGAAAATTTCAATATTTTTTTCGCATGTTTTAATTTATTTGTCATTGATCCACGCTCCACACTTAATAATTGTACTTATTATTAACATTATAGTACAAGAATTTATAGGAAACAATCTATTTATTCTTACTAACATAGTATTTAATATTAATACCTAAACAATACACCAACAGCTTTAGGGCCAAGATGAGCACCAATTACAGGACCAAGAACTTGAATATCAACTTTTGCACTGGGAAATTTGTACATTAGTAGCTCTTTTATTTCCAGAGCCTCATCCAAAGCATAAATATGACAAATATTAATAACGGTTGCCTGATTTGGAATATTCTCTATTATCTTTGCTAGGGCCTTTTTTTTACCTCTAACCTTATCAACAGAAACTAGCTTACCTTCTTTTAATGCAATAATAGGTTTTATATTTAAAAGGTTTCCTAATAATGCCCCTGTATTAGATAATCTACCGCCCCTTTTTAAATAGTCCAGTGTGCCTACGGTTAATAGGATACCCATTTTCTTTTTTTCTTCTTCTAGCCTGATAACAATTTCTTTTCTTGAAAAACCTTCATCTATCATTACAAGTGCAATATCAATTAACTCCTTTAGGTTTGCTGCAGTTGTCAAGGAATCAACTACTGATATGCTTTCTTTACCTACTATATCTGTAGCAGTAATAGCGCTGGTATATGTGCCACTAAGCTTAGAAGAGATGGTAATAGCTATAACTTCCTTTTCTTCCTTTAACGCCTCTTGAAAGACTTCAACAAAAGCACCTGCAGAGGGCTGAGATGTAGTTGGAAAATCCTTCGATGTAGCTAATCTTTCAAAGAAATCATCAAACTCACCAGGAAAGCCTTCATTTGATACAGTGCCCTCGAAGTTTACTGATAATGGTACCACCTTAATATCATTTTTCTTTGCAAATTCTTTACTTAAATATGCAGTGCTATCTGTAACAATTTGTATTTTTCCCATAAAATCAGCTCCTTATGTATAATTAGTATAAGAATATAATACCAGGTACTAATACCTATTGTAAAGTATTTTAAAATAACAATCAATACCATATTTTAAAGAAAATTTAGTTCATGCGAAGTTTTTACTCCACCTGAACTCTAGTAGTACTTATTTTGATGCTATGGGGTACTTATCTCCCCTTAAAAGCAGAAGACCTAGTAAGGCCACTGATATAAAGCTTGTATGTAAAATAACCTTGTGATAAACTAAGCTTAAGGATAGCATCATTATAATGAGCTATACCATAATAAAAATAAAATTAGTTTCTGCTCAAAGCCGTGGGGTCTGAGACAGAGGTAGACAGCTTATTTAATATGCACCTTTTTGTTACCTCAAAAAGGTTTTTTATGTTTGTATGCCTTTTTCTGTGATACCTAAATCTCATGGAAAAAGGCTTTATTATATTGTAGAAGTATTAGAGGAGGGTAAAAAATGAGAATAGGCTTTATTGGTGGAGGTAAGGTGGGAAGGAGCTTCGGGAAATATTTAGTTGATAATGGGTTTAATGTAATGGGCTATTATAGTAGAAGCTATAGCTCAGCAGTAGCAAGTGCCAATTATACTGATAGTAAACCTTTTGAAATGCTTCACCAGCTAATAGACACTGTAGGTATTATATTTGTTACAACCCCCGATGATGCTTTACAGTCCATTTGTAATGAAATAAGTAACACCAGAAAATTAAGAAGGGATCATCTTTTGGTACACATGAGCGGAGCCCACAGTTCAGAAGTATTCAATAATGCAAAAAAGTTTGGTTGCAGTATATATTCCCTTCATCCGCTTCAAGCCTTTGCCAATATAGATGTGGCTGTAGAAAACCTTAAAAATACAGTCTTTAGTATAGAAGGAGACGAAGAAAATCTTGATAAGCTAGTTAATATTATGAAGCTTTGCGGTAATCAATATTTTATTTTAGATGGAAAAAACAAACCCTTGTATCACGCAGCTGCCTGTGTAGTCTCTAACTATTTAGTAACACTTATGGATCTTTCAATAAAAATGCTAAAGGCCGCCGATATTAATGAAATTGAAGGCTTTAAGGCAATGTATCCTCTAATTATTGGCAGTCTTAATAATGTCAAGGATTTTGGTACAGTAGAAGCTCTAACAGGTCCAATAGCACGTGGAGATGTGAATACCATTAGAAAGCATCTTGATGTAATGAAGGTAAAAGCACCTAACGAAGCTTTGTTTTATAAGAGGCTAGGTGAAGAAACTACAAAATTAGCTAATGAAAAAAAGCTAAAGGATAAGAAAATAGTCGATTGTCTAAATACCTTATGGAAAGAGGAGATTATATGAGGAAATTTACCACTGCATCATTTGCCAAAAGCAAAGGGGAGGGGCATGTAATTTCAATGCTAACTGCATATGATTATTCAACTGCTAAGCTGATAGACGAAGCTGGAGTAGATAGTATTCTAGTAGGTGACTCCCTCGGTATGGTTGTATTAGGGTACGAGAATACTCTACAGGTAACAGTTGATGACATAATTCATCATACTAAGGCAGTTTCAAGAGGTGCTAAAAATGCTTTAGTTATTGCTGACATGCCATTTTTATCCTACCATGTAAGTATAGAGGATACTATTAAAAATGCAGGTAGAATGATTCAAGAGGCCAATGCTCAAGCAGTTAAGCTTGAGGGAGGAAAAGAGGTTATTGACAAAATAAATGCTCTTGTAAAGGCACAGATACCTGTAATTGGTCATTTAGGCTTAACACCACAATCTGTAAATATGATGGGGGGCTTTAAAGTTCAAGGTAAAGACGAGGGGCAGGCAAGAAAAATATTAGAGGATGCTAAGCTACTTCAGGAGACAGGAGTATTTGCAATTGTTCTAGAGTGTGTTCCAGAAAAATTAGCAAAAATAATAACTGAGGGACTAGAAATACCAACAATAGGTATAGGTGCAGGTAAGTATTGCGATGGTCAGGTTCTAGTAACACAGGACATGCTGGGTATGTTTAGTGACTTTACTCCAAAATTCGCAAAAAAATATTGTGATGTTGGAGTAAATATTAAGCAAGCTGTTCTTCAGTTCTGTGAAGAAATACAGGCTGGTAAATTTCCAGAAGAAAAGCATACCTTTTCAATTAAAGAAGAAATATTAAAAAAATTATACTAAAGGTGATGGATTAATGAAGACAATTAAAACCGTAAAAGAAATGAAAGAAATTGTAGACTCCTATAAAGCAAGCTTTAATAAAACCATAGGATTAGTTCCCACCATGGGTTATCTTCATGATGGTCACCTATCTCTTATTAAAAGAGCTAGAGAAGAAAACCATATAGTTATTGTAAGTGTTTTTGTAAATCCAACTCAATTTGGTGTAAATGAAGATTATGAAATATATCCTAAAGACATTAAAAGAGATAAGGAATTAGCAGAGGCTGCAGGTGCAGACTACATGTTTCATCCTACTGTAGAAGAAATGTATCCTACTGGACATAAAACCTATGTTGAAGTACTGGATATAACTGATAAGCTTTGTGGAGCTTCAAGGCCAGGACACTTTAAAGGAGTTACAACCATTGTTAATAAGCTTTTCCAAATAGTTGAACCCAACCGTGCATACTTCGGTTTAAAGGATGCACAGCAGGTGGCTGTAGTACAGCAAATGGTTAGGGACTTATTTCTTAACACAGAAATAGTTCCATGCCCAATAGTTAGGGAACCAGATGGCTTAGCCATGAGCTCAAGAAATATTTTACTGAGTCCAGAAGATAGACAAGCTGCACTAATACTTTCTAAGGGTCTTATGGAGGCTAAAAAAATAGTTGACTGTGGAGAAAAAAATGTTTTTACTATTAAGGAAAAAATTATAAAAATTATAAGTCAAGAGCCTACTGTAAATATTGACTATATAGAGATGTTACAATTTCCTACCTTAGAAGCTGTTAGTATTATAGGGGGTAAGGTATTAATAGCAATTGCAGCAAAAGTAGGAAATGTCCGACTAATCGATAATATAATTATGGAGGAATAAACAATGATGTTAAATTTTTTTAAGTCAAAGCTTCACAGAGGAACAGTTACAGAAGCTAACCTTAACTATGTAGGAAGTGTAACAATTGATGAAAACCTGCTAAAGGAGGCCAATATTTATCCTAATGAAAAGGTGCAAATAGTTAATAATAACAACGGGGCAAGATTTGAAACCTATGTCATAAAGGGTGAAGCAGGAAGTGGAGTAATATGCTTAAATGGTGCAGCAGCAAGGCTAGTTCAACCAGGAGATAAGGTTATAATAATTGCCTATTGCTGGTTGAATGAGGAGGAAGCCAGTACCTTTAAGCCAAAGGTACTAATATTAGACGAAAATAACAATATTGAAGATATTGTCTATGAAGAAAAACATGGCAATAGGAGATGATTATAATCATCTCCTAAAACTTTAAAATATAGATAAATTACGTATCATTTCATTATATTGATAAAACTTATCGGCATTCTGTGTAATGTAGTATAGCTCCGTATAATAGGAGTAAAGCTGCTGTAGCTTTACCCTTATTATAATTGCTTTGCCTAGAATAATAGCTTCTGCCTTTTTTAAGTAGGCCTCTGCTAAGGATACACCTTCACCTATTTTCATGTAAATAGAAGCCTTCAAAAAGAAAACATCTATTAACCCTTCGTTGTTGGATATAACTTCACATATTCCCTTAGCCTCCTGCAACACTATTAAAGCTCCATTATATTGCTTCATTTCTATATGATATTCTGCTAAAGCCACATATATTTTAGGTACCAGAGTAGGAATTATACCATCCTTAAGCTTCATGGCCCTTTTAATATATAATAAAGAATTTTTATAATTAGAATCTTGTCTATAAAAAATTGATAGCTTTAAATATAACAGTGCGAGGGTATTTGTGCTAAAACTATCTCTTCTGTTAAGTAACATACTGAAAATATCTTCAGCCCCTTTGCTGTTCCCGATTTCACTATAAATACTTGCTTCTATTATTAACAACTCATCATATGTATTTGAGCTTAATCTATTTTCATTTAGCATCATATACTTACTTATATATTTTAATGAAGTATTATACTGCTTTGCTTCATAATAGCTTAAAACCAAATTAAACAAAGCCATCATTCTTATTTCCCTGCAACACTTGTTAATAGTAGCAATTTCGTAGGACTTTTGAAAAAAGTATACCGCTTTATCAATAAATAATTCCGTAAAATAGCATTTACCCAGTAGGTTATAAAGGGAAGAAATTTCCTCATGGTTTTCTTCATTACTGTAAACACAAATGGCCTCCTGAAAGCTTTCCCTAGCATTATCATACTGATGTGTATTATAATAGAGCTTCCCCTTTAAAACATGCAATTTAGGTAGGTATTCATTTAATTTCCATAGCTCTATAATTTTTGTGGTATTCTCAATACATTCCATTGTATAATGGTAGTTAGAAAAGGCTGATTCTAAAATAAGCTTATCAACTCTTATTAACTCATAGTTAGCAAAGTATTTTGCTTGATCCACTTCTGTTTCCATTAAGTATTCAACTGTTATGGGTTTATCAAAACTATTACTGTACTTATTAAGCTTTTGTACTATTATGTTTGCTGTATCAAACGTCAGTCCTCTTTTACCGTTTTCAATCATGCTTATAAGGCTACGGGTAATTTTATGTGAGGCTAAATCCTCCTGCTTTAGACCGATCATTTTTCTTAGTCTTTTGATTTTTTCCCCCTGTGAAATTATTTCCAAAATGCATTCCCCCTTTATACCTTAATTAATTGCCTACAAAAAAGTAACAATGTAAACGGATAAATAAATGCAAAATGTGACAAAATATGAAATAATTTACTAAGACAGTATAGCAAATTATGTATTTATTTTCAATAAATTAACACATAAATATATAAAAAAATATATATTTATTAAAAAATTTACAAGCATTTTACATATTTTATACATATTATTAAATTGATTCTAAAGATATATAATATTTTTTTGGCAAAGTTTTTACAGGAAATATTTATTTTTTAGAGAAATACTACCTATGTAGAAAGGGAGGGTTATTGAATGGAAAAAGTTATTTCTATGGAAAGGGTATATGAACAGCTTAAAGATGGTATGACTTTAATGATTGGTGGGTTTTTGACCAATGGTACTCCAGAAGGCTTAATAGACTGTTTAATTAAAAGAAATGTAAAGGATTTAACTATTATATGTAATGATACTGGGTTTCCCGATAGAGGAATTGGTAAGCTTATAGTAAACAAGCAGGTTAAGAAGGTAATTACATCTCATATTGGTACTAACCCTGAAACAGGAAGGCAAATGAACGAAGGTGAATTAGAGGTTTTATTGGTGCCTCAAGGAACCTTAGTAGAACAAATAAGGGCTGCAGGAGCAGGGTTAGGGGGAATTTTAACTCCAACCGGTATAGGTACAATTGTTGAGGAGGGTAAGCAAAAAATTGAAGTTAAAGGGAAAACATATTTGCTGGAACTCCCCATTAAAGCCGATATAGCTCTAATTAAAGGAAGTATTGTGGATACAAAGGGTAATGTATGGTATAACAAATCTACAAGAAATTTCAACCCAATAATGGCAACAGCAGCTGATATAGTAATTGTTGAAGCTGAAAAGATAGTGGAAGCTGGAGAAATTGAAGGTAGTAACGTAGTTACACCATCAGTATTTGTTAATTATATAGTAGGGGGTGAAGTAATTGGAAGATTTTAGACAGAGAATAGCTAGTAGGGTAGCTAAGGAACTAAAGGATGGAGATGTGGTTAATCTAGGTATAGGTATGCCAACAATGGTGGCAAACTACATTTCAGAGGATATTGAAGTAATACTTCAATCGGAAAATGGATTTATAGGAATGGGTCCAATAGCTAAAGAGGATGAAATTGATAAGGATTTAGTAAATGCTGGTGGAGTTCACGTTACGGCAAGAAAAGGGGCTACTTTTTTCGATAGTGCTACATCATTTGCAATTATTAGAGGTGGACATGTGGATATAACAGTTTTGGGAGCCTTACAGGTTGATGAAAAGGGGAATTTAGCCAATTGGATGATACCAGGTAAGCGTGTACCAGGCATGGGTGGAGCAATGGACTTGGTTGTAGGGGCGAAAAAAGTTATTGTATCAATGGAGCATACGGCAAAGGGAAAGGCTAAAATCTTAAAAAACTGCAATCTTCCACTAACAGCTAAGGGTCAGGTGAATTTAATAGTAACTGAAATGGGTGTTATGGAGGTAACAGATAAAGGATTATTGCTAAAGGAAATTGCCCCTAATATTAGTGTTGAAGATGTAGTTAATGCAACTGAAGCTAGCTTAATTATCTCTCCCAACCTAAAAGTAATGGAATAATATAATAAATTAAATTATAAAAAAACAACTACTGGTAATACTATTTTTAAGAATTAATAGTCTAATAATAATTTGGAGGGATTCTATGAAAAAAAAGGTAGTTGTTGAAAATACACTTGAGGACGTAAAAAACTATTATACTAAACATGGCTACAATGTTAACTCCTTATACTTTAATGACAATATTAATGATATAAACTTAGATGAGTATGATGCAATAGTAGTTAATAGCATAAATAATCTTAACATAGCAAGTAATGTAAAGGATAGTGGAAAGGTTGTAGAAGCTATGGGTTTAGCTCCCCATCAGGTATTTGAAAAAATGCATGAAAGAACTAGAAGATAGATTACTAGTAAAATTTAATTACAATTAATATAAAGGCTCATTTGAGTCTTTTTTTGCTTGCATTTTAATAAAAATATAGACCTTTATTATTATGGTGACTATATGTGGTATAATTATAAAAAAACTTAGTTTATTTACAATAATTCATATTAGAATAGGAGAGTATGTATGAAGGCAATACCCACAGTAGAAGCTATTGGCAAGGTTATAGCCCATGATTTAACAGAAATAAGACCAGGAGAGTTTAAAGGAGCTGCATTTAAAAAAGGACATGTTATTTCAAAAAAGGATATAGAGCATTTGCTAAGAATAGGTAAGGAGCATATTTATGTTATTGAGCTTAAAGAAGATGAGTTACATGAGGATGATGCAGCAGTCTCAATAGGAGAGCTTATTTGTGGAGAAGGTGTATATTTTACAGAACCAAGTGAGGGAAAAATAAATATAAAGGCTGAATATAATGGTTTATTGAAAATAGATAGAAGACTTTTAGATGAAGTAAATGATCTAGGTGAAGTTTGCCTTGCAACAATTCATGGGAATGTAAATATTCAAAAGGATGGATTAATTGGTGGCTTCAGAGTAATACCTCTAATTATTTCTAAGAGAAAGCTACAAGCAATAAATGATATATTGTCTACCTCTAATAAGCCGATGCTAAGGGTTAAGCCCTTTAAACAGTTGAAGGCTGCAATAATTGTAACTGGTGGTGAGGTTTATAGGGGCTTAATAGAAGATAAATTTGGACCTGTAGTAAAAAGCAAGCTGAATAAATATAATTGTGAAGTGATTATGAATACAATTGTACCAGATGATATAGATGAAATTAAGGAAGCTATCCTTGAAGCAAAAACGATGGGAGCTGAGTTTATAGTAGTTACTGGCGGAATGTCAGTAGACCCCGACGACAAAACACCAGGAGCAATTAAAGCTACAGGTGCTGAAATTATAGCCTATGGAACCCCTGTATTACCAGGCTCTATGCTTTTGGTTTCATACTTAGATCACATACCAGTAATGGGGTTACCTGGCTGTGTTATGTTTTCACATACTACTGCCTTTGACATTTTACTGCCTAGGGTTTTTGCTGGTGAAGCAATTGAAAGAAGAGATATTACTGGCTTGGGATATGGTGGACAATGCTTAAAATGTAAAGAATGTAGCTTTCCTATTTGTCATTTTGGAAAGGTATAACATAGTTTAGTATTAATAATGAATACATACTAATTAAGTGTGGAGGGGGAGATATCATGCTAGAACTTGAGTTAGCTAAAAGAGAGCTGATGAAGGGTAACTTTTCTTGTGTGTTAGTAAAGGATGGAGAGGTTTGCTACACCTCTGTAGAAAAGGGAATAAAACCATTAATGCTACCTTTAATTCATGATAAAAGCATTTTTCAAAATATGGTGCTGGCTGATAAAGTGATTGGAAAAGCAGCAGCTTTACTAATAGTTTTTAGTAGTATTCAAATGGTTTTTGCAGAAACTATCAGTAGCGAAGCTAAAAAGATTTTCGAGGAAAATAATATTATGTATGAGTATGAAGAAGAAGTACCTTATATATATAATCGGGTTAAGTCGGATATGTGTCCAATTGAAAAGCTAGTTAAGAATACTAATAATCCTCAAGAGGCCTTTCAATTGATTAAGGAATTCTTACTATAATTCTATGTATTATGGAGGGTTTACAAGATGCGTTGTAAAAGTAGAAGACAAAATACAGCTGAAATAAAATGCCCTATGTGTAAAAGGCTAGGAGAAGCTATACACTATTTGGTGGTTAAAACAGTAGTAAAAAAAGAAGTAGAGGCAATGGTAATAAATGAAGAATATTATACATGTCGCAACAATGATTGCCAAGTAATAATTTATAACCATGATCACAATAGAGTTTTCTTAATTCAAGATATAAATCTATCGGCAGACTTTAATGGAGTCACTAAAGACTCTACAAAAACCTGTGGGGGTAGCTGTGGTAATGGGTGCCAGAAATAGTAATATATAAGATAATATTAAGTGGAGGGATATTATGTCAAAAAACTCAATGGAATTACAAGGTCAACAGGGTAAAATTAAAATAGCCAGTGATGTAATTATGGTAATTACAAAGAAGGCAGTTGAAGAAGTAGAAGGGATTGTTTCATTTACTGGTGGCATATCAAAGGGAGCTTCAGCCCATATTGGAAAAGATAATCCAAGAAAGGCGGTTAATGTTGCCAATGAAAAGAAAAATGTAATAATAAATCTTTCAGTAGTCATTAAATATGGAGACATTATTCCTGAAGTAGTTAAAGAGGTTCAAGAGAAGGTAAAAACAGCAATAGAGGCTATGACAGAAATCCATGTTGAAACAGTAAACATTTTTGTACAGGATGTAAAAATAAACTAAGCTATTGCTATGTCTTAAGAGGCAGCTTACCTATACCTCAACAGCTAAATCAGGGCCAGTAAGTGACCCTGACCTTAACAGTCCTCATGATGTGAGTTGTAATCGCAATACATCATTTTGTTCCTATATGCTTCAGCCTTATTAATTGAAGCTAAGTACATGTGCATATAATACATTTTCTCCATATGTTCCTGCATAAGAGTATCATACTCCTCTATACCCTGAGGTGGTGGACAGGGCATACAACCCATGCCAGGCATAGCACCATGCATCATGCCGGGCATAGCCCCATGCATTATGCCGGGCATAGCCCCATGCATCATGCCGGGCATAGCCCCATGCATCATGCCAGGCATAGCACCATGCATCATACCAGGCATAGCACCATGCATCATACCAGGCATAGCACCTTGCATCATGCCAGGCATAGTGCCATACATCATGTCGGGCATAGCACCCATCATATTAGGTGGCATCATACCAACGTCACCCATAGGTGGCATGCAGGGAAAACTTCCATATCCTCCATCTTCACCTGATGGATATTTCATATCATTTCCGTTTTGCTTACTTACATCCATGTGTAAACCTCCTTACTTATTAAAAAATATGTCTCATATATAAAGTATGTTATAAATTGAATATGGTAATATGTCCATGCAAAAAATAAAAAAAGTGCTAATTAATATAGCACTTTTTCATTTATTTATTGCTTTCTACATAATCAACAATATCGCCAATGTTTTTAAAGGCTTCTGCTTCCTCATCTGGTATTTCAACGCCAAATTCATCCTCAATTGCCATAATAATTTCTACTGCATCTAATGAATCTGCATCCAGATCATTTATTAGCGATGTTGTTCTTTCTATAGAATCAGCATCATCAATTCCAAGTTGTTCAGCAATTATACTACGGACTTTTTCAAACATTTTAAGTACTCCTCCTCAATATTATTATAGGCAAAATTTCAATTTTAGAATAACATAAATTTATTTAATTGTATATCCCTAATTTATAAAGAAAACTTAGTTTGGATGTAGTTTTAACTCCACCTGAACTCTAGTAACCCTTATTTCGAAGCTTGGCGCCACTTATCTCTCCCTTATGAATCGGGAGTGTTAGTAACACCGCAGAGATAAATAAATATTCTAAGAACAGGCTTTTAATTTAACCGACTTTTACAGATTTGATGTTAACATTTTGTAAAATACATGTTAAAATAATTAACGAAGGATTTAAAAATATATAACATACTATTTTAAATAAGTAATAGTAATATTAATAGTTAGCACTTATTTAGAAGCTTGGCGGCACTTATATATTCCCTATGAATCGGGAGTGTTGGTAACGCCGCTGAGATAAGTTGTACTTAATAGATAGTATAGTTATTTCGGAGGTATGCAAATGGATATAATTTTTGGCTTATTAGGTGGACTTGGACTATTCTTATATGGTATGAATGTTATGAGTAATGGACTACAAAAAGCAGCAGGGGATAAGTTAAAATCAATTATAAGCATACTAACAAGCAACCGTTTTATGGCAGTTATTGTAGGCGCTGTTGTTACAATGATAGTTCAAAGTAGTAGTGCTACAACTGTTATGGTGGTAGGCTTTGTTAATGCAGGTATGATGAAGCTTACACAGGCTGTGGGTATTATAATGGGAGCAAATATTGGTACAACTATTACAGCCCAAATTATTACCTTTAAAATTGAAAAATTTGCTCCAATTATAGTTGGTATTGCAGTTGGAATTTGGATTTTTACAGAGAATAGAAAGCTAAAGCAAATTGCAGAGGCCTTCATTGGCTTTGGTATACTTTTTATTGGTATGAGGTTTATGGGAGATTCACTTAGACCCTTGAGAGAGGCAGAAGCCTTCAGAGATCTACTTGTAGGTTTTGGTAACACTCCTATTTTGGGTATATTAGCAGGTTTTGCCATTACAGTAGCAGTACAAAGCAGTTCAGCCTCTACAAGTATTCTATTAGCTTTAGCAATGGAAGGACTTATTCCAATACAATCAGGTCTACCTGTTTTATTTGGAATCAATATGGGTACAACTGTAACGGCTATTTTATCAAGTATTGGCGCCAATAAAACAGCTAAAAGGGCTGCGGCATTCCACTTTTTGTTTAATGCTATTGGAACCTTAATATTTATATTATTACTACAAGAACCTGTATATAGAGTAATTACAGCTTTAAATCCTGATAATGTACCTCGACAAATTGCAAATGCCCACACAATATTCAATATTACTAACACATTAATTCTACTTCCTTTTGCTGGGATTATGGTATCATTTGTTAAACGTATAATACCTGGAGAGGAAGATACAAATAAAGGTATTAAATACATAGATGATCGTATTCTTGAAACTCCATCAATTGCACTAGCTAGTGGAATAAAAGAAGCTTTGCACATGGGAAATAATGCAAGAGAGAGTTTGGAAGCATCTTTAAAGGGCTTTTTTGAAGGCAATCAAAAAAAAGTAAATGAATCATTGGAGATTGAAAAAGCAATAAATGAACTCGAAAGTGAGATATCTACATATTTAGTAAAATTGTCAAACACAAATATTTCAAATAGAAATCGTGAAATTGTAGATGGTTTGTTCCATACTGTTAATGATATAGAGAGAGTAGGTGATCATGCGGAAAACATTGCAGAACTGGCTCAATACAAGATAGATAATAATTTAGAGTTTTCGGAGGTAGCTATTGCTGAATTAGAAGAGATGTCTGAAACAGTAACGAGAGGATATAAAGATTCATTAACAGCTATGAAAAATCTTGATGGCAGCTTGGCTATGAAGGTTATTGAATTAGAGGGTAAAATAGATGTGATGGAAAAAATTCTAAGGGTAAATCATATAAACAGATTAAATAATCATCAATGTAATCCTAGTTCTGGTATAGTATTCCTTGATATTATAAGTAACTTGGAAAGAATATCTGACCATTCAGCGAATATTGCTATGTCAGTTTTAGATGAGATAAAAGCAAAAAACAAATAATAACTATCCATAAAATACCGTGAAGTCCTTCACGGTTTTTTTTTATCCTAATTTTAGACAGTATAAATTTGTTCAGTAAAAACTTGAATATTTCAATGGCTTAAGGAAAAAATATTAATAGTTTTATTGTGGAAGGAGCTATTTATGGCTATTAAAGAGAAAACTCGACTCATAATTATTGGTGGAGGAGAAGATAAAAAAGCTAACAAAGATATTTTAAAAGAGGTGGTTCATCTAGCAGGCGGTAAACAATCTAAAATTGCAATAATTACTACTGCCACAAATTATCCTTTAGAGGTAGGGGAGGAGTATAAAAGATTATTCTATGACCTTGATGCAGAAAGGGTAGAAACAATAAATATAATTAATAGAAAAGAAGCAAATAGAAGACAAATATCAGAAGAGCTAAAAGAAATGACCTGTGTATTTTTCGTAGGTGGTGACCAACTAAGGATTTCTAGTATATTAGGAGGAACCGTCTTTCATTGTCATGTTCTTGAAGCTGTAAAGAATGGAGTAATAGTTGCAGGTACCAGTGCCGGAGCATCAATGATGAGTGAAGTCATGGTGGTGGAAGGGGAAGAAGAAGATGCACCAAGAAAATGCACAATAAAAATGGCCCCAGGTATGGGTTTTTTAGATGAAGTAATAATAGATCAACATTTTAATCAAAGAGGTAGAATTGGAAGGCTATTGGGTGCAGTTGCACAAAATCCAGTTAGCTTAGGGATAGGTATTGATGAAGATACTGCCATGATTGTAAATAATCAAAATGAGATAAGAGTTATAGGGTCTGGTGTAATTACAATTGTTGATGGAAGGGATATAGATTATACCAATATATCTGAGCAGCACCCAGATGACCCGCTAGTAATAACCAATGTAAAGCTACACATACTACCAACTGGCTATGGATTTAATCTGAAAGCTAGAAACCCAATACTTCAATTGGATAAAAACGAGGAGGTATAAAATGAAGCTAATAAGTGCAAGGGTATATTCAGGTATAAGCATTTATAGCTATTGGCCTGTTATACGAATGGATATAGACCTAGAAGAGTATGTAAATATACCCTCCTGCGATATAGAAGGCTTTAATAATAAATTATTAAGCTTGTTACCAGGCTTAAAAAACCATAAATGTAGTAGAAATTATGAAGGGGGATTTTTAGACAGGCTAAACAGAGGAACATATCTAGCCCATATATTAGAGCATGTTGCTTTAGAGCTTCAGACAATGTTAGGCTATAATGTGAAGTTTGGTAAAACAAGATACTTAGAAAATGAAACAGTATACTGTATTGTATTTTCATACATTAATGAAACAGCAGGGTATGAAGCAGGCTTACTGGCATTTGATGTTTTAAAAAGCATTTTAAATGACAAAGAAATAGACTTAAACCATAGATTAGAGAAAATTAAGAATAATGTTCAAGAAAAAGGGTTAGGTATCAGTACTGCTGCTATCATTGATGAAGCTAGCAAAAGAGGTATTCCTAGTTTACGCATTGGAGACAATAGCCTAGTCCAGCTTGGCTATGGTAAATATTCAAGAAGAATTCAAGCCACCATAACGGATGCAACAAGCTGTATAGCAGTGGATACAGCAAGTGATAAAGAGCTTACTAAAGAAATATTAAAATCTATAAATATACCTGTACCACCAGGAAGAACAGTATTATCCAGTAATGAAGCAATAATGGTGGCTGAAGAAATAGGGTACCCTGTTGTTGTCAAGCCCTTTAATGGAAATCAAGGCAAGGGGGTATCAATAGAGCTACAAAGTAGGCAGGAGGTACAGCGGGCATATGATATAGCCCAAGCATATAGTAAAAGAGCTTTGGTGGAAAAATATATCCCAGGTAAACACTATAGGGTTGTAGTAGTAGATAATAGGGTAGTAGCAGTTTCTCAAAGAATAGCTACCCATGTGATAGGGAATGGTGTGAATACAATAGAAGAGCTGATACAATTTGAAAATAAAAGCCCAAACAGAGGCTTTGGACATGAAAAGCCATTAACAAAAATTGAAATTGATGATGTTATGATGATGTTTTTAGAAATAAGGAAAAAAAGCTTAAAGGATATTCCTAGTAAAGGGGAGGTTGTCTTTTTAAGGGAGAATGCCAATTTAAGCACTGGTGGTATTGCTGTTGATGTTACTGACGAAATCAATGAAAGCAACAAGACGCTTATTATTAATGCAGTAAGGGCAATAGGATTAGATATAGCAGGAGTAGATATTATAACTGAAGATATATCTAAGCCTATAGTAATGACAGGTGGCACAATAATTGAAATAAATGCATGCCCAGGGATTCGTATGCACCATTTTCCCTCAATTGGAAAAAGTAGAAACGTTGCAAATTCAATAGTAGACATGTTGTTCCCAGATGGGACAAACCACTCAATACCAATAACATCCATTACTGGAACCAATGGAAAAACCACAACAACTAGAATGATATCAAGTATTTTGAGAAAAAATGGCATGACTGTAGGCATGACCAGTACAGGTGGAGTTTATATCAATGACAAGCTAATTATACAAGGAGATACCACTGGACCCCAAAGTGCAAAGATTGTATTAATGGATAAAGAAGTAGAGGTGGCGGTTTTAGAAACCGCAAGGGGAGGAATTGTAAACAAAGGCTTAGGCTATAAAGAGGCTGATATTGGAATAATCACAAACATAGGAGATGACCATTTAGGGCTAGATGGAATAAACACCCTTGAGGAGATGGCAGATGTAAAAGCACTAATTGTAGAGGCTGTAAAGCCAGATGGGTATGCAGTACTAAATGCTGATGATCCCTACACCCAAAGAATAATAGCAAATGTAAGGTGTGAAGTAATACTATTCGGTGAGTCTTCCAACAGCCCCTTAATTAAAAGGCATATGTCTGTTGGTGGGAAAGCTGTATTTATAAAAAAAGATAGTATATGCTTATTTGACGGTAAAAGCAACATTCCAATAATAGATGTTAATAGTATTCCTGCAACCTTTGGCGGTGCTTTAAAGCATAATATTGAAAACAGTATGGCTGCCATTGCTGGTGCATATTCCTTAGGAGTAGATATATCAATAATAGCTGAAGCATTAAAAGAGTTTAATACAGATAATAAACATAATCCAGGTAGGTTTAATGTTTTCAATGTTAAAGATTTTAAGGTAATTATTGATTATGGCCACAACATTGACGGATATTATAAGGTTTTAGAGGGCTTAAAGAAGCTTAAGCTTGGTCGCCTTATAGGAGTTATAGGTGTTCCAGGAGATAGACCCGACATAAGCATATTAAAAATTGGAGAAATATCAGGTAAATACTTCGATTATGCCTATATAAAGGAGGATCAAGACCTACGAGGCAGAGGGGCAGAGGAGGTTGCAAAAATCCTTAAAAAGGGATGTGCTTTAGGTGGACTAAGGGAGGATCAAATGGAGATAGAATGCAATGAGGTTAAAGCATTAAAGAAAGCAATGGATTATGGAAAGGCTGGAGACATAATAATTGTTTTTTATGAGAATTACCAGCCTTTAGTTGATTTAATCAATTCCTATAGCCCTAATGAAATAGCTCCACAAGAAATAACAAATGAAATAACTAAGCTTGTGGCTAAAGCATAATAAAAACTGATAAGATTTATTCTTATCAGTTTTTATACATAAAACCTAACATCCTATGGAGCTTAGCGGCATCTAACAATATCAGACCAACGGTAAATATGTATACTGGTAATAATCTTTATGTTTTACACCATAAATATAGTGTATAATTATATAAATACTAAGTCTTTGGGGGTTAGGTTATGGATAATATTGGTGTTTTTATAGACATAGATGGTACACTATATAGAAATTCCCTTATGCTGGAGCATTTTCAGAAGCTAATTAGATACGAAATAATTGATCCTGCCATATGGTATAGGGATGCAAAAAAATCCTTTCTCAACTGGGATCAAAGAAAAGGATATTATGAAGACTACTTAATAGAGGTAGCAGCAATCTATCTGGAATCAATGAAGGGGTTAAACAGAAAAGAAATAGACTTTATATCTAATCAGGTAATAGAAATGAAGGGTGACAGGGTATATCGCTATACTAGAGAGCAAATTATTTGGCATAAAAAACAGGGGCATAAAATATTCTTTATTTCCGGTAGCCCAGATTATCTGGTGGAGAAGATGGCTGAAAAATATGGAGTAACAGATTTTAAAGGTACGCAATACTTGGTGGATGAAAATAACGTGTTTACTGGAGAAATTGCTCAAATGTGGGATTCCAGTAATAAGCATAATGCAATAACAGAATTTTTACAGCATTACAATTTAAGCTTAGAAAACAGTTATTCATATGGAGACACTAATGGTGACTTTGCAATGCTAAAGCTAGTTGGCAATCCAGTTGCAATTAATCCAGCTAAGGAGCTATTACTAAAAATAAAGGAAGATAAAGAATTAAGTAAAAAGACAACCATTATCGTTGAAAGAAAAGATGTAATTTATAAGCTGAAGCCAGATGTAGAAATTCTTGATTGAAGGTAGGCTTTTTCATAAATTTAAAAGGAGCTTAATAGCTCCTTTATATTAATCCTTTATTGTAAATGAATTATCTCTAATTTCTATAATATCCTTCATTCCAGATGTAACGTATACATCCCTATCCTTTGTAATTAATGCTGCTTCAACATTTTCAAGGGACTCAACAAAATCCAGACCCTTCTCTAATCCCATTACAAACACAGCAGTAGATAGAATATCTCCTTCAATACAAGAGTCTGAAACAATTGTTACACTTACAAGCTGGTTAACAGTTGGATAGCCAGTTTCGGGGTCAATAATATGATGATACCGTACTCCATCTTCAATAAAATAACGCTCATAGTCCCCAGAGCTTACAATTGATTGGTTAGCTATAGGTATACGTGCAACAGCATTGTTTTCACCAATAAAGGGATTTTGAATACCAACGTACCACGGCTCTCCATTGGCTTTATTACCAATTACGTAAATATCTCCTCCTAGTTCAATAAAACCATGCTTAACACCGTTGTCCAATAAAGTTTTGGCTGCTTCATCCACTGCATAGCCCTTAGCTATACCGCCTAAATCCATCAACATGTTGGCATCCTTAATATAAACAGTAGCATCAGTAACCTCTAGTGAGTTAATATCAATATGATTTTTAGCCTCTTGAATTTCCTCCATTATAGGCACCTTTTGCCATTCCTTACCTATTCCCCATAATTCTATGAGTGATCCTAAAACAATATTAAAGGCACCGTCAGTAATACTCTCATATTCTCTTCCTATATCTATTACCTTTATAGTTTCGGTACTAACCTCTACTGGAGCTTTTCCTGCATTTTTATTAATATTATATACATCACTACCCACAACAGTAGTACTCATCAAGGCCTCAATTTTACCAACACGGTCATATGCCTTTCTAAAGCTTTTTTCCGCTTTGTCTTCAGTGGTCTCGAAAATCATAATCCTACCCCTTATACCACCGAGAACATATTCATCTTTTTGGAATGGAAGAAGCTCCTTTTCACCACAGGCAGTTAAAAGCACTAAAGCTATTAGTATTAATATAATGGTCTTTGCTACACCCTTAGTCATAGACATACACTCCCTATACACATTATAAAGATAATTCTCAAAAGATATCTATATAATAATATTACATTTTGTTGAAATTTTTATTAATTATATCAACTTGTCAACAAAATGTAAAGAAACATACATTATTGGGGTTTGCTATAGTGAAGATAATATTATATAATAATTATTATTAAGAAAATTATAGTCATATTGCTAAATAAATACATAAGAATTTTGTGCCTGTTGTTAATTTAACAACATATATATTTAAAAGTGTTGTTAATAAAATAAAAAGGGAGGAATTTTAATGAGAAAGATTTTTGCAGTGATTTTGGTTATTGCACTGACAATACCATTATCCTTGAGCTCTTTTGCAGCAACAGCAGAAGGTACTCAAGAGTTTAAGGGTGTAGTTGTATTAAATAACCAAGAAAAAGTTCTTAATACCTCACCATTACTAGTTGACGAGGTCGTTTATCTTCCAATTAGAGAAATGGCTGAATCAAAGGGTCTGTATGTCCATTATGATGCTGATAGTCATAGTGCGTTTTTATTGGACAGCAAAGATCAAGTTGATGACATTAAAACAGGTAACCGTGGCACTGAGATGAAGGTTTACAGAAACAATAACTTAAATTATTTCAGCAAAGTTCTTATAGTAGGTAGATCATCCTATGCACCTGCCCATGAGGTAGCTACAATATTAGGATACGATTACCATCAAGCTCCAATAAGTAAAAACGTTTTCCTATACGAAGGAGATAGACCCTCAGGTGAAATCTACAGAAATGGAACGTTTTTAGGGACATCTGACGCATCCTCAAAGAGCTTAAATCACGTAGAAATTACTATTGAAAATGATGTAATTGTATACGCAAATGTCTTCGGACAAAGTTCAACAGGTGCCTTAAAGGATGCAAACTACCCATGGGATGCTTATCACGAAGCAACAGCTATATATAATGAAAAAATTGTTGAGACAAATGGAGAGTTTGCAGATATTATTACAGGTGCAACTGGCTCTTGTGAAGGCTATAAGCAAGCGCTTGAAAGAGGGTTACAGAAGGCACTTATCGAGCCAACTAATAC
Organism: Alkaliphilus pronyensis; assembly: GCF_009017275.1. Taxonomy (GTDB): domain Bacteria; phylum Bacillota; class Clostridia; order Peptostreptococcales; family Natronincolaceae; genus Alkaliphilus_C; species Alkaliphilus_C pronyensis. The sequence goes on along the minus strand of NZ_WBZC01000009.1, from coordinate 987 downwards.
TAATACATATTTTGATGGTACCTTCTTAGGTATATCAGATGAAGGTAAAGGTATTTCAGTAGCTTGGGTAACTATAGAAAAGGACAAAATTGTAGAGGTAGAGCTTAAAGACGCGAAAGCTAACGAAGAGACAGGAAGATATGAGTTCAAGGGAGAGGATTACCCTTGGCCACAATATCATGAAGCAGTAAAGGAATTGCCAGCTAAGTTTATTGAAGCTAATGGATCGGATATAGATGTTTACACTGGCGCAACTGGATCAAGTAATAAATGGATGCAAGCTGTAGACAGAGCTTTAGATAGTGCAAGAACAACAAAGCTATATGTAGATGGATATTATAAAGGAGTTTCTGATGCATCCTCAAAAAGCTTTGGAGTAGCTGACATAATAATTGCCAATGATAAAATAGTTTATGCCCATGTTTATGGAGTAAGCAGTACAGGAGTAGCAAAGGGTGATAACTATCCATGGGCTCAATACCACGAAGCTACAGACCTATATAATGAGAAGATAGTAGCAACCAATGGTGAATATGCAGATATTATTACAGGGGCTACAGGTTCAAGTATAGGCTATAAGCAAGCGGTAGATAGAGCATTAGAAAAGGCACTTATTGAAGCAAAAAACTCAAACACATACTTTGATGGAACCTTCATAGGAATATCTGATGAAATGAAGGGAGTATCAGTTGCTTGGGTAACTATAGAAAATGATAAAATAGTTAATGTAGAATTAAAGGATGCTAAAGCTAACCCTGAAACAGGAGCATATGAGTTTAAAGGTGAAGATTATGCTTGGCCCCAGTATCACGAAGCTGTAGAGCAGCTACCTGCAAGATTCATTGAGGCTAACGGCTCTGATATAGATGTTTACACTGGCGCAACTGGCTCAAGTAATAAGTGGAAGCAAGCAGTAGAAAGAGCATTAGAAAGTGCAATGAAATAGTAAAAAGCTTATAAAGCAAAAAAAGGAAAACCAAGTACTTG
>NZ_WBZC01000089.1 GCF_009017275.1 Alkaliphilus pronyensis | reverse complement strand
AAACAATATAAATACATTGCTAAAATGCTTTAATTTCAATGGTTCAAGCATTTTGCAAACAACTAAATTAAGTCTTATATAAGGAGGATAAATATGGCTAAAATTACAGAAAACATGACAATTATGGATGTTTTAAACATGGATAGAGAAGCAGCAGCAGTTTTCATGAAGTATGGGCTTCATTGTCTGGGCTGCCCTGGTGCTACAATGGAGAGCATCGGTGATGCTGGGAAAGTACATGGAATTGATGTAAGTAAGCTAGTAGAAGATTTAAATAAGCATTTTGAAAATAAGTAGCAAAAAATAAGGGGTTGAGTGCTGAAAGTACTCAATCCTTTTAATATAGCAAATTATGCTAAAATATACGAATATTAATTGTTTTATAAGGAAAACTTAGTTCAGATGGAGTTTAACTCCACCTGAACTTTAGTTGCACTTATTTCGAAGCTTGGCGGCACTTATCTCACGCTTAAGAAGTGGGAGTGTTAGTAATGCCGCTGAGATAGACTGTTTTATTTAATTTAAATTGACTAATTACGTATATTATGATAATGTTTATGTGTAGCGTTCGGAAAAACAGCCTATATAGATAAGGGGATGAGTAAATGCCATCAGTAGTTATTGTTGGAGCTCAGTGGGGTGACGAAGGTAAAGGAAAAATAATAGATTATTTAGCCAGTAAAGCAGATGTTGTTGTTAGAGGACAAGGTGGAAACAATGCTGGACATACAGTTATAGTAGGAGATAAAAAATATGCATTTCACCTAATGCCATCAGGAGTATTGAATAAGAACACCTTAAATCTTATTGGGAATGGTGTTGTTTTTGACCCAGAAGGCTTTTTAAAAGAGATGGATACACTTATAGAGCAAGGAATTGGTGTTGAAAACGTTAAAATAGATGAAAGAGTTCATGTGATATTTCCCTACCATAAAAAGCTAGATGCCCTAGAAGAAGCTGCTAGGGGAGAGGAAGAAATAGGAACAACCAAAAAAGGTATCGGACCCTGCTACATGGATAAAATAGAACGATCAGGCATAAGACTGGGAGAAATGTTAGATGGAGAGTATTTTAAAGACCGTCTATCTAAGCAAATATATAAAAAAAATAGAATTATTGAAAAAATATATAATGATACTGGATTTAACATGGAGGAAACCTACGAAGCCTACAGCAAAATGATAGATAGATTAAAGGAGCATATTACTGATACAACAGTTCTTCTACACGAAGCTTTAACAGAAGGCAAAAAAGTGTTATTTGAAGGGGCACAAGGGGCATTACTGGATATAGATTTAGGTACATATCCCTATGTAACCTCCTCACATCCAACCTCTGGAGGATTTTGTGTTGGTACTGGTATTGGACCTAATATGATAAATGAAATAATAGGTGTAGTTAAAGCCTATACAACACGGGTTGGAAAGGGACCATTTCCCACTGAATTAATGAATGAAACAGGTGATAGCATTAGAATTAAAGGCAATGAATTCGGTACAACCACAGGAAGACCTAGAAGATGTGGTTGGTTTGATGGAGTAATGGTTAAATATACATCCCGAATAAACGGTGTAACAGGGATTTCGTTAATGCTGCTAGATGTTCTTAGTGGCTTTGAAAAGATTAAAATGTGTATAGGCTATGAGTATAGAGGAAGTATCCTTCAACACTTTCCAGCCAACCTTAAAGTATTAGCAGAATGCAAGCCTATATATAAAGAGTTAGATGGATGGCATGAAGATATATCAAATATTACAGCCTATGATGATCTTCCTGATAACACAAAAAAGTATATTGAAGAAATTGAAGAATATATTAAGCTACCAGTAAAAATGATTTCCGTTGGACCAAAGAGAAATCAAACAATTATTAGAGAAAATATTTTTTAAGGAAGCACTTTTTAAGAGTGCCTCTTTTTTTTTCGACAAAAAGTGTTGACTTATAAACAAGTTTCTTTTATCATATATAAATGTGGATAAAAACTTGACCCATTAGCTCAGTCGGTAGAGCACCTGACTTTTAATCAGGGTGTCCCGCGTTCGAGTCGCGGATGGGTCACCATTTTTATTTCAGCGGTTCTTGGTAAAGGATACTGGGGGTTGCTGAATACATGGCCCCTTGGTCAAGCGGTTAAGACACCGCCCTTTCACGGCGGTAACAGGGGTTCGATTCCCCTAGGGGTCACCAAAAAAAGATTACCATATCT
>NZ_WBZC01000088.1 GCF_009017275.1 Alkaliphilus pronyensis | reverse complement strand
CATAAGTTACTTAACACTACCCTCTTTACACACTGTTATTATACCAGAGTAAGGGGGCATTATATATTAAGGTTACATTACATTTATTATTAATTATCTAAGGGAAAATTATAGGGTGTACATAACGGTAGCTACCAGACCCAGTGCTATAATACTCTACATCACATATTGATCTTAAGCTTGCATCCCGAACCTCTCCAAATATATCTACATCATATATTCCCTCTAAATATCTAAAGACCTTTTGTACATGACTTCTAAAGGAAGACTCACCATGATCCATAACATCCTCCCAATCGGAGTCATCAATTTCAAAGTCTCCATCTAAGACTACTTCAAAGGCATTGCTATAGCTTTCATATATTTTATAGTTAAATTTAAATGTATCACCACTATACTTAAATTCATCATAAGTCTTATTTATATACTCCTCCATTTCCACAACTAAATCGTAGGAGCTAATAAAATCGTCGCTTATAGAGAATCTTAATGTTGCTTCGTCATTTTTACTGTATATTATTTTACCATCAATATTAACATCCTCGTATATCCTATCAACCTCTGTTCTAATACGCTTTAAATACTGCATTTTAGAAGTTGGGGACCAATTATCAAATTTTTTCTTTTCGTAGTATACAAGTAAATCAACATCGTTATTATTTACGAATACCTCATATGTAAAGACCTCATTATTATAGTTCTTAAGCTTTTTATTAAGTGCATTTTCTATTTTAACACCATCAATAAGAGGACTCTTTTTATGCTCAGATAACATAAAATCAAAGTACAACATATTCCCTCTAGTATAATAGCTGGTGTATTGAGAGCCTGATTTTAAGCTTGAAGCTCTAATTATACCTTCTAGCTTTGCTTCAGGGTCATAAAAATGACGTATTGCATAATAAATGTCATCAATCCAGCCTTCTACTTCCCTTCTATCTAATTCCTTCCATTTGCTTATTTCGTTGCCAAATGAAGCATTAAGTGAATATTCATTTCTACCTAAATCAAGAAGCTGAATAGACATATTTATGTCTTTAAGTACTTTAAAGTGCTCTTTAATATATTCTTCCATTTCCTCTAAAGTTCTTATACGGGCATAGGGTAAACGACCATCCTGAAGTCTATTTATTTCTTCCTCCATTTCAGCTACCTGCTTCCTTAGAGACTCAAGCTCATAGTGCTTTTGGAAGGTTAACGGAACTGATGAGGTATCAGTATCAACATCAAAAAGACGATTTGTATTAATCCTAACCATAGCCTCATCCTCATCATATACAAAATTTATGTAAAGGGCATCCGCCAGCTCCTCTATTGGCATATAAACCTTGTCTTCAAAAACTATAGGCTCATCAGCCATTTCTAGCTTTTCTCCGTCGATCTCCACCTGTATGTTATTGAACCAAGCAGTTATATTTCTTCTATAAGAATCGGTATAACTACTGGTGGTGAAAGTAAAAATCAAAATAATTATAAATGTTGTCACTATAGATGATCTTTTCAACATCTGTCGCCCCCCTTATATTTATAAATTCTTTATTATACAAATACCTACTTTTATATTATCGTCATGTTTAGTAAAAAACTATAGGGCTTTTGCTCCTGTTTGCTTTAATTTTCAATTTTCAAATTTACTTATTACTTATTCCCTATTCCTTTCTTTTATGGTTTATCATTAAACATTTCTTTTATCTTTGCCTTTAATTTATAATTCGGTTTTATGTTCTTAATTTTTCACTTTTAACTTTTAATTTTTCATTATGTCCTCTTGTTTTCCATTTTCCATTTTCAATTTTCAACTTGGTTTTGTTGTTTACATTTTTCACTTTTAACTTTTCATTTTTCCCTATTACTTATTCCCTATTACTTATTCCCTATTACTTATTCCCTATTACTTATTCCCTATTACTTATTACTTGCTTTTATGTTTTTCCTCGGTTGTATATAAAAAAATATAATGCTATAATTATTAAGAGCAAAAACCAAAAATTAACAAATAAGTAAAAGGATGCTTTGTTATTTTGTTACATTTTAATGGAGCATAGAATAATTAATGTACAGGGGTATGTTGTAGCCCCAGAAAACCAAAATTATTATGCAAATTAAAAGGAGGCATTTATCAATGAAAA
>NZ_WBZC01000087.1 GCF_009017275.1 Alkaliphilus pronyensis | reverse complement strand
CCTTAAGCACATAAAGGAAGCTGCATATACAGTAGTTTTAGATATCAAGGGTAAAATGCTTGCATCAGAAGAACTAGCAGACAAGCTACAATCCCTAGGTGTAACCGGTAACAGCAATGTAGTATTCATTATTGGGGGCTCTTTAGGTGTATCCGACCAGGTGCTACAAAAGGCAGATTACAGGCTATCCTTTTCACCGATGACATTTCCACATCAGTTAATGAGGCTAATACTACTTGAGCAAATATATAGAGGGTTTAGGATAGTGAAGGGTGAACCGTATCATAAATAAAAATATGCTAAGATAAAAATCGTTGTAAAATCAGCAGTTTTTCTCATCACAACAGTATGTTTATGCATATGTATTTGAATTGATAAGGTTGCTGAATTGAGTAAAACTTGTGATATACCCATAATTTGCATTTTAATTTAATAAAAAGAATAATTGTACCATTTTTTATAGAATTGATAAATTAAGAACCCTATGATTTTGATAAAGGGAGAATATTGATAATGATGAGAGGAAACTTAATTGCTTTAGAACCAATGGATATTAAAAAGCATGCAGAAGGTTACTTTAATGTATCACAAGATGAAAATATTCACAAGTATGTCGGAAATACTGTGCCTGTGTCAATTGATGATATTATAAAATTGCTAAATTCATATGATGAATACTTTGTTAATTGGATGATAATATCAAATGAAACACAAGACGTAATTGGAATTATAAGATTAGGAAAACCTGTTATTGAGAATGGACTTTTGGTGGCTGGCGAATCACAAAGGCTTCACTCTAATTACTGGAGAAAAGGATATATGAGAGAAGCAAAAAAATTATTCTATGAATATGTATTTAACGAATTAAGTGTTGATGTCCTATATGCCGATGTTTGGGAAGGAAATATCAATTCAATTAAATCTCTGGAATCATCAGGTTACAAATTAATTGAAACACAGTTTGATATTTTTAGCAAAAGTGGGAAAAGCACAGCGAAATATATTTATTCCTTTACTAAGGAAGATTATTTGATGAGAAAATCAAGTGAACTATAGTTAAACGATAGATTCATTAAAAAGAGACGTGGGGACATTTCGGTTGTCTTGTATTGCTTTAAAGAGACAGATACCATGTCTATTATAACTAAACCGCAGTTACAGCGGTTCTAGAATTATAGTTAAACGTGAAATACATACCAGATAGAGGTGATATATTATGGAGTTTATATTTAATGAATCAAGGTTAATTTACATTTCTAAAATTAATAAGGTACAAGATTATATAGAAAAACATTTAGATGAAGAATTAAATACAAGGCAGTTATCGGAAATAGCTGCCTTTTCTAGTTTTCATTTTCAGCGTATTTATCGACACATGACAGGGGAGAGTCTCTATAGTTATATCAAAAGATTACGACTTGAGAAAGCCACATTTTTATTACTTGCTAATAAGAAAAAATCAATCCAAGATATAGCTTTATCAATTGGTTTTTCTAATCAGGCATCTTTTTCAAAAGCTTTCAAAGAAAGATTTGGTATGAATGCAAGCCAATTCAGACGTCTTAATGAGAATGAAAATATGATAATTAAAGATATTAGCATGAATGGAAAAGTATATAATACAGGGATTCGTTATACTAGACCTATAGAAGTATCTGTCAAATCATTAGAAACAATAAAAGTAGTTTATACTAGGCACGTCGGATCTTATAAAGGTAATAGTGATCTTTTTAAAGGATTATTTTCAAAATTATATTTTTATACCAGTTCAAGGGATTATATAAGAAATGATTCAAAATGGTTTGTGCTATATCATGATTTCGGTGATCTGACAATGGAAGAGCAACTAAGATTAAGTGTATGCATGTCAACGAATGAAGATGTAAAAGCTGACGGCGAATTTGGCAGTATGTTTCTAAAAGGTGGAACATATGTGGTTGGAAGATTTATGTTAAAGCCAAATGAATATGAACTAGCTTGGAATTATATGCTGTCAAAATGGTTGCCAGAAAGCGGTTATATACCAGATGATCGTATATTTTTTGAACATTATCCACCTCAAGAATGCAATCAAAGTAAAGAGGAGAAAGTTGTAGAAATCTGTATCCGATAACTCCTCTTTAGAAGGAGACCAACTATGAAAAAAATAGAATTTCAATCAATTGGAGACTATGAAATCATAAACATGGCGGGTGAAGGGAAAGATGGTATCACAAAGATTACTTTAAAAAAGGTCTTTCAAAAAGCCATGATAAAATTAGGTGATTTTAGTCATTGTATTGTTTTCACTAAGGATAAAAATAGGATTTTTTGTTATGGAGTAAAAATATATAAGTTGCTGGAAAAGACTAGTGAAATTTTAATAAATGAAGTGAATATGAAAGGTGAAATTATAGATATAAAACCATATTTCCCATGTGAAGAAAGGCTAGAAAATGTCTATAAGAATCAAATTCATACAGGGATTTATTTCAATGGAAATCCTATTGGTGAGTATTTATTTTTCAGCAAAAGTGGTGTAATACAGATTAATGAATCGGAATACCTTCCAAAGTACAAAATAGAATCAGTATTAGAAAAGATAGAAAAAGGAGATTATCTAAGAGTTCTTTGGTGGTTTGACAGATTTGATAAAAAAGAATTACGTAAGAATTGCATGTGTAATCCACCTTATGAAAATGCACCAAAGTGTGGGATTTTTGCTACAAGGTCACCTGTAAGACCAAATCCGATTGCATCTACAGTGGTAAGAGTAGATGACGTGGATAAGTATAATAACTATATAAGGGTTTGTGGGTTTGATGGATTTGAAAATTCGCAGATATTACAAATTATGCCATATAGTGATGTTACTGTTTTTAAAGATGTTAGAGTTCCAGAATGGGTAGATCATTGGACGGATTATAAAGTCTTTGAAGAATCTAAAGGGGATATTGAAGCTATAATTTGTAAGGTTAAAGATGATGTAGATGAAGAAATAGTTTTTGTTCCAGAGCTTGAACCAGAAAGTGTATGGAACTTAGATAAGATTAATGCTATTGAAATATCTGTAGAAAATGCTTATGTTCATAACCTAAAAAACATATCTGTGAAAATCCCTAAAAACAAAATTACTGTTTTTACAGGAGTCAGTGGTAGTGGAAAATCAAGTCTTGCATTTGATACCATTTATCATGAAAGTCAAAAACAATTTATGGATTTAGTTTCTTCTGATTTTAGCATGGATATTAATGAATCTAAGGTAAAAAAAATAACTGGACTCCAACCAGCTATTGCCATTGAGCAAAAAAATTTAGGTAGAAATCCAAGGTCTACAGTAGGGTCAGTAACAAAGACAGGTAATTTATTGAAACTGTTATATGCAACAATTGGAGAAAGAACTTGTCCTCAATGTTATGAACTTGTTTCTGAAAACAATGTATGTGGTCAATGTGGAAGCATTTATTTTGACTTGACACAAGCAGTATTTAGTTATAATGACCCGGATCATATGTGTCCTACGTGCAAGGGTTTAGGAGAGGAATTACAGATTGATGTTGAGCGTATAGTAAGTAATCCTAATAAATCTATTTTAGATGGAGCATCTGTTTGGTGGGGAAATTTAAGAAAGCATAGGGAAAATCCAAATGCAAACTGGATGCGAGGAGAAGTGCTTGCCCTAGCTGATGACATGAAGGAAAATCTGGAAGTGCCTTTTAAGGAGCTTACTGAGAATTTTAAGAAGCAGCTCTTCTATGGCACTAATGGGAGAGAAGTCAGTCTTAGCTATGTCAATTCTAATGGTAGGAAAGGTATCATAACTAGACCAGTTGAAGGTGTAGTCAACACAATGAATCGACTATTAAGAAATAATAATGCTGATAAATCAATAGCCAATCTTGAGCAATATATTGTGAAAAAGAAATGTAGTCACTGTAATGGGGAGCGTTTGAAGAAAGATGGTCGTTTGGTCAAAATTGGGCTAACAAGATATCCAGAAGCTGCTAATATGAATATATCAAAGTTGAAAAATTGGTGTCATCAAATATATAATACTTTATCTACTGAAAAAAAAGATAAATCTAAAATAATATTTATGAAAACTTTATATCAATTAAAGAAAATGGAACAGGTTGGATTAAACTATTTGAGTTTAAATAGAAGTGTACCTTCCCTTTCAGGTGGAGAAGCTCAGAGGTTAAAAATTGCAACTCAATTTGGATCAGATTTGACAAATATTCTCTATATAATGGACGAACCATCTAAAGGACTTCATCCAAGAGATTATCAATTTCTTATTGAAGTTATTCAGGATTTAAAGAAACTAAACAATACAGTTATAATGGTGGAACATAAAAAAGCGTTTATTGATATGGCAGATTATTTAGTGGAGGTAGGACCAAGAGCTGGTAAATATGGTGGAGAGATATTAAGGGCTGAAGAAGTGCCTGATAAAAAAGGTAGTAATACAGATATTTTTCATTTTAGACCTACCAAGGATGAAATGATAAGTAGAAATAGGATTTTGGCATTAAAGGGGGTAACTACCAATAATCTAAAAAACATAGATATTAGGATACCCTTATCAAAACTAACTTGTGTGATTGGGGTAAGTGGATCGGGTAAGAGTAGCTTAGTTTCAAAAACCATATATCCAGCTATTTTAAAAAACCTTGGAAAAAAAAGTGATGTCATAAGAGAGTATAAGGAAATTTGTGGAGTAGATAACTTAAAAGAGGTTTATTATGTTAATCAAAATCCAATTGGTAAGACACCTAGATCAATTCCTGGAACTTATTCAGGTGTATTTGATTTAATAAGGGATTTCTATGCTAAATTGGAGGACGCAAAGAAGAAGAGATTAACTAAGGAGCATTTTAGCTTTAATAGTAAAAAGGGACAGTGCTCAGAATGTAAAGGCGCTGGACAGATAGCTGTTCCTATGCATTTTATGCCAGATATATATACCACATGTAAAAAATGTAACGGAAGAAGATATGACGATAAGATATTAGAAGTAACATACAAAGGGTATAGTATTTCAGATTTATTAGAGATGGAAATTAATGAGGTTAAGGAAGTATTTAGGGATGAAAAGAAAATATTTGATATGCTAGACATGTTTCATCGATTAGGCATATCTTATATCAAACTAGGTCAAAGTGCAACAACTCTTTCTGGGGGTGAAGCACAGCGAATAAAATTAGCAAAACAATTAGGCTTAGGTAAAACAAAGGATGTACTATATATTCTTGACGAACCTACAACCGGTCTTGATGATGAAAATGTAAAAAAACTAATCTATATTTTAAAAGAACTAACAAATAATGGTGCAACTGTTATCGTAATTGAACATAATCCTTTACTTATACAACAAGCAGATTGGATTATAGAGATGGGCCCAGATGGTGGGAATTTAGGTGGTTATGTTGTAAATGAAGGTTGGTTGAATAATGGAACTAATAAAGATATAGGCCATTAATGATTATTACTCTTGTTAAATCTAATCTTGGGTCTATATTTTGTATAAGGAATAAGATGATTAGAGTCAATGATCTTTTGGATGTAAGAAACCGCCGTTGCATACAGTACGGTGAACCGTATCATAAAT
>NZ_WBZC01000086.1 GCF_009017275.1 Alkaliphilus pronyensis | reverse complement strand
GTGTCCTATTGTTCCTATGTTTACATGGGGTTTAGTTCTTTCAAACTTTTGCCTTGCCATTTCTTCTCCTCCTTAATTCAACATAAATAATTAATTAAATTTATAAAATGAATTTATGCTAATAGAATAGCAGTTAATAATTGGCTGCTATTCTATTTTAAACCCATTACTTTCCTGCAACAACCTTTTCTGCAATGCTTGCAGGTACTTGCTCATAGTGATCAAAATGCATAGAGTAGGTTGCACGACCTTGAGTTTTTGATCTAAGATCAGTTGCATAACCGAACATTTCTGATAATGGTACATATGATTTAATTACTTGTACTCCTCCTGTTCTTGGTTCCATTCCCTCTATTTTACCACGCCTAGAGTTTATGTCTCCAATTACATCACCCATATAGTCCTCTGGAGTAACAACCTCCACCTTCATGTATGGTTCAAGCAGTACAGGCTTTGCCTTTTTCATACCATCTTTAAATGCCATAGATCCAGCTATTTTAAATGCCATTTCTGAAGAGTCCACCTCATGGTAAGAACCATCATAAAGCTCTATCCTTAAATCAACTACTTCGTATCCAGCTAAAATACCGTTTTCCATAGCTTCTTGTATACCCGCATCAACAGCAGGAATATACTCCTTCGGAATAGTACCTCCGACAATTTTATTGTCAAAGGAATATCCTAGACCTGGCTCTTGTGGGAACAATCTAATTTTTACATGTCCATATTGTCCACGTCCACCAGATTGTCTAGCATACTTGCCTTCAACCTCTATTGATTGAGTGATTGTTTCTTTATATGCAACCTGTGGCTTACCAACATTAGCCTCCACCTTAAACTCCCTCATCATTCGATCTACGATGATTTCTAAGTGAAGCTCACCCATACCAGCTATAATTGTTTGCCCAGTTTCTTCATCTGTATAGGTTCTAAATGTTGGGTCTTCTTCTGCTAGTTTTTGAAGGGCAATACTCATTTTCTCTTGCCCTGCCTTTGTTTTAGGCTCAACAGCTACATGAATAACAGGCTCTGGAAACTCCATTGACTCAAGAATAACTGCGTGATCTGGATGACATAATGTGTCCCCAGTTGTTGTATCCTTTAAGCCTACAGCCGCAGCTATATCACCTGCATATACCTCTGTAATCTCTTCTCTTGTATTAGCATGCATTTGAAGAATACGACCAATTCTTTCCTTCTTGCCTTTGGTGGAATTTAATACATATGAGCCAGACTCCATTTTACCTGAGTAAACCCTGAAAAAAGCTAGCTTACCTACATATGGGTCTGCCATTATTTTAAAGGCTAATGCAGAAAAAGGTTCGCTGTCATCTGCATGTCTTTCAATATCTTCTTGAGTATCAGCTGATATTCCACGTATAGCAGGAACATCAGTTGGTGCCGGCATATATGCAACAATTGCATCTAAAAGCCTTTGTACTCCTTTATTTTTATAGGAGGAACCACATAGTACAGGAATAATTTGAACATTAATTGTCCCTCTTCTAATACCTTCAGCTATTTCCTCTTCTGTTAGTTCTTCACCTTCAAGATACTTCATCATTAATTCTTCATCTGTTTCTGCAACTGCTTCTATCAGTGCTTCTCTATAGGTTGCAGCCTTCTCCTTCATATCATCAGGTATTTCTGCCTCTTCAATATTTTGACCAAGGTCATCCATATACATGAAGGCTTTATTCTTTACTAGATCAACAATACCTTTAAAGGTATCTTCAGCTCCTATTGGAAGCTGAATTGGAACCGCATTAGCTCCAAGTCTGTCCTTCATCATTTCTACTGCATTATAATAATCTGCACCTAAAATATCCATTTTGTTTACAAAGGCCATTCTAGGTACTCGATATTTATCTGCCTGTCTCCATACAGTTTCAGACTGGGGTTCAACCCCTCCCTTTGCACAGAAAACAGCCACCGAGCCATCAAGCACCCTTAAAGAACGCTCTACCTCAACGGTGAAGTCCACGTGTCCTGGTGTATCTATAATATTTATTCTATGATCTTGCCATTGACAAGTGGTTGCTGCTGAAGTAATCGTAATTCCTCTTTCTTTCTCTTGCTCCATCCAGTCCATTTGAGATGCACCTTCATGGGTTTCACCTAATTTACGAATTCTTCCAGCATAGAACAAAATTCTCTCTGTTGTTGTTGTTTTACCGGCATCAATATGTGCCATAATACCTATATTTCTTGTTTTTTCTAGTGGAAACTGCCTAGGCACGAATTATCCTCCTTTCATTGCAAAACAAACATTTGCTTTTACTGTCTTAAATAGCATAACCAATTTATGCTACCTTAAACGTTATTTTACCATCTGTAATGGGCAAATGCTTTGTTTGCTTCTGCCATTTTGTGGGTATCTTCTCTCTTTTTAACAGATGCTCCTACATTGTTGGCTGCGTCCATAATTTCTTTAGCCAACTTATCTGTCATTCCCTTCTCGCCTCTTTTACGGGTGTAACCAACTAACCATCTTAGGCCTAGGGTTTGTCTTCTTTCGGGTCTAACTTCTACAGGCACTTGATAATTGGAACCACCAACACGTCTAGCCTTAACCTCTAAAACAGGCATGATATTATTCATAGCCTTTTCAAAAACCTCTAGCGGATCTTGGCCTGTTTTTTCCTTTACAACTTCAAAAGCATCATAAACAATTTTTTGAGCAATACCTTTTTTACCATCTAGCATTATATTGTTTATTAGCTTTGATACTACCTTGCTTCCATAAATGGGATCTGGCAGCACTTCTCTCTTAGGTACATTTCCTTTTCTTGGCACTTCGCTTCCCTCCTCAATAATTGTGTTTGATCATAGGTACTCGACAAGTCTTTCGACTAGCCGTCGTGTGCTGTTTAATGCTCTTAAGCCCTAACCACATGTAGTTAAAATGTAGTTATAATCTATATGCATTATCGCTCCGACATTCCTATTTCTTTGCAGCCTTTGGTTTTTTGGCACCATATTTTGATCTGCTTTGCATTCTGTTTGCTACTCCTGCTGTATCTAGTGAGCCTCTTACGATATGGTATCTAACTCCAGGTAAATCCTTTACCCTTCCACCTCTTATAAGAACAACACTATGTTCTTGAAGGTTATGTCCAATACCAGGAATGTAGGCTGTTACTTCAATACCATTTGTTAGTCTAACCCTTGCTACCTTTCTTAAGGCTGAGTTAGGCTTTTTGGGAGTAACTGTTTTTACAGAAGTACAAACTCCTCTTTTTTGTGGTGAACTAACATCTGTAGACTTTCTCCTTAAGGAGTTAAGACCTTTTTGTAAAGCAGGAGCTGTTGATTTATATGACACTTCTTTCCTACCTTTTCTTACTAGCTGGCTAATTGTTGGCATCCATTGCACCTCCTTCCAAGTATTTAACTTTATACACAGAAAAACATTTATCCAAAATTTTTAGATAAATTAATATTTGGCTAATTCATTTAACTAAAATTCCTATTACTTTAAAACTACAGCTGTAGCGGCACCTACATCTATTTTGCAGGCTTTGCCTAGTTTTTTCATTGATTCTACATGAACAACCTCAACACCATTAGTATTTGCCATTTCAACCAATGGCTTTAATAGATGTTGGTCAGCATCATTTGCAATATAGAGAACTTTAGCTTTGCCTTGCTTTAATGCCTTTGTAGTTTGCTTTATTCCAATAATTTTTTTTTCGTGCTGTAATATCTCCAGCATAAAGTTTCCTCCCTTTTTAAATATCTGGGAGATATTTTTATCTCCCAGAGTATAAAAAAGTCAACTTTGTATCAACACACCTTAATATTTTAACATTGGTTAAAATAGGTGTCAACTGTTAATTTGCTAATTAGAGAATCTCATTATCCTCAAACATCTCTTCCTCATGATCAATAGAAATAGCTATATTCTTATATCTTTTCATTCCTGTTCCTGCAGGAATTAGTTTACCAATTATTACATTTTCCTTCAGACCTATGAGGTTGTCTTCTTTCCCTTTAATTGCTGCTTCAGTTAATACTCTAGTTGTCTCCTGGAAGGAGGCAGCAGATAAGAAGGATTCTGTTGCTAGTGAGGCCTTTGTTATGCCTAGTAGAACTCGCTTATATGTCGCTTGTTCTCCATCTGCATCTATCGTCTTCTTATTGGTCTCGTCAACTGTGAAAACACTTTCTAAAGCACCAGGAAGAAGATCTGTATCTCCTGACTCTTCAATTTTTACTCGGTTTAGCATTTGTCTGACAATTACTTCTATGTGCTTATCGTTAATATCAACACCCTGCATCCTATATACCCTTTGAACCTCTTTTATAATATAGGATTGAACACCTTCTACTCCTTTTATTCTTAAGATGTCATGGGGATTAACTGAGCCTTCAGTGATTTCGTCTCCAGCCTCAATAACCTGGTCTTGCTTCACTTTTATGCGGGAGCTGTAGGGTATTGTATAGCTCATGCTTTCTCCGTCCTCAGCAATTACAGTTACTTCCCGCTTTTTTCTATTTTCACTTAGTTCTATTCTTCCTGCAATTTCACTAATAATTGCAAGACCCTTTGGTTTTCTAGCTTCAAATAATTCTTCAACCCTCGGTAGACCCTGCGTAATATCGGCCCCTGCAACTCCACCGGTATGGAAGGTTCTCATTGTTAGCTGTGTACCTGGCTCTCCGATGGACTGAGCAGCAATAATACCTACTGCTTCTCCAACCTTAACCTCTTCACCAGTAGCTAGGTTCCTACCATAACAGGTTCCACATACTCCTTGTCTTGTCTTGCATGTAAGGGCTGATCTTATCATAACCTTCTCAATGCCTGATTGAATTATTAAGTCAGCTTTGTCTTCATTTATTAGCTCCGAAGCAGCCACTATTATTTCACCAGTTTGTGGATGCTTTATATCATTGAGTGCATGTCTTCCAACTAAACGGTCATATAGCTCTTCTATTATCTCTTTACCATCTTTAAAGGCTGTAGCTATAATTCCTTTTTTTGTACCGCAGTCATCCTCTCGAATAATAACATCCTGACTTACATCAACAAGACGTCTGGTTAAATATCCTGAGTCTGCTGTTCTAAGGGCTGTATCCGCCAAGCCTTTTCTTGCACCATGGGTAGAGGTAAAGTACTCTAATACTGTTAGACCTTCTCTAAAGTTTGACTTTATTGGTATTTCAACAGTTCGTCCCGTAGCGTTGGCCATAAGTCCACGCATTCCACCCAGCTGACGAATTTGGTTTTTACTACCCCTAGCGCCTGAATGGGCCATAATAAATACGTTGTTAAGACTGTTTAAGCCTGCCATTAATGCATCTGTAACCTTTTCAGTCGTTTCAGTCCAAGTTTCAATAACCTTCTCGTATCTTTCTTCATCTGATATTAAGCCCCTTCTAAAGGCCTTTTCATACTTATCAACCTTTTCTTCTGCCAATGAGATTAATTCAGCTTTTTCCTTTGGAATTTCCATATCGGATACTGCTATTGTTATTGCCCCTCGGGTTGAGAATTGGAAACCCTTTGATTTTATATAATCAAGCATAATTGAGGTTACAGTATTTCCATGCTTTCTAAAGCATTTGTCTATAATTTTTCCTAACCCTTTTTTATCGCAAAGGAAATCAACTTCAAGTCCATAAAGATCCTTATTTCTATCAACAAAGCCTAAATCCTGTGGTAGCTTTTCATTTAGAATGAATCTGCCGACAGTGCTTTCAACCAGTTTGCCTTTGTCATAGGAATTAAGTCTTCTTCTTACCTTAACCCTTGCATGTAGAGAAACAGCTCCATTTTCGTATGCCATCAGCATTTCTTCATAGTCTTTAAAGATCATTCCTTCTCCCTTAGTGCCTGGAACTTCAATAGTTAGGTAGTAGCTTCCTAAAACCATATCCTGAGTAGGAGTAGTAATCGGCTGACCATCCTTTGGAGCAAGAATATTGTTTGGTGATAGCATTAAAAACCTTGCTTCTGCTTGTGCTTCCACTGATAAGGGTACATGAACAGCCATTTGATCTCCGTCAAAATCGGCATTGTAGGCTGTACATACCAATGGATGAAGCTTTATAGCTTTACCCTCAACTAAAATTGGTTCGAAGGCTTGTATTCCAAGCCTGTGAAGAGTAGGAGCACGGTTTAGCAGTACTGGATGCTCACTAATTACTTCTTCAAGAACATCCCATACTTCAGGCTTAACCTTCTCAACCATTCTCTTAGCACTTTTTATATTATGTGCATAGTTTTCTTCAACAAGCTTCTTCATTACAAAGGGCTTAAAAAGCTCTAATGCCATTTTTTTAGGCAGACCACATTGATAGAATTTTAGCTCTGGTCCTACTACGATAACTGAACGACCTGAATAGTCAACACGTTTACCTAGAAGGTTTTGTCTAAATCGTCCTTGCTTACCCTTTAACATATCTGACAGGGATTTTAGTGGACGATTACCAGGACCTGTAACTGGCTTTCCTCTCCTACCATTATCAATGAGGGCATCTACTGCTTCCTGAAGCATTCGTTTCTCATTTCTAACTATAATATCTGGTGCGCCTAAATCCAGTAATCTCTTCAATCTATTATTTCTATTAATAACTCGTCTGTACAAATCATTTAAGTCTGATGTAGCAAATCGTCCACCATCCAGCTGCACCATTGGTCGTAGCTCTGGTGGTATTACAGGAATAACATCTAAGATCATCCACTCGGCTTTATTACTGGAGGTTCTAAAGGCTTCGACAACCTCAAGTCTCCTAATAGTTCGTACACGTTTTTGCCCCGTACTCTCCTTAAGCTTATGCTTCAGCTCTTTACTTAGCTGCTGTAGATCAATTTTCTGTAGCAGCTCTTTTATAGCTTCTGCTCCCATTGCAGCTTTAAACCGATGACCATACTTTTCTATTGCTTCTGAGTATTCCTTTTCTGTCAATATTTGCTTTTCTGATAAAGGTGTTTCACCTGTGTCAATTACTATATACCCAGCAAAGTAAAGGACCTTTTCTAATGACCTAGGAGACATATCTAAAAGCAGACCCATTCTGCTTGGTATGCCTTTAAAGTACCAAATATGTGATACTGAGGCAGCAAGCTCTATATGACCCATTCTCTCTCTTCTTACCTTAGACTTGGTAACTTCAACACCGCATCGATCACAGATTACACCTTTATATCTAACTCTCTTATACTTACCACAGTGACATTCCCAGTCCTTGGTTGGTCCAAATATTTTTTCACAGAAAAGACCTTCCTTTTCAGGCTTTAATGTCCTGTAGTTAATGGTTTCAGGTTTTTTAACCTCTCCTTTAGACCACTGTCTAATTTTTTCTGGAGATGCTAAAGAAATTTGAATTGACTCAAAATTGTTTAATTCGTACAAGGAGTCTCTCTCCCTTCCCTATAGTCTAATAAGCCACAGCTTAAGCAACTATTAATTAAAATCATCGTCATCATAGTCATCCATATCATCATCATCTTCATTATTTATATATTCCGGTTGAAACTCAGAAGGTTCAAAGTCTTCTACTGTAATGAAATCTATTTCTTCTTCATCTTCATCGGAATTATCCTCTTCCATTTCGGAGGTTGGTTGAATTTCAGGCCCCAAATCCGAGTGATCCATACTAAGCTCTCCAGAATCATCATCAATAGATTCTTTAATTTCTATTTCAGCATCCTCCTCAGTTAGTACCTTGACATCTAAGCATAGACTTTGTAATTCTTTAATTAAAACCTTAAAGGATTCTGGCACTCCAGGCTCTGGAATGTTTTCTCCCTTAACGATACACTCATATGTCTTAACCCTTCCAACAACATCATCTGATTTTACAGTTAATAGCTCCTGCAGGGTATGGGCTGCACCGTATGCCTCTAGTGCCCAAACCTCCATCTCACCGAAACGCTGGCCTCCAAACTGTGCCTTACCTCCTAATGGTTGTTGTGTTACTAGGGAATATGGTCCTGTGCTTCTGGCATGTATCTTATCATCTACTAAATGATGGAGCTTAAGCATATACATATAGCCTACAGTTACTGGGTTATCAAAGGGTAATCCTGTTCTCCCATCCTGTAGAATAAGCTTACCACTTCTAGGGTATCCTGCCTCTTCAAGGGCATCCATAATATCATACTCATTTGCTCCGTCAAATACTGGTGTGGCAACCTTCCAACCCAATGCCTTTGCAGCTAGACCTAAATGAACCTCTAAAACCTGACCAATATTCATACGGGATGGCACTCCCAGAGGATTAAGGACTATTTCTAATGGAGTTCCATCCGACAAGAAGGGCATATCCTCCTCTGGTAATACTCTAGAAATAACACCCTTATTACCATGTCGACCTGCCATTTTATCTCCAACATTGATTTTTCTCTTCTTGGCGATATAGGCTCTAACCATTTCATTTACCCCTGGTGGCAATTCATCGCCGTTTTCTCTAGTGAAGACTTTAATATCGACTATGATACCCGACTCTCCATGGGGTACCTTTAGGGAAGTATCCCTTACCTCCCTTGCTTTTTCACCAAAAATTGCCCTCAATAGACGTTCTTCTGCTGTTAGTTCTGTTTCACCTTTAGGCGTTACCTTGCCAACTAAAATATCTCCTGAATTTACCTCTGCACCAATCCTAATTATTCCTCTTTCATCTAAATCCTTCAAGGCATCTTCACCAACATTTGGTATATCCCTTGTGATTTCTTCTGGTCCAAGCTTTGTGTCTCTAGCTTCTGCCTCATACTCTTCAATATGAATAGATGTTAGTGCATCCTCTTTAACAAGCTTTTCATTAATCAAGATGGCATCCTCATAGTTATAGCCTTCCCAAGTCATAAAGCCAATTAGGCAGTTCCTTCCTAGTGCAATTTCTCCTTGGTCGGTGGAGGGGCCGTCTGCAATTACATCGCCCTTTTGAACCCTTTCACCCTTACTTACAATTGGTCTTTGATTAATGCAGGTTCCTTGATTAGAACGCTTGAATTTCAATAGTCTATAATAATCCCTCTGTCCGTCATCACATTTAATAACAACTTCATTTGCAGTTACCTTGTCTACTACACCGTTGTTTTTAGCTACAATTACGACTCCTGAGTCACGGGCTGCTTTATGCTCCATACCAGTTCCAATAATTGGTGAATCTGTATTGAGTAAAGGAACAGCCTGACGTTGCATGTTTGATCCCATTAAGGCTCTGTTTGCATCATCATTTTCTAAGAAGGGGATCATGGCAGTTGCAACCGAAACCACCTGTTTAGGTGAAACATCCATGTAATCTACTTCCTCATAGGGTACAATATCAATACCACCAAATCTAGTTCTAGCAGTTACACGCTTATTTACAAAATAGCCTTCTTCATCTATTGGCTCATTAGCTTGAGCAATGATAAATAAATCTTCTTCATCTGCCGTTAGATACTCTATTTCACTTGTTACAACCATTCTCTTTTTATCAATCACCCTATAGGGTGACTCAATAAACCCATATTCATTTACCCTTGCATATGTGGATAGGGAGTTTATTAGTCCGATGTTTGGTCCTTCTGGTGTCTCTATTGGACACATTCGTCCGTAATGGGATTGATGTACGTCCCTTACCTCGAATCCAGCTCTTTCTCTCGAAAGACCCCCTGGTCCTAATGCTGAAAGTCTTCTTTTATGGGTTAGTTCTGCCAATGGATTTGTTTGGTCCATAAACTGTGACAATTGGGAGCTGCCAAAAAATTCTTTAATAGATGCAGCCACTGGTCTTATGTTTATTAATGCCTGTGGTGTTACTAAATCTACATCCTGAATAGTCATTCTTTCTTTAACTACCCTTTCCATTCTGGAAAGCCCAATTCTAAATTGGTTTTGTAATAGCTCACCCACTGAACGTAATCTTCTATTTCCTAAATGGTCTATATCATCTACATTACCTACTTCGTGGGCTAAATTAAATACATAGTTTATGGATGCAATAATATCGGCGACAATAATATGCTTAGGAATTAATTCTCTGTATCTTTCTTTTATGGCCTCTTTTATTTCTTCCTCTTGCTTAAATGTATCTAAAATTTCCTTTAACACTGGGTAATACACCCGTTCTTTAATTTTAAGCTTGCTAATATTAAAGGAAATATGTTCCTTGATGTCTACAAAATGGTTGCCAATAACCTTTACAGGTTTATTGTCCTCTGAGTAGATTAAAACTATATTTATTCCTGAGTTTTGTATTGCCAGTGAGGTTTTACGGTCAATCTTTTGACCTTCTTCAATTAGTACTTCTCCAGTTGTTGGATCAATTACATTTTCTGCTGCCTTCTTCCCCATTATTCTATTGGCAATAGATAGCTTCTTATTAAATTTATATCGACCTACCTTTGCTAAGTCGTAACGCTTAGGATCAAAAAATAAGGTGTTTAGTAAAGATCTTGCATTTTCAACAGTAGGTGGCTCTCCGGGACGTAGTCGCTTATATATTTCTAATAGCCCTTCCTCTGTACTTTTTGTATTATCCTTTTCAAGACTTGCCAATAATCTTTCATCTTCACCTAATAAATCCTTAATCTGTTGATCTGTTCCATAGCCTAAAGCTCTTAATAAAACAGTTACAGGTTGTTTACGGGTTCTATCAATCCTTACTGATACCACATCATTGGAGTCGGTTTCATATTCTAACCACGCCCCACGATTTGGTATGACAGTTGCTGAAAACAAATGCTTTCCTGTTTTATCTATTTCTCTTGCATAGTAAACTCCTGGTGAACGAACCAGCTGACTTACTATAACACGTTCTGCTCCATTTATAATGAAGGTTCCTGTGTCTGTCATTAAAGGAAAATCTCCCATAAAAACCTCTTGCTCTTTAACTTCCCCTGTTTCCTTGTTAATTAGACGTACCTTTGCCTTTAATGGTGCTGCAAAGGTTACATCCCTTTCCTTAGATTCTTCTACATCGTACTTAGGTGTTTCTTCTAAGTAATAATCTACAAATTCTAAGATAAGGTTTCCAGTGTAATCTTCAATTGGGGATACATCGTTGAATACTTCGTGTAGTCCTTCATCTAAAAACCATTGATAGGACTCCTTTTGAAGTTCGATCAAATTTGGTATATCCTGAACTTCATCAATCTGAGAATAACTCATTCTCGTTATCTTTCCAACTTTAACAGGATGTGGCATCTTTAAATTCACTCCTTGACATTAAGGTATAGAGAAAGGAATTGAATAACTTCTTCAATGAAAATACCCAAAAGCAATTCCCTACTTTTGGTTTTTTGCACACAAGGCTGCATCTTATACTATTGACATGATTTTTGCTAAATATACATGAATTGAGTATTAATGAAATTTCTAACAAAAACAGTTTGATGCAATGTATTATTATATCACATGGTATTATGATAGGTCAATATTAATTATGCAATATTATTTAATGTTATAATTAACCCTAAAGTGTATATATCTATTTAATTTTATCTTGATATGATGTATAATAAATTTAAGTAAGTTATTGGTTTAACAGAAATATAGCTTCAAAAAATACATAAAAAGGTACTCCAGTATACTGGAGTCCCTTTTTATTTTATTATGTTTTATTTAACAGTTACTGCTGCTCCAGCTTCTTCTAGCTTAGCTTTAATAGATTCAGCTTCCTCTTTAGCAATACCTTCTTTTAATGCCTTAGGAGCACTATCTACTAGTTCTTTAGCTTCCTTTAAGCCAAGTCCAGTAATCTCTCTTACGGCCTTAATAACATTAATCTTAGAAGATCCTGCGTTATCTAAAATTACGTCAAACTCAGTTTTTTCTTCTTCTACTGCACCTGCTGCTGCACCTGCCACTGCTACAGGAGCCGCTGCCGATACTCCAAACTTTTCTTCTGCTGCTTTTACTAATTCGTTTAATTCCAATACCTTCATATTCTCAATAGCTTCTAAAATTTGCTCAATTGTCATTTTTAAGCACCTCCGAATTTTATTATTTACATATTGTTGTTTTTATCTTTAATGGTTAGTTTGTTACGCACCTTCTGCTTCCTTTTTTTCAGCTAAAGCCTTAACTAAGTAAGCAAAGTTTGATACTGGAGCCTTTAAGCTGCCTAGTAATTTTGCAATAAGAACCTCTCTTGGCGGAACATTTGCCAGCTCCTTTAGCTTAGGCTCGTCATAATATGCACCTTCTACAATTCCAACCTTTAATTCAAGCTTCTTATGATCCTTCGCAAAATTTTCTGCAATTCTTGCAGGAGCAACTGGATCATCGTAGCTTAAGGCTATAGCATTAGGTCCTACTAAGTCTTTAACTAGCTCTTCCATCCCAACATTTTTTGCTGCCATACGCATTAAGGTGTTTTTATATACCTTGTATTCTACGCCAGCCTCTCTAAAATTTCTTCGAAGCTCTGTAATCTCTTCTACCTTTAAACCACGATAGTCAACAAGAATAGCCGCTGTACTATTTTTTAGCTTTTCAGTAATTTCTTCTACAGTTTGCTTCTTAACATCAATCGCCTTCAACATGGGGATGTCACCTCCTTCATTATAGTAGTTACTTTATGATATTTTGCCGAATAAAAAGACCTCTTATGTTTGGACATAACGAGGCCTGAATCATTGCGTGTTTAGCATTTATCAAAAGCCTCGGTAGGATATTTAAGCATTAGCACCTACTTTCTGTGGCAAAATATTCACTTTCAACTTGCTTAGTTTATCAAAGGAATATGATATTGTCAATAGTATTTATTTATATTAATGACAATATTATTCTGTAATTTTGGCAGGGCTTACCTTAATACCAGGCCCCATGGTGCTGGTCAATGTTACACTTCTTAAGTATTGACCCTTAGCAGCCGAAGGCTTAGCCTTAAGAATAGCTTCCATTAAGGTTCTAAAGTTTTCTGTTAGCTTTGATTCTTCAAAGGATGCCTTGCCAACTGGTACGTGAATAATATTAGTCTTATCTAATCTATATTCTACTTTACCTGCTTTGATTTCATTTACAGCCTTTTCAACATCAAAGGTTACTGTCCCAGATTTTGGGTTAGGCATTAATCCTTTAGGTCCTAATACTCTACCTAATCTTCCTACTACACCCATCATATCTGGAGTTGCAACAACTACATCAAAGTCAAACCAGTTTTCATTTTGAATTTTGCTTACCATATCTTCTGCCCCTACGTAATCTGCCCCAGCCTTCTCTGCTGCTGTAGCCTTATCGCCTTTAGCGAAAACCAAAACCTTGGCAGTCTTACCTGTTCCATGGGGTAATACAATAGCTCCTCTTACCTGCTGATCTGCATGTCTTGAGTCTACTCCCAGCTTTATGTGGGCTTCAATAGTTTCATCAAACTTTGCTGTTGCTGTTTTCTTAACCAGTTCAATCGCTTCGTTTACATCGTATTGCTTATTGCTTTCTACAAGCTTTCTTGCTTCTTGATATTTCTTACCTCTTTTTGGCATTTTCTTGACCTCCTTGTGGTATTAGCGGTTTAAATGTGAGAAACCTCCCACTTATTTATATACTATTCTTCTACAACTACACCCATACTTCTTGCTGTTCCTTCTACCATGCTCATAGCAGATTCTATAGAAGCAGCATTTAAGTCAGGCATTTTCATTTCAGCTATTTCTTTTATTTTAGCTTTACTAATTTTTGCAACCTTCTTTTTATTTGGTTCACCTGAGCCACTGTCTATTCCAACAGCTTTTTTAATTAAAACGGCAGCTGGTGGTGTTTTTGTTATAAAAGAGAAGGATCTGTCTTGATAAACAGAAATTACAACTGGAATTATAAGTCCAGCCTGTTCTGCAGTTTTTGCATTAAATTCTTTACAGAAGCCCATTATATTAACACCATGTTGTCCCAGAGCTGGTCCAACTGGTGGTGCTGGAGTAGCCTTTCCTGCAGGAATTTGTAGCTTAATTTGTCCTATTACCTTTTTAGCCATTTTTGCACCTCCTTAAATTTTGCTTAAACTTAGCTATATCAATAGCTTACACTTCTAATGATGAAATACTCTACAAAGCTTCGACCTGATGGAATTCTAGTTCCACAGGTGTTTCCCTTCCAAACATAGATATAAGTACTTTAAAGGTTTGCTTTTCCATGTTAATAGACTCTATTGAACCAATGAAGCTTTCAAAAGGACCAGAAATAACTTTTACACTATCTCCCACCTTGGCATTAACTTCTTGTCGTATTTCTTCAACCCCCATATTTCTAACCTCTTTATCAGTTAGGGGTATTGGCTTAGAGCTTGGCCCAACGAAGCCAGTTACACCTCTAGTATTACGTACTAGATACCACGTTTCGTCAGTCATTTTCATTTTGACAAGCACATAGCCCGGAAACAGTTTGCTTTCCTTCACCTTTTTCTTGCCATTTTTAATTTCAATTTTTTCTTCAGTCGGAACCTTTACTTCAAGTACCAAATCTTCCATACCTCTGTTCTCGACCATCTTTTGTATATTCATCATCACTTTTTTCTCGTGACCTGAATAGGTATGAACTACATACCACTTTGCGTCATGGGTCATAACTAAGGGGCACCTATTGTATCAATAGATACCGCTCCCCTCCTTTAAACTTTAATATGCTACTGTAGTATTAGATTTAATCCAAAACCAAAGGCAGCATCTAAAACCCAAAGTATTGCAGTAGCAGCTAGAGAAGCAGCTATAACAACACTTGTGTGATTTGTTAATTCCTTTCGATTAGGCCAATTCACCTTTTTTAACTCTGATTTAACACCTTTTAAAAATTTCCCTAGGCTTCTTGTGTTTTCTTTATTAGTATTTGCATGGGTGCTCACTTCTCATTCACTTCCTTCACCACATTTTCTTAAACATACCTACTTTGTTTCTTTATGATTTGTATGGGCCTTGCAGAATTTGCAATACTTTTTCATCTCCATACGATCAGGGTTATTCTTTTTGCTTTTAGTTGTATTGTAATTTCTTTGTTTGCAGTCTGTACATGCCAATGTAATCTTAACTCGCAACTGTTACACCTCCTGAAAAAACGACATAAAAAACTATATGACTACAGAACATAGGTAGCTCATATTATATACAGGTTACCTAATAAAATCTATCATACTTTTATTTTTATGTCAATAAAAATTTCTTTCCTTCCTACATCACTGAAAATATTCCAATTACTTAACTGAAACTAATATAATTAATATGAGTGAGCGGATCATTTAAACTAATTATATGCTGCTTTTAATATTGATAAGGGACTAGGCTAACCCTAATCCCTTAGACTGCTTTGATTCCAATATATCATCACAAAATCTCAGTTTCAAGTTGAACCAGCTTTTTTCATCTTTTAGTAAAGGCATTTACTCAATAATGCTTGCAACTACTCCA
>NZ_WBZC01000085.1 GCF_009017275.1 Alkaliphilus pronyensis | reverse complement strand
TAATTTAATCTTACCATAAACATCTATCACAACAGGTTCATTTACGACATTTACCCCGAATGCTTCCAATTGTTTTTGCCTTCTTTTTCCCATCAAATGATATGTTGTAGCTTTTTTACCTTCTAATATTCCACTTTTGCCAATTGGAAGTGCCCCTACACATATTGAAGCAATTAATTTACCCTTATCTTTGAATTCTCGAACTATATCTAAGAACTTTTCATCAAATGCCTCTTCATAAAAACCATAATCTCCAAAACCTCCAGGTATAGCTAAGGCATCATACTCGTCTACTACGATTTCATCAATTAGCAAATCTACTCTTATTGGTATGCTAAATGTACTCAATATTTCTCTTTTGAAACCACAGGTAATTATTTCAGTATCTATCTGATTATAATGTCTATTCCATCCAAAAACATCTATAAAAGCACTTGCCTCTATTAGTTCCACACCTTTTGCTAGCAACAATAATATCTTCATTTTTCTACCTCCCTAGTATCTTGTAATTCAATTATATAAATTATTACCTCAATCCTCTATTTTCTCAACTATCATAGCACCATTAACTAAGGGATGACATATAACGTCTCGCATTTGCGACGTCTCTGAGCCGGACTCAGTAGATAGACCGTCTTGGCGGAACTTCGTTCCCGGTGAAGGGATGTGGTGGGCTGACCTTTCCCTCAATACGGGCTCCCCGCACCTCCCGTAAACATGCTGTTATGTGATCGTGCACAACACCCAAAAGACAATTTAATCGTTGAACTTGATGATCAAGGTAGATTAGTTCTTGTGAAGAAAGATATATTCTCTGATTTGGAAGAACTAATTAAAAAAGATTTGCTCAACCAAGGTTATACTGAAAAAGATCTCCCAGCAAAATTACCTGAACGAAAAAGAGAATTAGCTAAAGCCCTTTATAAAATGGCTGGTGAATCACAAGAAGAAATCAATAACGGCCTTTACACCACTCTTGATGATATAAAAAATGAACTAATCCATGAGGACTGTTAGTCATGTTTAAAAATATTATACCAAATAGTGTAAAAAGAGACTTGAAAAAATTAGACAAACCAATAGTAAATAGAGTTATAACCTTCCTTGAAAGATTATCTAAAAATCCTTACCAAGGCATTTCTTTGACTTGTGTATTTTTGATTTACTAAAACTTGAATTTCGTCAACAAGGGATACATTATCGCATTGCATATCGTATAGTAAAGGATAAAATTCAAGTTCACGTTCTTCATATAGGAACAAGTGAGAATTTTTACTCAGAGCTAAAACGCAGAATTTAAGCATGTCACATAACGTTTTCGTGTTTACGACGTCCCTGAGCTGGACCCCAAAGATAGAACGTCTTGGAGGAGCTTGTCACCCAGCAAGAAGGTGTGGTGCTGACCTTTCCCAAAATACTTTGCTTCCTGCACCTTTATGCAAATGCATTGTTAAGTGATGCCCCAACCCTACCGCACTTTTTTCTACTAAATGTAAAAACCATTCATCACTTCACTTCTAACTGTACTCATTTTAGAAATATACTTCGTTTATTTAATTCCAATTCATTAGATGTCAACTGAATAATCAACTCTTCGATTGATGATATACTTGCAACAACAGAAATTATATACATTAACACAATTGTATTAATATAGGGAAGCAATGTTACAGATATGAATAAAACTATTCCAGTAACTTTATTTCCATATGTGTGTATAATTGCAAAGGTTCTATATTTTTTTAGTGCTACAACAATTGATGTTACCCTAATAATTGCAATGAAAATAATCCAAATCAAAATTTCATCTGTAAGTTTTACAATAGGATAAAGTATCATTACTAATATCCCTACCATTATTAGGTCAGCTAAAGAGTCAAGCCTTGCACCAAATTTGCTTGTTATTCCTATCCTTCTAGCAATAAATCCATCCATAATATCACTCAATCCACATATAATATATATAGTGTAGAAAGTTACGCTCAATGGTTTAACAAATATCAAAATTAAAGAAAAAATTATTCTAGTGAATGATAAATAATTTGGTATTGTTTTCATTCCCTTACCCCACATAAAGCAAATTATATCTATTCGTATGATTTTCGGTAGCATCTGACAATCCAATTGACCCTACAATCCTGATCCGATATAGGGGTTTCACTTAACGTTTTCGTGTTTACGACACATTCGAGCTGGACCCTAAAGATAGACCGTCTTGGCGGAACTTCGTTCCCGGTGAAGGGATGTGGTGCGCTGACCTTTCCCTTGACACGTGCCTACCAGCACCTCCCGTAAACACTGTGTTAGCTGATCGTAACCAAGTACAACCTCTAAAATAGCCTCTTCTAATTTATTACACCTAATTGCTATTATAACATATACGTGATATAATATTCTCATAAACAGGGGTGATTAATTTGTATGAAGTTGAATATTATTCTGAAAAAGGCGAATATCCAGTCTATAATTTTATATCGACTCTATCCCCAAAAGAACAAGCCAAAATACTTAGAGAGATAGATTTGCTATCTGAATTTGGTTTAGCTCTCGGTATGCCCCACACTAAAAAAATCCAAGGTATAGATAATTTATGGGAACTAAGAATAAAACATAGCAGTAATGTTTTAGGATTTTCTATTTTCATTTTGCAAAAGGTAAATTTGTTTTGCTTCATGCAATCAGAAAAACTACTGCTAAAACTCCAAAAAGTGATTTAAAAGTTGCTGCTAAAAGAATAGATGCCTACTTGAAAGGAAGTGAAAAAAATGAATCATGAAGAAGTTAAAAAGAAGCTTTTTCAATCCTCACAAGTGAAAAAAGAATATGATGACTTAAAAGTGCTTTATGATATAAAAAAGGAAATTATTCAGTTAAGAATATCTCAAGGGCTAAGCCAAAAAGAATTAGCTGAAATAGTTGGAACTCAACAATCTGCAATATCACGATTAGAAAGTGGCGAATATAATCCAAGTATTGAATTTTTAAGTAAAATTGCACATGCTCTTGGAAAAGAACTTCAAATCAATTTTCACTAATTTACAGTGGCTTAGCTCCACTATTTTTTATTTATAGGTTATGTCAGCTAACGTTTCAGTGTTTACGACGCCATCGAGCTGAACTCAATAGATAGACCGTCTTGGCGGTGCTTGTCACGCAGTGAGAAGGTGTGGTGGTGAACCTGCCTGAAAAACGTGCTTCCAGCACCTTTATGCGAACACTTTGTTATAGGATGTAGTGAAGTCTTTCGCTCCAATAATTATTTGGTAAATTAAACATGTACCAAATTTATTGGCTTATTTTGCTGGTGAAAGTCATTATATTCCTCCCAATTTAACTTGAAGGTTAGTCCATCATATAATTGACCTCTGGCAGTTCTAAATCCATATTCTCTATTACACTCCTCAAAGCCAACTTTTTTAATTAAACCTATGACTCTTTCATTTCCTGACCACGTTTGAGTATACATGTCTTTTACTCCTTGGCTTGATAAGTATTGGATGAACAAATCCCAAGAAGCAGTCGCATACCCTTTACGTCGTAAAGATAAGTCAGGGATATCGATTCCGATAGTACAATGACCATCTTGGTTGGTATATTTAAAATTATCATCAATTTTGTAGGCATTGCACCAACCAATATGTTTTCGACTTTCATCGTTAACACATATTTGAAATTCCCAACGTGTTCTATTTTCATCTTTTTCTTTTGTAAGCCATTCTAATCGTTCCTTACGATAACTGTCCAAATCAAATGACTCTTCATCATTTTCCCAAGGAGCATCCCACAGTTGCCATTCAGTTTCAACGGTTTCCCAATATATTCTATCTTCTATATCAGATTCTATAAAATCTCTTAATATAACTTTATCGTTTT
Organism: Alkaliphilus pronyensis; assembly: GCF_009017275.1. GTDB lineage: Bacteria > Bacillota > Clostridia > Peptostreptococcales > Natronincolaceae > Alkaliphilus_C > Alkaliphilus_C pronyensis. The sequence goes on along the minus strand of NZ_WBZC01000085.1, from coordinate 1,920 downwards.
TGATTACCATCTACTTAAAAACCTCCTAGTTAACTAATATAGCTGAATTAATCATTTTGTCCTTTACAATAAGATCCCCAGAGAAAAGCCCCGATATCACTATGTCCTATAACGGTCCAGTGTTTACGACGTTCCTGAGCTTCACAAGATAGCTGGACGCTTAGATAGCTCTTATCTTAGCTTCCATCTATCTGACTTGGTTAGTGAAGGGTATGTGCTTTATGCCGACAGCGTAGATGCATTGTTATCGGATGTATGAGACCCCCGAAGCCATAGTGCGATAGGACGTCACACCCAATAATTGGTTATTCTCAAAAAACAAATCATCGTTCATTTCATTTTAAGCTAATCAACTTTCATCATTTTTCTTAATTTTTTCTTCAACATGTTTCTTGAAAGCAAGGTTCATTTGATGATAACCAATTTCCGTTTTTTTTATCATGCTACCCATTAATAAAACCATCGGACCCCGAAATCTTTCAATTTGCCTAAATCGCGTCTTCCCTTCAGGAAGAGGTTCCAGCAAAAAGGCATGATCGACACGATATACGACCCCGAGAAAACTGCCGCCCCAAAGAATTTCTTCATATTTGTTTACTAAGTAAACTTCTGGTTTAAATATCATCGGTTTCAATCCTGGAGGAACGACCTTGATACGCATATGCTCACCAATTCGAAGATTTCCCTCAACCATTGGAATAAACTCATTCCATAATTCCCAAGATTTAAAGTCTACCAACATTTCCCAAACTATACGTGGTGGTGCTTCAATATCAATACATGTATCTAAAACACGATACAGTCTACTATAAGTTTTATTATTATGCATGTACTTCTCTCCTTAATAATATTATTGGCATTATTATTCAATTATGAACATTTAGATAGCTGTTCTTGCGCTTAAACCATATCTATCGTCGCAGGACGCGGCGAACTTGCCTCATCTGTCGGATAACGTTCCAGTGTTTACGACGCCTTAGAACTGGACCCAAAAGATAGACCGTCATGGCGGAACTTCGTTCCCGGTGAAGGGATGTGGTGCTCTCATTTTTCTCCAAAGACGTGCTAGCTAGCACCTCCCGTAAACACATTGTTAGATGATCGTGCTAGCCCAAGCCTCTGTACTATTAGTTTTGAAAAATTATTTATATATAGTGTTTTGATCATAGATTAATAGCCACATTCCTTCATATTTTCGAAAAATCAAATTTAAAAAATAATTCATCTTAATTATGTTTCCTTTTTCATCACAATCATTATAGTTAATATTGATTAATGCATATGCCATTTCTGAAGCCTCTTCAATATTTATTATTTCATAATTCAAGCTCCAATCATTATCTTCAAACCAACTTCTATGCAACTCTAAAAATTTATCTTTTTCTCTAATAAGAGTTCCATTAGGCATAATTAAAATGATATCTTCAAGTCTAACTGTTGATATAAACTTGTTTAGATTTTTATTCTTCATAGAATCTAGGTGTAGTTCCAGCGTATTTCTAAAATCCATATTTTTTACCTCCGTTTATTAATTTTTTCATTTCCACGTTTAAAATTCCCAGTAATTTTAGCCATAATCAATTGCGACTCTATTTCATCTGCTTTCGCTACTCTAGCTAGAAATTTTTCGCTCTCTTTCCCTTTTAATATCATTACTTGTTTTTCATACCAAAATATAAATACCTTATTATCTTTAAATACTCTATATGAGAAAATTTTTTCTTCAAGTCTATTACGTTTATCTACAATATCCAATTTGTATTATCCTCCTACCAATTATTTCAAAGTTGTTTCTATGAATCTTGTATTAAGGCGGCACATCACAGCATGTCACCTAACGTTTCCGTGTTTACGACGTCCCTGTACCGGACCCAAAAGATAGACCGCCTTGGCGGAAATTCGTTCCCGGTGAAGGGATGT
>NZ_WBZC01000084.1 GCF_009017275.1 Alkaliphilus pronyensis | reverse complement strand
AAAATGAAAAATTAAAAATTGAAAACAAAAAGACATAATGAAAGATTAAAAATTAGAAGTCAAAAATGAAAAAAGAAAAAAGAAAAAAGAAAAACTACAATAGCAAGTAATAAGGAATAGGGAATAGGTAATAGGTAAGTAAAGAATCAAAACCATAAAACAGGATCAAAAATTAAAAATGAAAAATGAAAAATGAAAATGGAAAACAAGAAGACATAATGAAAAATGAAAAGTTAAAAGTGAAAAATGAAAAATTAAAAATTGAAAACAAAAAGACATAATGAAAGATTAAAAATTAGAAGTCAAAAATGAAAAAAGAAAAAAGAAAAAAGAAAAACTACAATAGCAAGTAATAAGGAATAGGGAATAGGTAATAGGTAAGTAAAGAATCAAAACCATAAAACAGGATCAAAAATTAAAAATGAAAAATGAAAAATGAAAAATGAAAATCAGTTAGTAATTAGTAATTAGTAATGAGTAATTAGTAATGTAAAACAAAACCTTAAAACATTAAATGAGTATTATAATTAAGAGTGAAGAGTGAAGAGTTTAAAAATTACAAATCATAATTGAGAATTGAAAATGAGAATATAGAACTACAGATGACAAATGAAGGTGTATTAAAGTTTACCAAATAAATGCCGATATAATATTTAGAATTATAACTAAGGGGGAAAAAATAGATGCGAATTAATCATAACGTACCTGCAATGAATGCCCATAGATTGTTAACAAAGAATACCAGCTTTGCTTCTAAAGCATTAGAAAGGCTATCCTCTGGAAAAAGAATAAATCGTGCCGCTGATGATGCAGCTGGCCTAGCTATTTCAGAAAAAATGCGTAGTCAAGTAAATGGTCTTAAAATAGCTTCAAGAAATTCACTAGATGGTATTTCTATGGTGCAAACTGCAGAAGGAGCAATGAATGAAATACATGCTATGCTTCAGCGTATGAGGGAATTGGCCGTTCAAGCAAGTAATGGTATATATAATGTTGATGACCTTAATACTATACAGAATGAGGTTGATGAACTGATAGATGAAATAGATAATATTGCCAAAACAACAAACTTTAACGATAAAAAGCTTATAAATGGCAGCCTATCTACAGTAGCTATTCAATTGCAAATTGGTGCAAATGCTGGTGAAACACTTGAATTTACAATAGATAACTTAGATGCTACCAGCTTAAATCTTTTTGCAACTCCAACTGTTCTTATTGATTTAGTTAATGCTGCTACTGCACAAATTTCAACGCTTGATGATGCTGTACAGAAGGTGTCAGAGGTACGTTCCAAACTTGGTGCTATTCAAAATAGACTTGAGCATACTATTGCCAATGTAGACAATACAACTGAGAATTTAACGGCAGCTCTATCAAGAATTGAAGACCTAGATATGGCATTAGAAATGTCAAACTTCACAAAGCTTAATATTTTAACACAGGCAGGAACAGCAATGCTGGCACAAGCCAATCAACGGCCTCAATCAGTTTTACAATTATTAGGAAGTTAGGAGTGAGCTAAATGTTAGATAATGAATATGTAACAAATAGAGTTTCTACTGCCAATAATGTACAGCTGGTGGAGCTGCTGTATGAGGGCATGATGGATTATATTAAAGAAGGTAAGATAGCCCTTGAAAGTAAGGATGAGAAAACCTATAATCTACATATGGCTAAGGTTAGGGATATATTGGCGGAGCTATTGGCAACCCTGCAGGGTGATTCTGAAATTTCAAATAGCCTGAGAAGAATTTACCTCTTTATAAACGATTTAATAACTACAGCTGCAACACAAAAAGACCCACAAAAGCTTGAAGGGGCACTGAAGGTTATAACCCCTCTATATGATGCATGGAGGGAAATTTCTAATAATGAGGAAGCTAGTGAAAAACAGGGACCAGCTTTGGTTACGGGCTATACCTATGGTAAGGATAAGCTAAATGATTACGTTGCAAATGAAAACACTTGGGAAAAGGCATAGGAGTAATTAGGATAAGGAATATGTAATATGGAATAAGGAATAAGTTAAGACCTTATAAATTAAAAGTGAAAAGTGAAAAGTGAAAAATTAAAAACAAAAAATCAATTAGTAATGAGTAATGAGTAATGAGTAATTAGTAATGTAAAACCAGAAAGTTATATTAAAACAAAAATACAAAATGGAAAACAAGAAGACATAGTTAAAAATTAAAAATTAAAAGTGAAAAAACAGAGAACAAAATTAAAAATTAAAAATGAAAAGTATTAAATGAAAAATTAAAATCAAAAACCAAAACACTCTGTAAACCGAATCAGAGTGTTTTTCGTGCGACAGGCAGTCGCACATT
>NZ_WBZC01000083.1 GCF_009017275.1 Alkaliphilus pronyensis | reverse complement strand
CCCCAGGGTATGTTCCAATAGGAATACAGGTATAATATAAGCTATAACATAAGCCTATATGAATTTCAAATACATATCCAAGCTTCTTTCAGCTTCTATTGCAACTAGTTTTGTAAAATCATTAAAATCCCCAGTTGTATGTGCCTTATCTAATGCATTGTAGTATTCTAACCTATTCTCTGCTCTTATAACTATGGGTGGATAACCATTCTTCATAAGCTCTAAGTTCATCAAAAGCCTTGCTGTTCTTCCATTACCATCAACAAAAGGATGTATACCTACAAAAGCTATATGAACATAGGCTGCCTTCTCTATTGGATGTAACTTATAAGCTTCCTTCTCATACCAAGTAATGAACTCTTTCATTTCATCTGGAACATGTAAAAAATCTGGCGGTATGTGTGTTGCACCACTAATTATTACATTTTGATTTCTATAAATGCCAGCATATTCATCACTTATTCCTTTTAAAACTAGCCTATGGATATTCTTTATTTGCCATTCACTAAGTTCTTCTTCTTTTTCAACTATTTCTTCAACACATAAAATAGCTTCTCTATGATTTATTACCTCCAGATGCTCCCTTAAGGTTTTCCCTCCTACTGTGATACCTTCTAAAACAACTTTAGTCTCCTGTAATGTTAAAGTATTCCCTTCTATTGCGTTAGAATTATATGTCCATTCAAGCAATAGGTTTTCTTTAATGCTTTTCAATGTATATTTGGGTAAAGGTCTTTTACTGTCTAATAATGCCTTTTTATAATCTATTTTTTCAAACAAAGATTTCATTCCTTTTCACCCCTTTATCTAGTTACATTTTATGTATCTATTAGTTTAAAGCACTCCACTGACTTTAATACTTGAAAATTATCCAGCAGGGTTTTTAAATCTGTAATAAATCTTCACCCTATTATCTTCAAATATTTCAATTCTTTTAACCAGCTTCTCCAAAGAATATCTATCTAAGCTTTGGGCAGATAAAACCTTGTCGATAATTTCTCCCATATGTTTACCTTCTTCTTTTACGCTATCTAAATCACTAAGCTTTTTCTGAAGCTCTTCTAAGCGTATACTCAAGGTTTCTTTCTCTTTTTTAAAATCATTATTTAGTTCCATAAATTCCTTTTCTTCTAGTATACCCTTTACTTTATCGGTGTACAATGCCTTAATAACTTTTGTTATTTCATTTAATCTAGCTTGAATTTTTCGTATCTCTTGGGTAAGATAAACTTCAGCAGTATTTTGGCTTCTTTTATTAACCGAGCTTAGAAGCTTGTTTTTATCTAAGCCCAAAGCAAATTCTTTTATATCTTCAATAATAATATCTTTTAGCTTATCTTCTAAAAAAGAGTGCCTAGTACAATATTTAGATGTGAAGCGTTTATAAGTTGAGCAAATTATATAGTCCTTTGCTCTCGCCTTTGTATAGGTCATGCATGATCCACAGTCTCCACAAAATATAAAGCCACTAAACAATCTAGTACTTCTTTTTAAGCTATAGGTTTCGTTGCTCTTTCTGTTTAACATTTTAGTTGCATCTTCAAAGGTTCTTTTATCTATAATTGCTTCGTGGGTGTCTTCTACTACTATCCATTGGTTTTGGGGTAATGTTCTAAGCTTTTCTGATTTATAGTTAACCCTTTGGCGCTTCTTTTGTGCTAGGTCTCCAATGTATGTGGGGTTTGTGATAATACATTTAATTGTACTATGGCTCCATAAAGAGCTATTAGATGTGCCTTTATAGTTGCTTGTTTTGGCTTTAAGCTCTGTTGGAGTTATTATACCCTCATTATTTAACTTATGAGCTATTTTACTAAAGCCATAGCCTTCTAGGTACATCTGAAATATTCTTCTAACAGTTGGGGCAGTTTCTTCATCAATAATTAGCTTGTTTTTATCTTGTGGGTCTTTCTTATAGCCATAGGGAGCAAATGCTCCAATGAATTTTCCTGCCCTTTGCTTGCTTTCCATAGAGCTTCGCACCTTAACAGATATATCTCTTGCATACAAATCATTAATAACTGATCTAAAGGGAGAAATATCATTACCAGCACTATTAATAAAAGTATCTATTCCATCATTTACTGCTATATACCTTACCCTTTTTTCAGGGAAGTACTTCTCAAGATAATATCCAGTTGTAATATAATCTCGACCTAAGCGACTTAGGTCCTTTGTTATAACTAGATTAATACTGCCCTTTTCAATGTCCTTTAATAGCCTTTGAAAATCTGGTCTTTCGAAGTTAGTGCCTGTATAACCATCATCAACATATATGTCATGTAGTTGCCAGCCTTGCTCCGAAACATATTTAACCAAAAATTCCTTTTGATTTTTTATTGATTCAGATTGTATAGAACCTTCATCTTCCCTTGAAAGCCTACAATAAATAGCAGCACTAAACTTGATGTTCGTTATCTGGTAGTTATCAATACCGTACATTTTATCCTCCTTTCCTTCAGATAACTACCTGCCTATAATCAGAATATATGATTAAACAGGCATTATCAAATAAAAGTTATCTAATCAGCTGGCATATATCTCTCCATCAATCTTTTGCTTAAGTATCTCTTTAATTATTTCCTCCAATAATACTCCGTCATTACTAAACTCACGATCTACTGAATACTTTTCTACATCTTTACTCACACCAGTTCCCCCTTTCACTTTGTACAAATATATGAAAGCTAGTGATTGTCCTATTAAGTTTATATTAATAAACTTATTAAGGCTTATTATTTAAAAGAAGTTTTAATTGTTCTCTTTGTTTTTCTGCTATATGTATATCTAGCTCTTGGCTTAATTTGATTATTTCATCTTTTTTTAGGTCATCACAGCTTGTTATTGATTGGTTTAGCTTTGATTTTAGTTTTTCTAAGGTCATAAGCTTTCCTCCTAATTTTTTGAATTAAAAAACAGACCCTCGGGAGAGTCTGTAATAATGGTTATTTAATAATTTATATGATGTATTGATTTTAGTTTAGGTTCTACCTCCTTAATGCTTGTTTTAGAATCTGCTAAATATCCTTTACTCAATGATAGAAGTTCCTCGACCTCACAAGAATTTAAGCTTAAGCCACTGGCAGACAATCTATCTATAAATTGACGATTAGTTAACACATTATTATTTATCAAAAGCTCTAACGATTTTCTAAAAAGGGCTGGTCTCTGGAGTTGCCACTCGTTATCAAAGGGTTCATTTACTCTCCATCCTTTTCTTGAAATTTTCTTCATGAGTGCTTGATACTCAGAGTTTGTTATTCTTCCTAATCCCCTAGCTCTTACAATCATAGCTGCAATAGATACTTTCCACTTTTTTTTCAATTGTACATAAAAGTCTAAATCAGTAGGATGTATTAAATCTTTAAAAAAACTCTCTCTAGGTAGCAAAAAAGCCCCTGCAAACTGATTGGCTTGTAATTCCAACTCTCTTTGCTCTTCATTTTCAAGCAAAGATAAATCTCCTAAAGAATTATGCAATAAAATATGCCCAAGTTCATGAGCACAATCAAAATTTCTCCTTACCAAAGATGGTTTGTCATTTCCTAGTACTACACAAATTTGTTCTATGTTCTTTATTTTGTGTATCTGAGTGAATGCATCAATCTTTTTATTATTAACATCAAAGCTTGATACTATTATTCCTTTACTTTCTAGTAATTTCACCATATTAGGTATTGGTGACTCACCTAAATCCCAGTAATCTCTTACATAAGATGATATTATATTCATATCTTCACTATCAATATCTGAAATATCAGGTAGTTCTAGTACAGGGAAATCTAAATACTCATTTAAAAAATTATATAAACGTACTATTAACTCTGTTTTAATTTCCTGAGTTTTTTTATCTAGATTTTTTGTTGATGCTAATGCTCTAAAGAATGTATTTTCGATGTTAATATCATATTCATCATATTCTTCAAAAAACTTCTTTGGAAAACCTAGTGCTAATACTATTGCAAAAAACACATCTGGCTTAGGTGATATAGGCCCTTTATTTGATGTTCCCTTCTCAAATTGTGATACAGCTTGTTTACTAATATTAATTTTTTCAGCTAATTCAGTAATTGTCATGTTTCTGTATAGCCTTGCTTTCTTTAATCTTTCACCATTAAATGCCATAGTTGATTACTCCCTTAAGTTCAATTTATCTTTTTTTCTTTTTTGATGTTGATATTTATATCTAATTCTGGCTCGCTATTTGAAACAGCCTTATTAGGTTTAATTCTAATCGGAATATCTTGATCTGTATTTGCATGTGAACTTTCATACACATCTGATTTAATATGCTCGCTTAAGCTTATTGATTCAATAATCTCATAATACTCATTTGTTAAAAAGGCTTCAACATCTTCTAATACAAAGTTTTGCTCCTTAAAAACAATAGTAATGTAGTGCTTTACATCTTTTTCTTCTATTCCTAATCCATTAATAATTTGACCTTTTTTCCAGTCTAATATATCTTTTTCCTTTTCAGTTAATTCAGGTAAATCAACCATGGATAGTTGCTCTGCTTTTCTCGGTAGATTTTTATTAAAAGATAAGGAACAGTTAGCATAGTGAGTCACCTTCTTCTTGCCCTGCAGTAAGTCATTATAGTTTGATTGACGCATAACACTAAATAATAACTTACTATTTTTCTCATATATAAAAACTACTTTAAATATCCCTAAATCAAGTATGCTTAGTTTATAGTTACTATTATTCATATTATCAAAAATCTTAGTAACAATACAATCCCATTTACCATTATGTACACTCATGTTGATTTTAGTATCATTTTGTATCATGTTGAAGTTGGCTTTTCTCATAGCATTTTGAAGTGAATCTACAATCAATTCAATTGTTATACCTTCCATATTAAACGACATCTACTTTCCTCCTAGAATAAAATGGTATTAATTAAATAATAGCATTTATTCTAAAATTGTCAAGTAAATAAATCAATATGAAAAAAGTATAAAGTTAAATATAAATTTTATTAATTAAGTAAATAGATTTAGCTAATATAATTAATTTTTTAGCTTGAAGTAGTTAGGCTTGTTTTAAGCACACCTATCCCGTCTTCTCAACTTTTATGATTTTCCCACCCGTTTTTTCCTTTATCATTCTTAAATTGTATTTTACAGTATTAACACTAATGTCAAGCTTTTCACTTATTGCTTTGGGCTTTAAGCCACTTGCGTAAAGAATATAAACTTCATTTTCTCTATCTGTTAGTATAATACTTTCCCCTTTTTTCTGTTTTGATTTTAGCTTAATTATTTTGCTTATTGATTTTTTATAAATTAGAAAAACAGTACATTGTTCAATGTTCAATATTCTAGCTACTTCTGAGCAAGAATACCTCTGTCTTAAAAGAGCCACTTCCTTTTGCCTTTCAGTAAGACCATATATAGGATTTTTTATGTCTTCTTCGGTTATGGAGTTATACTCCTGCATAACCCTATTTTTTATTTCCCTTACTGACTGATTTAAATCACTCTCCATACTTCCAGCCACTTGGCAGTCAACTACATCCTCAAGTATACCTGTGTTTCTTCTCTTCTCTTTAACCTGCTTAATTTTCTTTAAGCTATCTTTATACTCAGCATGCAGGTCAACCCATGCAGCACTATTGTTATACACTCTTAAATACCCCCTTTGTCGGAATTTGTTTAAAGGAAACCCAATAAACCTGTTGAATATAAAACTATATAAAAAATATTTCTCCTAATTCAGCCTCAAACAGTTTGCAAATTTTATACATAAGCTCAGGGCTAGGTGAATAATATTGATTTTCTAGTTTAGATAAATAGGTTCTATCTATATTAAGCCTTTTAGCTAAATTCTGTTGCTTTATGCCTTTAATTTTACGTAACTTTTTTATTTGGTTTTTAATTGGTGGGTTCATGGGGTACCTCCTTAAGCAATTAATAGTTAAAAATCGTATTAACATTAACTTGCGTTTGTTTTGTAATCCGAAAGAAGAATTTGTGGATCTACTTCTAAAACATTAGCAATTAGTTCAATTTTATCCAGAGTTAGTTTAACTTCGCCTTTTTCTAGTTGACAATATCCGCTCTTACTTTTATAACCCATGCTATTTGCCATATCTTGTTGTGTTAACCCTTTTGATACTCTAATTTGCTTTATCTTGAGTAAAACGTGTTCCATTTTCAACCCTCCTTTGTTCATATAATATGAACTTGTTGTTTATAGTATAGTTCATTTGCAATGAACTTGTCAAGAGATTTATACATTTATTATGAACTTTTTTTTATTACATTGTAATTACTTCAAAAAATGATAAAATAAAGTTAGTTCACAAATATTGAACTTTGAGGTGAGTTTATGTCATTAGGTCAAATAATAAGAAGTTTAAGAAAAGAAAAAAAAATTACTCAAGAACAATTGGGTAAAGTTTTAAATGTTAGAAAATCAACTATCTCACAATACGAAAACGATATAAATAAGCCCGACACTGACATGTTAAAATTAATAGCTGATTATTTTAATGTTTCAGTAGATTATCTTTTAGGTAGAACCAACTCAAAAGATACGCTTAACAATAAAAAAGATATGCCCACAAAGGCATATCATAATTTAGATAAATCTGGTCTGTCCGAAGAAGACATTGAGAAGGTTGTTGAACGGCAGTTTTATATTGTTCTTTGGCAGAAATACTATGACGGTGTTGAAGAAGACTTGATTAAAAGAGCCAAAGATTTTATCAGACGATTTGAAAGTTGTGGTGTCCCTTGTACCTTGCTTAAAGAGGG
>NZ_WBZC01000082.1 GCF_009017275.1 Alkaliphilus pronyensis | reverse complement strand
TTATATGGTGGATTTTCCTTATCACTAGTATCAGCCTTACATTTTCATAAGTTACTTAACACTACCAAATAATAATTCCATCATTTATTCTTGGTTCTTTAACTAAGCCATAAAGCAAATCATAATTTGCCAAATTCTTTAAATAGTAAATTCCAAGCCCTTTTTGTACCTCATCAATAAGTTCCATATCAATTAAATATCTAAGTTGGTATGTAAACAAATTAACTGAAAATTGCTGTGATGCTTTAAGCAGTTGAAATATCTCCTTAAAACTAGAAACCTCACAAAGTTTGTTAATCAGTTCTTTCCCCTCATCACCATAGGGAACAATTACCCCTTGTGTTGAGCCATCTATTACATTGAAATAATCTCCAGCACTTTTAAAGGAAAAGGGGAGTATTATTCTCTCATCCTTATTTTTTGCCCATACAGCATTCTTTGATTTTTCATTAGTTGACAAAAGAGAATATAGTGAATCTTTGACTCCATAATTTTTTATAGTAGTAAAATAACTCATTTCATTCTTTCTTGAATAAAAATAGTACTTAAAATAACTCTCTAATGCTTTAGGACTCAATATATCATTGTCATAATACTCAGGGTTGTTTTTATACTCTCTTAGTACTCTTTCTGTTTCCTCTGCTCCCTTTTTTATATCCTTCAGCATGGTTAAATCTTCATCTGCTGGATTTACAATATATAGGGTTCCATTTTTGTCCATAAGACCATTTCGGTTGCATCTACCTGCAGCCTGCACAATTGAGTCTAGTCCTGCTGTAAATCTAATTACTACATCAAAATCAATATTAATTCCCGCTTCTATTAATGCAGTGCTTACACAGATTATGGGCTTTTGGCTAGCTTTCTTAGGTCTCTCTAATCTTGTAATCATTTCAGTAAGCTTGTCCATTCTATGTTTAGGACACATATCAGTACTGAGGTGATAGGATTCATATTTTTCGGTATCTATATTTGCCATAAGTCTTACAGCAGATTTTTTTGTGTTAACTATTACTAAGACATTTTGATTTTTATTTAGTTCCCCCACCGCTAAATCTACAATATCACAATCAAGCCAACCACCTGTCTTAGTAAGGTCCTTTACTTCAACTCTTTTAAGAACTCTATGTATTTCACCTGCATTTGATATAATCTTTTGATTTTCTTTTATTGTTAATGAGTATTCCTTAGGCTCTATATTATTTAAAAGAGGCTGTGTAGCTGTACATAATACTATTGAAGAGTTGCATATATTAACTAAAAACTCAATAGCAGAGTTAAACATATGAACCATTTTCACATCTAATGACTGTATTTCATCAAAAATAATTACTGAGTTGGCTAATTGATGCATGCGACGAACGCTTCTTGTTCCTCCATTGAAAAGTGCTTCTAATAACTGTACCATAGTGGTAAAAACTATAGGCGCATCCCAATTTTCTGATAATAGCTTAGTTCTTTCTGTATCCTCCTCAGGTGTTAAGTTTGAATGATGCTCCAAGACTACAGTACCTACCTCTAAGTCTTTTTCTAAAATCTTTCTCACTGTATCTGCATTCTGATCAATAATTGTTGTAAAGGGTACTACATAAATAATTCTCTCCATTTTATTGTTGCTTGCATGTTTTAGTGCGAACCTAAGACTTGATAGGGTTTTACCACCACCTGTAGGTACAGTTAGCTGAAAAATACCTCTCTTATTTTTTGCAAATTCTAAGCATTTACTGGATATTTCTTGCCGCACATTATCTACATTGCTCTTAATATGAAAATTACCTAAATGATCATCTAATAGGCTTGATAGATAGTTCCAATCTAAATATTCGCCATGTTGCCTTCCTTTAAGCTGGTGAGGGTTCTCGAAATCAGCAGTATCCTGCCTATCTGCATCTATCAAACAGCTAAGTAAAAATCTAATGAGAAGCCCTAGGTTAAAGTATTTTATGCTCTTATTCTTATACTGCTTTAGCTTATTAATATGATCATAAAAAGGGGTCATTAAATCTGAATTTATTATGTTATCAGCTTTAAATATTACTTCATCTTTGCATTTTAATACGGCTTCGTTTAAACCAGTTGCCAAAGTATCTTTATTTACTCTGTAATAAAAATTATTATCACCAGCAGGAGTTATGCAATCTATTAGTCCTCCATGATGAGATAATATTAATAAGGATAGTATAGCTTTAACTGTTTCATCCTGTAAACTTGAATTGAAAATATATTGAGCACCTGCACTTATATGATCTACCTTATGTTCAGATTTATAGTAATTCTTATCACTAGGTTTAATTAAGCCTATATTAGATTTAATATAGTAATTAAACAGATCAGTTGCTTTGCCAAGATCATGAAGTAGTCCCACTAATTCTCCCCAATCTCCCATATTGATTTTTTGTGAAAATTTTCTAGCTAACTTAGCAGTCCCTAATAGATGCTCATTTACTGTTTGAACTGTTTTATCTACGTCTCTAAAATGTGCTACAAATATATCTTTTTCTTTTAATTCCACCATATCACCACCTTGCATAACTCAGGGATTTTTAATAAAATTCTAATAATTCACATTATATTCCTGCTTAAAATGCTAATTAATTCTAGGTTTTTGTCGACACATTTTGACATATATACTTTAACAATGTGTATATCTAAAGGAAAATTAGGATAATAACAAGCCCCCCAAATCAATGATGGAATTAAACTAGTATTTTTAACAACAAAGGTTTTAGAAAACAAAAAAGACCCCCAAGAATTATTATTATTCTCTAGAAGTCTTACTACCTCTGGCACGCCCTGAGGGATTCGAACCCCCGACCTTCAGATTCGAAGTCTGCAACTCTATCCAGCTGAGCTAAGGGCGCAAATGTATTTTGTTATAATTATGCATGAAATGGAGCGGAAGACGGGATTCGAACCCGCGACCCTCGCCTTGGCAAGGCGATGCTCTACCTCTGAGCCACTTCCGCTTAATAGATGTTAGTGATTACTGATATAAAGTATGGTGCGGGTGGAGGGACTTGAACCCCCACGGATAAACCGCTAGATCCTAAGTCTAGTGCGTCTGCCAATTCCGCCACACCCGCATTCACCCCTAAGGGTGTTATGGCTGGGATAGCAGGACTCGAACCTGCGAATGACGGAGTCAAAGTCCGTTGCCTTACCGACTTGGCTATATCCCAATATATATAATGGAATAAGTAATAAGTAATAAGTAATAAGGAATTAGTAACTAGCCAAAAGCCTAATTACATTACTCAATACTAATTACTCATTTCTAATTACTAATTGCTTTTTTGGGGTGGATGATGGGATTCGAACCCACGAGTGCAGGAGCCACAATCCTGTGTCTTAACCACTTGACTACACCCACCATATATTGTATACCAACATCAAAATTTCATATTATGGCGTGCCCACAGGGATTCGAACCCCGGACACACGGCTTAGAAGGCCGTTGCTCTATCCTGCTGAGCTATGGGCACATAAATGGAGCGGGTGAAGGGAATCGAACCCTCGCGGTCAGCTTGGAAGGCTGAAGTTCTACCACTGAACTACACCCGCATCGGTTGATACTGCTTTTCCCGACATTTAAATATTATATCATTTTACATGGCTGTTGTCAATAATTCATTCTTTTGAAGGATTTTTAACAACGAAATTTAGTATACAATGCTTTTGGGGGATGAGTCAACTATTAATAATATTTATCAATTATAATTAGCATTAAGTGTGTTAAATATACTTCATATTACGTTAAATATCTTCAATTATCTTTTGTTTTTTAGAGGCTAATAAACTCAACCTCTATTGATTTATCAATTTCTAGTATAGCGAAGGATTTTGGATACCCATTTCTAGGAAATGAAAGGCTTCCTGGGTTTAAGACTATTAGATCCTTCTCCTTTATATAATAGGGTACATGGGTATGACCAAAGATTACAACATCTGCATTAATTTCTTTACCCTTATAGAAGATATTGTTTAAGCTTGTCTTAACATTATATTGATGTCCATGACAAATAAAGATTTTCTTATCATTTATTAATACTATCTCTTCATCCTTACCATACCAATCGCAATTACCCTTAACACCTATTATCTTTATGTTATATAGACCTTCAATATGATTTATGTCTTTATAGTTATCCCCTGTATGGAGTATTAAATCTACATCCTTCATATGCTTGTTTATAGCCTCTGTGGCTTCAAATTGGCTGTGAGTATCCCCCATAACTAAAACCGTCTTTTTCATTTAATTACTCACTCCTTAGCTTAATCTGTAGTAGCTGCTTAAGCTTTTGTAATGCTACTGCCCTATGGCTTATTTCATTCTTTTTTTCCTCTCCTAGCTCAGCAAAGGTTAGGTTGAATTGTGGTACTATAAATAATGGATCGTATCCAAATCCATTACTACCTTTAGCTTGAAGGCCTATATATCCCTCACATTCTCCCCTTAATACTAGCTCCTCTTTATTTGGGAACACAACAGCCATAGCACATACAAACCGGGCTGATCTATTTTCCTTTGGAATATCCTTCATCATTTCTAAAAGCTTTTGGTTGTTTTTATTATCATTTCCATGTTCACCAGCAAATCTTGCAGAGTAAATTCCTGGTTGATTATTAAGGCTGTCCACCTCAAGGCCTGAGTCATCTGCAATAGTCAGGCATCCTGTCTTTTCCATAACTATTCTTGCTTTAATTAGTGCATTTTCCTCAAAGGTTTTACCATCTTCAACAATTTCTAAATTATCTAATTCTACATCCTTCATGGATTTTATTTCTAGTGGAAAATCTGTAAGTATTTTTTTAATTTCATCTAGTTTATGTAAATTGCCTGTAGCTATAACTGCAACCTGTTTATCCTTTTTCATATCTTTCTATTCTCCCTCTGCTGCTATTTCATCTGCAAGCTTGCCTAATGCTTCTTTTTGCAGTTTGATTAAATGTTGATTTCCTAGTTCACCTAATCTCATTAGCTCTAATAGGCTTTCTTTTGAGAAGGGGGCTTCTTCTCCTGTACCTTGAACTTCAACAAATTCATTTTTATCTGTCATAACTATGTTCATATCCACCTTAGCATTAGAATCCTCTTGATAGCATAGGTCAAGCAATGGCTTTTCTCCAACAATACCCACACTAATTGCTGATATATAGCTTTTTAATGGCAACCTACTAATTTGTCCTGCTGACTTTAAGTGATATAGGGCATCTACAAGTGCAACAAAGGCACCAGTTATAGCTGCAGTCCTTGTGCCTCCATCGGCTTGTATTACATCACAATCTATCCATATGGTTCTTTCTCCAAAGGCTTCTAAATCAATTACTGATCTTAAAGCTCTACCAATTAATCTTTGTATTTCTTGAGTTCTTCCTTCTACCTTTCCTCTACTGGATTCTCTAATTTTCCTTACCTGTGTAGATGCAGGTAGCATTGAATATTCTGCTGTTATCCAGCCTTTACCGCTATTTTTTAAAAAAGGTGGTACTTTTTCTTCTATAGAAGCAGTACATATTACTTTTGTTTCACCCATTTCAATAAGAACAGACCCTTGGGCATATTTAGTATAGTTACGTGTAATGGTAACTGGTCTAACTTCATCAAAGCTTCTCCCATCAATTCTAGCCATTGTACATCTTCCTTTCCATTTTATATATATGTTTAAAATATTTCTTTATCTACTACTATGTATTGTATCATACTTTCCTTTTATTGGTGATTATTTATGGAAATTTATTATGCTTTAGGGTTTGCAGCTTCTAATATCTTCATTCATAAAAATAACGCAAAATGGAATAAGGTATAATTAAAAGACTAATAAAAATCCGGGTTTCCCCGGATTCATAAGGCTAATATACATTTGAGAAAACTGGTAAGTTAAGCTGTACATTTGATCCTAGCTGGATTTCTTCACCCCCTGAAAGTATCCTAACCTGTGTTATAGTGGGTTCTATTTCTTTAAGGGTTAGACCGATTTCATAAATCATTGACTGTTGAAGCTTTTCATTGTCTGGTATCCGTTTTATCTCTTCGGTAAAATCAATGTAGGCTATACCATCCTTTATATACACATTGTTGACAGCTACACCCTCTGGAATCTCACTGAAAAGCCCTAGTCCCTCTGGTGCCCCCTCTAATAGTGCAACTAATGCAGACTTTATGTCAGCACTTAATGCATTTACCCCTTTGGTGACAGGAACAAAATATTCGTCCTCACCATTTACTGTTCCTTTGTAATATACAACTACAGGAACCGCATTATCTGTTATCTCCTGAGCTAAATTTATATTTTCTCTTTCAAAGGGAAGGTTAACAGCTGTGCCAAATTTTAAGCGATTGATTTCTTCACCATTCACCATAAATTGTACCTTGTCAATTGCAGGAAACTCTGTTAAGGTGTAGACTACAGATGTAATGATTGCTGTTTCCTGAAGATCATTTTCATAGGCATACAAGCCCTCATTAAAGTCAACTTTACATAGACCGTCATTTATTGACATTCCCAAAATTTCAGTACCCTCTGGCAATACTGGTTCTAGTCCAATTATAGCTAAGTCTTCCCTTGTCATGGGATCGTCTACTAAATGCCGTAAAGCACTCTTTGCAATACCCTCTTCCCACGGTATATTCTTCATCATAGGAACCACTAACCCTGATTGGTCACGATAATAGAGAATTGTCTGACGCATTCCATCTTCTTGTGAATCCATGCTTCCCTGATCTACTATAATACTAACATCTGTATCCTCTTCCCCCAGTAATATACTAAAGGGATTTCCGCATGCGGTTAATAATACAAGCATACATAGTACAAGTGCAAATAGTTTCCATTTGTAGGTTTTCATAAAAATACGTCCCCCTCAACTAAATCCCTTAAATATGGAATTGTTTTATACAATTATATTATTGGATAAGGGGAACTATTCATTATTTCTTTTTCAAGGCCGTGAAATATCCACCTCTAATTGAGCGGGCATCCATTACAGTAATAAATGCATGGTCATCATGCTGATTGATGATATCATAAAAGGTGGCAAGCTTTTTTCTTTGTAATGTCACATTTAATAGATGCCTAATACCGCTTCTACCATAACCTTCAATAACTGTTACACCAAAGCCTTCATTTCTTAGCTTATCCACTAGCTTCATAACCTCGTGTTCAGTAATAACCTGGGCAGTAATGCTACCTAGTGCCATTTTTTCTTCAAGAAAAACCCCTAGATAGTTGCCTGTAGCAAAGCCAGTTGCATAAACCAACAGATTTATTGGATTATTTATTTCACTTAGAACCTTGCCAATTGCTAGTATATAGATAATTATTTCAAAAAAGCCAATTATAGCTGCTTGTATTCTTCTGCCTTTTACCACCATAATCATTCTTACTGTAGCCATACTTACATCAGTTACCCTAGCAAAAAAAATAAACAAATACCCTAGAATGAGCTCCATCTAAACTCCTCCTTTTTCATTATATTAATGTATATTCTACACCAAATAGTTGTTTAAACAAAGACATATCCAAACCCAGTACCTATAGTAATGTTATATACTGGCGGATACTGGGCTTAGTCTTTAAATTATTATTTTTTACCTTCTTCAAAATATATAATAATTGATTCTAATAATGCTTCTGCCACTTTTTGACGATATTCTTCCGTTGCTAGCTTTGCTTCTTCCTGTTTATTTGACAGAAAACCTACTTCTGTAAGGACAGAAGGCATTTTAGTTTCTCGTAACACAACAATCTTTTCCTTTGGTAGTAGCCTCCTGTTGGTGGCATCTAACATTTTCACCATTGTTTTTTGGAAGGTTTCTGCCAATCGTTTGTTGTCTCGGTTATCCTCAGCAAACTCCTCAGATGGATAATATAAATTTTCGATGCCATCTGCATCTGGATTTGGTGCAGAATTGGCGTGTATACTAACAAATAAGTCTGCCGCCAGTTGATTGGCTACTGCTGCCCGTTCCCTTAGGTCTACTTTAACATCAGTATCTCTAGTCATATATGTCCTAAAGCCTTCCTCAGTCAGTAGCTTATTTAAACGTTGAGATATATCTAAAACTACGTCAGATTCCTTTAAAATATTTGGACATGCTCCAGGGTCTTGGCCTCCGTGGCCAGGATCAATCACAACCAGAAGCTCCTTATATTTATTGGTGTTTTTTAAGTTAATTACTAGGTTTTTTGACTCCTTTTGTGTTGATGCAACAAGATGCTCTACATCTTCATGTAATTCTATTTGAAAAAGATAATTAGATTTAGATATATCAGTTACCGTTATATTTTTTATTAAGTAATCATTAATCTCTATACTACTGTACTCGGGCTTAATATTATTCTTTGGTACAATTATATCTAGGGTATCTGAATTTCCATTACGATTTACAGTATAACGGGTGACATTTGTACCCTTGAATGTTATGGTTGAATTTGTAAAGCCCTTTGCTTCATATGTCATAGATTGGTATGGCTTGCCTTCCAAATGAACCCATAAGCATTTATCCTTTATTTCAAAATCAAAGTCTTCATATTCCTCCTTATCCTGCAGGTCTATTACTACTCTAACAATTTTATCATCTGGCTCATAGAAATCATCGGGAACAAACTGTGAAACCCTAATGTTTTTTGCTACTCTTCCGTCTACCTTTATGCTATAATGTCCATCTGGTGTATCTATGTATGCATCCATAATATCTACTACTAATCTTTCTGGATTACTTAGTCTCATAACATTATAGTTCTCTACATTATTTCCTTCAATCACAACTATTTCTTTTGTATTGTAGATTTCTGTATTAATCTCTGTAACATAGTTAACAAAGCTTATTACCATTTCACTTGTTTCCTTATCAAAGTAAACTCTATGGGTTACGTTGTTTTCCACCTCTAAAACAACTCTTGTTACATAAGGGTCTTTATTAAACTGTGCTAGTCTTAACTCCTTTATACCACCTTTATTGACAGGAATTGTCAACATGTTTTGCTTTTCAATAAAGTGGTCACCAAGTAGGGTTAGTTTTGTATCCTTTAAATCAAATACAAGCCTTGTTGGTTGAATTAGTTTTATTTCATCATAGTCGGCTTCTTGTGACAGCTTAATTCTAACCTCAGGTAATCCCTTTTTGGTTACATATACATTCTCCAGCTCAACCTCTTTGCCCTCTATGTCATTGGCTTCCTCTTGTTCATTAGTATTTTCTTCGACTTCTTCTGTATTTTCATTTCCTGAGGAATCGGGGCTAGTGGTGGCTACCTCTGTTAACAGTACTGTCCATGTGGCTGCTTCCCATTCTATCTCCATTCCTATTTCCTCTGCTACAAACCTAATGGGTACCATTGTACGACTATTAATTAGTTTGGCAGGAACACCATCAGGTAGTGATTTTTCTACACCATTTACATTTGCTATGTCGCTGTCTATTTTTAGTACAATTTCTTTATCATCAGTATTGACTATAACCTCTCTCTTTTCACCATCCCAATCTATTTCTGCATCTATGTTCTCAATAATAGCCCTTAGTGGAACAAGGGTTCTGTCATTAAGTAAAACAGGAGGTACGTCTGATTCTATTAGTTGATTATTCAATTTTAAGTTCACTGTATTAAAGCTTATGTTTTTTCCATCCATAGTCATGGTTACAGTTTTCATAGTTGTAGCTGGGCTACCGTAAGTAATTGAAAGTGTAAATATGCAAAATATCAGAATAATCATTAGAACCCTTTTAAGCATAGTTTGTCCTCCTTAATTGTTGTACAGATTCGCGAATTTTTAATCAATAATCTATGTAAATTACATATTTTTACTTAAAAGTACATAATGTTACATATATATTATTTATATCATTTTAAATCAGTTAATTCAATATATCCCGTCAATATGTAATGAACCTGTAATAATGACTCTCAGCTGTAATATCCTTAAATATTATGGGTCTAATAAAAACAATTAATAAAAAAACAGGCCCTAGGGCCCACTAAGCTTTATTTGTGTCCTTCTATTACTTTATATAGCTCATCTGTATCTGGTTCCTCCATATTGGTGGTTTTTCCAGCTTGCTTGATTAAACGGTTTTCCTTTAAAATTTTTCCTATCCTTGTGGCTTCAACACCTTCTTTTTCAAGGATTTCTATTAAGTCTTGGGCTTTTTCTTCATCCACTGTAATTATCATAACCCCACTGGATATTAGCCTATAGGGATTAATATCCATAATTTCGCAAATTGCTTTTGTTTCTGCTTTTATCGGTATTCTTTCTATATCAACCTCTATTCCCAACTTTGAAGCCTCTGCAAGCTCCCATAATGCTCCTAAAACTCCTCCCTCTGTTGCATCATGCATGCTATTAACACCAAACTCACCAGCTATAACCCCTTCTTTAACAACACTTAGCTGGTCACTAAAGGCAATTGCATTATTTATTTGGGTATCATTCATTTTTCCCTTTAGCCTATGGTAATAATCCTTTGCAATTATTGAAGCACCCTCTATTGCCGCGTGCTTTGTCATAACTACTATATCTCCAGCTTTAGCTCCCTTTGTTAAAATCATTTTGCTTTTTAACTGCTTGCCAATAGCTGTAGTGCTAATTACCATGCGATTTACTGCATCGGTTATTTCTGTATGCCCTCCAATAATCTCAACACCAATGGAGGTAGCTGCTTTATTTGCATCCACCATCACTTGCCTTATATCCTCTTTAGTTGTATTTGTGGGAGCTAATATTGTAAGCATTATTCCAATAGGCTGTAGTCCATTAGAAGCCACATCATTACAGGAGATATGTACTGCTAGTTTTCCAATATCCTCTACAGCTCCTGTTATAGGGTCTGTGCTAAGTACACAGACATATTTATCAAAATCTAAAACAGCACAATCTTCTCCAGTGCTAGGCCTAACAAGCACCTCTTCACTCCTATTGGTAAGCTCTGAGAAAACCACTTCCTTTAACAGACTTGTTGGTAATTTTCCTACTTTCATGTAAAATCCCCCTCATTTAGCTGCGTAGTGTTAATCTATTTTAA
>NZ_WBZC01000081.1 GCF_009017275.1 Alkaliphilus pronyensis | reverse complement strand
TAAAATAGATTAACACTACGTATTATTTAGAGGGAGGGAGATTATGAGAAACCAAATTGAATTTAAGGTTTACGGAAGGTATGCTTTATTTACTGATCCTATCACTAAAGTGGGTGGTGAAAAATTCACATATCAAGTTCCCACCTATCAAGCCTTAATTGGAATTTGCGAATCAATATACTGGAAACCTACAATTCAATGGAAGATTGACCAATTAAGAGTTATTAATCCTATTAGAACACAAAGCCAAGGAATAAGGCCAATAAACTATAGTGGTGGAAATACGCTATCCATTTACACATACTTAGTAGATGTAGAGTATGAAGTAAGAGCCCATTTTAAATGGAACACTAATCGACCAGACTTAGAGGATGATAGAAATGAGCATAAGCACTTTTTTGTGGCGAAAAGGATGCTTGAAAGGGGTGGAAGGAGGGATATTTTCTTAGGAACAAGAGAGTGCCAAGCATATGTTGAGCCAGTTAAGTTTGGCGAGAAAAAAGGGTTCTATGATCAATACGGGGAGCTTCAGTTTGATTTAATGTTTTTTTCCTTTGAGTATCCCAGTGATTCAGGTAAAGAAGAACTCATTGCATATTTCAGCAAACCATTAATGAAAAATGGTATTATTCAGTTTCCTTCAACAACAGAAGATATGCAGTCAAAATTTATTAAAAGAATGAAATTTAACAAGATAAAAACCATTGGATTAGAAGAAAAGGGGCTACTACAGAATTACAAAGAAGAGGTGTGATTATGAGTTGGATACAAAGGCTTTATGAAACATATGAGAGGAATCAATCTCAAGTTGGTATAAAAATAGATGAGTCTAGTACTGTATTGTTGCCAATAGGTCATATTGAAGCTAGATCGGATATTGAGGTTACTATTAATGAAAAAGGAAACTTTCTAAGCGCTAACCTACTTGATAATAAAGAAGACAAAATAATAATTCCTTGTACAGAGAGTTCAGCAGGAAGGGCAGGACAAACCCCCAAAAATCATCCATTATCAGATAAACTACAATATTTGGCTGGCGACTATGAGACATATGGGGGTAAGAAGTGGTTTGGCTATAACTTTTTTCTAAAGGATTTAAGAGATTGGGCAGAGTCTGAATTCACCAATATAAAGCTACAGGCGGTATATAAATATGTAAAAAAGGGCTGTCTAATTAAAGATTTAGTAGAGGCTAAAATACTATCATTAAATAAAAATGGGATGTTAGAAGAAAAATGGGATAAAGATATTCACAAAAGTTCACCAAGCACTACACAGGAACAGGCATTTGTAAGATGGAGAGTTGAGATTCAAAATGATTTAGAGCCACGATTATGGCTAGACAGAAAAATGTACGATTCATGGATTAATTATGAAAATTCAAGACATAATGTAAAGGGTTACTGTCAAGTTTTAGGTAAAAAAGCAGCATTAGCACTAAATCATCCTAAGAATATATATTCAAATTGTGCAAATGCAAAGCTAATTAGCTCTAATGATGACAAAAACTTTACCTATAGGGGAAGATTTCAAAATGATAAGGAAGCCTATGGTATTAGCTATGAAGTATCTCAAAAAGCCCATAATGCTTTAAAATGGCTAATAGCAAAGCAGGGGTATGCTAAAGATAAAAAGGTCATTTTGTGTTGGGGTGTTGCTCATACAGAGCTACCAAATATATATGGTAGTAGTTTAGATTTATTTGAGGAAGATAATGACCAAGTAGATGATAAAGGATATACAGCAGAAGAAGTAGCATATCCACTTATAAATAAAATAAAGGGATATAGAAGCAAATTAAACAAGCAAGACCGGGTGGTTATTATGGGTATGGAATCTGCAACCGATGGAAGACTTTCAATTACGTATTATCAAGATATTGATATACAAGATTTTATTGAAAGACTTGAAAAATGGCATCTTAGCTGTAGTTGGGTACATGAATATAATCAAAAGACCTTTTTTGGGGCACCTTCACCAATGGATATTGCAGAGTCAGTTTATGGGGACGGAAAGCATGTTGACATTAAAGCTAAAATGAGAGTTGTAGAAAGAGTATTATTATGTATTATTGACGGATACAGAATTCCAACAGATATTGTGTACTCATCAATAAACAAAACTGTTCATAGAATATCATTTGATAACGCCCTACATGATAAAAAGAAAAAGGGTGATTTAAACAAGGTGCTCAGTGTAACCTGTGCACTTTATAACAAGTATAGTAAGGATTATAAAAAGGGGGAATACGCTGTGACTCTTGAGAATGAAAGGAAGAGTAGAGATTACCTATATGGTAGATTACTGGCTGTGGCACAAAATATAGAGCAATGGGCATTAAGTAAAACAAATGAAAGTCGGATGACAAACGCAGATAGGTTAATGCATAGATTTGCTGAACATCCTTTTAGCACATGGAAAACAATAGAATTAAGCTTAAAGCCCTATTTAAACAGATTAGGCGTAAATGAACGTAAATCAAGGGAGCGATTACTTGACGAAATTATGTCCCTATTCGAATCAGAAGAGTTTATAAGTGATACTAGACTAACTGGTGAATTTTTATTAGGATATCACTGCCAGAGACAAGAGTTAAACAAGAAAAAAAGTACCGAAGATAACTAGAAAAAATCTTATTAATAAATGGAGGGAATAAAAAATGTTAAATAACAAATATGATTTCTTTGTTGTTTTTAGTGTGAAAAATGCAAATCCTAATGGAGATCCATTAAATGGTAACAGGCCAAGAATAAATCATGAAGGCATTGGAGAAATATCAGATGTGTGTATAAAGCGAAAAATTCGAAATAGGTTTATGCAAATAGGAGAAAAAGTATTGGTTCAATCCGATGATTCTAAATTAGACGAGTATAATAGCATAAAGGAGAGGGTAGAAAAGACACTGGCTAAAAGTGTATTGAAGGATAAAAAAGCCTTAGCTGAAGCAGCTTGTAAAGAGTGGATAGATGTCAGAGCGTTTGGGCAGGTGTTTGCTTTCAAAGGAGATGATGTATCGCTAGGTATTAGGGGACCAGTATCTATTCACAGTGCATTTAGTGTAAATCCAGTTAATGTTACAAGTATTCAAATAACTAAAAGCGTAAATAGCACTGAAAACGGAAGCAAAAAAAGCTCTGATACTATGGGAATGAAGCACCGCATTGACTTTGGCTTATACACATTTGCAGGAAGTATTAACCCACAGCTAGCCTCTAAAACTGGTTTTAATGATAAGGATGCTGAATTATTAAAAAATGCTCTTGTAGAGTTGTTTGAGAATGACGCTTCTTCAGCTAGACCTGATGGAAGCATGGAGATAAGTAAGGTATTTTGGTGGAAGCACAATAACCCCAATGGGCAATATTCCTCTGCAAAAGTTCATAGAAGCGTGAAGATTCAACTATGTGAAGGTGTAATAGAGGCTAAAGATATTAAAGACTACCTGGTTGAGGTAGATAGACTCGAAGGATTAGAGTGTACGGTACTGGAAGGAAAATAAACTATGGAAAAACTATATAGTGATGAAGAACTTTTAATGATATCAGGAATTCAGCACTATTATTATTGTAAGAGACAGTGGTTTCTAATACATGTTGAACAACTATGGGAAGATAATATATATACTGTACGTGGAGATGTTCTGCATGAAAAAGTTGATAATCCCTTCATATTAGAATCTAGAAAAGACCGTTTTATTAGCAGAAGTGTTCCAATAGTCTCTTATTCATTGGGATTTTATGGTGTATCGGATGCTGTTGAATTTATGGTTGACTCAGAAGGATACTATATTGAATCGAAGAAAAACTACTTTAAAGTAATACCAGTTGAATACAAGTCTGGTAAGCCCAAAAAAGATAATTGTGATGCAGTTCAGCTATGTACTCAGGCAATGTGTCTAGAGGAAATGTTAGATATTAAAATAAACCATGGTTTTTTATATTATGGTAAAACAAGACATCGACAACGTATAGAATTAGATTTAACTTTAAGGGAGGAAGTATTAGAACTTTCAAAAGCTATGCATCAAATAATTAATAATGATCGAATAATTCAACCTGATTACTGCAAGAAATGCGAGAGATGCTCTCTCAAAAACCTTTGTATTCCTAAAACTAAAACTCATTATAAATCTGTTAAAAACTATATTAAAGCCAAGCTAAATGATAAGGAGGATTTATATGCGTAAACTCCTTAATACAATTTATGTAACCCTACCAAACATCTATATTTCTAAGAAGGGTGAAACTATACTGTTTAAGCAGAATAAAAATTTGTTAATGCAGTTGCCTATACATAATATAGAGGGTATTGTAGTCTTTGGACCTTCTACAATAACTCCAGATATAATGGAGATTTGTACCCAAAGGAATGTCCATATATCCTTTATATCATATACTGGAAAATTTATGGTTAAGTTACAAAATCCTATTCATGGTAATGTTAGACTCAGAAGGACACAGTATAGGATAGCTGATAACAATAATGAATCAATAGAAATTGGCAAGAACTTTATGTTAGGTAAAATATTTAACTCCAGAACAGTTTTGCAAAGATTAAAGAGAGATCATAGTCAAAAGGTGAATGTGCAAAAAGTAGGTGATGCTATTAGTTCATTGGCAAGCTCTATGAAGCAATTGGACAATATTAAAAACATATACGAGTTATTAGGCTTAGAAGGAGAAGCTGCTAAATGTTACTATGGAGTATTTAATGAGCTTATCACAGACAATCAAAATGGTCTTGTATTCACTGGAAGAAGCAGAAGACCGCCTAAGGATGAGGTTAATGCTCTTTTATCATTCTTTTATACACTTTTAGCCCATGATGTAGAAGCTGCTTTAGAAACTGTAGGCTTAGATCCACAGGTAGGCTTTTACCATCAAGAAAGACCAGGAAGGGCTTCACTTGCACTTGATATGATGGAGGAGCTAAGACCCTATTTGGTTGATCGGTTTGTTGTTACATTAATTAATAATAGACAAGTAACTAAACAAGATTTCCTTCAAAAAGAAAGTGGGGCTTTTTTATTGAAGCCTGAGGTTAAGAAAAAAATCCTTCAAAGTTGGCAACATAAAAAGCAAGAAATACTAACCCATCCATATCTAAAAGAAAAAATTGAGATTGGATTAATTCCATATGCTCAAGCAATGCTTTTAGCAAGACATTTAAGAGGAGATATAGATGGTTATCCTACGTTTTTAATGAGGTGATATCTAATGATGGTGGTTGTATCCTATGATGTTGCAACAAGTAGTTTAGGTGGAGCAAGAAGATTAAGAAAGGTAGCAAAGCAATGTGTTAACTATGGACAAAGAGTCCAAAACTCAGTATTTGAATGCGTTGTAGATCCAAAGCAATTTGAGCAACTAAAGCACTCACTATTATCTATTGTTGACTTAGAAAAGGATAGTATTAGATTTTATTTTCTAGGCTCTAGCTGGAAAAATAGGGTTGAGCATCATGGAATCAAGCAAATAGTAGATGTAGAGAATCCTATTATTTTATAATACGCGAAGCGTATGTGAACATGGATTGTATACAGGTTCGCACATGTTGCGTTTATTACATTTAACTTGGTAACTTATTAGTTCTTTACTTAAGGTGACTTAACATAATTAGTACTTCGCGAATAAGATATGTGTAGATGTTGAAAATACATTATCATAAGCGAAGCTGTCGCCCCTTACATAGGGGCGTGGATTGAAATTTGCTATTTTCCCATTTATAGGCTGTATATGCCGTCGCCCCTTACATAGGGGCGTGGATTGAAATTTCATCTGCTGTGCTATCACTTAACACTGTTAGTCGCCCCTTACATAGGGGCGTGGATTGAAATTCGCAACTTGCCTAGACAGAATACGCACAGTAGTCGCCCCTTACATAGGGGCGTGGATTGAAATATAAAAGTAGATAAAGATGACCTAGAGCTAGAATGTCGCCCCTTACATAGGGGCGTGGATTGAAATATTGAGAGCATAGCAGTATCACTGCAAATTTTGTCGCCCCTTACATAGGGGCGTGGATTGAAATACAGAGAATTAGTGAGATTAGGTGTTAATGTTGTCGCCCCTTACATAGGGGCGTGGATTGAAATTTCCTGTGAAAGAATGATATTGGAGTTGTTTAAAGTCGCCCCTTACATAGGGGCGTGGATTGAAATTTCCATGGAATCACCAAATGGGGAATCATCATCGTCGCCCCTTACATAGGGGCGTGGATTGAAATTGTATCAATAAGAGCTCCTTTAACAGTATTGGGTCGCCCCTTACATAGGGGCGTGGATTGAAATTATCCATTTCTGCTTCAATACCATGCCTGTTTTGTCGCCCCTTACATAGGGGCGTGGATTGAAATCTCCAGCCAAAGTAATACCAGCAGTAGCTGTCAGTCGCCCCTTACATAGGGGCGTGGATTGAAATCATACAAATGTAAAGGCATTAGCCAAGGCTAAGTCGCCCCTTACATAGGGGCGTGGATTGAAATTTAGAAAGAAAACTGAGAATACAGATGACAACTGTCGCCCCTTACATAGGGGCGTGGATTGAAATACTGAATGCTACATTTAATTATTCAGCAATTTAGTCGCCCCTTACATAGGGGCGTGGATTGAAATAGATATTCCAGCAGGTGAGTACAAAGTACTTGCGTCGCCCCTTACATAGGGGCGTGGATTGAAATATAAAGATAAACCTTAGTAAACAGACCAACGAAGTCGCCCCTTACATAGGGGCGTGGATTGAAATTTGTATTGGCTCTGTGCTATGCTTAAAGATCAGTGTCGCCCCTTACATAGGGGCGTGGATTGAAATTTGAAATCTACATCAGCCCACTGCAAGCCTAAAGTCGCCCCTTACATAGGGGCGTGGATTGAAATAAATTCTCTGTCAACGCTGTCGAAGAGTGCGGTGTCGCCCCTTACATAGGGGCGTGGATTGAAATATAAAGATAAAATGGTAACATTGGAGGCGATAGTGTCGCCCCTTACATAGGGGCGTGGATTGAAATACATAGTCCTTGACTACGTTCTAGTACCTTTTGGTCGCCCCTTACATAGGGGCGTGGATTGAAATAGCATTGGCTTGATTGGTTGCATTCGCTTTGTTGTCGCCCCTTACATAGGGGCGTGGATTGAAATACTCCTGCTAATGTTAATTTTAATTTTAACCAGTCGCCCCTTACATAGGGGCGTGGATTGAAATTCTCTACTGCTCCTGCTATATACCCCTGCTCTAGGTCGCCCCTTACATAGGGGCGTGGATTGAAATTTCTCCAAACAGTGCGATTGACATTTTCTTTAGTCGCCCCTTACATAGGGGCGTGGATTGAAATTTCGTGGCTATATCCTAAATTCAAATACTTTTGGTCGCCCCTTACATAGGGGCGTGGATTGAAATTTTTAAGTTGTACCAACCTTGTACTCTATCGTGTCGCCCCTTACATAGAGGCGTGGATTGAAATTGCTAATAATGAGGAACAATCTACTGACTATGAGTCGCCCCTTACATAGGGGCGTGGATTGAAATACCCCTTTTTTTTCTTTAGTCATGTATACTTCTGTCGCCCCTTACATAGGGGCGTGGATTGAAATCTGGCAGAGAGTCAAGCCTGTCTTGGTATGCAGGGGTCGCCCCTTACATAGGGGCGTGGATTGAAATATTACTTCTTTTTGGCTCATATTGTCAACTTGCGTCGCCCCTTACATAGGGGCGTGGATTGAAATTAACGGTAAACAAGTATAGTTATCGCATGTATCGTCGCCCCTTACATAGGGGCGTGGATTGAAATAAAAGCTAATGAAAAGGCTATAGAAAAATTAGGTCGCCCCTTACATAGGGGCGTGGATTGAAATTTTTTCGGCTTCTTCCTCTGGAATTTCCTCTGGGTCGCCCCTTACATAGGGGCGTGGATTGAAATTTATGAATGAAAGGTAGTACGCATAATAGAATGTCGCCCCTTACATAGGGGCGTGGATTGAAATATAAAGATAAAATGGTAACATTGGAGGCGATAGGTCGCCCCTTACATAGGGGCGTGGATTGAAATGTAAATTGTTACTCATAATTAATATTATAAGTGTCGCCCCTTACATAGGGGCGTGGATTGAAATTTCTTCTTGCATCCTTATTATCGATTCCTATTTGTCGCCCCTTACATAGGGGCGTGGATTGAAATTATTCCTAATCTAGTAACAAACTATTAATAAAGTCGCCCCTTACATAGGGGCGTGGATTGAAATATAAACCTGAACATTATAGAAGAGGTTATGTAAGTCGCCCCTTACATAGGGGCGTGGATTGAAATTTTAATATTCTGTGGTTTGTAGTAGATTCACTATGTCGCCCCTTACATAGGGGCGTGGATTGAAATCTATAAGTTTATGATTATAATAAAATACATCATGTCGCCCCTTACATAGGGGCGTGGATTGAAATTATATACAGACTTAATAATAATTCAATTGTTTTGTCGCCCCTTACATAGGGGCGTGGATTGAAATATTGTGTAAAGTGGTAATGGTCAGTGGCATAAGTCGCCCCTTACATAGGGGCGTGGATTGAAATACCGTTGGTTGCACCTGTGATAGTGATATTTAGTCGCCCCTTACATAGGGGCGTGGATTGAAATGTTATAATACGAACATTTTATCCATTTTTAAATGTCGCCCCTTACATAGGGGCGTGGATTGAAATCAAGCTTAAGGATTAAATCCTTGTAGAACAATGTCGCCCCTTACATAGGGGCGTGGATTGAAGTCCTATTACGGTAGTGTTAAGTAACTTATGAAAATGTAAGGCTGATACTAGTGATAAGGAAAATCCACCATATAAAGAAGATAAAGATGAGATTACCGCATTTATTCCACGGTCCTCTTGACAACGAGCCTCTCATTGCA
>NZ_WBZC01000080.1 GCF_009017275.1 Alkaliphilus pronyensis | reverse complement strand
TATAGGACAGCAGCTCTAGTAAACCGTTTATCAGAAGCAAAGAACGAAAAGACATTAACACTATTTATGAAGCAAATTATGAAGGCAGATATGCTAGTTCTCGATGAATTATGAAAAGCTTAGCATAATTCATCTTATGGAAAGTCATTTATTATGTGAAGTAAGAAGCAAGATGCTGATTAAACCAACCAAATATCATCTTCAGACTTCACATAATTTTTTTAGATAATTGTTTTAAGCCATTCTAACATTTCTTCTTTTTCCTTTTCGGAATATTTTTCTTGCGGTAAAATATTAGGACTTGCTTTTTCTATTGCCTTACGTTTAATTTCGGGATTTGATTTTGCATAAATTTCTGTAGTAATAACAGATGTATGGCCTAAAAAGTCCCTAATATAAATTAAATTCACTCCGCCTTCTAACAAGTGCATAGCTTTACTATGTCTTACGGTATGTGGTGATATCTTTCCTGAAAATAGTTCTGGATGCAGACTCCTTGCTTTTTTTACATATTTATCTAATATATAAGCAATTCCAGCTCTTGTAAGTTTCTCAAACTTCTTGCTGAAAAATAAGGGATGTACAGGTTGAATTTCTTTTTTTCTTTTGCAGTCATTCATATAGATATTTAGAATATCAAGTGTTTGTGGCATTAGGGGTATAATTCTTGTTTTATTGCCTTTTCCTGTTAATTTTACTGTAGCAGGTTTTATGTTTCGAACATCTCCAAAAGTTAAATCTGCAATCTCCTGAACTCTAGCCCCACTATCATAAAGAAGAACTAATATTGCCATTTCTCTTCGTCCTTCTGTGGATGAACTGTCTTGAAGACTAAATAGATGTTTAATGCCTTCTACTGAGATATAGTTCATTGGAATAATAGGTACTTTGCGAGTTTTAATATCAAATATTGATGAACAAAGCTCAATATACTCGGGCTTTTCCATTTGGATATATTTGAAAAAAGCATGGAGTGCTGAGAGCCTTTGATTAATGCTTGACACGGAATATTGTTTTTCTTTCTCTAACCAAACTAGGAAGTCTTCTAAATATTTCCTGGACAACGTCTCAAGTCTCATTTTCGAAACCGATTTGTTTAGATAATCTTCCTGGTACTGAAAGAGAAGAATGAATGTATCTCTGTAAGATTTAATCGTATTATCACTGTAATTTCTACGTTCTGGTATATATTTTAGAAAGTAAGAGGACAGTAACTGTTGAAAATAATTAATTTTCATAGTCTACCACCTCCGAATAGGCATCGTTGTAGTACTCAGTCATTGTACCAATGATGGAAGCATGGGCTTCAATTGTTAATCGAAGGTATTTTTCTGTGCTTTCCAAACCCCTGTGTCCAAGATATGTGCTTAGAATTGGAAGTGAACAGTATATATCATTTCCTTCGTCAACCATCTTTTCCAAAGCATGGACAGAAAACGTATGGCGAATGTCATGTACTCGAGGAGTTGTTCCATTTTCTCTAAATATTCCAGCCATGGACATAAACTTTCTAAACTGACAGTATACAGGAGTGCTATTGTACTGACTACCATTTTTACTAGGATAATAGTAACCGTCATATGAAGACGAAAAACCCATTCTCTTTACATACTTTTTACAATATTTATGTAGTGATTTGGACATAGGCATTAGGCGTTGTATGTTATTCTTGGTGGCATCCAACCTTATGATTCCTTGTTCAATATCTATATTTTTCAGTTTCAAACCAAGGGCTTCATTAATTCTTAGTCCACATCCATAAAGCATCCTAAATAACATTGGATATATAATATGGTATGTTGGATATCTTGGACTAATTGGAATTTTATCAAGGATTTTAGTTAGCCTTTCTATCTCATTATGGGTAAAAATATATGGAATAAAATCATTTTTAATTTGAACAAAATCTGTTTCAGGATATACATAGTAGCTAAAGCCTAATCGGTTCATAAATAAAGAGAATTGACGAATAATGCTCATTCTCATATGTTGTGTTTTTACTGATTCTACTCCTCGACGTGCTACATATTTTTCTACCATTTCTTTAGTGAGAATGGAAGAATTTAATGACAGACCATGCTGTAAAAAGAAAGTGTCCATTCCTCTCAAAAGATAATAGACAGATGATCCCATTTTAAATCCAAGACTGCGTTTGTAGACTATATACTTTGTACAATATTCTGCAAGGGGACCCGTAAAGATATAGTCTATTTCTCTATTCTTCATATGACACCTCCAATGCTACGGAGCGGAGTTGCTCAATATCAATTGATAGATACACGCAAGTTGTACTTGTATTCTCATGTCCCAGTATCCCTGTAATCACTGGGTAGGGTGTATTGTTTTTTAGTAGATTACTCGCTAAGCTATGTCTCATAGAATGCAATCCATGTTTACGATCTGAATAAGATACCATGGCTTCATCCATATATCGAGTTATTACATAATGAAATACATTATGTTTGTAAATTATAAATTCGCTTTTTCTAATTGCAG
>NZ_WBZC01000008.1 GCF_009017275.1 Alkaliphilus pronyensis | reverse complement strand
TAATGAGGGTCTTATGCTATAAAATGACAATTAATTAGTTATAAGGCATTAAAAGACAATTGATTTTATAAGTAATATATGTTAAACTATTCTTTGTACTAAATATCGGGTTTCCGTAGCTCAGCAGGATAGAGCAACTGCCTCCTAAGCAGTAGGCCGTGGGTTCGACTCCCGCCGGGAACGCCATTTTAGAACAAAGTCTTAGTGCTAAGGCTTTGTTTTTATATTATGAAGATAACCTTATGAAGCAGAAAGAGTAGTAGATGCAGTCTCTTTAACTAATAGCAATATTTCACATTGACTTTTTAGGGGATTTTGTTTAATATATAGTTTGTACTGCATTTTTATATCTATAAAAGACCATAATAAGGTTTATAGCCAACCACAAAAAAATCAACCCATTTCCAGGAGGGATGAATGTGGATGAGTATTTCATGAGTTTAGCACTGGAAGAAGCACTAAAGGCATATGATAAACGTGAAGTACCAATTGGGGCAGTGATTGTAAGGGATAATAAAGTCATTTCTGTCGGCCATAATTTAAGAGAATGCTTAAAGGATGCTACAGCCCATGCAGAATTGATTGCCATCAAAGAGGCCTGCGACGCTTTAGGGGGCTGGAGGTTGACAAACACTACCCTGTATGCTACAATAGAACCCTGCCCTATGTGTGCAGGCGCAATACTTCAGAGTCGAATTCAACGGGTAGTTATTGGAAGCATGGATCCAAAGGCAGGTGCCTGTGGTTCTATTGTAAATCTACTAAATATGAATGATTTTAATCATCAGGTAGAGATTACTACCGGTGTTTTAGAAGAAGAATGTGCTGATATTATGCGGCGCTTTTTTAAAGAGCTAAGAAATAAAGGCAAATAATAGGGAGAGGTGTCCGAGTTGGCTAAGGGGCACGCCTGGAAAGCGTGTAAGGCCGTTAGGCCCCGCGGGTTCGAGTCCCGCTCTCTCCGCCATTAAAAAGTTTATAAGTTTGCTGTGCTAGACGGGGAGGTAGCGGTGCCCTGTAGCCTGCAACCCGCTGTAGCAGGGTCGAATCCCTCACCGAGGCATGCTGTATGTAGGGCAGCCTTAAGTAAGTGGTAATGAAGATCGGGTCCTACGCAATGGAAGCTTGCGAACCCCGCCAGGTCTGGAAGGAAGCAACGGTAAGTAATCCCTTTCGTGTGCCGTAGGGCAGCCTGATTCGAGCTAACTGCTTAAGTAACGCCTATGGCAGTCTGTCAAAGTGAGGTGCACAGCATTACATAAAATAAAAACATGAGAAAAATCTCATGTTTTATTTATTTATCACTTAATTAGTTATAACAATATTATCATTTGTTGTATAGGCCTTAATACTAATTACTTTATCGCAGCTTTCATAATTTGAAGTTTTTCCAGAAAGCTTTGTGTTAGAACCAACAATCTTTTCTTTATAAATCATGTTGAAGGGGGTTTTAATAGAACCATTTGTAGTGGCTGCTTCGAAATTAACTCCTATTGATGGTGGTATAGGACCATTAATTTCTATTTTACCATTAGAGGTTTTAAGGTGTATAAGTTCTAGGTTATCGTATATTAGATTGTTAACTACTATTTTGGAATTAGTTGTTATGGTTTCAATCCCTCTCAATTTAGCATTATCTAATATAACCTTAGCATTTTTAGTAACAGCTAAAACATGATTAGCGATAATACTATTACACATTATTCTAGCATTGGTGGTGGAACAGCTTGTTTCTTCATTAACATTTACATTATTTAATACTATTGAAGCATTTTTTGTGCTACAACCAAGGTTATTACATTTAATATCCTCAACATAAATGGAAGCATTATTTGTATGCACCTTTATTGTATCAATATGTTTAGAGGGTACAAAAACCTCTAACTCAACCATAAGCTTTTCTATATCCTTAGGAAAGAAGGATATTGAGGAAGACTCCTTTTTAACCTGCATAATAGGTTTACGGGACTCATACTCCTTGGATAAAGTTCTAATGGATGCTTTAACGGAAATAGTGTCCTCCTCCCAGCTAGAGAGGTAAATTTTTCCGTTTTTAGCCATGAAATTTAAGAAAGAAAAATTATCTGGAGCTTCAACATTATAAACCTCTTCGTATTTCTCATAGTTGGAATTTGAGTCATATTTAGATAAGCTATCAACATCTATATTTTCTTCAACAAAATCTAATATTTTTTCTGCAAAGCCCATAGATTTTTCTGCAAGACGCACCCCTAAGTGGCTCATTTTTTCACCAAATCTTTCGCCAAAATCCTCCATGCGTCTTCCGAAGTCATCCATCTTCTCACCGAAGTTTTCAAAGGAGCCTTCTAAATCGTCATCAAGATGTATATGTATTTTTTTATGCTTTTTCCCCTTGTTGTTAGAAGTGTAGCTGTAGTTAGCAGTGGATTCATCGCTGTCACTTTCAAGAGCCTGTAATAGCTTCAGAGCCTCCTCCTTACTAATTTTTCCCTCCTCTAATAGCTTTAAAATCATTAATTTTTCATCAGACATAAAATCAACTCCCTTTTAATATATGCTATTCCTTTAATAGCTTTACGGCCTCTTCTGCTGTAATATCTCCTCTATTTAAGGATTCAAGAACTTCTTTTTTGTTGTTGGTTTTAACCTCTACATAATTATGGCCTAAAGCACTAATTACTGCTTCTAGCTTGTTTCTTACTGTGGGATAAGATATGCCTAGCTCTCTTTCAATTTCCTTAATATTACCTCTGTTTTTTATAAAGACATCAATAAAGTCCTTGTGCTCTTCTGATAATTTGGAGAATTTACAAAGCTTAAAGCTACCCTCTATTGTGGTATCACAGTGACAGCACTTAAGCTTGGTTACCAGCAGCTGATGATTACAAACTGGACAGCTATTAAGTATATTCTTCTGCATGATTAAGCTCCCTTCAATATTATTAAATTAGCATTACAACTATTACCAAAATAATATAACAACAAATTAATAATGTCAATCAATAATTAATAAATAATTAAAATATTCAATATTAAAATTAATAATATTAAAACCAATAAAAAACACTTACATAATGTATAGATTATATCTATGCAAACAACTATTTCTATAGATAGAACTAATATGCACTTGGGCACAATACATTGAAGATATCAAGATGTACTGCTATACTTAGATTATGAAAATAAAGTAACTTGGAGGAATGAAAATGAATACAGAAATAGATGCAAGGGGTCTAAATTGTCCTTTACCAGTTATCCAAACTAAAAAAGCACTTGAGACTATAAATGAAGGCGTTATAACAACCATTGTGGACAATGAGGTAGCTAAAGAAAATGTAACTAAGCTGGCAAAAAGTATGACACTAAAGGTAGATGTTAAGGAAAGTCAAGGAAACTACTATATTAATATTTTTAAAGATCAGCCAACGGGTGAGATTACCCTGGGAGAAATTAGCTGTGATGATCTTCCAAAAAGAAATTTAGTTATTTTAATTACTGATACAAGCTTTGGTGCGGGTTCTGAGGAGTTAGGCAGGATACTAATGAAGGGCTATATTTACACACTGACAGAAGCTACTCCATATCCCAAATCAATTATATTATTAAATAGTGGTGTTAAACTAGCTGTCGAGGGATCAGAGGTGTTAGAAAACCTAAGAAAGCTGGAGGCAAATGGTGTTGAAATACTATCATGTGGCACCTGCTTAGATTATTATAAGATTAAAGACAAGCTACTTGTAGGTGGAGTTAGCAATATGTATACTATAGTAGAAAAGCTTAATAACGCTAAAAATACAGTTAAAATATAGGAGAATAAAATGGAGACAGTTAAATTATACGTGATAGTTTTTGATTCAACCCATTCAGCAATTGCCGCAGAAACTATGTTAAAGGAAGAAAACATTGCTAATGAGGTTATTCCAACACCAAGAGAAATTACAGCAAGCTGTGGCCTATCTATAAGGTTTAATATAGATTCATTGGATAAAGTCAAAAATATACTTAAGCAGGGAAGTGTCTCAGTAAATGGTGTATATAAACTAGAAAGAAGGCTTAACGAAAAACAAGTTGAAAAACTGATGTAGAGGGGGGCATAGAAGTTGTCAATAGAATCAATAAAGGAAGTGTTTACTCAAACCCTAGAGTTTTTTAAGGATCCAGAGCAGCTATCCTTATATATAGGAAAAATAATAAATATTATAATAATACTTTTTATTGCTAGGGTATCAATAAAGGTTTTACAATCGTTAATTAATAAATTTTTTGACACTAAATTTCTCAGCACAAAAGCAGGAAAAAAGTTTCAGATAGACGTACCTAGACTAGAGACCTTAAAAGGATTAACAAAAAGCTTAGTTAAGTACACTATATATTTTATTGCCTCTACAGCCATTTTAGACTCCTTTGGAGTGGAAATAGGAGCATTAATTGCAGCAGCTGGTATCGGAGGATTAGCCCTTGGTTTTGGAGCACAAAACCTAGTTAGAGATATTATTACAGGATTCTTTATTTTATTTGAAGAACAATTTGGGGTAGGAAATTATGTAGAAATAGACGGTGTCGATGGCATTGTTGAAGAAATGGCCCTAAGAGTAACAAAAATTCGTGGCTTTAATGGAGACTTGCATATAATACCGAATGGGGAAATTAAAAAGGTTACAAATCGTAGTACAGGAAAAATGAGGGCTTGGGTAGACATATCAATTGCATACGAAGAGGATATTGATAAAGCAATTAAAGTATTAGAGGAAGCTTCCCAAGATTTAAGAAGCAATAATCCACAAATATTAGAGGGCCCTATAGTACTTGGAGTATCCAATTTAGGGGCTTCAGATGTTGTAATTTCAGTAATGGCAAAAACAGTTCCTATGGAGCAATGGTCAATTGAAAGGCTAATGAGAAAAACCTTTAAGCAATCCTTTGATAAAGCAGGAATAGAAATACCTTATCCAAGACGAGTTGTAATAAGTGGAGATGGAGAATAATAATACAAAAAACCCTTTTAAAAATGAGGGTTTTTTTATATGCAAATTTACATGTACATAGAATTCTTTAAGAGTAATAAGGGTATTTGTCGAAAAATGCAGATGAAAAAAAGTTGATTATACATAATAATAGAATAAAATAGTAAATGTATGAAACATATTTATTAAGACAGTTGCCAGTTGTAAACTGCAAATGATATGTAAAAAGGGAGCTAACAAATATGCTATTAATTCAAATTTTTATACTAGCAATGTTTATAACTATTGCAGTATACAACCTAATTAAAATAATACTAACCAAAGAACCTATTATATCTTTAAAAAAGCAAATTATAATATTATTACTAACAGAAACTTTAATCATAGTATTTGTATGGATAATTGGCATTGTAGATATATGGTTTTATACAGTGATTTTACCTGTCGTCACTGTACTTTTTACTATTATAGTTTTGTTATTTAATTATTTAGCTAAGAAGACTAAGTCTAACAATTCTATGAAAAGCATTAGCCTATTCACTATTTTTGCAATTATAACTACTAGATTTTTTGCTAACAACACTTTTTATGATAATATGTCTACAGACTTTTTTATCTTTCACCTATTTGCAATAATACATAATGTATTGATTATAAATGTAGTATTAGCTTTTTTGCTTAACAGTGGATTTACAAAAGATGATTTAGGGATAAACATAAAAAGCAACACAAATACAAAGAATTTACACAAGTATGCCCTTTGTTTTTTTATTGGGCTAGGAATAATGATTGGTGATATTGTAGCTATTTCTAATATATACAACTTAAATATACTAGAATACATAAAAAATAAGCCAGCTGGTGTATTATTTTTTGATTTTATATTTAATTTTTTCAAAAATGGAATACCGGAAGAATTACTGTTTAGAGGATTGATATTTTTTCTGTTTAGCAAGTTTTTTGTAAAAAAGCTAGGCGAAGAAAGGGGAGTTTTTTTATCAGTATTAACAACAAATATTATTTTTACAATAATTCATACAAATGTCCCCATAAGCTATAGCTTCAACATATTGTTTTTAGGCATAATCCTTAACTATATTAGAATTAAATCGGGAAATATATTTATTCCAGCAATACTTCATGCAATGTTCAATGCTTTTACACCATCATAATAACCTCTAATTTATCTCAGCTGCGTTACTAACACTCACGCATCTTAAGCGGGAGATAAGTGCCGCCAATCTAGAAAGTAAGCGGAACTAAGTTTTCTTTACAATACTAGTTACTATAGAATTATACCGTAGAAGTTGACATGAAAGGATATTAAGAATGAAGAACGTAAGAAAAACAATAAGCATGGTACTTCTATATATTTTAATATATGAAATTTCACGAATTATAATTGGTTTTACTGAAGGGGTTTTAATAGAGATTAGTGGGAAAAATTTTACTCTATATAAAGATTATATTTATATTAGGTTTATACTAGCTGCTATACTAGCAGGAACCCTTTATTTATTAACTTGTAAAAAAAGAAAAATAGATTTATATAAAATATGTAATTTTAAAAAGGTAGCAGCAGGTAAAATTATTCTACTGATAATTTTAGGGTTTGGAATACGAGTTACTCTACTTTCATTGTTGACTTATTTCTATGATTTAGACATATTATCAGAATACTTTACTAAGCTAATGTCAACTAAACCCCTTATCTCTCATGGAAGTTATTTTTTATATTTACTAGCAATAGGTGTTATAGTGCCATTTATAGAAGAAATTATATTTAGAGGCTTGATTTTTAATGAGTTAGAAAAAAGCTTTAAAACTCACTGGGTTATAGTAATTCAAGCTATACTGTTTTCCTTAGTTCATTTGCAACCAATAAAAATGATTTACACTTTTTTATTCGGTATGTTACTAGGCATATCATATGTGTTAATTAAATCAATATTGGCACCAATTATAATACATATAGTTTTCAATAGCTCCAACCATCTAATCGAAGTAATAATATCACTAGATTTAATTAATAATAACATTATTTTATTTCAGATTCTTAATTTGTTAATTGTTATAGTAATCTATGCTTATTTTTACAAAAAAAATATAGCTGATTCAGAGTTATGGTAACTTGTAAATCGGGCATAGAAGTAGAGGTGAAAGGTATTACAAGTAAAAACTATGGAAAAAGATTGGTATTGAAAAATTACTAAAAAGATATAGCATTAATAAAATTGAAAAATGAAGCAGAAGTAAAGGTTGGTATGTTATGCGAGGCACAAGTAATAACAAAATCTAAGAAAATATTATATTATCTGCTTGAAAAGATTAATTTATTAGAGTAAGTATACACATCAATTAATCATAGTTAAATTAATTAGCATTATAACAATAACTACTGTATGCTTTTTAATCCCCCAAATAAAGGGTGATAAAATAAGTAAAAATTACTAGTAGTAAAACATTTACAATAAATATAACAAAACAAGATAATTTAGAGCTTTTCTTTAGGAAATTAACATACTTCAAAATAAGGCTTTTATTCTTAAGTCTACCAAAAACAATAGTAGAGATAATAAATGATACTGTAAAAATAACTACCATATTACCAGTCCATAATGATACTAAAAGCTCATTTGAAGTATTAAGTAAAAAAGCCTTGTTAAACAACAGAAACATTAAAATAATTATTTCTGCAATATTGAGGCTTATTATGTCTATAAAAAAGAATTTTTCAACCTTTGTGATATTATACTTCAACATTTATACCCCCTTTTTTATTACTAAAATAGTAAATAGCTATAAGGCTAAGCTTTATCCATAATATAATATATGCTACATCGAGGCTAAT
This sequence comes from Alkaliphilus pronyensis, assembly GCF_009017275.1. Taxonomy (GTDB): domain Bacteria; phylum Bacillota; class Clostridia; order Peptostreptococcales; family Natronincolaceae; genus Alkaliphilus_C; species Alkaliphilus_C pronyensis. Next base: position 54,248 of record NZ_WBZC01000008.1, on the reverse strand, counting down.
ATTAATATATTCGGTAAAGCTATTATTATATCTCAGCTACCTTACTAATGCAGCAGCTTCTTAAGATGAAGAAAAGTGTGACCAAGCATTTAAATATGTTAAACAATAGCTCAGGTGGAGTAAAACTCAATCTGAGCTAGGTTTTCTTTATAGTAACGAGTTGCTTTTTGGTGTTTGCTTCTGTACACTAATGCTTAATTAAAAAAGGGGCAAGCAACTGTTAAAAATACATTGTAAAAAGTTATAAAATTTGTTGTATATTTACAATGTTGCATGGTATAATTTTCTTAGAGGTGATGTAATTGAAACATTATACTATACATGAATTTTCAAAGTTAATTGGAAGAACAACGCAAACATTGAGAAATTGGGATAAGAGTGGAAAATTAAAACCTCACCATACTGGCGCAAATGGATACAGATATTATTCAAATGAACAGCTAAAACAAGTTTTAAATATTAGCGATGACAAAAACAGAAAAGTTATTGGTTATTGCAGGGTTTATTCAAATAAGCAAAAAGATGATTTAGAAAGACAAGTAGAAAGTATGCAAACATATCTTATTGGTGGGGGAGAGCGATTTGAAATAATAACTGATATAGGAAGTGGAATTAATTATAATAAAAAAGGACTAAAGCAGTTAATACAAAAAATAACTAACAATGAAGTCAAGAAAATAGTAGTTTTATATAAAGACCGATTATTAAGATTCGGATTTGAATTGGTCGAATATATAGCCTATTTAAACAACTGCGAAATAGAGATAATTGATTCTACAGAAAAAACAGAGCAACAAGAACTTGTTGAAGATTTAGTTCAAATAATAACTGTATTTAGCTGTAGACTACAAGGAAAAAGAGCCAAAAAAGCTAGAGAAATGGTGAAGGAGCTAATAGAAGAAGATGATTAAAGGAATTAAGGTAATGCTTATCCCAAACAATAAGCAAAATACCAAGCTTTTTCAATATGCAGGTGCTAGTAGGTTTGCTTATAATTGGACTTTAGAGAAACAACAAGAAAACTATACCCTAAAGGCCACAGGTGAAAACGGTGGTAAATTTATAAATGATGGCGAATTAAGAAAAGAGTTTACAAAACTAAAGAAACAGCAAGGTTATGAGTGGTTAAACAACATAAGCAACAATGTGACAAAACAAGCTATCAAAGATGCTTGTAATGCATATAAAAGATTTTTTAAAGGAGAAAGTAAGTTCCCTAGATTTAAAAGCAGAAAGAAGTCAGCCCCAAAGTTTTATCAAGATGTTGAGAAGATACAATTCAATGGTACACATGTAAAGCTTGAGGGTTTTACATCTAGTAAGAAGAAAAACAAACAAAAACTGAATTGGGTTAGATTAGCCGAACATAATAGAATTCCTTTTGGAGAAAATGTGAAATACATTAATCCTAGAGTATCATTTGATGGTTTAAATTGGTGGATTAGCGTAGGCATTGAATATGAAGATAAAGCTAGACAACCAACAAATGAAGGAATAGGAATTGATTTAGGCATTAAAGATTTAGCAATATGTTCAGATATAGATAAAACATACAAAAATATAAATAAGACATTAAAAGTAAAGAAAATCAAAAAGAAATTGCTTAGATTGCAACGCAAAATATCAAAAAAATATGAAATGAACAAGGAAGGAGGACGTTATAAGAAAACCTGCAATATTATAAAATTAGAAAATAAACTGAAAAGAGTACATCATCAATTGAAATCTATCCGTCATAATTACTTACATCAGACAACTTCTGAAATAATAAACAGAGAACCAATGTTTATTGTCGTAGAAGATTTAGCAGTAAGTAACATGATGAAAAATAAACACTTATCAAAATCAGTTCAAGAGCAATGTTTTTATGAATTTTATAGACAACTAGAATATAAATCACTATGGAATAATATAAAATTCGTCATTGCCGATAGATTCTATCCTTCATCTAAGCTGTGTTCAGCATGTGGGAATTTCAATAATAATTTAAAACTATCAGATAGAACCTATACATGTGAATGTGGAAATAAAATGGATAGAGATAAAAATGCTAGTCTTAATTTAAAGAGATTTGGCGAATTAGCAATTTAATCACATAAAAGATATTGCTAATATGCACTCATACGTTAGTGAGGAATTTAAGCCCTCGGAGTGTTATACCAAACGAAAGTAGCTTCGGCAAAATCGGACACGTTGAACAGGGAAAGAAACGCAAAAGTTTATTTTATAACTTTTTATAAGTTTTCTGTAACGGTGTAAATATAATAAAAAATAGATTAAAATAAATAATAATAAAAGCTAAAGGAGAGGTGAAAAAGGATGCCAATGAAGCTAGAGGTTGGTGATAAGGTTGAACTTAAAAAGCAACACCCATGTGGTAATCATATATTTGAAATACTAAGGACTGGTGCAGATTTTAGAATAAGATGCGTTAAATGTGACAGGCAAGTATGGATTGATAGACCCACTCTAGAAAAAAGAATTAAAAAAGTTATTGAGAAGTAAACTCTACTCAATAACATTTTTATTTAAAGATAAAGTAAAAAGTCGAAGAGTGGTAGCTTTACCACTCTCCATTTTGTAAGGGGGAGATTGGGATGAATAAAATGTTGTATTGTGGGGGTTATATAATAATAATGTTGCCATTAAGTACTTAATTTATACAAGGTATTTTAAAGATTAGTTTAGCCAATATTATAGTTAGCCTATGATTACATAAATATCCATTAGGTTAAACTATATTTGTATAAAAACATCAAAATCAACCCAAATAAATAATTGTTTGCAATTCATAAGCCTAAATGATATAATAACTAGATGTGAGAAATCATTTCTCTGTCCTGCGGAAAGCAGGGCCGCTAAAGTCCAGAGGGAGGTGAAAATAATGAATAAATACGAATTAATGTATATCTTAAAGTCAGATACAGATGAAGAAAAAAGAAATCAATTATTTGAGAAATTCAAAGGTATAATTGAAGTAGATGGTGAAGTAGAAAACGTTGATGAGTGGGGTAACAGAAAGTTCGCTTATGAAATTAATAAGTTAAACGAAGGCTACTACTACCTAGTACACTTTAATTCATCTGCAGACATTCCAAAAGAGTTAGACAGAAACATGAAAATTGCTGACGATGTAATTAGACACATGATAATTAGACTAGAAGCTTAATAATAATAAGGTGGTGTAACTATGAATAATGTTGTATTAATAGGGAGATTAACTAGAGACCCAGAGTTACGTTTTACTGCCAGCGGAAAAGCTGTTGCCACCTTTAGTGTTGCAGTAAATAGACCCTTTTCAAAAACAAAAGAAGCCGATTTTTTCAATATTGTTGTATGGAGTAAAACAGCTGAAAACTGTGCAAACTACCTTGCCAAAGGAAGGCTTGTTGGAATTCAAGGAAGACTTCAATCCCGATCCTATGAAACACAAAATGGAGATAAAAGATATGTTACAGAAGTTGTTGCAGAACAAGTTGAGTTTTTAGAATGGGGTAATCGTGATGAACAACCAAAGAAGAAAAACGAGGACTTTGGCTCTATAGATGTTGATTTAAACGATTTTGAAGCTATCGACGAAGATGAGGATATTCCATTCTAGTAGAAGGAGGAAATAGAATGATCAATAAAAGAAAACGCAGAAGCAAGAAAAGAATTTGTACCTTCTGTGCCGATAAAAACGCTCGAATTGATTATAAAGATGTTCAAAGATTAAGAAAATATATAACAGAGCGTGGTAAAATTCTTCCAAGAAGAATTTCAGGAAATTGCGCTATACACCAAAGAGATTTAACACAGGCTATAAAGCGTTCAAGACATTTAGCTTTACTACCCTATACATTAGATTAATTAAACAAATAAAATATAAGGGAAGAATGTATATTAAATATATGTTCTTCCTTTTTGTATGAGATTAAAAATTATGATAATGGCTTTTATTAAATTTTCCATTGTAGTATCAACAGAAATTATGAGATATTTTGTCCCATCAATAGACTAATATATTGACATAAAAAATAATATATATCCTATATAAAACTATTTGGGGGATAAATATGAACAAAAAAAGCCTGCTTATAATACTATGTGTTTTATGTAGTCTGTTTTGCAACCTATTAATTGCTAATGCTACAGAGGAGTTAAAGGAGTATACAAAAGTAAAGGCCTATGTAATTGAAGAGAAGGTTACAGAAACCAATCAAATAATGCTTCAAACTATTAGAGTAAGAATACTAGATGGACAATTTAAGGATAGGATAATAGAGTTTAATCATAGAATAATTGAGGACTCTAAGTTTAATATAAGGCTACATAAAAACATGAAAGTTTTTGTGCAGTTAACAATTGAGAATAATCAGCTCAGTAATATTGCCTTTATTGACGTTGTTAAAGATGAATATTTATTATTACTATCGGCAATTTTTTTTATTTTACTAGTTATTTTTGGAGGCTTTAAAGGCCTTCGCTCCTTTATAGCATTAATAATTACTGGTCTATGCCTAGTAAAGCTATTTATGCCCATGATAATTAAAGGCTATAGCTTTGTCTTTTCTACAATAGCAGTAAGTGGTGTAATAATTATAACTAGCTTCTTATTGATTAGTGGCTTTACTAAAAAAAGCCTTTGTGCAATACTAGGTACACTAGGTGGTACTATTGCATCGGGGTTATTAGCCATATATTTTGGCAATCTAATACAGCTTACAGGTGTATCGGATGAAACTGTGCAAATTCTTATTACTCAAACGAATTTAAATATTAACTATAGGGGCCTATTATATAGTGGAATTACAATAGGTGTTTTAGGGGCTGTTATGGATGTAAGCATGACCATAACATCAGTGATTTTTGAAATAAAAAGTACAAATAGAAAAACTTCAATATCAAAGCTGTTTTTTTCAGGTCTTTCTGTTGGAAAGGATATAATGGCAACAATGACTAATACCTTGATATTAGCCTACGCTGGAACCTCATTACCTTTACTATTCTTGTTTTCAGTAGGGGAAATGACATTAATAGACATTGTTAATACCCAATACATAGCTTCAGAAATAATTAGATCCCTATGTGGTAGCATAGGGCTTTTGTTGACAATTCCAATTACCTCTTTAATAGCAGCTATTAATAGCAGATAAAGGGTTTTTAAAAATGCCAATTAATTATGCAGGATTTAAAGCACTACTAGAGAATAGTAAGATAAAGAAAGAGGTGGAAAAATGGAGTGCTTCAATGGTATTATTCATAAAGCTTTAAAGCAGGGTGAAAAATTAGGGGTTTATTTAATATTGAGATTTCAAAAAACTAGGGCTAAATACATTACTGTGAGCAACGGTGAAACAGATGAAATGTCCTATAACGAAGCAGGAGGAATAGGAATTCAAGCCTTTACTAAAGACGGTGGATGCGGCTTTGCTTCTACAGAAAAAATTGATGAAGAAAGCTGTTTGAAAATGGTTAATATGGCAGCAAACATTGCCCACCAGGTTGATAAAAGAGGCGGCAAACAGAACAAAGAAATATTCAAGGTGCCGGCAATTAAAGACATTATTAATGCAGATGTAAAATATCCCTTTGACTATTTAACAATTGAAAAGGAAGAAGCCTATTTATTGAGTTTAAATAAAGAAATTATTACCCAATATAATTCTATGGAAAACTCAATAGCAATAGAAACCCTATACAAATCAATTGAAGATCAATGGAGGATAGTTCGCAGCGATGGAACAGATGTCACCTATAATATACCCAGAACAGTAGTTAGCAACTTAATAACTGCAAAAGGTGTTAATACAGCCACAACTAGGGCCGCCATAAGTGGAAGTGATGCTTCATTACTAATTGATACTGAAAAAAGAAACCGACTTATTAAGAGAACTAAAAATTCCTGTAAGCTAGCTATTAACCTTTTAAAATCACCAAAAATAAAGGGAGGCAGCTACAAAATTGTACTTGATTACGCTTTAGCTAAGGGTCTGGCCCATGAGGCCTTTGGACATGCCGTTGAAAGTGATGGAATGAAAACATCTATACTTGGCAATGAAAAAGGCTTTTTAAAAAAGGGAGAGGAAGTAGCAAGCCCAATAGTTACAATAATTGATGAATCAATTGAGGGAGATTATGCATATCAACCCTATAGTGCAAATGGAGTAAAGAGAGACAGGGTGAAAATAGTTGATAAGGGAATATTAGTAGGGGCATTAGCAGATGTATTTTCCGCTGAAGAAGCAGGTGTTTCTATTACTGGAGCAGGAAGAGCAGAAAGCTATAGACATATTCCCCTACCAAGAATGTCAAATATCCGAATAGAGGTTGAAAACTCAATACCAACTACTAGAGATATTGAAGATATAACACCAGAGGAGCTTTATAAAATTTTAGTAGAAAGCAATTTAGCCGCAGAAGATGAAGAGGTCTTATATTTAGTAGGCTATAAGGGGGGACAGGTTAAACCTAGTCAAGGGGAATTTGTCTTTAATTGTAGCGGAATATACATGCTTAAAGAAGGCTGTAGCCTATATCAACCTGCCATATTTAGTGGGAAGGTTCTTTCGGCTTTAAAATCAATAACTGCAGCAATAGGACCACTAAAGTTAGATGCCCAGGGTACCTGTGGCAAGGCTGGGCAGAGTGTACCCTCTAGTGGTGGAGCTCCCTATTTTATTTTGCTAGAAGCCAATAAAGACGTCATAATTGGGGGAGAATAATATGGAGTATATTAAGAACCTAGAGAATAAAATTAAAGAATATATGGTTAAAAGTAAAGGTGAGCTTCAGATAAAGGGATGGTATTATGGTGCCAATAAAAATACCTCCATAAAAATAGGCTTAAAAAACAACCAGTTAGGTGGAGCCTATAGCTGTCCTAGGGCAGAAGAAAGCATAAGGGGTAAAATATACATTATATGGAATGATGATAGAAGAAGTATAGCTATACTTCAGAGCAATACAGCAAGAAACTTTGATAAAATGGTGGAGCTTTGGAGAAGGGCCTCCTATGTAGAAATAGAGGGAGCAGATATTTATGCAGCCCAAAAGTACCCTCAAGTTAAGCTGTTTGATGAAGAGGTTAATCATCTAATATATAGTGATCAAGACTATCTGTTTGAATTACTAGATGAATACAAAAATGAGTTTGGTAGCAACGGCATAAATGATGTTAATGGGTCTGTTAGTGCCAGTAGCTTTCAACAGTACATATGCAATTCTAAGGGGCTAAGAATATGTAATAGGTCAACCTCCTTCTCTACATTTATTCTTGGAGACGATATATATGGAAGGTCATTTATAAGTAGAAAAAAGATATGTAAACCTAAAAAACAGCAAATTATTCAAGATTCAATTACAAGAATAAACCAGCTTAAAACAAGAATCAAAATCAGTGGAGGAGAGATGGAGGTTTTACTATTACCACAGGTAATGGAAAGCTTTATCCAGCATTATCTATTGAATAATTTGAATGGAAGCAACGTAGTTAATAAGCGATCCATTTTTTCCCTAGATAATTTTAATCAAGAGGTGGAAGCCATTAGGAAGGATATGAGTCTTTGTATTAACACAATAACCGACTACAATCAAGGTTCATATATATCCACCTTTGAGGGGGTGCCAGGGGGAGAGGCATTTCTAATTAAAAACGGCAAGCTTAAAACACCTATATTAGACTTAAAGCATGGAAAAAAAGCTAATAGAAAAGCCACACCAGTCCCTGCAGGAAAGGGCAGTATTCAATTTTATAGTAATGATATGGTAACCCTCCAAGAAGCTATAGAGCAGATGGATAAAGGTATTATAGTGTGTGACCTATTGGGTATGCATACTCAAGATCCAACCAGTGGCAACTACTCCTTAACGTCACCAAATAGTATTTATGTAGAAAATGGTAGGGTTATAGGTGGGTGTAAAGCTGTTATTTCTGGTAATATTTTTAAGGATTTGAGAAGCCAACATACCAAATTAGGTAAAATTAATTTTGAGGAGATACCCTTTGCTTTAATAAAATCTAAGGTAACAGGTGAAAAATAAGGGAGGCTAGTTAATGAGCTATATAGTTGTAGGAAACAGTATTATAGACAGTCAAGATTATTATAATAAAATAACACAAATGAATAGCTTTAAAAGGGTAAAGGACCTTACTAAAGGATCTAAAAGAGAAGATACCCTTATATATCAAATATTCCATGATGCAGATGAATTAAGAAGCCAATTAGACATAGAAGCAAAGGATAATATATCGGAGGAAGAGATAATAGATGAATTGATGGAATTGGCAGATGAGAAAGTGTCCCATATAGAAAGTATTATTCCTGAAACTATGCTGTGCTATAATTACTCCTATCACTATGATGAAGCTTTAAATGAAATAAAAACCATATTTATTGCAGCCGATAAAATGGTGGGGGAGTTAAGATTAAGTGACATAGCAGAACGAATATTAAGATCAATAGATTAGCAGTAAAAATAGCATTATATAATACAAAAATTTGCAATTTTACAAATAATCTGTTTTAATAATATTAAGCAAAAACACAACATGACACTGAAAGGGGAGAAGAAACATGGCAACACCTATATTAAAGGTTTATGAAAGGGAAGCAGTAGGCAAAAACAATACTGTAAAGATCAGAAGAGAGGGAAAACTACCAGCAATCCTATATAGCAAAGGAAAAGATACCCAAAATCTTTATTTAGATGAAAAGGAGTTTCTAAAGCTATTAAATCAATATGGTAGTAGTATAAGGGTTGGTTTAGATTTTGCAGGAGAAAAAAGCTTTGCTATCATAAAGGAAATTCAAAGGGTGCCAGTAAAAAACACTCTACTGCATGTTGATTTACAAAAGCTTAATGAAAATGAAAAAGTTAAACTTTCACTACCTATTTATATATTAAATAAAGATGCAGTTGAAAGCAGTAGCGAAATAGTACAGTTGCAACTGACAGACGTAGAGATACAAACGCTTCCTAAATATATACCTGATAGGGTAGAGGTAGATGCTAGAGTACTAAAGGAAAAGGACAATATAACATTAGAAGATATAAGTATAGCAAAGGATGAAAATATTGAAATATTAACAGATATCAACTCAGTTATTGCAACAATAGTTTATGCATCAAAGGCTGAGGTGGAAGAAGAGGAGACACAAGAAGAAATATTGTAATACTCTTGAAGGCTCGCCTAAAGTGATAGGGCGAGCTTTTAATCTCCCATCATTTATTAGTGATTAAAGTATAGTTTCATTTGAAAAGGCAATAATCCACTAATAAATGAAAGGAGATGGAGCAATGAATATTCTATCCAGTCAGCTCAGATTAAAGTCAGGAAAAAATGATAGTCATCAGGCTAGAGATGAAGGCTATATTCCCTCAATCATCTATGGCAAAGACATGAATAATCTGCCAATAAAAATAAACAGAAGAGAAGTGGAGGCCTTTATAAGAAATCATGGTGAAAACAGCTTAGTTGTTTTAAATATAGGGGGAGTAAACTATACAGCAATAATAAAAGAAGTACAAACCCACCCAGTAACTCAAAAGATCATCCATATGGACTTTCAAAAGGTATCGGAGGATCAAAAAATTAATGTGAAGATTCCAGTTATCTTAAATGGAAGAAACTATGTAGAAAAGGGTGGTGCTATTATGCAACAGCAAATACGGGATGTTGAGATAGAATGTACTGCAGGGAATATTCCACGAAAGCTTGAGTACGATATATCAAGCTTTAAGCCAGGAGATGTTCTGAGGGTTGCTGATATGGAGGTAAGCGAGGAGTTCCTTATTTTACAGGATCCACAATCAATAATAGTTTCAGTCTCTGAGGCAAATAAAATAAGTGAGGCTGAAGAGGAAGAAGAATAATTAAAATAAAAAAGGAAGTACCCAAAATTTGTAGAATATTTAAACTAAAGGTTGTTTTAGGTAAAAAAAGGGGGGATTTACTATGTTGTTCAAAAAAAATCAAATGATTAGGGACATGATTGAAACAACCTCCCGTATATCACAGGGAGATTTGACAACTAAGCTGAACATAGAGTCAACATCAAATATTGGTGAACTGGCAGGCAATATTAATGAAATGCTTATGAAGGTAAGGGAATTAATTGGACAAGTTTCTACAGCAAATGAAAAAACCCTAAACTTTGCTAAGGAGCTAGAAGTTAATGCAGAGTATATTTATGACTCCTCTCAAGAGGTGGCTAATGCAATTACAGACATTGCTGCTGAATCTACTCAGCAAAATGAAGCATTATTAAATGTCAGAGACTATACGACGGAAATGAAAAAGGGAATAGAGGATATTTTACAACAGGCAAAGGAGTCCCAAAAAATATCAAACAATATGGTGGATACGGTAAAAAGCAGCAGTTTAGTATTTGAAAAGGTAGTAGAAATTTTACAAAATAACTCCAACTGGAGTATTGACCTATCAAAAAAGATGCAGACACTTAAAGAAGAGGTAGAAAAAATACAAAGAATTACTAGCTTTGTTACAGAAATCAGTAATAATACTAATTTATTAGCACTTAATGCTTCAATTGAAGCAGCTAGGGCAGGCGAATCGGGAAAGGGCTTTGCGGTTGTGGCTAACGAGGTACGAAAGTTGGCAGAGCAAACTGCTGAATTTGCAAGCGATATAGAAAAGATTGTCGATAGCATATCAAATAATATCATAGAAATATCTACAGAAATAATTAAAGAAACAGAAAAGGCTCAATCGGATATAGAGCTGGCACACAATAGTAAAAATCAGCTTAAAAAAGTAATTGACTCAACTGAAACAACATCCCTTTCCATAGATAATATTCGTGCTTTAGCAGAGAAGGAAGCAAAGCTTGTAGAAGAAGTAAATGAAGCCATAGAAAAAATATCTATAGCTACAGAAAAATCTGCGGCTTTTTCGCAGGAGGCAGCAGCTTCAACAGAGGAGCAAACTGCATCTGTTCAAATTATATTTGAATCTATTAAGAAAATGGGTTTAATGGCTAAAGAGGTTCAAGATATTGTAGAAGGCTTTGTTAAAAAATATGTTATGGATGACAAAACCAAAGAAGCTATCAATATGGCAAAAAAGGTGCTACTTGATATATCCACAAAGGAAAATATATTTGACATTGACGAAGCCACAAGTTTAGCTTTTCTTAGGAATAAAATTAAGGAGAATGATTTCTTTGAATTATTAACAATTATTGATGCAAAGGGCTTGCCTAGGGCTATGGCCATTAAAGGAACAGATGAATGGTTAAAGAATAACGTAGCCCATAGACCTTATTTTCAGCAGGCTATTGGTGGAAAAGAGTATGTATCTGACCCTTACATTTCATTACATTCAAATACATACTGCATTTCATTATCTCTTCCTATAAAAACAGCAGCAGGACAGATTGTAGGTATTGTATTAGGAGACTTAACATTGGGATAACAACCGATATGCAAAAAGGGAATCATAGCTGGCTTTACATAGGGTAGGGGGGTATGGTAACCTATATATAGAGGTGATGGATAGTGGAAGAAAACGTAAAAAAACCAACTGAGGAATCATTAAAAATACAAAAATCTATAATAGATAGACTAAATAGAATAGAAGGTCAAATAAGAGGAATAAAGAATATGATTGAGAGGGGAACCTACTGTGATGATGTTATTAATCAGATAGAGGCCTCTAGGTCTGCTTTAAGCTCTATTGAGCTAATACTCTTAGAAGGACATATTAAAAACTGTATAAAACAGCAGCTTAAAAATGGAGACGAAGAAGTGGTGGATGAAGTATTAAAAACCATTAAAAAGCTCATTAAATAGACAAGCTTTACATGATGTGTAAATATGTTAGGAGTGAGGAATATTGAAAAAGAAGCTAAAAATAGATGGAATGAGCTGTAGTCACTGTGCTAATCATGTTAAGGAAGAGCTACTGGAAATAGAAGGTGTAAAGGAAGTTGTAGTAGACCTACTAGATAAAAGTGCCCTTGTGGAGTTAACCAAAGATGTTTCCGATAACAGGCTTAAGCTAGCAGTTGCAGAAGCTGGATACGAGCCATTAGATATTGAAAACATTTAAAATAGTAATAGCAATGGGAGGACTTGGTACTAGACTACTAGGTCCTCTTTCTATATATTATTTTTTTATTAAATATTATTACAAATATTGAGATATACATATTAAAAGGATATAATTGTAATACATGGTTTTTACTCAAGGCAGATAAATCTATTATTATTCCTGCTAAGCAATATAATTAAGGAGGGTTTACATGAAAAAGAAATTAGCAACTGTACTAATTGTCATTGTTGTTGCACTAGGCTTTTTTGTTGCAACCAGCAGCTTTTATACAGTGGACCAAGCTGAATATGCTGTATTAACAACCTTTGGCGTACCCAGCACAGAGGTGATGACACCAGGATTAAAGTTTAAGCTACCGTATCCTATACAATCGGTAAGAAAGCTATCAAGAGAGACCTTTTCACTCACATTTGGCTATGAAGAAACTAGAGATGGAGTCGAAGTTCATGAGAATGAGGCTAAAATGATTACAGGTGACGAAAACATTATTATGGCAGATCTTGAAATACAGTGGAAAATTGTTGATCCAGTAGCCTTTTTATTTAACACACAGGATCCAGTTGACATACTATACAACGCAGCATCCTCATCACTTAGGGGAGTAATAGGCAGTTCTACAGTGGATGAGGCATTAACAGATGGAAGAACAGATATTATGAATGAGGTAAGGGATAATCTGACTAAACTAGTTGATGCCTATGAAATAGGGATAGCCATTGTAAACGTAAACCTACAGGATGTTGATTTACCAACCCAAGAGGTAAGTGATGCCTTCAAAACTGTTACATCTGCAAGGGAAGAAAGATTAACCAAGATAAATGAAGCAAACAGATATAGAAATGAGAAAATTAACACTGCTGAAGGTACAAAGGATGCACTAATAAGTAGGGCAGAGGGTGAAAAAGTTGCTAAAATTGAAAAGGCAAGAGGAGATGTTGCAAGGTTTAATGCTATTTACTCTGAGTATGTTAATAATAAGGAGATAACTAAGCAAAGACTTACTATTGAAACCCTACAGCAGGTTCTACCCAATGCAAAGGTATATATTATGGATGAAGAGTCTAACTCTACTATAAAGTATTTACCATTAGAGGGACTAACTAAAGGAGGTGGAAACTAATGTTTAGGTTTAAAAAGGTTATCAACATGAATGATGAGACAATGACAGGCGAAACCCCCAAACCACAGTTTAAGTTCCCTAAAAAAGGACTTTTAACTACTATAATCATAGCTTTTGCCTTAATGCTAATGGCAAACAATCTAATTATAGTTCAGGCAAACCAGTATAAAATAGTAAGACAGTTTGGAGAAATTGTAAGGGTTATAGATAAGCCAGGATTAAACTTTAAACTACCAATAGTACAAAGTGTATCTACACTTCCCAAACACACCCTTGTTTATAATGTTCCACCAGCAGAAATAAACACCCTTGATAAAAAGAGAATTAAAGTAGACTACTATGGATTATGGAGAATTACTGATCCTAAGGCCCTTATAGAATCATTAAGAACCTTAGCTGGTGCAGAAAGTAGACTTGGAGACATAGTGTACTCTAATATAAGGACAGAGCTTGGTAAAATGGAATATGAGCAAATTGTTAACCATAAAAAGAGCATGCGTGGAGATATAGACGCAATTGTTAAGGATCAGGTTAATGAGATATTATTAAGTAATAACAATGGAATAGAGGTTATAGATATAAAGATGAAAAGAACAGACCTACCGTCTGAAAATGAACAATCAGTTTATAACCGTATGATATCAGAAAGAAAAAGTACAGCACAGCAGTATTTATCTCAGGGTGATGCAGAGGCTTTAAAAATTCAAGCAGAAACCGATAGAGAGGTAGAAGAAATGCTGGCAAAGGCTGAAGCAGAAGCAAAAACTATTGTAGCTGAAGGAGAAAGAGAAGCAGCTCGAATATATAATGAAGCCTATGGCAAAGACCCAGAGTTTTTTAATATGTTCAACTCATTAGAATCATATAAGACAGTTATAGACGAAGAAACAGTAATTGTATTTCCTATGAACTCACCATATTTAAAATATTTAACAGGACAATAGTCACAATATAAAAGGAGGCCCCTATGGTCTCCTTTTACTGTCTATTTAAGATTTTTCTATAGCTTTCCACATTCCTTAAATGCTCTTGATAGGTTTTACCAAAGACATGTCCATTTTCACCCAATACATAATAAAAATAATCGTGTACTTCGGGGTATAGTGTAGCGTGTATAGAGGCTTTGCCAGGAGCCCCTATAGGTCCTGGAGGAATACCTAAATTTGTATAAGTATTAAAGGGGTTAGGTGTCTCTAAGTGGGTATTGTAGACTCTATTTATATGCTCCATACCCTCCCCTAGTCCGTATATCACAGTTGCATCCACCTGTAGTGGCATATTAATTCTTAGTCGATTATGAATAACTCCACTTATTTTACTTCTTTCTTCATCATGAAAGGCTTCACGTTCTATTATGGAGGCTATTGTTAAAACCTCATGAATAGTTAAATCTAATTCAGAGGCTCTTTGTAAATATTCTTCTGTCAAAACATTTTTCATTGTTTTTGCTAAACGGTATACAATATCTTCTGGAGTACTTTTATTAGAAAAATGGTAAGTTTCTGGGTAAAGATACCCTTCTAGCTTGAAGTATAGGTTTTCAGCAGAATAATCTAAATGCTCATCATAATATTTTTCAGAAGCTTTTATAAAATCTTCAGCTGTTGCTAGATTTAAAGCTTCAACCTTTTCAGCTATTTGATATATGGTATAGCCCTCAGGTATAGTTAAAATAATAGGCTTTTCTGGGGTCCCCTTTTTTAATAAATCAAATATTTCTGATATAGTAATATTAGGAGATAAGGTATAATTACCTGGTTTGATGCTTCTATCAACATTAGCAGATTTAGCACGATATTTAAACCAAAGCCTGCTTTTAATAACGCCTTCTTCATATAGAAGCTCAGCTACATGGTTTAAGGTAGATCCATTTACAACTACTATATCAACAGGTTCGTCAAAGGAAGACACCGATAAATAACCAGGAAGCATAACAATTAAAGCGCCTATTATAAGCAAAAACACCAATAAAACCAATAGTTTTTTCATAAAATGCTACTCCCATCATTAGACATATATTTAAATTATATTTTACCATTTTTATTATAAAATTGCACTTATATTAATAATATAATAGTATAATATGAAGAAGCATAGAGGAAAACAGATAAAAAAATCGAAGCATTACATGAATACGAATGGAGCTTAAAATTATATTGGAGTGATTACTTTGGAAGAAAGATATATTAAGCAAATTAACTTCAACGGTATAGGTAAGGCAGGACAGGAAAAGCTAAATATGGGAAGAGTATTAATTATTGGATGTGGGGCTCTAGGAACAGTTGTAGCCAATAGTCTTGCTAGAACAGGAGTAGGGTTTATAAGAATTGTAGATAGAGACTATGTTGAAGTAAGTAATCTCCATAGACAAATTCTATTTGATGAACTAGACGCAGAAAAAAGCGTACCAAAGGTAGAGGCAGCCAAAGCAAAGCTTAAAAAAGTCAACAGCTTAATAGAAGTAGAAGCCATAATTAAGGATGTAAACAGTATTACCATTGAAAAAATGGTGGAAAACATCCACATTATAATAGATTGTACGGATAACTTTAAAACAAGGTTTTTGATTAATGATATTTCATTTAAAAGTAAAATTCCATGGATATATGGGGGTGCCATTGGCAGCACTGGTGTAGTAAAGAGCTTTATACCTGGGAAAACTGGATGTTTTCGCTGTATGCTAGAGGCTCCCCCACCTGCAGGCACATTTCCAACCTGTGACACAGCAGGCGTTATAAATACAACAACTGGAATGGTGGGAATGCTACAAGCAAATGAGGCCATTAAATATTTAGCTGGAAAAGAAAATGAAATGGACAACAAAATGGTATACTTTGATCTATGGGAAAACACCTTTGAAAGGATAGAACTAAGAGAGAAAAAAGCGTGTAAATGCTGTAAAAGTAATATGTATCAATATTTAGATGATAAAGAACCGCAAGTGCTACATATGTGTGGAAATAACAGCCTTCAGGTTGATCCCCACGGTGGGAAGGGCAAGATTTCACTTAAGGAACTCCATAAGCGATTAAGCAGTGCTGGAATTATGGTGAAGCTAACACCCTTTTTACTGAACATTGAGGTGGAGGGATATGAGATAAAGGTTTTTGATGATGGTAGAGCTATAATTAAGAATGCCTCAACTACAGAGGAGGCAATGGGAGTTTACTCAAGATATATAGGCTACTAAAAATTCCCTAATTTCGTTATTTTTATACGATTTTCAGCTTTTAACTGCTACAAATGTAATAGGTTGTAAAATTTTCTTCATCCTTCCCTATAAAAAAGGAAGGATTTTTTATTTTTTCGACGAATTTTATTATTATGTGACTTAAATATAACAGTACATGTTAACAAAAAACAACATATTGTTTTGTAGAGGAGGCTAATAAAATGTTTAATTATATAATTTCAATACTGTTTTTAGTAATACTAATTATACCAATTGGCTATTTTATGTTAATCCTCTATGGCTTAACAATTGAAGAAGTAAGACTAAGTCACCTTCCTAAAAAAGAGCAAAATAACCATGAGCCTATAAAGGAAGTATCAATAAAACAACGTCTAAAGCTTGTTAAATAGCCCTATAAAAATGGCTATTTTTTTTATTAAGAACTATCTTGAAACATAATCCTTTTAGTGATATTATTGGTTAGTAATTTAAGATTACTTAGGGCTAATTAAGTCTTATCCCATAAGGAGGTATAGAAAATGCCAAATTTAATTCGCTGTACAGCTAGTGAACCTCAACCTCCATTATGGAGATTGATTCTATATATTGTGGGTATTGTTCTATCTATAAACTTTCTTGTGGAATTAACCAATTTATTACCTAAAAATTTGGCTGCGATAGCAAGTATTCTAATACTTATATTAACAGCTGCCCTATGCTCATACATTATAAACCGAAAGCTGGCTAAGTACACATATATATTAATTGAAAATGACCTTGTTTTTAATAAGCAGCTAGGGAGAAGAGAAAATAGAGTTTTAGATGTAAAAATATATGATATAGACTGGATTAAGCCAATACAAGAGGCAAGGGAAAAGGTAAAATACAAAAAAACCTATTGGTTAACCTGTAAGTTCACGGGATCAGACATTTACGTAGGAAGATTTATGCGAAACAACCAGATATACAGATTTGTTTTTCAACCAAATGAGTCACTAAGAAAAGAGCTATATAAACAAATAAAACAAAATAAAAAATAACACCCTTTAAATCCACCAAATATTTTAATAACATTGTACGAGATATAGGAATAAACTAATATAAATAGGTAAATAATAATAGGTAAAGCATATGTAGAAACGGAGCTGGTGGTGTGAAGGAAGAAAAGCTTCAATGTTTTATTTGTAATCATCAGGATAGTAGTGGAATAGCCCTATTAAATGCATTTATATGTAACCGATGTGAAAGAAAAATTGCAAATACAAACCCAAATCATATCAAATACAATTTATTTAAAGAAAAAATAAAATTACTATGGGCAAAGGGACTACAGCTGTAGTCCCTTCAACTATTTATTATGGTTAATTTTTAATAAATCCCTAAAGCTATCCTTATTAATTTTACTTCTTTCGCTTTTAACCTTATCAATAGAAATACCTAACATTTGTGAAATTTCTGTATCGCTCTTTTGATCTCCATAGGTTTTAAGCAAATCTTTTAAGGTTTTAACTTGTTTATTCAAATAAAACACCTTCCTAACATTAAAGGGATTTTAAAAAATAAAAAGAATCTAATAATAGTATTACAAATACAAAAATTTTTATCCCTATAATTAGTAAAATTTTACTTGTATATAAAGCTATTAATTATTAAAGTAACTTAGTTCAGATGGTATTTTACTCTACTCGAACTTTAGTTCCACTTACTTTATAGCTTGGCGGCACTTATCTCCTTATCTCCAGCTAAAGAAGTAGCAGTGCTATATATTTACTTAAATAAATAACAATTATGAGTTGGGAAAAATTCAAATAATATATGGAGGAAAAGTATGGAACACATGCCTATTATAGATCAGCTTTTAAAGCTAAAAAATCAAAAGCTTATATCCTTTCACGTACCCGGTCATAAAAATGCTGCAGTTTACGATAAATATAATTATAAAGGCTTTAAAGATATTATTTTAAATCTTGATATAACAGAGATCCCAGGAGGTGATAATCTTTTTAAGGCCACTGGCTGCATAATGGAGGCCCAGAAGAAAGCTGCCGAGGTATTCAAAAGTGAAGAGACCTTTTTTCTTGTAAATGGAAGCACAGCTGGTATATATAGTATGATAATGGCGGCAACCCAGCCAGGAGATAAAATATTAGTTAATAGAAACTGCCATCAATCGGTTATTAATAGTATTTTTTTAGGTGATTTAGAGCCTGTATATGTATATCCTGAAACCGATATTCAGCAGGGAATTGCCTTGGGAATATCTCCAACCACTGTTGAAATGCTGCTTAGGGCAAACAGCGATATTAAGGCGGTGGTGATAACATATCCTACATATGAAGGAATTGCCTGTGATTTAAAAAAAATATCAGATATAGTACATAAATATGATAAAATACTACTAGTAGATGAGGCCCACGGTGCCCATCTGGGACTAAGTAATCAATTACCCAATACTGCTTTAGAATGTGGAGCCGATGCTGTGGTCCAAAGCACACATAAAACTCTTCCCGCCCTTACACAAAGTTCAATGCTTCATATACAGGGTAATCGTATAGATAGAGACAAATTAAGGTTTATGTTAAGATTACATCAGAGTAGTAGTCCCTCCTATTTATTAATGGCCTCCTTAGATTTTACTGTAATGATATACAAAACTAAGGGGAAGCAATTAATGGAGGAGCTTTTATGTAATATTTATCAACTAAGGAAAAAGCTACAGAAGCTACAAGGACTAAATGTGTTGGGGCAAGAAGCAGTAGGAAGCAATTTTGTTAAAGGAATAGATCCTACAAAGCTTTGGATTAGCTTACATAGGGAATATAGTATTAGCGGATATAAAATAGAGGAGAAGCTGAGGCATAATTACAATATTCAAATGGAGCTTTCTAACCTTTATGGCACATTGGCTATTTCAAGCATAGGAAATAAAGAGGAGGATTTTAACCAGCTATATAAGGGTATACATAAAATAACAGAAGAATTAACGAGAAAAGAAGCAAAAGGTCAAACTAAATTTTTTCAATTTAACTCAAAGATAGTTTATAACCCTAAAGAGGCCTATTATAGAAAGAAAACTACGCTACCTATAGAGCAAAGCGAAGGCTATATAAGTGGAGAATATGTAATACCTTTTCCCCCAGGCATACCAATATTAATACCAGGTGAGGCTATTAGTAAGGAAATTATAGATAATATAAGGGACTTAAGTAATCAGGGCATTGAAATATTAGGATTAAACCATAGTAGCTGTGAATATATTGATGTTATAGATGATAAGAAGTACTAACAAATGACGAGGTGACAATATGAGTATAAAAGGAAAATTTATCACTATAGAGGGTATGGATGGAGCAGGTAAATCAACACAAATACAGTTTATGAAGAGGTATTTAGAAGATAAAGGCTATAAAGTATTGATAACAAGAGAGCCCGGAGGAACCATTATAGGTGAAAAAACAAGAGCTGTTATACTAGACAATAAGCATAAAGAGATGGACTCTAGAACCGAAGCCCTTTTATATGCTGCCTCCCGTGCACAGCATGTCTCACAGATAATAATACCCGCCCTACAACGAGGAGAGGTGGTGCTATGTGACAGATATGTTGATTCCAGTATGGTATATCAAGGTAAGGGAAGAGATTTAGGATACAAGCCTATTAAGATGATTAATGATTTTGCAACCCAGGGTCTTGAGCCAGATTTAACAGTTTTACTGGATATTGATCCAACCCTTAGCCTACAAAGAATTATAGCTAGAGGAGAAGGAGATAGGCTAGAGGGAGAAAAAATACAATTTCATGTAGCTGTACATAACGCATACATGGACTTGGCAAAAATGTATCCTAATCGAATTAAAGTTGTAAATGCAAATGGTAAAATAGAAGACATTCGTATAGAGGTAGAGAAATTACTAAAAAATATTTTTAAGGGGGAAAGTATATATGAAGCTACTAATAGCTATTGTTCACGATGATGATGTTCATGCTTTACTTGAAGAGCTTACTGCTAAGGAGTTTAGAGTAACTAAGCTTGCTACAACAGGTGGATTTCTGAGATCAGGTAATACTACTCTCTTAATAGGGGTAGAAGATAGTAAAGTTGATGAACTAATTGATATAATAAAAGAAAACTGCGAAGCAAGAGAACAGATAACTACCCCTCCAGCACCAGTCTCTGGTACTGCAGGAGTATTTATACCTTATCCAATAGAAATAACAGTTGGAGGAGCAACTATTTTTGTAGTAGATATTGAAAAATATATTAAGCTTTAGAATAGGAGGCTATATCTATGGCCTTTAAAGGAATTGTAGGTCAAGAGAGAATACTAAGCTATTTATCAGAAGCACTATTAAAAAATGAAACTCCCCATGCATATCTTTTCGAAGGAGCAGATGGACTCGGTAAAAAAGCAGTAGCTCAGCAGCTGGCCATGGGCTTAATCTGTACAAGCAAAATAAAACCATGCCTTAAATGTAATAGCTGTCTTAAGGTAGTTAGTGGGAATCATTCAGAAGTAAAGCTTATAGAAAGTGAAGGCAGTATAAAAATTGAAACTATAAGATACCTTCAAAAAGAAATTCAATTGAAGCCCTATGAGGGTAAAAAAAAGGTTTTTATAATTAACCAAGCTGAAAAAATGACACAACAAGCACAAAACGCCTTGCTTAAAACTTTAGAGGAGCCCCCATCCTACGCCACTATAATTCTTATAGTAAATATATCTAGCAGCCTCTTGCCTACTATTGTATCAAGGTGTCAGGTGATAAAATTCAGACCAATTGAGATTCAAAAAATCCAAGATTACCTAATACATAATAAGGGCTTGAGCTATGAAGAAAGCAAAGTGATAGCTTTGTTTTCTAAAGGAATTATAGGAAATGCCTTAAAAATTTTGGAGGACGAGTCATTTCAAGAAAAAAGACAGCTGTTAGTTGATATTACAAAGGAGCTACTAAGAGGAAAGACCCTATTAGCATTAGAAAATGGAAGCTTGCTAACCTCACAAAAAAATAATATACAGGAATTCCTAGACCTGCTTGCTAGCTGGTACCGTGATATAATGATTTATAAAGAAACTAAGGAATATCATTTTATCATGAACTATGATAAAATAGAAGAAATTAACCATCAGGCTAGTCAAGTAAATTTAAATAAATTAAAAGATATAATTTATATAATTGAGGACACAAAAACTAAGCTAAAAAGCAATGTTAATTTTCAGCTTAATATGGAGGTTATGTTGCTAAAAATGCAGGAGGTAATATCATGGTAACAGTAGTTGGAGTTCGGTTTAAAAAAGCCGGTAAAATATATTATTTTGATCCAGAAGAAACAGGTGCACAAAAATCCAATTATGTAATAGTTGAGACTGCAAGAGGCATTGAATTTGGAGAGGTGGTTGTAGGACAAAAGCAGGTTTCTGAATATGAGATAGTGGCACCCTTAAAGAAGGTTTTAAGAGTTGTAACAGAAGAAGATAAAATAAGACATAATTCAAATAAAGAAAAGGAAAAGGATGCCTTTGAAGCTTGTTTAGAAAAAATTAAGGATCATCAGTTGGAAATGAAGCTAATTGATGTAGAGTATACCTTTGATAATAATAAAATTATTTTTTATTTTACAGCAGATGGACGTGTTGATTTTAGAGAGCTAGTTAAGGATTTGGCAGCTATTTTCAAAACAAGAATAGAGCTTAGACAAATAGGTGTAAGGGATGAGGCTAAAATGATAGGTGGTATAGGTCCATGTGGTAAGTCTTTATGCTGCTCCACATGGTTAGGAGATTTTGAGCCTGTATCAATAAAAATGGCAAAGGATCAAAGCTTATCATTAAATCCATCTAAGATATCTGGAATATGTGGCCGTTTGTTTTGCTGTTTAAAATACGAGCATAACCTGTATCAAGAAATTGTAGATAAGCTACCAGGGTTAGGCTCCCTTGTGGAAACTGCTGATGGTGAGGGAATAGTTGTAGATACTAACGTATTACTTGAGCAAATAAAGGTTAAAATTAAAAACCAGCAGGATCAATCAGAGGAAATAAAAATATATAACTTTAATCAGGTAACAAAAATAAAGGATGATTCCGAGGGACAGCAGGAAGAAGACTTAGATGAAGAGACGGTGAAGGAGCTAAAGCTTTTAGAGGAATAAAAAAAAGACTTTTATAAGCTTTAGAGGGTATATACCCATATAGGAAATGACAAGCATTGTAGTGAGATCGATGCATTATAACTGGCTTACAATAAAAGAGGTGTTTTGTATATGAGAAGGGGACAAGCTTTAATAGCTATAATAGTGCTTATTGTATTGCTAATTTTAGGTGGTTGCAAAAAAGAAGCAGTTGAACCTCAAGATACACAGGTTACACCAAATGAAAATACAGATATTAAAGAGAAGGAAGCTAAAACAGAAGAAAACAAAGAGGCTACAGGTGAAGATGGTATAGCTGATGAAAAAAATCAAGAAAGCATTTTAGGTGTTCACATCGGAAATAAGGCCCCAAGCTTTGAGCTGGAAAACTATTTGGGTGAGATAGTAGCCTTAGAAGACTATAAGGGAAAGCCTGTTATAGTTACTTTTTGGGTAAGCTGGAGCCAAGAAGCATTAGAGCAATTGCATGTTCTAGAAAATGTATCTATTTTGCTAGGAGAAGATGCTGCCTTTATCGGTATTCATGTAGAATCCTTTGACACCTTAACTAAGGATGAAGCAATTGAATTAATTAATGATAACCAATACACCTATGAAATGGTTTTTGATGGCGAGGCAAAGGTACATCAAGAATACTATGTAGGTATATATCCTACAACCTATATAATTGACCCTATAGGTAAAATTGCAAAATCCTATACTACTTTGGTTGAAGAAGACCAAATACTAGAGGATCTAGAGCATATCTTATCCCAGCTATTACAATAGATTAGTAGTGTTTTGAGAAAGTCTTCAGAATAATAACTAAAATGAGTCTCCTAGGGCTCATTTTTTAAGTTCCTTTAAATATGCATAATTATAATTGTTAAAAATGGTATAATTAATAATGAATAAACATTTAGGAGTAAAATATGGATAAACTATTAAAGAAAAATGAAAGAATTGATGACTTACACATAAAGGACTTAAAAATAATACAAAACTCAAAGGGCTTTTGCTTTGGGATTGATGCAGTTTTATTAACCAGCTTTGTTGAACTGAGAAACAAGTCTAAAGTAGTCGACTTAGGTACAGGTACTGGTATAATACCAATTTTACTGGCAGGTAAAAGCACAAATAGTATTATAACTGGTATTGAGCTTCAGCAAGAGGTGGCTGATATGGCACTTAGGAGTGTAGCGTTAAATGGGCTTGAAAATAGAGTCAAAATCTTAAATATAGATTTAAAAAAGGCAACAGACTATATTCCAGTAAATGAATTTGACGTGGTAACAGCTAATCCACCCTATATGCATAATAAGGGTTTAATAAATCTGGAGGATAAAAAGGCAATTTCAAGGCATGAGATAATGTGCACACTGGAAGATGTTATTAAAACAGCATCAAAGCTATTAAAGCACCATGGAAGATTTTTTATGGTTCATCGCCCACAACGACTGGTAGATATAATGGTTTTGTGTAGAAGGTACAAGCTAGAACCCAAAAGGCTGCAATTTGTCCAACCCTCCAGTGGTAAAAGACCAAATCTGTTAATGATAGATTGTAAAAAGGCAGCACAGCCAGAGCTTAAGATTTTAGATCCAGTGGTTGTATATAATGGGCAGGGGGAATATACAGACCAATTGCTAGAGCTATACAATAAAAAAAGCCTAGAGAAAAGAGGCGATTTAAATGAAGGGTAAGCTGTTTATATGTCCTACTCCAATAGGAAATTTAGAAGATATTACAGTTAAGGTACTCAGAATTATGAAGGAGGTTGATATAATTGCAGCTGAAGATACCAGACATACTATAAAGCTTTTAAATCATTATGGTATTGATAAGCCATTAACCAGCTACCACCAACATAATAAACATAAAAAAGGACATCAACTTATTCAAAAAATAAAAGAAGGAAGTAAAATTGCATTAGTTTCTGATGCAGGTATGCCTGGCATATCGGACCCAGGTGCAGATATTATAAAACAGTGTATAGATGAAGGTTTGGATCTGGAGGTTTTACCAGGTGCCACAGCCTCTATTTTAGCCCTTGTTGCATCTGGCTTAGATACATCAAAATTTGTTTTTGAGGGCTTTTTACATAGAGAAAAAAACAAGAGAAAAGAAAGACTTTTAGAAATAAAATATGATGAACGTACTCAAATTTTTTATGAAGCACCCCATAGGGTAATTGCCACACTAAAGGATATGTATGAAATTTTAGGAAATAGAAGGGCAGTCATATGTCGGGAGCTAACTAAAAGGTATGAAGAATATAGAAGAGGTACACTTAAGGAGCTTATTGATATATATATAGAAAACCCACCAAAGGGAGAAATAGTTGTTGTTTGCGAAGGTGCAACTGAAGAGGCTAAAGCCTTAAAGAATCATGATTTAGAAGAAACAAATAATGTGAGTATTAAAGAGCATATACTGAAGGTTATGGAAAAGGGTCTAAATAAGAAGCAAGCTATCAAGGAGGTTGCTAAGGTTAGGGGTATACCTAAACGTGAAGCTTACCAAGAAGCTATTGATATAGAAAAATAAGCAAAATTAAAGAGCCCGTAGGCTCTTTAATTAATTACTTCATTTCACTTCTGCACTCAGCGCAAACATTTCTGTTCTTAAATACAACTACATGTCTAGCATTGCCACAGAAAATACAAGCAGGCTCGTACTTCTTTAGAATAATAATTTCACCATCTACATAGATTTCTAAAGCATCCTTTTCTGCAATGTTTAGTGTTCGCCTAAGCTCGATAGGTAAAACCACTCTTCCTAGCTCATCTACTTTTCTTACAATACCTGTTGATTTCAAAAAAACTCCTCCCTTTTTTAAATATTAATTTATAACAATTAGTTACAAAATAAAACAAAATTCGACAAAGTTACCCATATAAAAATAGTACCATATATTCCATATTAAGTCAAATAAAAATTTAATAAAAATAAAAATATTTTTTATTTATAATATGTTTTTAGCAACAAATAATAATTAGATATAGTCTTTATTAGTAAATTTTGTTACTATAATAATTATATATCCAAAATATATATAAATAATTACTATTTATAATTGGAGGAAATAAAAATGAATTCTTTAATAAACTCCATTATTAATACTTCAAGACTACTAAACTTAGATGTTTACCTCGTTGGAGGAGGAGTTCGAGACATAATAATAAATAGAAGTATTACAGATTTAGATTTTGTTATTAATAATGATCCGAGACTTTTTGTTGAAAAGCTTATTTCAACAATAGGTGGAAGCTTTACTAAATTATATCATGAAAATAAAACCTTTAGAATTAATTCCCCATTAGGCTATGTACTAGATTTTAGTAGTATGAGGGGCAATTCTATAGAAGAAGACCTCTCCCATAGGGATTTTACAATAAATGCTATGGCATATAATCTTAAACATGGGTGGCCAATACAAATAAATAAAATTATTGATCCCTTTAATGGCAAGCAAGATATTGAAAGCAAAACTATAAAGCATGTATATAAAAATACATTTATAGATGCCCCTATAAGAATGCTTAGGGCTCCTCGGTTTATGGCACAACTAGAATATAATTTAGATAAAGCAACTGAACTTTTAATTAAGTCTAACTCTGCTGAGATAAAAAATGTCACTGGTGAACCCATTACTGATGAGCTATTTAAAGTTTTAAAGGAAAGTAAAAGTCATTATTATCTTAATTATATGGATAAAAATCTTATTTTGCTAAACAAGATTTTCCCAGATCTTGAGGAAATGAAAAAAATTGGCGAATGCAAGTATCATGTAGTGGATAGCTGGACCCATTCAATATATACAGTAAAGGTGATTGAAAGTGTCATATACGCAAAGGGATACTTTGAGGATCATATAAGAGAATCCTACGAAATCCATACAGCAGAAAAGCTGGCATCAAACCGCAGTAGATTAGAGCTAATTAAGCTAGGTGCTTTATTACATGATGTAGGAAAGCCATCTGCTAGAATAATTGATAGTAACGGTAGAATAAGGTTTAAGGGCCATGAAATAGCTGGTGCAGAAATAGTTAAACAATATGCTGATAGATTAAAGCTGAGTACAAAGGAAAAAAACATCTTATCTAAGTATGTATATCTTCACATGCTTCCTCTTGTAACATATACAACAAATGATGTAAGTGGTAAAGTACTTTATGAAATGTTTAATAAAATGGAAAATGAAACCCTAGATATACTTTTAATTGCCTTGGCGGATATCATTTCTACTCGTAAGCTACTAAATCCAGAGGAAGAAATGGCAATTTTCAAAGTTCATATACAATATATTGCAAATAATTATTTAACCAGATATAATCCCCTAGAAGATATAACTAGTATAATAACAGGACATGATATAATGGATACATTAAAATTATCAGAGGGAAGTAAAATCGGAGAGCTTTTAGAGGCTGTTAAAAAAGCTATTTATTTAGGACAAATATCCCCCACAAAAGATAATGCAATTAATTATATTAAAGGAAATATATTATAAGAAATGGGCCAACCTATAGCCCATTTTTTTAGTCTTCCCTATAACTGTTAACCATACTGTTTTTCAAATCCCATAGCTTTTTAGACAAATCAACCTTATATACTTGTGGTCTATTTAGACGTCTATATTGTGGCCATAAGCTAGATAGCTCCTTCTGGGCATAATTCCGTATTTCATCAACAGTTTTACGTCTATATTTTAAAGCACCATCAATAAACATTGGCACAAGCATTTCTTTAAGCCTATAGCTATAAAAGGTCTTTCTTTTCCAGGTATAGGTTGGATGAAATATGGTTAATGGCTTATCTTCATCTATAACCTCATCCTCCAACATAATTAAATCCGCCTCAGCATAACTGCTATCATTATATATACGGAGAACCTTTTTATAGCCTGGATTTGTAATTTTCTCAGGATTCTCCGAGATTTTTATTTTTGGTATAAGCTTACCATTAGCTTCAACAGCCGATAGCTTGTATACTCCCCCTAGGGCAGGACATCCACTAGAGGTAATTAAATTTGTTCCTACACCCCATCCATCAATTTCAGCCTGTTGCATCTTTAAGCTATAGATTGTATTTTCGTCAAGGTCACTAGAGGCAACTATCTTAACATTACCAAAGCCAGCTTCTCTTAATAAACCCCTTGCCTCCTGAGATAAGTAAGCTATATCACCAGAGTCAATTCTTATACCTATTGGCTCGTGTCCTGCTTCTCTTAATTCCTTAAAGACTTTAATTGCATTTGGAACTCCGCTTCTCAAGGTATCGTAGGTATCAACCAAAAGTAGACAGCTGTCTGGGTACACCCTTCCATAGGCACGAAAGGCTTCTAGCTCACTATCAAACTTCTGTATCCAGCTGTGGGCTTGGGTACCAGAAACTGGAATGCCAAACATTTTTCCTGCAAGCACATTAGATGTACCTGCACATCCACCTATATAGGCTGCACGGGCCCCATAAATTGCTGCATCAGGCCCTTGAGCTCGTCTCAAACCAAATTCAAAAACGGAATCACCCTTTGCCGCCTCACAAACACGAGCCGCTTTAGTAGCAATTAAAGATTGGAAATTTATTATATTAAGCATAGCAGTCTCTATTAGCTGTGCTTCTAAGCTAGTAGCCTTAACCCGCATAATTGGCTCGTGGGGAAACATAATACTACCTTCTTCTACACTGTAAATAGTTCCAGTGAATTTAAAATTCTTAAGTATATTTAAAAAATCGTCACTAAATAGCTTTAAGCCTCTTAAATACTCTAGGTCCTCTTCATCGAACTTAAGCTGTTGAATATAATCTATAACTTGCTCTATACCAGCTATAATAGTAAAGCTATTGTCACATGGATTTTTTCTAAAGAACATATCAAATACAACTTGATCCTTATGAATGTTATTTTCCAAATAGCCATTCATCATTGTTAATTGATATAAATCAGTTAGTAGTGTATGGTTTTTCATGCCCTTTTCCTTTCTTCGGTTATTGGTAGCATACCAAAATTTATTATAGTTAAATTTATTATAGCAAAAATGCCATTTTTATACCATATATTATTAAAAATGCAGCTATTCAATAACACGCATATTAAAATAAAGATTTAGCACATCTATCATATAATAAAAACCCTTACTCATATAAATATAGGTATAACGCAAGAGGTGGGGTTATAGTGAATATTTTATGGGTTTTAATGATACTTTTGGGAATGCTGATGGCAATAGTTACAGGTAATATAAATATTATAAATGATGTTTTAATTAATGATGTACAGGAGGCTGTGGTTTTTGCCATATCACTGACTGGAATAATGGCTGTATGGTTAGGCTTAATGAATATAGCTAAGAGGTCAGGCTTAATGAATAGCCTTTCAGTTATATTTAGACCAATAATAAGGCTATTGTTTCCATCAATACCAGTTAATCACCCAGCAACCAGTGCAATTATGATGAATATGATGGCAAATATGTTCGGTGCAGGCAATTCAGCCACAGCCTTAGGGTTAAAGGCTATGGAGGAGCTACAAGCCATTAACAGCAATAAAAAAGTTGCAAGCAATGCAATGTGTATGTTTCTTGTTATAAACATGTCTTCGATACAATTAATACCATTAACGGTAATTAAGATTAGGGCAGATGCTGCTTCTGCCTTTCCAGAGGAGATTATTGCCACCACCATATTCACTACTACAATATCTACTGTTGTTGGAATATTAGCCTGTAAAGCTTTAGAAGGGAGAAAACCACAATGAAGATATTAAACTTAATTTCAATAACAGCTATTCCAGTATTAATGACAATTATATTATTACATGGATTAATAAAGGGAGTTAAGCTATACGATGTGTTTATCGAGGGGGCCCAAGAGGGCTTTAAGACAGCGGTTAAGATAATGCCATATTTGATAGCAATTTTTTTAGCTGTAAATATTATGAGGAAATCTGGAGGTATGGAGCTTTTAACAAAAATTTTTATACCCCTTACAAAGCCTCTAGGCATTCCATCTGAAGTGTTACCGCTGGCCTTTATAAGACCCTTTTCAGGCAGTGGCTCACTGGCATTATTAAAGGATATAATAACCACCTATGGTGCCGATACATTTATTGGTAGGGTTGCATCAACAATGATGGGGTCAGCAGAAACTATATTTTATACAATGGCAATTTACTTTGGTGCAGTCGGAATACAAAAATCTAGACATACCGTTTTTGCTGCATTAATCTCCCATGTGGCAGCTGTTTTGGCTTCAGTAATGATTTGCAGGCTTATGTTTAGGTGATAATCGATTATAATGTTAGGATATGAAAGCAACATCTTAAAATCAACCCACTGGATCACACTAATTTATGGTATAATAGTAAAAATAAAGTTGTTATTAAATTATCTATATTTACAACTGCTTTTACTAGGAGGTAAAATCATGGACTTTAAAAGAATTAACATATGTTTAATGGTATTAATATTTATTAGTATTATTATATTTAGACCAACTATAACTTATACTTATATACAATCTTCACCAGCTGCTCATATAGTTAATCCTGATTGGCAAAACTATATTTCTAAATATGATTCAGAAGCTCAGCTAGATTTTTTGAGACTTAATAAAGAGGAATTAATAGACATTCTTGGCTCGCCTTATATAACGATTCAAAAAAATAGTAAAATGATTATAAAGGATAGAAAAGAAGAAATACTGATATACATGCCCTTTATTAGGGGGGAAAACAAAGGAACCACGGCAATTTATTTATATATAAATAATAATAGCATTGTAGATTATAGAGTTGATGACTGTCTTGGAATCGATACAAGCATTCTTCCAAATTATTTTAGGTGATATGCCTTTTTAGTATTTAACTGATCCACCTTTACAGTCATTTAGTGAATATAAAGCACTATTCAGTATAATCCACTAAAATATTGTAAAATTTATTGACAAACAGATTATTATTTAATATATTGAAGTATAATAAAAGTAATGAGTAATGAGTAATGAGTAATGAAAAACAAGAAAACAAAGTTGAAAATTTAAAATGGAAAACAAGAAACATAATTAAAAATTAAAAATTAAAAATTAAAAGTGAAAAGTTAAGAGTTAAGAATTAAGAGTTAAGAGATAAAAACTAAAAACCATAAAACAAAATGGAAAATGGAAAATGGAAAACAAGAAACATAATTAAAAGTGAAAAGTGAAAAATGAAAAGTTAAGAGTTAAGAGTTAAGAGTTAAAAGTGAAAAGATAAGAATTAAAAGATAAAAGATAAAAGATAAAAGAATAAATTGAAAAGTGAAAAACCATAAAATAAATGAGTAATAAGTAATAAAAAAACAATGAATAATGAAAGAGCAACTGATAATTAACAGTTAGTAACATAAATATATATGGTAATGATGGGAAGAGTAGGTTTATTTTTCAGGTATAGAGAGCCGGGTAAGGTGAAAGCCGGTACTGAAGCTTAAGCTGAAGATGGCCCCTGAACCTTATGGCTGAGGAATTAAGTTCTTAGGCTATAACGAATTGCCTACGTTATAAGGCAAGGCGAATAATTTTGCCTATAGAGTTTATTGTTGAAAAATAATAATGAACTAGGGTGGTAACGCGAGACAAACCTCGTCCCTATATTTAGGGATGGGGTTTATTTATTTTTTGGTTATTAAATATAAGCATAAATAAAGGAGGAAGAAGCTAATGAGTAAAAAGACATTTTACATTACCACACCAATCTATTATCCCAACGCAAGATTAACCATTGGGCATACCTACACTACTGTTGCAGCTGATGTTATATCTAGGTTTAAAAGATTTTGTGGTTACGATGTACAATTCTTAACAGGAACAGACGAGCATGGAGAAAAAATTCAGGAAGCAGCAGCTAAAAAGGGTATCACACCAAAGGAGCATGTGGATGGAATTGTAGAAGAAATAAAAAGCACCTGGGGTAAAATGGACATATCCTATGATATATTCATTAGAACAACTGATGAATACCATGGGGAGGCGGTACAGAAGATTTTTACAGAACTATATAATAAGAGAGATATATATAAAAGTGAGTATGAAGGCTGGTATTGTACCCCCTGCGAATCTTTTTGGACAGAAACTCAATTAAAGGAAGGAAATCTTTGCCCCGACTGTAATAGAGAAGCACACTTAGCAAAGGAAGAGGCATATTTTTTCAAGCTTTCAAAATATCAGGACAGACTAATTGAGTATTATGATAAGCATCCAGAAATTTGCTTCCCTGAAACAAGAAGAAATGAAATGATAAACAACTTTTTGAAACCAGGACTAGAGGATTTATGCGTATCTAGAACGAGCTTTGACTGGGGAATTAAAGTTCCATTTGACAAAAAACATATTATTTATGTTTGGTTCGATGCAGTATGTAACTATATAACAGCCCTGGGCTATGGGTCAGATAATGATGAAAAATATAATAAGTATTGGCCTGCTGACGTTCATCTTGTAGGTAAGGAGATTGTTCGATTCCATACAATTATTTGGCCTGCACTTTTGATGGCATTAGAAATACCACTACCAAAGATGGTTTATGGTCATGGTTGGATACTTTCTGGTGCTGATAAAATGTCAAAATCAAAGGGAAATGTTGTATATCCAGAGCCATTAATTGAGAGGTATGGAATTGATGCATTAAAATATTTCTTATTGAGGGAATTTACCTTTGGACAAGATGGAAACTACACCAACAGCTCCTTCATAAACAGAATAAACTCTGATTTAGCTAATGACTTAGGCAACCTAGTAAGTAGAAGTGTTGCAATGGTTGAAAAGTATAATGATGGTATTATTCCCCCCAGCAAGGCAAAGGGAGATTTTGATGATAGCCTAATAAAGGTTGTTACAGACGCTGGTAAGAAAGTAGAGGCTGCTTTAAATCGTCTACAGTTCCATGAGGCATTGGAAGAAATATGGAAGGTTATAAGAAGAGCAAACAAATATATTGACGAAACAACACCTTGGATACTAGCCAAAGATAAGGATAAGAAACATCAGCTTGATACAGTATTATATAATTTAATGGATACAATACGGATTATATCATTGTTGATAAAACCCTTTATGGAGACAATAACTAAAAAAATATGGTCACAAATAGGTATATATGATGGGAAAGCCACCCTTTGGGAGGACGTTTTTAAATTCGGACTAATTCCAGATGGTTTAAAGGTTCATAAAGGTGAGGTGCTTTTCCCGAGACTAGATACTGAAAAAGAAGCTGCAGAGCTAGAAGAGGTTAACAGTAGATATATAGAAAAAATAAATGGTGCTACAAAAGAGGAAGAGACAGTTGAAGTTAATAAAAAGGAAGAGATTACAATTGATGAGTTCGACAAGGTGGAGTTGAGGGTTGCAGAGGTTATAGAGGCAGAAAAGCATCCCAAAGCTAATCGTTTACTAGTATTGAAGCTACAAATGGGAAAAGAAGTAAGACAGGTTGTCTCAGGTATTGCCCAAAACTATTCACCAGAGGAGCTAATCAATAAAAAGGTTATTTTAGTTGCCAATCTAAAACCTGTTAAACTTAGAGGCATCCAATCACAGGGTATGATTTTGGCAGCATCTAATGAAGAAAGCCTTGTTTTAGCAACAGTAGACAAGGATATACCACATGGTACGTTAATTAGTTAGGGGGTTTTTCAATGTTATTTGATAGTCACGCCCATTTAGATGATGCAAGATACAATAAAGACTTAGATGAAATTATCGAATCTGCAAAAAACAATGGGTTAAGACATATATTAAACCCAGGTGCTGATCTTACTTCTTCAGTAAAAGCTGTAAATATAGCTGAAAAATATGACATGGTCTATGCAGCTGTAGGAGTCCACCCCCATGATGTAAAGGATATGGATGAAAGCACCCTAGTAGTATTAAGGTCTTTAACAAATAAGCAAAAGGTAGTTGCCATAGGAGAAATTGGTTTAGATTATTATTATAATCATTCACCAAGAGAAGTACAAAAGGAGTGGTTTATAAAGCAGGTAGAGCTAGCTAAAGAAGTTGAATTACCCGTTATTATACATGACCGTGATGCCCATAAGGATGTTTTTGATATTGTAAAGAAATATAATTTGGGTAAAACAGGGTGTGTAATGCACTGTTATTCTGGAAGCTTAGAATTGGCTAAAGAATATGTTAAGCAGGGAGTATATATTTCTTTAGCAGGACCACTAACCTTTAAGAATGCAAAGAAAACCCATGAGGTGGCAAAGGAGATTCCACTAGAATGGCTATTGGTAGAAACAGATTCACCATACCTTACTCCAGTACCCTATAGAGGAAAAAGGAATGAGCCAGCTTATGTTAAGTATGTGGTGGAGGCAATTGCAGAGGCAAAGAGCTTAAACTACAATGAAGTAGCTGAAAAGACATCAAATAATGCTATTAACTTCTTTAGAATTAAGTAAATTAAACATATCTAAATACTAATACATTTCAGCGGCGTTACTAACACTCCCGCTTCTTAAGCGGGAGATAAGTGCCGTAAAGCTAGAAAGTAGCGGAATTAAGTATTCTTTATTAAGTGCTTGTAAAATAATATTCTTTCTTATTACAAAAAAGAGGATATTTCGACATTTTGTTGAATAATCCAATAATAGGAGCTAAAGTCCTATTTTTTATTTTTTTACTTTCTTATATTTTGAAATCCTTAAGTTATTCCGATAATTATATTAATATACCAAAATTTTTATGGTGTGGGGGGTAGTGGAATGTCATATTCAGTAAATAGAAATTATAAAGATATTTTAGTAAATCAAATTGAAGAAGGCATGACTCTTGAATCAGAAGTTGTAAATAGGTATGGAAATGTTTTACTTCCAGCGGGGACTGTATTAAAGGAAATTGACAAAATACAAAATCTATTAGAGCTTCATCAAATAAAAAGAGTTAGAATAAAGCTTGATAAAGAACCTTTAGACATACCAGATAATTTCTCAAAAGATAATGATGATTTAATAATGATTGAAATGGAGAAAAAAGAGGTTGAAAGCTTTAGAAGCAATTTTAAAGATGTACAAAAAAACCTGCAAAATGACTTCCAGGCAATAATAAAAGGTGAAGAGATAAAAGCTGATGATGTCAAAAAGAATATTCAAAAGACCTTAGCGGTTTTTCAAGGTAAAATCAATATCTTTCAGCTTTTAGAAAAAATTAAAGACTATGATGACATAACCTATGCCCACAGTCAAAACGTAACTCTTATTAGCTATGCTTTAGGTAAATGGCTTGCCCTACCAAATGAAAAATTACAAAACTTAACTTTAAGCGCTTTATTAATTGATATTGGTAAGATACAGGTGCCAGTAGAATTGCTAAATAAAAAAGACAAATTAACTAATGATGAAAGACTAGAGTGTGAAAAGCATGTGGTTTATAGTCATGAGCTAATAAAGAAATATGACTTTGTTAGTGAAGAAGTAAAACAGGCAGTACTTTTTCACCATGAGAAGATGGACGGCAGCGGATATCCGATGGGGTTGAATGGAGACAAAATTCCACTATTAGCACGAATTATTGCTGTTGCAGACATATACAATGCCCTTACCTCCGAACGTCCCTACAGACCAAAGCTAACACCCTTTAATGCAATAAAAATTATGGAATTAGAGTATTTAGATAAATTAGATACAGAGATATTATATATCTTTCTGCAACGTATAGGAAATTGCTTTATAGGTCAGACTGTAAAGCTTACTGATGGCAGAGAAGGAAGAATAGCCTTTGTACCAAAGCAGAATATACATAGACCCATTATAAAGATCAATAATTCAGAAACAGTAATAGACCTCAATGCCAAAGAAAATGAAGGCATTGATATTGTAAGCTTTGCATAAATTAATCAAGTAAGGTAGAGGTCCCCCTCTACCTTAAGTTATTTTTTGGCATAATAATTCTGAGTAAAATATACATTATATGGCCCGCCAAAATGTACTCCCACTCCTAATTTTTCAAACTCACCTAAAATCATTTTTCTATGGCCCTCCGAATTAAGTAGGTTTTCATGGGCATAGATAGCATTTTGATGGCCAGCCGCGATGTTTTCCCCAGCCCTCCTATAATTAATGCCTTCAGCCTTTAATCTATCAGAAACAGATTTATTATATAAATTTTCATGGCCAAAAAAACTATTTACTGCCATATCTAAACTATGCTTATATGCAGCATCAGAGGCACTGGCACACCACTCTAAAGGAGCTAAGCCCATCTTAGCTCTGCTGGCATTAACTAGATCAAAGCTCTGTTTTTCAAAGGCTAATTTTAAGCTTGATGACATATAGTTAAATTCCTTAACAGTTTCTTCACTTTCCTTTGCAATAAGTTGAATTGCAGAGACCCTGTCATTATTATGCAAATCAAAAAAAATGGTTACATAGCCATTGTTTAATTGATATAAATAATACTCTTCTTTTCCAGCTTCAAAGGGAGGTAATAAATGAATTGTATTACCCTTTATAATTCCTACCAAAGAATCCTTTAGTATATTCCTAATATTTTTTTTACTAGCATTAACATCTATATTATAATGATTTTTCCAACCGAGATTATTACTATATAGAGCTACTACTCTTCTGTCCTTTATACCGATTTGAAGATAATCCATATACCTATTATGATAAATGTACCAATCAAAATCATATTCACTTGAATCCACTCTAATTGGCTTTCCTAGTTTATCCTCGACAGAAGCTAAGGTTGTGCCTATAGAAATATCCTTAAAGGAAAATGGAATAGAAGGGTCAACAATATAAACTGATTGATTTTTACCATCCCATTTAACATCCATTCCTAAGGCTTCAGAAACAAAACGAACAGGGATAAAGGTTCTACTATTTATAATTTGTGGAGGCACATCTAATTTATATGCTGTGGTGTTTTTATATGCCGTAGTACTACCTATTGATAGTTTAATTACTATTCCATCCTTATATGCAGTAACTGTCTTTGTGTTCTCATCCCACCCAACCTGAGCACCAAAGGCCTCTAGTATGCCTCGGAAGGGAACCATTACGCGATTGTTTATTTTATAAGCACCAGTATCGAAGGAGAGGGGCTTATCATCAACATAAATTTTTATCTCTTTATAATTGTCAGCAAAAGAATAATTAGCTATTGATACATATAATATAATTAAGATTATAGAGAATAATACTTTTTTTGGCTTCAGCATTATCATACCTCCTGTAGTATTGATATTTGTTTATGCAAATAATATATATACAATTATAACAGATATTACTATATTAAGAAGGCTAATACATAATAAATTATATAGTTACATATTTCCTAGGAAATTAACAGTAAATAACATTTTATCACAGCAGTGTTACAAATAATTCTGGTTCTTAAGTAGGTGATAAGTGCCTTCAAGCTTCCAAATAAGTCGAAATAAGCCTTGTTTATAGAAAAGCTTATTATTACCAAGACTTCTATTTTAATGTATAAAAAAATAAAAAAGTTTCAATAATTTAAATATAGCCAATAGTGCAAAACATACAACTTTTGGCAAGTGTATTGACAAAAGAAATATTTAATGTAGAATAGTATGAACAAAGTTTTTGCTTTGGAAAAAGACAGGAGGAAATACAATGGAAAGTTTTTTAAGCAGCCAGAGATTTTTTAATAAAAAAATCTTAATTGCCGCTATGATACTTTTATTAGTATTTACAGGAGTTATTGTTGCTCAATTAAATAAAACTGTGATTATTAATCATGATGGACAGCAAACAGAGGTGAAGACCTTTGCCAGTTCAGTAGAAGACATACTAAAGAAGGAAGGAATTCAGCTTAACGAAAAGGATAAAGTAATTCCACAGCTACATGAAAAGGTGAAGGATGGCTCGACAATTACCATACATCGTGGGTTTGAAATTATTCTTATTGATGCTGGACAAGAGAAGACTATAACCACTGCTGAAGCCACAATTGAAGACCTATTGAAGTCATTAAACATTGAATTAAGCAAACTAGACGAGGTTGAGCCTGGTATTAATAACACCCTACATCCAGGAGAGGTTGTTAAAATAACAAGAGTAGAAGAAAGCCTTTTAGTTGAAGAACAGGAAATCCCCTTTCAAACAATTATTAGATATAACGATTCGTTAGAGCATGGAGAGCTGGTAACTACACAGGAGGGACAAAAGGGCTTAAAAGAAGTGAAAGTTAAAATTGCCTATGAAGACGGAATAGAAATATCTCGTGAGATTATTGAGGAAAAAATACATAAACCAGCTATTAATGAAATCGTAGAAAAGGGAACCATGAACTATATTGTAACCTCCAGAGGTGAAGTTAGGAGATACAAAAAGGTTTTGACAATGGAGGCTACTGCCTATGATGCAGGATATGAGAGTACAGGTAAACGTCCAGGTGACCCCTATTATGGAATAACTAGAAGCGGCACGAAGGTTCGACCAGGAGTTGTTGCAGTTGATCCGTCGGTTATACCTTTAGGTACAAAGCTTTATATAGAATCAACAGATTCAACCCCTAGCTATGGTATAGCAGTAGCAGAAGATACAGGTGGAGCAATAAAAGGCAATA
Source organism: Alkaliphilus pronyensis (assembly GCF_009017275.1). Taxonomy (GTDB): domain Bacteria; phylum Bacillota; class Clostridia; order Peptostreptococcales; family Natronincolaceae; genus Alkaliphilus_C; species Alkaliphilus_C pronyensis. The sequence continues at coordinate 16,192 of NZ_WBZC01000008.1, read as the reverse complement.
GAATTGATCTTTATTATGAAAAAAGAAGTGAAGCCTTGAAATTTGGAAGACGAGATGTTAAAGTTTATATATTAGAGCAATAAGTCCAGCTAAGAGCTGGTCTTATTTTTTAGGTATATTATGCTAAATATTTATACTCATAATAAAGATATTACAGAGGTTGGTCGATACCCTACAAGCTATGGAGCTATGGGGAGCAAGGAGGATAACATGATAAAAGAAGTAATAGTTGTGGAGGGAAAAGATGATGTTTCCGCCATAAAAAAGGCTGTTGCTGCAGAAACTATTATAACTGGTGGATTTGCTTTACCTCCTTCTGTTATTAAAAGGATTCAAACGGCAATGAATAATAGAGGCGTTATTATCTTTACTGATCCAGACTATGCAGGTGAAAAAATACGCAAAATAATATCTAATAAAATACCTGGATGCAAGCATGCTTTTTTGTCTAAGGATGAGGCAACTAAGGGTGACAATATTGGAATAGAAAACGCTTCACCTCAAAGCATTATAAGAGCCTTAAGTAAAGTTAGATATGAAGTAACAGAAGAACGAAATGAATTTACAAATGCTGATCTTGTAAAAAATAAGCTTATTGGGGCAAAAGGGTCAGCGGAGAGAAGAAATATTTTAGGACAAGCCCTAGGCATAGGCTATGGAAATAGTAAGCAGTTATTAAATAGACTAAATAACTATGGAGTTACAAGGGAAGAGTTTGAAGCTGCAATAGAATTACTAAAGGAGTAGGGATGGTATATGGATAAAATAGCTACACCAAACAAGACTAAGGAAATAGTTACTAAGCATGGTTTTTACTTCTCAAAAAGCTTAGGACAAAACTTCCTTATAGATAAAAATATTATAGATAAAATAATTAAGGGTGCAAGAATAACAAAGGATTCCTATGTACTAGAGATTGGACCGGGAATTGGAAGCCTTACACAGGAGTTAGCTGAAGCAGCTAAGAAGGTTGTTGCAGTTGAAGTTGATAAAAAGCTAATACCTATATTATCTGAAACCTTAAAGGATTATAAGAATACAGAGATAGTCAATAGTGATATTTTAAAGTTAGATTTAAAAAGTTTAATAGTAGACAGGTTAGACATTAATAAAACAATAGTTGTAGGAAACTTACCCTATTATATTACAACTCCAATAATAATGAAGTTTTTAGAAGAAAAAATCCCAGTGAAATCAATAATAATTATGATACAGAAGGAAGTTGCTGAAAGGATGAAGGCCAAAGAAGCTACTAAAGAATATGGTGCTTTATCCATTGCGGTACAATATTATTGCAATGTAGAAACTATATTAACAGTACCGCCATCAGTCTTTATACCTCAGCCAAAGGTAGAATCCAGTGTTATTCGGTTAGATGTCCTAGATAAGCCTAGGGTGGAGGTTACTGATGAGGATGTTTTTTTTCAACTAGTAAAGGATGCCTTTGGTAAAAGAAGAAAGACCCTACTTAATGCCCTTAGCTCAGGCACTCTACAGCTTAATAAAGCCTTGATTAAAGAAGCACTTGAAGATTGTAAAATAGATGAAAAAAGAAGAGGTGAAACTTTAAGCATTGAAGAATTTGCCCTTCTTGCAAATAGAATAAGTGAAGAAATATAAAGAAAACTTAGTTCAGATGGAGTTTTAACTCCACCTGAACTCTAGTTCCGCTTACTTTCTAGCTTGGCGGCACTTATCTCCCGCTTAAGAAGCGGGAGTGTTAGTAACGCCGCTGAGATAAAATAGAATTTGATACCTCAGATTCTTTTTTTTTTATAGCTCCTGTCTTTGACTTTTTTTTGAAATATGTAAACTATTTATATTTTCATTCATATAATGATACAGAGTATAAATTTTAAAGAATAAGAAAAAGCAAAGGGGGGTAGAAAATGCAAAGAAGATATAGAAGATTTTTTGTTATACTTGAAAGTGAGGATACAGTATTTGAAAAAAGCAACCAAGGGGGACTAAAGGGATATTCTAAGGTTGAAATAAGTAATGATAAAGGTACTATGACACTATATTGTCAGAATATAAAGCCGGCCTTAGGGAAAGATATGAGATATCGTTGGTATCTGATTAATGCAAAAGGGGACAAAGAGCCAAACATCGTTGACATCGGACCAATGGAGATAGACTCAAATGGAAAAGGAGAAGTACAATGGGAGTTTAATGCAGCAAACGTTAAGGCTTCTGGAGAATCTATAGATGAGTTTAACCTATTGGTTTTACTATCAGAAACAGTAGGTGAAAACAAGGTTTTAGAGGCACCACTTGTGGGGTACATAGACAAGGAAAAAATTAACTGGAAGCCAATGGTTGAAGAAAAATTATTCGGTTCCTTTAAAAAGTCAGACTTCAAATCTAAAATAAGTGAAGCATCTTCATTACAAGCAAAAAATCCAAAAGAAAATTCTGTAATTGGGGGAGAAAAAGAATCTCGAAATGATAAAACAAAACAGTCCAAAAACGATTCTGAAAAAAAATTAGAAAAAGTAGATAGGTCTGAAAATAAAAAGTATCCTTCTCCTAAATCGCAGTTTAGTTATTCTTTTGAGGAGGATAATATAGGAACAGAAAAAACTCCGCAGACCAAAGAAGGTCGTCTAACAGAAGGGGCCAGCAGCAAAAAAAATCAGGAGGACCCATTCGGAGAAAAAAGTCTTTTGAAATCATTACAGGTCTATATAGAAAGCACGTTAAAAATGTTTCCTAAGGTTAATCCCTTTGAAGAAAACCTGCCGGGTTATCAATGGTGGCAAATTTATTATAATTATCAGACAATATATAGGAGCTACATGCCCTTCATTGCTTATATAGAGGGTATAAACCATACTCCATATTTTTATCCATATCAACAGCCTTCAGAATATCACAGACAAATCTATTTATATCAGCATTATATTTTTGGAATAGCTTATGACTCAGACCAAAACGCAAAGTATTATGTTTATGGAATACCAGGAAAGAGAGGAAGAGAAGATCAGCCATATAAAGGATCAACGGGCTTTATATACTGGCACCCATGTAAAACAGATACAACAAAAAACCCCAGTGGATACTGGCTGCTTCATATTGATGTAAAAACGGGCAAGGTAATTACTCCACTAGCAAAAACAGAAGTTTAAAGAAAAAAATAGAGCCGTTACAAAAACACAATTGTAACGGCTTTAAAATTAACTAATTTTTCCTTATTTCGTAGGGCCATTTTTTATAGCCTCCTACAAGGGTAAAGATTCTGGAGTAGCCAGATTCTGCCATTATTTTAGATGCCTTAGCACTGTCTTTTCCCGTATCACAGTAGATAAGGTAGGTTTTCTCGTAATCTAGCTCACCTATAGTTTCCCGTAGCTCTCTATAGGGTAACGCTATAGCATCTTTAATATGACCTTTTTTATAATCCTCTATATCCCTTATATCTAATATTACCACTTCTGGATTATTCTCCAATAAAAGCTGAGCCTCTTCAGGTAACATTTGACTATAGGTATATTTCAGTTGCATATTACTTACTGCTCTATCTTTAGTATATTGCCAAAACAGTATGGAGCCTAAAATAATTAGAAATAAAAGCACTGCAAAAATATAAAGGTTGCGTTTTTTAAAAACATAAATTCGCATAATATCCCCCCTCGTACCATAATAGCCTACTAATATAATATATTGGCAAGTATCAAGGTTTATTACAGGGTACTATGAATTAATTACAGTGGCAGCAATGGAAATTTCAATGGTTTCAGCAATAATTAAATACTTTATAGTCAATTTAACATTTTTATCTTCTATTTCTATGATTCTACTATTTAAAATTTTATATAACATTTGACCGTCGATTTGTGAAAGCTCTTTACCAACTAAATCAGCTATAAAAAACCTAATATTTTCTTCGATCATATCCTTAAATAATAAGTTACCTTCAAAGTCTAGTTTTATTTCAATATCCTTAATGAAAAGGGTATTGCTTTCTTTTATACTTGCATTTAATCCTTTAAGCTTAATATCCTTATCTATAACCTGGTTAGCAAGTTGATTTTGTATCCTGTAAAGCCTATCAAGGGTATGCATATGGAATAAGTTCATTAACATAACACCAAATAGAAAGCCTATTACACCAATAGAAATGAGGCTGTATATCCTCCTCATAATGAGCCACTGCCTTCTAAATAATAAATTAACATATATCCAATGTGGGCACCTAGTAAAGCACTAAGAATATAGACTACCTGTTTAACAAGCCCCCTTACCTCGCCGTTAAATATGCCTATTTCAAGAACCTTGATAGATGGTATTGTTCCTCCCAGAGCCACTATAATTGCCCAAACCTTTATTCTATTGCATAAATCTAACATAGTTTTCAAGGGAGGATGACCGTTTAATGTGGCGGCTACACCGCCAAAAAAGCAACCACCTATCATTACCCCTAAAGAAATAAAAAAGTTATACAATATATTTTGAAAAAATGCTAGCATTTTAATCCCCCTAAACTAAAAGCCGTTACCAATTATTTTTTATTACTCATTCTCTTTTCATTCAACATTGCCTTTGTTCTTGTCTTTCCAACTTTCCTGTTTCATCTTTTAACTCTTAATTCTTAACTCTTAACTCTTAACTTTTAACTTTGTTTTATGGTTTTCCATTTTCCATTTTCAATTTTCAATTTTCAATTTATTCTTTAATCTTTTATCTTTTATATTTTCACTTTTAATTTTCAACTCTTAACTTTTAACTCTTAATTCTTAACTCTTAATTATGATTTGTAATTTTCCATTTTCCACTTTCAATTTTCAACTGGGTTTTGAGTCTTCTTTCGACTTTCCATTCAACATTGCTTTTAAAGTTATTCTTAACTCTTAACTCTTAACTCTTAATTCTTAATTTTTAACTCTTAATTTTTAATTTTTAATTCTAAGGTTTTTCATTACTCATTACTCATTTCTAATTGCTCTTTAATTATATGAAATAAATACAACTTAAATGATAAAAAGGTGGCATTATACTAAGCCATACATAAAATGTAATAAAGAAAAGGAGGTTGTTAAAGAATGAGATATTATCCATATTGGGGAATGCCAGGTACATATATGGATTATTATGATGATTGCTCTAGACTAGCAGACATGTATCCAGATGTGTATAAAAGAGTATATCCAAAGGTACAAGAAATTTGCTACCATATGGATGTACCATCTAATCCGAGGATGTATCCACAGGTAGACCCTCAAATGATTGAAGAGATGGTTGGGCAAATATATGAAATGGAGGCTGGGCAGCCTTATGCCTCTCAATTCCGAGGGGTATTTAGAGACTTAATTACAATATTAGTTTTAAGGGAGTTAATAAACAGGAGAAGAGGCTTTCCACGAAGGGGCTTTGGACCAGGAATTGGATACGGACTTGGGCAACAGTATCCACAGATGTACTAGAGTTTAGTAATTAATATAAGAGGTGTTACTAACACTCCCGCTTCTTAAGCGGGAGCTAAGTGCCGCCAAGCTTCGAAATAAGGGCAACTAGAGTTCAGGTGGAGTTAAAACTCCATCTGAACTAAGTTTTCTTTACTTTTCAGTCTTTGCTTTAGTGGTATCTAATATATTCAGTATTTTACCTCTATGTCTGTTAATAGCAAATTTTATTAGATTAACTCCATAAGAATTCAGTAGAGATATACCCATAAATAAGCTCCCTAAGTAATAGAAAATGTCTGACATAGATCCAGTGTCCACAAGCAATATTTCTTTTTTATCTATACCATGTATATCAAAAACCGATAATAGTGCTGGAATTATTATTGTTTCAGCAGCTATGGTGTTCAAGAGAAAAACTTCATTTTCATGTTGATCCCTACCAAGAAAGACAAGTCTACCAATTGCTTGTCTCTCTATTTTATGTAAAGAACATAAAGCATCTTTAGTTTTAATACTATCTAAAATATTAATATCGAAGCTATTTAAATGAATTTTACTTAAAATAGAACCAATTATTATTCTTCCTGTACCGTGATAAATTACGTACATTAGTGCCTCCCTTTAAGTAAGGTTATTTAACTTATTTTAAGGCATAACCAACAATAATATTCATTGTATCGTTTCTGCAGAATGATTTTATTATTTTATATATTATATTATAATACTATATAAGGAATAAATTAATTACATATAGGAGGAAGAACATATGGTAAACAGAGATCGGATTGTAGATGAGTTTTTAGAGCTGGTTCAAATTGATAGCCACTCCAGTAAAGAAGGAGAGATAGCAAAGGTTCTGATTAAAAAATTAAAAGATCTTGGGTTAGAAGTTACAGTTGATAAAGCGGGAGAAAAGGTTGGAGGAGAAACAGGAAATGTAATAGGTAGATTAAAGGGAAATAAAAATGGACCAACAATTTTATTTAGCTGCCATATGGATACCGTAAAGCCAGGCGAAGGTGTAAGGCCAATTATAAAGGATGAGGTTATATACAGTGATGGAAGTACCATTCTTGGTGGGGATAATAAGGCTGGATTAGCTGCTGTATTAGAAGGAATTAGATTAGTTAAGGAAAACAATATTCAGCATTCAGATATTGAGGTTGCCTTTAGTATCTGGGAAGAGGGAGGCCTGTTTGGGGCTAAAAATCTAGATTATAGTCAATTAAAAGCCCAGTACGGATTTGTCCTTGATAGCGGTGGATCACCAGGGGAGATAGTAGTGGTAGGACCTGCACAGGATAAGGTAAATGCTAAAATAATTGGCAAACCAGCCCATGCAGGAGTTGCTCCAGAAGAGGGAGTAAGTGCCATTATGATTGCAGCCCGTGGAATTGATAAAATGAAGCTGCTTAGGATAGATGAAGAAACTACTGCTAATATTGGTGTAATTACAGGTGGAGAAGCTACAAATATTGTTACAGCAGAGGTGCTTATAAAGGCAGAATCAAGAAGTATAAATGAAGATAAGCTAAATGCACAAACAAAGCATATGGCAGAGGCTCTACAAAAGGCAGCTGAAGATTTTGGAGGCAAAGTAGAACTAGATATTGAAAGAATGTACCCTGCCTTCAACATAGAGGAGAATGATGAAATAGTTATAAAAACCAAAGAGGTATTCAATAGAATGGATATTGAGGCATACACTACATCAACAGGTGGAGGTAGTGATACAAACATCTTTAATGGAAATGGAATTAAAGCAATAAACCTAGGTATTGGAGCCAAAAAGCCCCATACACTAGAGGAGCACATTTACATTAAAGATTTAATGAATAGTGGTAGAATGGTATACGAGCTAGTAAAAATATTCGCAGAATAAACTAAAATCTGACACACAAGCTGTGTCAGATTTTTTATTATGCAAGATAAAAATCCTTGCATTTTAGTTTAAAATGTTCTTTAATAAGTTCAGCGGTTAATTTAAATTTGGTTACTAGATTTTATATTATATTTTAGGGTAAGTAGTTGATAATATTAATATGGTTTAAAAAAGGAGAGGGTGTATATGTCTTATAGCTTAGATCAAAATCAAACACCATTATTTACAGCATTAAAGGAGTATCATAAAAGAAAAGTTATACCCTTTGACGTGCCGGGACATAAACACGGTAAAGGAATAAAAGAGTTTACAGATTTTGTTGGCAAAACTATTATGGAAATAGATGTAAATGCCATGAAGTGCTTGGACAATATTTGTAACCCAATAGGTGTAATTAAAGAAGCTGAAGAATTGGCGGCCTATGCATTTGGTGCAGATCATGGTTATTTCTTAGTCAACGGCACCACTTCAGGTGTACAGGCTATGATTATGAGTGCATGCCAACCGGGAGATAAAATAATCATACCTAGAAATGCTCATAAATCTGCTATAGCAGGGATTATACTAAGTGGTGCAATACCAATTTATATACAGCCAGAGGTTAATGAAGAGCTGGGAATAGCAACTGGTGTTTCAGTGGAGAGTATAGAGTCTACAATAGGAAGACACCCAGATGCAAAGGCGATTTTTATTATTAATCCTACCTACTATGGTGCAACCTCCAACATTAAAGAAATCGTAAGAATAGCCCATAGAAATGCTATGGCAGTATTGGTTGACGAAGCCCATGGCGCCCATATGGGGTTTCATCCTGAGTTTCCAATGAGTGCAATGGAATTAGGTGCTGACATGAGTGGAGTAAGCCTACATAAAACTGGAGGGTCACTAACTCAAAGCTCACTTTTATTATTGAGGGAGGGTATAATAGACCCCTTCACAGTAAAGAAAAACTTAAACCTTATGCAAACCACAAGTGGCTCCTATTTATTAATGGCAAGCCTTGATGTTGCTAGAAAGCAGCTGGTAATAGAGGGAGAAAGACTACTAGAAAAGGTTTTAAGGCTTTCACGAGATGCAAGAAGGCAGATTAATGAGATTGATGGACTGTATGCCTTTGGAAAAGAGCTGGTGGGTACACCAGGAGTACATGGATTTGATGAATCTAAGCTTAGTGTTGATGTTAGAAAGCTAGGTCTAACAGGCTTTGAAGTATATGATATATTAAGGGATGAATATAATATACAGGTGGAGCTGGCGGATTATTATAATATAATGGCCATAGTTAGTCTGGGGGATACAGAGGAATCACTAAAGGCTTTAGTGGAAGCTTTAAGAGATATAGCTACAAAATATAGAAAAGACGAGGAATTAAAGATTATATACAATGTATTAAAAAATCCAGATTTAATTGTGTCACCAAGAGATGCCTACTACAGTAATAAGCGAATAGTAAAGCTAGAGGAATCGGAAGGAGAAATTAGTGGTGAATCTATAATGGCTTATCCACCTGGAATACCGTTGGTGGCTCCTGGAGAGCGTATAACTAGAGAGATTATTGAACATATTCTTATGTTAAAGGCAGAAGAAACCTTGGTTCAAGGAACAGAGGACCCATACACAGACTATGTGAGGGTATTAGGGGTCAGCAATTTAAGATAAAGAAAGAATAGAGTTAAAATCAAGCCCATAATAGGGCTTTTTTTATTGAAATTTTTAACAATTTGTAACATTCAAACAAATTAGAAGGAGTAATTTAATAAAGCTTTAATATATATAATAGAAGTTCAAAGCATATGTGAACAATATAACGTAAAAAAATAATATTATTATAATAAGAGGCTCTGTAAAGTAAAAATGAAAAAACATCTCAATAAAACATAGAACAGCTAGGACTTATTCATTTCTGGGAGGTATAGTGTTGCTTCGCAAAAACATTGTACCAGAAAAGGTCAGGAGTCCTGAATTTTTACTAAGTTTACATTACGATTATAAGGGAGAGGTGCAAAGTGAGGAGAAGGGAAAAGGCATCAAAAATTCTGGAAAACATGAAAAAAGTAATTATAGGGAAGGATGAGGTCTTAGAAAAGGTGTTAATATGTCTTTTAGCAAGGGGACATCTATTAATTGAGGATGTACCTGGAGTTGGAAAAACCACCATGGTTAAAGCCCTAGCTAAGAGTATTAATTTGTCCTATTGTCGTATGCAGTTTACTCCTGATATGATGCCCTCTGATATTACTGGTATAACCCTTTACAACAGGGCACAGGAAAAATTTATATTTAAGAAGGGTCCTATCTTTAATCAAATTATACTTGCCGACGAAATAAATAGAACATCTCCGAAAACTCAAGCCAGCCTATTGCAGGCTATGGAGGAGGCTGAGGTTTCTATTGATGAGGAGACCTATCAGCTTAAAAAACCCTTTATGGTATTAGCCACACAAAACCCAATAGAATATCAAGGAACATTCCCACTACCAGAAGCACAATTAGATAGATTTCTGATGAGGGTATCTTTAGGATATCCAGGTGTTAATGAAGAAAAGGAGATAATTAAGAATTATCAAGAAAGCAAATGGCTAAATAAAATAACAGCCGTTGCATGTGAAGAGGAAATAATAGAAATGCAGAAGGAAGTAGACGAAATATATGTTCATGAAGATATATTGCATTACATAGTGGGAATATCAAATGCCAGTAGAAGTCATAAAGATATTCACCTAGGTGCAAGCCCTAGAGTATCTATTGATTTATATAGAGGTTCTCGTGCATTAGCATATATTAAAAACAGAGACTATGTAATACCAGATGATGTAAAAAAGATAGTACCATATGTATTAACCCATAGACTAATATTATCTGCTGAGGCTCGAATTGAAGGAAGAAGGGCAGAGGATATTATTAAGGATGTATTGAAGAGGGTACATGTTCCGGTGGTGAGTGGAAATGAAGGTTAAAGCTTCATTAATAGTAGTTGGTGCTGCAGTTCTTATTACTGCTTTATTTATTGGAGGGAGAGTACCATATTTTCTTCTTTACTTTTATTTAGGAACACTAATTATTCCAGCCATTCATAGTTATATTGGAAAAGTATTTTTAAATGGTACTGTAAGCTTACCAGAAAGAGAGTTAATGGCTGGGGATCAAATTAGAATAAAATATACCTTCGAAAACACTTTACCATTTTCATATCCAAGACTAGAGTTTGAAAATAACATCGCCTATAGATTATCTGGAATAAAAGTCCCTAAAAAGGTTTTTTACTTAATGACTAAGGAGATATATAGGGATGAAACCCCTGTAGTATGTAAACGTAGAGGAAATTATAGCGTTGGTGAGGTAAGTTTAATTATAAAGGATGTTTTTAATTTATTTTCCTTTAACAAAAAAATTTTAGCACCTATATCCCTAAAAGTATATCCAAGAATAGTTCCATTAAATTATTTTAAAATCCATGCAAGCCAACAAATGGGAGAATTATTAGTAAAAGATCCAACCTTTCAGGATTATTCTGCAGTATCTAATTTACGCCCCTATCAAGAGGGAGATCCAGTTAAGAAAATCCATTGGAAGGCTTCTAGCAAGAAGCAGGAGAGTCTTCTAGTAAAAAGCTTTGAGCTTAGAGGTGATACAGAGGTTATCATCCTATTAAATAGTAATAGGCAAGATTATTCTCGGGATACTGAAAACTGGCTGGAGGATACCGGTGTAGAGGTGGCTCTATCGGTAATAGATTACTGCCTAAAAAGAACTATAAAGGTCTCGTTGCTCTTCCAGAGTAAAAACAAGGCTATACAAGTTACAGGAGACAGCTCTGTATATTTAAAAAGCTTTATGGAGGCTCTAGTCAGCTTCTCTCCAATAGGAGAAAAAGGCTTTTCTACTGAAATTGAAAGACTTTCATCTGGTATAGGTCAGGGCTCTTCCCTATTAATTATTACACCTGTGTTAACAAAGAATACAGGTGCACAAGGAATACAATTGAAGATGAAAAACTATAACCCTGCTTATGTTGTAATAGGGGATGAATTAAAAGACCCTAAAATATGGGAGGAAAATAAAAAAATAGGTAAAATACTAGAAGCAGAGGGTATACCCTTATATATAATAGATGGTAAGCAGGATATAAGGGATGTACTGGGAGGTAAACATGAAAAAGGAGCTTAATGTTAATCAAATTATTATGTACACTTTATTATACCTATTAATGGTATTTACCCTTTCCTATACAATTAGTAACGTTATAGGTCTTTCAACAATGGGTATAGTAAAGCTAATAATTACCATGCTAGTAGGAATAATAGTAAAGCTTTTTATACTTTTTCCCTTTTCCTTCTACCTAGTACTATTAATAGGGTTTATAGGTTTTCTGCCCTTAAACCATTATAAACCAGAACTAGTATTTAAGCTTATGGATTGGTTATTCAGCTTCGTTGACAATGTTTGGAGTCATATTAGGGGCTATGAAGCTATTCTCCCTGATTATGCTATGGCTTTTTGGATTTTAATAATTGCCATAATAAGCTTTTTTACAATTATAATAATGTTTAAAGCAAATAGGATATTGGCTATAACACCAATATACACTGGGGCCTTCTTATACTATTGGTATAACTATGTAGATACAGCATATATAATGATGATATTTTTCTTCCTTTTAAATATCATCCTATATGGTATAGAAAAGTATTCATTTATAAATAACAACTGGAGGCAGGAAAGTGTAACTGTTATGTCAGAAATATTTCAGCCATGGGTAAAGATAACCATAAGCTATGGAATTATTATTATAATTGCTGCTGCTATTTTACCCAAAGCAGGTAGTCTAATACAATGGTATTGGTTAGAGGAAAAAATAGTTGAAAGATATCCAGTTATGGCTGATTTAAGAAATGATATAATATATAGCAGACAAATGGCAAGGGGACAATTATTCAATTTCTCACAAACAGGGTTTCAGTCAGAGGTGGGACAGCTGGGTGGACCTGTAGAATTAAACGACCAGCTTGTAATGAAGGTAAAGGCCTCTAACCCAATGTATCTTAGGGGGAATGTTAAAACAACATACAAAGATAACAACTGGTGGTTTGGAGAAGCTGAAAAGCTGTCTTACATTAGTAGCATACCACGGGAGGTTGTAAAGGGGCAGGAAGCAGAGCTGGAAATAACAAATATTAATTTAGCTTCCTATACGTTATTTTCACCCTATCAGCCCGTGGAGATTTATATAAACACCAAAAGCAAAATATCTATTGACCAAAATTACCAAATTACCCTTGAAGGCGGCAGATATAAAAATGAGAAATACAAGTTAAAGGCAGTAATTCCTACATTTCATTCAAGTATAGGACATAGTAATGTTAAAGCATCAAATATTAATCGGCAATACCTACAGATACCAGAAAACATTTCATCACCCATAACTGAACTAGCTACAGAAATAGCTCATAAAGGAAAAGACAGCTATGAAAAGGCTGTGTTAATAGAGGAATACTTAAGAGAAAACTACACCTATAATTTAGAGGCTCCACACACACCAATTGGAGAAGACTTTATTCAGCACTTTTTATTTAATTCTAAAGAGGGTTATTGTACCTACTTTGCTTCTTCGATGACAATAATGCTAAGATCTATTGGAATTCCAGCAAGATATGTTGAAGGGTACAAAATGCCTGATGAGCTGGATGGAGAGTATTATTTAGTAAGACAGCTAAATGCCCATGCATGGGTGGAGGCATATTTTGATTCAATAGGCTGGGTAACATTTGAACCAACACCTGCTTTTTCAGCACCTCAGCACGAGTTAAGCTATTTACCAGAAAACCAACCCAATAGTGAAGCTTCAACAGATGCAAATGACATGAATGAATTATTGGCTCTAATGGAGCACTCAAACAATGAAGCGGGAAATTATGATTTTGAGATACCTCTTGAAAGCCAGTATGGGGGTAATCAACAGCTACAAAATAAAATATGGAACAGACTTAAAGAGCTTATTCCATTTGCAATACTTATAATCATATTTGGTATTTTACCACTAAGAGTAGCATACATGTATTTTCGTATTAAAAGATATCATAAGAGGCTAATTGACAAAGATGATAAAGGGATTTATATGTATAAAAATACAATAGAGCTTCTAAATATATTAGGATATCCAATTAACAAGGGAGAAACCTCTCATGAACATGCACAGAGGGTAAATGCAAGTGTTTATGTTCCAAATGAGGACTTAAGAGAAATAGCAAATCTGTATATTACAGCAAAATATAGTAACACAGAATTAAATATAAGCAATAAGCAAAGACTTCTTAACTACTTTTTATATACCGAGAGAAAAGTAAGGTTTCATTTAGGCATTTGGAGATATTTATACACAAAATATGTAAAGGGATCATTGTTTACTATGCACTACTAATATTTCAAATTAGTGAAATTTTCCTCAGTCTATAGATTAAATAAAAAGAATTTGTTACAATAGTTAGTATAGAATTATACAAAATATATTTATATATATTGATATTTGCTAATAAACCCTTTTAGTATTAAGCTATAGACAGGAAGTGACAAAATGAAGGTTTTTTTAAAGGTATTTATAATTGCTTTTATATGCTTTTTTCTAATCTTTAACGGATTAGTATGGGGCTTTAATTATTATATGAAGGACAATCATGTAGGCAGTGGTACGGTTGTACCTGTAATAGAGGAAGGTCAAGAGAACCTAGAGCCAGATGAAATAGATGAATTAATGAAGATTGTAAATGAAAGCTCAAGAATAAACTTCGTATTACTAGGGCTTGAAGGGTTAAGAAGTGATACCATAATGTTTGTATCCTTTGATCCCGATATAAAAAAGATAGACCTAATCTCTATACCAAGAGATACATATTATCCTAGGGCAGGATACAATGGAATAGGAAAAAAGAAATTTAATTCTGTTTATGGAGACCACGGAGCAATAGGAGTAAAAACTGCCTTAAGTGATATACTACTAGACATTCCAGTAGATTACTATGTCACAGTCACCTACAGTGGAGCCGAATCAATTATAAACTCTATAGGAGGAGTACCAGTATACATATCACATTTAATGGATTATGAAGACCCTTACGATGATCCACCACTAAAAATTTATTTTGAACCAGGGCATCATGTTTTAAATGGAGAGGATGGAGTTAAGTTTCTTAGATATAGGCAAGCCACACCAGGTAGCGAAGGGGTTTCATATGCTGATGGCGACTTAGGTAGAATTAAAGCTCAACAGGAATTTATGAAAAGTGCAATTAAAAAAACCTTAAGCTTCCGTTTACCATCAGTTGTAACTACTGCTTTTAAATTTGTTCGTACAGATATTAATCTACAGGATGCAGTTGTATACGCAACAAAGGCAATTGGCTTAGAAATGGAAAATGTAAGCATAAATGTATTGCCAGGAGAACCTAAGTACCATGGAAGAACCTCCTACTTTGTACACGATATAGAAGAAACAAGGAATTTGTTATTAAAAATCTATGGTTATGAAGAGGACACTGATAATTAATAATATATGAAAAGGGTCGAACTGGGGGAGTTCGACCCTTTTCTATAAATTAATGGATAGGGGAGTGGGGGGTATGTTTATTTATACATTACCCTAACTTTCCTATCCTTAAACATATCAAATAAATAATTTTATTAATTACTAATTTTTTTTATCTAGCAGCTGTCTGCCTATTTCATATACATCTCCAGCCCCCATGGTAATTACAATATCCTGGGGCTTTATATTGTTATATAAAAAGTCGGCAATATCACAAAAGTCTTTAATATATCTTACATCAGGATGCTGCATAAGCTCAACCATTTTACTGCTATGGACTTTTCCCTCATCAAGCTCCCTTGCGGCATATATATCGGTAATTATGACATGGTCAGCTTTATCAAAGGACTCAGCAAATTCATTTAACAACGCCTGTGTTCTTGTATAGGTATGGGGTTGGAATATGCACCATATATCTCTGTGGGGATAATTTTTAGCAGCTTCTAAAGTAGCACGTATTTCTGCTGGATGGTGGGCATAATCATCAATCACCTTTGCCCCCTTTACCTCACCTAACATTTCAAAGCGCCTATGGGCACCCTTATATATAGGTATATACTTAGCAACATCTTGAGGTAAGACACCTAATATATAGGAGGTTGCGATAGAAGCTAAAGAGTTATATATGTTATGATATCCAGGTATTCTTAGCTGAAAGTGGCCGTAGGTCTTACCATTATGTAATACTTTAAAGCTTGAAAAGCCTTCTTCATTAAACTCTATATCAGTTGCAGTAAAATCACTTTCTTCACATAAACCATAGGTTAATATATTACATTTTATTTTAGGCAATAACTCCTTAACATTCATATCATCAATATTAGCAATTAAGAAGCCATTGGCTGGTATCTTATCAGCAAACCTTCTAAAAGCATCCTTAATATGATCAATATTTTTAAAGTAATCTAAATGATCCTCATCTATATTTAATATTATTCCAATAAAGGGATTAAACTTAAGGAAGCTTTCAACATATTCACAGGCTTCAGTGATAAAATGTGGACTATTTCCTATTTTAATATTACCTCCTATTTCATCAAGCTCTCCCCCTATTAAAATTGTAGGGTCCAAGCCTGAATATTCAAGGATTATAGATATCAGTGAAGTAGTTGTAGTTTTTCCGTGGCTACCAGCAACAGCTACAGATTTTTTATACTTATTCATTATATTTCCAAGCATTTCAGCCCTATCTATTTGTGGAATATTAAGCTCTCTTCCCCTAACTCTATTTCTCTTGAAACTCTGGTAAGCTCTTGATATACTATTCTACCTGCTCCAATGTTAAGGTGTCCTACTTCAGAATTTCCCATTTGACCCTCGGGAAGT
>NZ_WBZC01000079.1 GCF_009017275.1 Alkaliphilus pronyensis | reverse complement strand
AATATTGAATTTACGCGTTGGGCAACTGTACTTTATGATGAACAAATGAGAAGTGCCCTACTAGATAGACTTATACATCACTGCTATCTTCTTATATTCAACGGTGATAGCGATCGAATGAAAAATTCACTCATTCGATTAACATAATAATTCCCCACAGGTGCCTGGGGAAAAAACTTTTACAAAAGTGAGGAATTTCCCCTTGCAAAAAACACTGTAGCTAACCGATTAGTCTATATGGAGGTAAGTATAGATAGCTTATATATATCTATAATTAATTCCTTTCTAGTAGCTGCAGCGGCAATAGGTAATTATGATATTATAACCAATAAAATGAAAAAACGTGAGGTAAGAGAGCTTGAAAGATTAAATAAAGGCAAGGATAAGCTGTTGAGCCTTAAAAAAAGTCAATAGAAGGTTAATAAAGCATAATGCTTTATTTTTTTTTGAACTTATGTTAAAATATTATGTAAACCTCCCTTGTGTTTGTATGCCCAAAAACCTTTACATAGGCTACCCCATAGTAACAGCATATGGGTTAGTCATTATATGAATAGAAGGGGGTATTATAATTGAATTCTGTAATAAAAGACATCAAAAAAATCATTATTATTAGTTTAATAGTGATTAGTATAGGTTTAATTGCATATGGTATATATAACTTTTTAAATAAACCAGAGTATATTAAAGTATCCTACAGTAGCTTTATTGAAAAGGTTGAGTCAGGGGAAATAGCTGAGGTACATTTAAATGATGAGCCTGAATTAAAGGGACAATTAACCGATGGACAGTACTTTAAAACTGATAACCCAAGAATTGATAATTTAAAAGAAATGCTACTAATGAACTCGGTAAATGTGGTTGAGGTTAATGAGCAGCACACATTAGGTGAAATAATAGCCTTTGTTGGGCTTATAGGTGGTTTTATAGTACTAGCTATTTTTCTTTCACGTAATAATGAAAGACAAGCATCAAAGGAATACGATAAAATGTCTTCTATTGAGTATTCTTCTGAAAAGAACAAGCAGCTAACCTTTAGTTCTGTGGCAGGTAATGATGAAG
This sequence comes from Alkaliphilus pronyensis, assembly GCF_009017275.1. GTDB lineage: Bacteria > Bacillota > Clostridia > Peptostreptococcales > Natronincolaceae > Alkaliphilus_C > Alkaliphilus_C pronyensis. The sequence continues at coordinate 11,215 of NZ_WBZC01000079.1, read as the reverse complement.
CAAAGGAAAGCTTAATGGAGCTGGTGGATTTTCTAAAGAATCCCGATAAATATATGCGTTATGGGGCTAGAATGCCTAAAGGAGTAATTTTGTATGGACCACCTGGTACAGGTAAGACATTAATGGCAAAGGCACTTGCTAGTGAAGCGATGGTGGACTTTATGGCTGTTTCAGGCTCAGATTTCGTCCAAATATACGCAGGCTTAGGTGCAGCTCGAATTAGAAGTCTATTTAAAAAGGCAAGAGAAAAAAGCAAATGTGTTATATTTATAGATGAGATTGATGCTATTGGTAAAAAAAGAGACCGAGGTGGACTAGGGGGTAGTGACGAGTCAGATAGAACATTAAATGCCTTATTAACAGAAATGTCTGGCTTCAAGGGTAGTGAAGGGATTATTGTATTAGCAGCTACAAATCGACTAGATACCCTTGATGAAGCCCTTTTGAGACCAGGAAGATTTGATAGACAAATAGAAGTAGGTTTGCCTGATCTTAAGGCTAGAGAAGAAATATTACAGTTATATTCTGAAGATAGACCAATTTCACCTGCATTAGATTTAGGACGATTAGCACAGCAAACTGTGTATTTCAGTGGAGCAAAGCTAGAAAGCTTAATGAACGAAGCTGCTATTTATGCTGCTAGAGATAATGCTAAAAGCATTGAAGATTATCATGTAGATAAAGCCTTTTATAAAGTAATTGCAGGAGATGAGAAAAAAAATAGAAGTCAAATAGCTAAGCAGGATAGAAGGATAACTGCATTCCATGAAGCAGGACATACTGTAGCAACTAAGCTGTTGGCATCTGCAAATAAGGTAACAAAGGTAACTATTATTCCAAGTACTAAAGGAGCAGGAGGCTTTTGCATGAATATTCCTCCAGATAAAATGTTCCATACAAAGCTTGATATGATAAATAATATTAAAATTTCTTTAGCAGGGCGAGTAGTAGAAGAAATAATATTTGGTAAGGATAATATTACTACAGGAGCAAGCAATGACATTCAAAAAGCTACTGAGACCCTGTTAATGATGATTAAGCATTTTGGTATGAGTGAAAAAATGGGAATGCTTAACTATGAAATGCTGATGGGACAGCAGGCAGCAGATGGCAACCTAGTAAAGGAATGTAACCACAGTATGGAGGCATTATATAACGAAACAAAGGAATTAATTAATGATAATATTGAGTTAGTAACTGAAATAGCAAATGAGCTATTGAGAAAAGAAACATTAAATGAAGATGAAATAGATATAATTATAGAAAATGTTAGCTTGCGAAGAACCCATTAAGGGTTCTTTTTTCATACCATATTCTAATATCTTTGTTTACTACATTATATTCAAATGGTAGAATGTAGTTGAAGTAAGGATATTAAAAAGTACTAGCAACATCACTATATAAAGCTATTTCTGCAATATTAGTTTTAATTCTGATTTTAGGTTTATTTATATCAAAAACTAATGTGAATAAAGAGTAATCATTTATTACTTAAAAAACAGATGAAACTGTAAATTATTAATGTTTGTAGACTAGGAGGAATACCAATGGCAAAGGTTGTTTCAATTAATATAAGCAGTAAAAAGGGGATACCTAAAACCCCTATCCAAGAGGGGGAGTTTATAACTAATTTTGGATTAAAGGAGGATTCCCATGGAGGTGATTGGCATCGTCAAGTTAGCTTATTAGCACAGGAGAGTATAGATAAAATTAAGGAAATGGGTATGGAAAACTTGTCTCCTGGTGTTTTTGCTGAAAACATAACAACGGAAGGGATCTGCTTATATAAGTTACCCATAGGAGCAAAAATGAAAATTGGTGAATCAATTCATGAGGTTACTCAAATTGGAAAACAATGTCATAATAGATGTAAAATATTTCATACAATTGGCGATTGCATAATGCCAAAAGAAGGTATATTTACCAAAATAATAATGGGTGGTTGTGTTAAAGTAGGTGACATAATTGAGGTGTTGAAGGATTAAATTAGTAAGAAATAAGCTAAATATAACTAAAAAGTAGAGAAATATCAAATTTTGGCTCTTTTCTCGATAAAATTTACTTAAAAATAACAAATAATGTTTTAATATAGTATAAAATGTAGTTGTAATAGAAGGGAGGAGCCAGAGTGACAATTTCAGCCGTTAGAAGTAACAAAAAAGAGTTTTTTGACATATTACATAATAATAGATTAGTAATGTTTTATCAACCTATAATATCTCTAAAGGATGGTGAAATATTAGGATATGAAGCATTGGCTAGGGGTCCAGAAAATAGCGTCTTTTATTACCCATGTAATTTATTTGATATAGCAAAAAAAATGAACAAGGTTTGGGAATTAGATGTTTTATGTAGACTTAGTGCTATAAAGGGAGCTAAAGATGTTATTGAGGATAAGTATTTATTCATAAATGTAGATTCCAATATAATTAAAGATCCTGATTTTAAAAAGGGGTTTACAAAGGAGCTTTTAGGTAATTACAGTATTGAACCAAGACGGATTATATTTGAGATTACTGAACATACTGTAATAGACAATTATAAAGGCTTCAGAGAAATACTTGAAAACTATCGTAGCCAAGGATATAGAATAGCTATTGATGATGCTGGGGAAGGCTACTCAGGCTTAAGAACCCTATCGGAAATTAGACCCAATTACATTAAGTTAGACATGGGCTTGATCAGGGAAATTGATAAGGATATGGTAAAAAAGGAATTGATTAAAAGCTTTCAACGATTTGCAGATATTACAGGTATAAAGCTAATAGCAGAAGGTATTGAAACCTATAACGAGCTTAAAACATTGATAGAAATAGGGATTGAATACGGACAAGGCTATTATATTCAAAAACCAAGTCCAGACTTTAAACCTATAAACCCTAATACTATCAATGACATACAGGGTTTAAGAAAAAAAGAAGGACAAGCATGTAAAGGTGAAATAAAAACATCTGAGCTAGTTAGACAGGATAATGCACTAGAGCTTAATTTGAAATGTATTGAAATACATAATTTATTTAGTTCAAATCAACTGCTGCAAGGGGTGACAATAGTAAGTGGAGAAAGGATTGTAGGGCTTGTTATGAGAAATAAATTCTATTTTAAAATGGCAGCCCACAAAGACAACGAAGCATTTGTTTCATTACCTATATATGCAATTATGGATAATGCCCCCCTAATAGTTGATGAGAATATGCCACTAATGAAGCTATGCAAAATGATAGTATTAAGAGAAGAGGAAAAAATATACGATTATGCTATTGTTACTAAAGCTGGGAAATACACAGGTGTTATTCCAGTAGCCCACATTCTAGAAAAACTAGCTAATATAGATATGTAGTTATTAAACTGCTAGTGTAAAGCAAAATATAGGTATTAAAAAGCAGTTTTTAAACACAAAGAAAAACCACCCTTACTCAACTGTTTTTTAACTAAAATTTGCGGCTGGTTTTTCTAATATACCTTTTCTACTGTTATGCATGGTTATATCTTCTTCCCATTTCCCATTGTACAGTAACTTCCAATCTAAAGCATCCATTTATTATTTTACAGACTTTAAAACCTGTAACCTTATTTCTTGATTTTCTACTTATCTGTTAACTTCTCTAACTTTTCTCGTGTTTCATTTATTGCTTCAATGCTTTGTCTGTACCCATCAAAAAGGGCTCTATGGTTTTCATCCATCTTATTTTCAAGCCTAACAAATCCATGCCGCATTTCAGCTCTTAATTCATCCTTCATCCCAAGCATATCGTCTCTTAATTCATCCTTCATTCCATGCATTTCATAATACATTTTCTCTAGCAAATTAAATATTTTATCATCCATACAGTTCCCCCCCTTTTTATTGTAAATTATGAGAAAGCTCAATAAAGTCCTTTAATCTTTGTAAAAATGTATAAATAATTATATCATAATAGCACAGCTATTTCTACTTTTTTACAATTATCTCAGCGGCGTTACTAACACTCCCGCTTCTTAAGCGGGAGATAAGTGCCGCCAAGCTAGAAAGTAAGCGGAACTAGAGTTCAGGTGGAGTTAAAACTCCATCTGAACTAAGTTTTCTTTATAAGCATATTCCAGTGTTTACTAAAAATATTGCTATTGCTGTATAATAACTTAACTGCTTATTATAATTAAAAATTAATATGAAAGCATTTAGCTTAATAAAAAATGGGTACTATAAATCTATAAAGAACTGACGCAGGAGGTTTATCAATGAATAAACATGATGTAAGCATTATTTTAGAAGAGATAGGCACCCTTCTTGAGCTTCAAGGGGAAAATCCATTTAAGGTAAAGGCGTATTATAATGGGGCAAGAATTATTGAACTGTTGGAAGAGGACTTAGTGGAGCTAGTTAAAGAAAATAGGCTTCATGAAGTAAAAGGGATTGGTAAGGCCCTAGAAGAAAAAATCACTGAACTAATAGAAACAGGTGCCTTAGAATTCTATGATAAATTAAAGGAGGAAATCCCCAAGGAACTACAGGAAATCCTTAAAATACAAGGAATTGGTCCTAAAAAAGCAAGGGTTTTATATAAAGACCTAGGTATCGAGACGGTGGAGGAGTTAGAAGAAGCCTGTACACAAAATCGTTTAGTGGACATAAAAGGCTTCGGTGAAAAAACACAAAATAAAATATTAGAAGGAATAAAAGGCTATAATAGCTTTAGAAATCAATTCTTAATATCAACAGGCCTTTCCTACGGAAACTTTATACATAATAAGCTAAAAGAGCTACCTCAAGTACAAAGAATAAGCTTAGCAGGAAGCATTAGAAGATTTAAAGAGGTAATAAAGGATATAGATATAATAGTAAGCTGCCTAGAAAAAGATATAGATTATGTAATGGATTATTTTACAAGTCTTGAAGGAGTACTGAAGGTTACTGGTAGGGGTAAAACAAAATGTAGTATAACCTTAGATATGGGTATGAATGTTGATATGAGAATAGTAAAGGATAGTGAGTTCCCCAATGCATTGCAGCACTTTACTGGAAGTAAGGAGCATAATACAGCCCTTAGACATAGAGCTAAGCAAATGGGCTATAAGATAAATGAATATGGAATATTTAAAGGTGATGAAATTGTTCCTGTAAAGGATGAAGGGGATATTTATAATATTGTAAAGCTGGAATATATCCCTCCAGAGCTTAGGGAGAATAATGGAGAAATAGAGGCTGCTGAATTAAGTAATATACCAAAGCTGGTGGAATTATCCTCAATAAGGGGAGTATTTCATGTTCATAGCCACTTTAGTGATGGTAGGAATAGTATTGAAGAGCTTGTTAAAGCTGCTATAGATAGGGGCTTTAAGTATATAGGAATATCCGATCATAGCAAAAGTGCAATTTATGCAGGAGGCCTTAAGGAACAGGATATTCAAAGACAGCATAGTGAAATTGAAGGCCTTAGAAGGAAATATCCCAATATTGAAATTTTTAAAGGAATTGAATCGGATATATTGGCGGATGGTTCTTTAGACTATAGGGATGATGTATTGGAAACCTTTGATTATGTAATTGCCTCCATTCATTCCCATTTCAATATGGATAGTGATACTATGACTAAAAGAATTATTAAGGCTATAAAAAACCCATACACGAAGATATTAGGACATGCTACTGGTAGACTTTTACTTTCAAGAAATGCCTACGATTTAGATTTAAAAGAAATCATTGATACCTGTAGTAAGTACAGGGTCGCCATAGAAATAAATAGCAATCCCCATAGGCTTGATTTAGACTGGCGTATGTGTAAATATGCAAAGGAAAAGGGTGTAAAGCTAGTAGTTGAACCAGATGCCCATAGGGTTGAGGGCTTAGATGATATTTTTTATGGTATTGGAGTAGCAAGAAAAGGCTGGTTAGAAGCTAAGGATATATTAAATACATATGATGTTGAGGATATCAAAAGCTATTTTAGCAGTAGAGATGTTTAGTTATCCCTTAATTGAGTCTATTAATGCTTTTATGTTTATTGTCTTTGTTATAATAAGACAAGCTATGTATGCTAACCCTCCTGTAGTAAATGCTATTATTCCCTTTAGAGCCTCACTGGTAATAAAACTACCCCTATGAATAAATAACATAATTAAAATCATAAACAAGGAGGACAGTAAAGGCTTAATTACACTCTGTGTTAATGACAGCTTAAATGGTACGAAGCGATACAGAGTAATTAAATGGAGAATAAAAATAACAAAGGAAGACAGTATAAAGCCAATAAAAAAACCATTAATTCCGTACTTAGGATTGGGTACTAAGAAGTAGGTACAGTAAAGCTGGATTAGCATACCTAAAAGGAAGTTTATTGTAGTAATCACTTGCTTGCCTAACCCGTGTAGTATTCCTGAGAGAGTGTGCTGCATACACATAAATAGGGTTGAATAGCTTATTATTGATAAATATACTCCAACTTCCTTTTGATGATAGATTAAACCTGCCAGTTCTTTCCCTAAAACTGTATATACTAATGTAACTGGAATTGCTACTAATAAAGTGATTTTTATTGCAAGGCTGGATTTATAAGAAACATCACTTAAATTATTGACGGCAACCTGTTCAGAAATATTTGGAATTACATTTATAACAAGTGCACCAGTCACTGTAAAAGGTAAAAAGAGAAGGGGCATTGCCATACCAGCAATTTTACCAAATATCTCAATGGCTGCAACAGAGGTGTATCCCGCAATAACAAGTCTATGGGGAATTAGTATTGAATTAATTGTTTGCATAAGGACTGATATAAGTCTGCTGATGGTTATTGGTATAGATATATATGCAATGTCTTTAAAATAGCTTAAAAAAGAGGTTCCCAGAAGGTTTAAGGAGGTTTTTCTATATATTAGCTTTTTAATATTAAAGCCGATTATGAGGTAAACAAGACCAAAGAATTCACCAACCGATAGACCTATAATAGCAATAGTTGCCATAGTAATAGGGTGATTAGGATTTTTATAGTAGAGATATAATAATACAAATAGAATACGGGTTACCTGTTCTAGTATCTGGGCAGATGCCGCTGGTTTTAAATCCTTTAGACCATAAAAGAAGCCTCTTAAGATACTGGAAAAGGTTATTAAACTTATTGCTGGTATAACCCAAAGTATTGGCAGGTGTAAATCTGAATTTTTAAGTATACTGTTTACAACTATATCAATATTTAATGAAACAATAACAGTTAAAAGTAATGAAATAATACCGCCTATTAAAAGTGAAATTAGTAGGATTCTATATATTCCATTTCTATTGTTTAAAGAGTTTTCCTTTGCTACAAGCTTTGAAACTGCAATTGGTATTCCTGCTGTTGGTAAAGTAATTAAAACCATCAAAAAGGGGAAAACCATTTGATATAAGCCAATGGCCTGTGGACCTATCATTCTTGATAGTATTATTCTATAGATGAATCCAAGAGATCTAACCACAAAGTTTATTGAGGCTAAAAGAATTACACCTAAAATGAATGAAAATTTTTTCAAGGTTATCACCCCATAATATATTCATATACAATAACTATTCCAATAAAAAATACATTATTACCTAAAAAGCTTAAATGAAATTTCATATTGTCAGTGAATAATTCATAAATGAGGGTACATATAAATAATCAATAATATCAACAGAAGCAATTAATTGATTAAGGGGGAGTCCATGTGATTGATAAAATAGATGGCATATTACAAAAAAACGATTTTATAAAGAAAATTAAGGAAAAAATTCATCATGGGAATGAGAGCTTTACAATCGCCTCAATAGACATAGACAACTTTCAAACTGTTAATAGATATTATGGAGAACAGGTGGGAGATCAAGTAATAAAAAAGATAGCATCAATACTTAAGCAAAACATCTTTAAAAATGATGTTGTAGGTAGAGGCAATAAAGATGAGTTTAATGTACTACTTACTAATTCCTCAATAGAAACAGGCTTTATAAGGGTTGAAGAAATAAGAAAATACTTAGACAAGCATACTTTTAGAATGGGTGATAAGAAGTCAGATATAGATATAAAAATTAGTGGTGGATTGGCAAATTATCCAAAGCATGCAAGAAATGTAGAGGAGCTTGTTAAAGCAGCCGATGGTGCTTTGTTTAGAGCTAAGAGAGAAGGTAAAAATAGAATATACCTTGCAGAGGATGAGGGCATGGTTTTAAGATCTAATTATTATACAAAAACTCAATTAGAAAAGTTAATGGAGCTTTCTAAGAAGACCTACAAAACTGAAGAGTTTTTGTTAAGAGAAGCAATTGATGATCTATTAGAAAAATACCGCAAATAAAAGCATAATGCTACATAACATATAAGCAAAAAAATTAAGAGGTGATAAAAATGGACAGGCCAGCTATAGGCGAATTAGCTCCAGATTTTAAAGCTGAAGCTACTAATGGAGAGGTAATAAGTATAAAGGACTTCATAGGTAAAGAGAATATTGTTTTATTTTTCTACCCTAAGGATAATACCCCAGGGTGAGCTAGTGAAGCCTCTGAGTTCAGAGATAACTATAATAGCTTTAAGGAACTAAACACAGTTGTATTTGGAATTAGCAAGGATAGTATTAAGAGTCATTTAGGGTTTAAAGAAAAATTAGGCTTACCCTTTGAATTACTAAGTGATGAAAACAGACACATACATGAATTATATAATGTATTAAAGTCAAAAAAAATGTTTGGAAAAGAGATATTGGGTACTGAAAGATCAACCTTTGTAATTAACACTAAGGGTATACTGGTTAAGGAGTTTAGGAAAGTAAAAATAAGAGGACATGCTGAAGAAGTACTACAATATTTAAAATCTATGGTATAAAAGGATTTAAATTAGCCATTATGTAAATAATAAAGCTACCAAGAAAACCAAAGGAGGCTACATATGGCTAAAAAGGCACTAAAGATTAAGCAGCAGAGAAGGGCTAAATATAAAACAAGAGAGTATTCAAGATGCAATATATGTGGGCGACCCCATTCGGTATTACGGAAGTTTGGAATATGTAGAATTTGCTTTAGAGAATTAGCCTATAAGGGGCAAATACCTGGAGTAAAGAAGGCTAGCTGGTAGGGAGGTTAACCAATGGAATCCGTTTGTCCCATATGTAATTGCTTATACAGTTATAATATAAAATGCCCAAAATGTGGTGGAGCAATGAAGGATTACGGTGTAATTCAAGATTATTTTGATGATTATAGTCCATATCTTGACAGGAGTATTACAGAGGAGATAGATGGGGTCCCAAAAGATGAGTGTATGCATATTTTCTACTGTGAGGTATGTGATTGGGATCATAGGGTTGCTATTCAGAGGATATTAATGTGATAAAGAGTTTATACTAAGAAGCTAGAAGTCAGAGGTTAGAGGTGTGAGAATATAAAAGCTCTCACCTCTAATTTTTTGCATTGTGACTTTAAATCCACATAAAATCCTATAATAAACTAGATAGTCTATGGAAGCTGGGCACCATTCTACTAAAGGTACATACATATTTGAAGCCAATAGCTTCAAGGGCTTTTACTGCGTTTTTCAAATCAAAGGATAATTGATTTGTTGTATGGGCATCAGACCCTATTGTTATTATTTCTCCACCCAACTCATAATAAAGGCGAAAAACATCTAAAGAGGGGTGATAATCCCCAACTCTATAACGTATACCAGAAGTATTTAACTCAATACCCTTTCCCTTATCTATAACCTTCTTCAATATTTTACTTGTTGCCTCATAATAGGCTTCGAGGGGTAAGGGAATATCAAAGCTACCATAACGCTTAACAACATCTAAATGACCAAGGACACTAAAATCATCAAAATCACATAAAATGTCATACAGTTCTTCAAAATACACCCTATATGCTTCTAACTGTGTTTTTTCAGAATAAAAAGCACCAGAGAATAAATCTTTTTTTTCTACAGAGTGTAAAGAACCAATAATGAAGTCAAAGGAGTTGTCTTTAAAATCCCTACTATACTTGTCTAATGTGTGGCTTTGTAACCCAAACTCTACTCCCTGCTTAATTCTAATTCTGTCATTATACTTTAATTGATATTCTTTAATGGTTTTTTGATATTCCATATAGTCAAAGGTGATGTTATTTCCCTCGCCATCAAAATCATAATCTATATGATCTGTAAAGCATATTTCTTTTATGCCTTTAGAAATAGCAGCTTTAATTCCAAGCTCCATTGTCATATTTGCATCCGGTGAAAAGTGACTGTGTACGTGGTAGTCAAACATTCCTTTGCCTCCTAATTTTAACAAGTATAATTACAAAGTATATTTTATAACGAATTATATTTATAGTCAAAGATTTTTGTTTGACTTATATGTCCTGCCGAACCAGAGGCATACTCATACACCTAGGGCCACCTCTGCCCCTTGACAGTTCAGATGAATCAAATTCTAATACCTTAATACCAGACTTTCGTAAAGCCTCGTTTGTTACATAATTTCTGTTATAGCAAACAACCTTACCTGGTGATATTGCTAGGGTGTTACTGCCATCACTCCATTGCTCTCTGCCAGCGGCAATTACATCATTATTGCCACATCTAATTAGCTCTACTGATGGTAAGCCCAGATATTTTTTTAGAATTGATGATAAGTCTTCTGCTTCATAATTTATTTTTAAATTTCCTCCACTTCCTTTTCGCAGACTATATACATCTAAGGGCATTTCTATTCCAGGGTAAATAGTAAATTTATCGTAGTCTATCATAGTAAACACTGTATCTAAATGCATATATGCCCTAGTTTTAGGAATGTCAAAGGCAAGTACAACCTCAAAGGGTTCATCGGAATTGAAGATATTTCTTGCCACCATCTCAACAGCTACAGGATCAGTACGATCGCTAATACCGATAGCAATTACCTTTGGAGAAAGCACCAGTTCGTCCCCACCCTCAATAGGATGGGTTTTGTTTCGATTATACCATCTTTTAGTATTTTTAAATCTTGGATGATAATCAAATAAATATTTGGCAAAAAGAGTTTCACGATTTCTAGTTACAGAAGCCATTACATTTAAGGTTACGCCATTTCCTATGGTTGCAAAGGGATCTCTTTGAAAGTATAGATTTGGAATTGGATCAAGATAGAAGGGATAAGGGTTTTTGACCATGTCAGCTAAATGCTTATTGGTTATATCCTTTATCTCCTCCTTTCTGACACCACCTATTACTTTCTTTATTAGCTGTAGGGGAGTGAGGGGAGCAAAAAAATCCTGTAA
>NZ_WBZC01000078.1 GCF_009017275.1 Alkaliphilus pronyensis | reverse complement strand
CACTCATTCGATTAACATAATAGTTCCCCACAGGTGCCTGGGGAAAAAACTTTTACAAAAGTGAGGAGTTTCCCCTTGCAAAAAACAAGCAAGAGCAAAAAGATATACTAAGCAAAACTTAAAGAACTTTTTTGTTTTTTTAAGTATAAATAGTCTACGATTACAAATATTATAAAGGATTATAATTTGGAGGTGATATTATGTCTGAAATTAAATGTAGAGTTGAAGAGTGTCATTATAATAAAAATGACTTTTGCCGTGCTTCTACAATAGAAGTTATGTCCAGAGTAAAGGAACACATGGTAAGCAACACTGATGATACAGCCTGTAGAACCTTTATGCCTAAAGGAAATCAACAGTAGTATTCTAACTTGCAAAACCACCATTCCTATAACATGGTGGTTTTGAGCTTCTCAATCTTATTACGCCTCTCATTTCCTCAATATATTCATTTATTTGTACAAACCTTTTACAATTATTTTTTTCTCATATATAATAAATATAAATTTGCTTGAATATATGAAATCTCTTTTTCATGCCGTTATATAATTGGGATGTTCAGTGTATATCTCTGTTTCGGACTTGTAAGAAAATAATCAATATAGTAAAATTATTATATTATTTAAGCATTTACAAGTTTGTGGTTTTCTTTATAAATTGATGTAAAAAAGAAATTACAACTATACTTTTTACTGAGCTATACCCCTTATATATTTAAGGCCAAAAATGTTTTTTTAGAAAATTTCAGTATTATTGAGAGGAGATATATTACATGAGGAAGTTGGCTAGCTTTTACTTGTTAATCATCATCATTTTTATGAGCATCGTATATCAACCAGTATACGCACAAACAATAAAAACAGAGATAATAAATGGATATGAGTTCATGGTAAAGGATTTAACTAAATATAAGGATGTCAATTTTATTAGTACACAATATAATGGCTACCCCTTATTAAAAGTACAAGGATATAAAGACAAATGGGGAATAACTGACATCAATGGTAATGTGTTAATCCCTGTTAAATATGATTCAATAATGGATATCCAAGCAGGTAACGTTAAAGTTACGAGCAATGGTTTAAGCGCAGTATTAAATTATAAGACAGGTGAGATAGTTATTGATTTTGGTCAATACAATCATATCGGTCTATATGATAATGTTATTATGGTAGTAGAGAATGATAACTACCATTATTATTCATCAAATGGAGACAAGCTGTCCTTCAATACAAACATTGATTTTGTTAGATTTGTTCATAGCAAATACTATATAGGTAGGTTGAATAATAAGTGGGGTTTGTTTAACTTAGACCTTAAGGAAATTATACCATTTGAATATGATACAATAACCGATTATAGAGTTACTCTTGATGGAGCTAATAAATACTATTTTGTAGTTGAAAAAGACGGTGAGTTTGAATTAATAGACGAAAATGGTAATGAGTTGCTGGAAAGCGACTACAGATATTTTAATATTAACCCCGACTCAGAATATATCGATATAACATCCACCAATGGCTTTCCTTACAGATATAATTTAAAGACATTTACAACTTCAAATAGACACCAAATAGACTATAATGAGTACGATACATTTCAACAATATGATGAGAAGTCATACTTTTTTATAAAGAATAATGAAGCAGGGTTAATGGATCTCAACTACAATAAGATTGAAAGTGTAAGTGTAAATAATGGAAGAATTAAGAAAAGACATAAAAATGGTTTGTATGAAGTGCACTATGATAGTATTAGCCAGTACTTAGCCAAGCGAAAATATTTGAATAGTAATGGAAAAACTCTGGCATCAGACTATGGTTTTTCACTCGATTCCCTATATAATAATTCTGACTTCATAATTGTTAATAGATTTAAAAAGAAGCCTACAAAACACTATACAACTTTTTATCCTTATACAGGTGTTCATCATTTCTTCTATGCTGGAGATGAAAGATTAGATTTCAACCTTGGAGTAATAAACTCAGTTGGTGAAGAGATAATTCCGTGTAAATATGATAGAATTTTAAACTTTGGGTATACTTTAAAGGGACATTTTTTAGTTGAGGATAATGATAAATATGGGTTTATAAATGCAAAAGGAGAAATAGTTGTTCCCGTAGAATATGATTCAATTAACTTAGTTCCCTTAAGCTATGATGATAAAACCTACGCTGTACTAAAAAAAAATGATAAATGGAGTATTGTAAATGAACAGGGGGAAATAATTTATCCTTTTGAGTTAGACGAAAAAAATATGACAATAAGTGATGGATTAATAATAAACTCTGTAAACGGAAAATGGGAAGCAATAGATTTATCTGGAAATATTGTTGTTCCTTTTATTCACGATACAAAGGTTAGTTCTAAGTTTGTAAATGGCTTTGCAGTTTTCGGAAAAGGAATGAACCGAATGTATTATGATTCTAATTGGAACTTTGTTGTAGAAAAAGCTCAATTAGGTTTGGTGTCTAGTAACGGAGATACTGTTATACCATTCGGTGACTATTATAGCTCTGCTCTTACAGACAACTATTCCTTGGTGTTAACTAAAACCGATAATGGTATAAAGCTTTATGAGCTTATTAAGTAACATGGTACAAACTTACTAGCTTAAGATATTTAATTGATTATCTATAATTGAAATATAATTATAGATTAAAAAATGTCTAAGGCAATAGATTATAATATTTTAATCGAGTAGTCGGTGAATGATTATTTTTCATTCACCGACCTCTCACACCAACATTTTTCATATGTTCTTATTTCAATACCTTGCCTGTAAAAGTAAAATGAAAACCCTAAAAATATATTATTATTAACTTAAAAACTATACTTGAGTGTAGTCTTTTTTATTGTAGTTTATTAGATGGATTAACTTGACCATCCCCCATTATATTATCATGGCGACTTATTAAATGTTCCATTCCTCTTATTAAAGTATCATCTTCTAATACACTATATAAATGATATCCAAAATCTTCTCTATCGATTAATACTCCCTGTAAAACCTCTGCAGTTCCATAGTCTTTTAGTTCATGTGCTCTATCTATTGTCCTTCTAAGCATTTCTTGAATCTTTAATTCATGTTCTAAATCATTACGTATAAAATCCCTCATTGTATAGCGTCCTTCTACCTCATGCTTTATACGAGTTTATTTAGGCTATATATTTATTAGCTAGTTTTTACTTCTTCTATAATATGACTTAAAGCTATATTCAACAATAACAACAATAACTATAACGCTAAAGTATACAACGAAATGCTTAACCCCTCTGCCTTTTCCATAGAGATAAATAATAGACGCAATACTCATTCCAAATACAGATATGGTAGACAATATTTTCACTATCAAACTAATACTATTGCTTCTCAATAAGTCAGGCATAATAAGCGTGCTTATTAAATACACAAGAAAATACCCATAAAATTTACTGGTTGCAAAAGATGGAGATATTAAGAGAACTATGCCTGTAATTACTATTAATGCTACTACACATCTTTTAATTATATTTATGATAATTACCCCCCTATTAAAGACATAATAAATATTTGCTATAACCAACATAACTCTTATAAAAGCAATTTGTAATAATCAACCATTGTAATAGATTAAAAATAGATAATGACTAAGCAATGTATTAGTATAATATTATTATATAGCTTAATATAACATAATTACAATATTATGTATATTATATGTTAATAAAAATCATGATTCATACTGTCTATAAAGACATTGAACCATGATTTTTTTATGGCTTTTTACTGAT
>NZ_WBZC01000077.1 GCF_009017275.1 Alkaliphilus pronyensis | reverse complement strand
AATATTGAATTTACGCGTTGGGCAACTGTACTTTATGATGAACAAATGAGAAGTGCCCTACTAGATAGACTTATACATCACTGCTATCTTCTTATATTCAACGGTGATAGCGATCGAATGAAAAATTCACTCATTCGATTAACATAATAATTCCCCACAGGTGCCTGGGGAAAAAACTTTTACAAAAGTGAGGAATTTCCCCTTGCAAAAAACAGCTATAAGTGAACTTGTTAAATTCCACGAAGGAAAAAGTGATATAGTGTGTTTAGATATAAATGAGAAAAAGCGAATTAAAGATGATTAGGCAATAGAAATCATAGTATATATTTTATAAGAAAAATTAACCGTAAGAACCGTCCCTATGGTTCGGCCTATGGTTCGGCGGATAATTGGGATCAATTTTGCAGATTAATTGGTAGGACAGCGGGAAAAGTATTTAATTAAACGATTTTATAAGAATCAAAAGTAAAGAGAGGTGTAGTTTATTGAAAAACAGAAATACTATTGAGGAATATTATGAATATCGAGACAAGATAGGAAATAGAACAGAACTCTACAGAATAGTTGCTAAGAGGTATGGCGTAACAAGTGCTCTGTATCCAGGAAGCCATATTGATATTGCACCATCTTTGGTTATACCTAAGGTAATTTATGTTGATAACTTCAAAGGAGCAGTTAATTTCTTTAAGGACATGGAAATGATAAAAAAATATATCACTGAGAATAAAGAGTATGAAAAACCTTGTGACATAGTTTTCATGGGTCAAGATTATACAGGAGAATTAGATGTTAAACCTGTTGATTTGATAATTTCTCAATATGCAGGCTTTGTTGGGCAAGCAACGAAAAAGTATTTAAATACAGGTGGCATTTTGTTGTGCAATGATAGTCATGGAGATGCCACTTTATCCAGATTTGATGATGATTTTGAATTCCTTGGAGTCATGGGCAAGAACAATAGGATCATGGATACCAAACTGGATGATTATTTTGTATTACCAAGAAGTAAAAATGTTGATTTAGTAAAAGTCAAAGAGAAGATGAAAGGACCGAAGTATAAGCTAACAGCTGAAAACTATTTATTCCGCAAAATCAAATAACTTATTATAGGCTAACATACTTGACTTTTCAAAAACTTTATCGCATTACTAGATACCAATCAAAGGATTGGAGGTAATGCTAATGACCAATGAGCAAAAAGAGAAAATCATTGAACTCGGAAGTTAGATATTGGCTATCGCAGCATAGCCACTGCTATGGACCTAAGCAGAGATAGTGTCAGGAATTTTTCTAAGAGTAGAGGACTAGATGGCTATGGACAGGACTATAGTAATCCAAAGCCTGAAAAAGTTATTAGAGAACACTATAAGAATTGTGGCAAACGAATAAATCAGAAGAAGCTGAAAGGGCGCCCAAAGACATATTGCTCTACAGAATGTAAAAGAGAATGGGAACATAAGAATCCAGTTATCTACCAGCATGTATGCTATTACTGTGGAACTGAGTTTGAGAACAAATCAAAGAGTAGCAATTACTGTTGCCGCAGATGCTACATTCGAGATAGATTCTGGCGCGATGAAGACATAGAAGAAGTGATCAATCATCTTAAGGAAAAAAAGCCTCTGCAAAATGTACCAATATGGATTCGAGACTTGATGGCTGGTAATGAAGCTCAAGAACCAGATGAAGATTCAAAGGAATATTACTAAATTTAGTAGCCACACTTAGTCAGAAGTTCTGATAGAAATTTGCAGGCAATATGAGTTATAGACAGTAATAGTTAAACCCATAGAAGTACATATGAAAACTTGAAATCGAGGAGGAGTGTTATGAATAATTTATGGGGAAGTTTGATGCTTTTGATAGGCCTTTTTCTATTCGTATCTGCAATTAGAAAAAGCGAATTTATAATTTACAAACTTCTGGTTGCTAGAAGCAAGATATTATGGGGAGAAAAGGTACATACTTTTTTACTAGTGGTTGGTATTGTAATTATGGGATTAAGCTCATTGTTTTTCTTTAATATTTGGGGAAATTGACATAATGTTACATAACCACAGACGGTTCCTGTGGTTAAGATCTAAGGAAGCTAGAATAGCCTAGACTGATAATATGCTGAAAAATGCTAGAAAGAAAAGTGAGACAGAAATCTATCATATAATTTTAGGGAAATCAATATTTAAGCAATAATAGAAGATAAAAAAGATAATGATAGTTTTTAGAAACTATCTTAGAATGCAAAGATAAAAGTGAATACAGGATATACGCATACTGTTTATTGGGAAACCATATCCATATTTTGCTTATAGAAGAAAAAGAAGATATAGAATTACAATGAGGCGAATAGGAGAAAGCTATGTATATTGGTATTTCTTCAAATATGATCGAGTAGATCATTTGTTCCAAGATAGATATAAAGAAAATTTAGTTTAGATGGAGTTTTAACTCCACCTGAACTATAGTTGCACTTATTTCGAAGCTTGGCGGCACTTATCTCCCGCTTAAGATGCGGGAGTGTTAGTAACGCCGCTGAGATAAAAGTTAAGTAATAGAGGATGATCAATATTTACCTACAGTGTTAAGGTATATACATCAAAATCCATTAAGTGCTGGTATAGTGGAGCATATAAAAGACTATAAATGGAGCAGCTACTGTGAGTATACAGATAAAGCTAGAATTATAGATAGTGATTTTACATTTAAGATATTTAATACTAACAGAAAAAAAACTATAAGTGAATTTACTAAATTCCACGAAGAAAAAAATGATAGAGTGAGTTTAGATATAAATGAGAAAAAGCGAATTAAAGATGATTAGGCAATCAAAAGCATAGTATATATTTTATAAGAAAAATAACCGCAAGAACCGTCCCTGTGGTTCTGTGGTTCAATAGATCACTTTACGATAAGCTTTAAATGGGGCATTGAAATTGAAGTATGAAAAACGGATTGAAATAACCCATGACTCATAAAAGAGTTGTGGGTTTTATTAAGGTTACACCATAATAGAAAAATCAAATTGAGCATTAACGGTATTAATGAACGGAATGATATATATAATACTCAAGTGCAATCACAGCAAAATATATAATATCTTTTGGTCACAACTGGTGATGATTATTGAAAAATGTATGAGTTGTTTTGCTTTTCATATAATTGCAGTTGCATTGGACCAGAAAGCAGCTAGAATAAAGTGAATTGATTTTTCTCCTTGACTAAATGCAAAATATATATTACAATCATGTGGAATATATATTTTGCATTTGATTATTCGAAATCGAGGTGATTTATATAGTTAAGAACAGTGTTAAACTGAGTCGTAATGAAAAACAACTCACTCAAGAAGAGCTTGCTGAAAAAGTAGGTGTAACAAGACAAACGATTGGTCTTATAGAGAAAGAGAAATATAACCCAACAATAGCCTTAGGGCTTAAGTTATGCAAAGTTCTAAATAAGTCTCTTGATCAATTATTTTGGTTAGAGGAGGATGAAAATGAAAAATGATGAGAGAGTAAGTGCAGATGTTAAAATAGCCAAAAGCATTGGCTATACGATTTTTTGGTTTGGAATATTTGCAGTGCTATTGTATCGGTGGTTTATCTTGAATCAAACTCTTATGGATACACTCGACTTCTTTTTAGTTTGGTTTATTGCATCATTAGCTCAATTTTTTGCTTTAGCCATTAAAGGTATTCCAATGACGTACCCTGTTCCAATGAACAAAAAAGAGCAGATTTACTTTGTTTTTCTAATTCCATTATTGACCGGCATACTAACAGCGCTTACTGTTTTTTCAAAGATAGGGATGAATTTTAGAGGTATTTTTGGCGGTTTTTCAGTGAGTTTTTTGGGTACGCTATCTCTATTTTTTCTATATAAGATTATTCTGCGATTATGGGAAAAAAGAAATATGTAGAGTACCATGAGTAATAATAGCAAATATTTATGGTAAATCCGTTTAAAGTAGAAATTATTGGGAGGAGTACTTTTTATGTTAGAGGTCAATAATCTTGTAAAAAACTATGGAAAAAAGGAAGCGGTTAAGAATATTAGTTTTAAAATAAAACCAGGAGAGATATATGGTTTTTTAGGGCACAACGGAGCAGGTAAGACGACAACAATAAAAGCATGTACTGGACTTCTAAAGCCCACTTCAGGAGTTATTAAAATTTGTGGTTATGATATTGTAAGTCAGCCACTAGAAGCCAAGAAAAATTTTGGCTATGTCCCTGATAATCCATATTTATATAATAAGCTCACGGGTAGAGAATTTCTAAATGTGGTTTCAGATGTTTATATGAAAAGAAAAAATAATGATACAGTAAGAAAGATTAATTCTTTACTAGAAGAACTTCATATGACGAATGTTGCCGATAAGCTCATCGGAACATATTCACATGGTATGAGAAGGAAAATTACTCTCTGTGCTGCGCTTCTGCACAATCCTTCAGTTATCTTTCTTGATGAACCTACAAATGGTCTAGATGCTTCAAGCGCAAGAGCTGCCAAAGATTTGTTTAGAAAGTATGCTGATGAAGGTTCGGCAGTTTTATTCACAACTCATGTGCTAGAAATTGCTGAAAAACTATGTGACAGAATTGGTATAATAAATCACGGTGAATTGTTAGCAGAAGGTTCATTTGAGGAGCTGAAAGAAAAATATAAAGCATTTGGGTCAACACTTGAGGATATTTTCTTGACTATAACTGAAAGTAGGAAGGAGGGTTAAAGTAACATGAGTTATATTAAGTGGTTTATAAAATTGCGATTTTTAGTCTTAAAAAATAGTTTGTGGAAAGATGCAAAAGTATTTGTGAGGACACTATCAATAGCAATAGCAATAATAATTGGTCAGATAGTATTAATTAACATACTTTACAAAAATATTTTTAGTAATATAGCCATTTCGGATGAGATGGTTAATGGTATACTAATTGTATTCTTTTTTGTGGCTGTTATCTGGATATATCTTACATCATTTGTACAGAGTATCAGCACCTTTATTCGAAATTTTTATAAATCGCCTGATATGAATTATTTAATCACAATACCCGTTCCATTAAATTATGTTTTTTTATTTAAGTTTTTTGAACATATAATTAGCAGTATTAAATCTATGCTTTTTTTGTTTTTCCCTTTCCTTGTAGCATTAGGTATGTGGGTAAACGCCCCATTGATTTATTACATTTCAATAATACCTTTATATATTATTATCTCGATAATACCTTGTGCAATTGGTGTTATGGCTGCTATGGTAGGGTCAAAAATAGTATCAGCAAAAGTATTCAACATATTAACATCAATTGTTACTTTTGCTATAAATATATTTTTTGCAGTACTTTTTGCTAGAACACAGGACGTATCCACTACTTATATAATTAAGGTTATTGAATTATTAGAAAAACCATGGGTGTCTGATATAGTTCCTATAACAGCGAGTATAAGACTTTTTTATTCTATGGTTATTGGTGAGAGGCCTGCATATGCTATGCTGTTTTTATTGATAATATCAATTTTGTTTATAACGATTGCATTTATGATATCAAAAAGAATGTTTTTTGAGGGGTGGGCAATAAACCAGTTTATTGAATCCAAAGTTAGTAAGAAGAAAGTAATTGAATCTGATAACTGCAAAGAAGCCAAAAGGAATGAGATAATCGAGTGGATAAAAACTGAATGGAAGATGGCAATTAGAAATAATGAAATGATTATGGCATCAGCCTTTATGTTTTTTTTCTATTTGTTCGCGATATTTACTTTTTTATATGGGGATCTATTCTCCAACAATCCATTGCTAGGTGCTTCTTTGTTAACAACTATCGCGTCAATATTTAATATTATTGCTGTCTCGATTCTATTTATACCCGCTGACATAATGAAGGATAAAAGTCTTTGGAAGAAACGTTACTGGCTTCTCAAGGTTATGCCATTAGAAGGGGGAAAGGTATTTAACATACAGTGTAATATGTTTTTCATCCCAGCTTATATCATAAGTATTGTGGGTATTATTGCATATTCAGTAGTAAATGGCTTAAGCATACAATTGATATTACTATCAATCTTGGGCATGTTTTTTATACTTTATGGAAGTTCAGCAATATATATAGCAGGTGAACTATTAGCATTAACTGATTTTTTTGAGAATAATGCTTTTTTAGGGAACATTATTACTATAGTACTACCTGTACTTTATGGCATTTTATCTGCTGGAAGTATAGCTTTATTTCTAGCTAAAGATTTTGTGTCTGAGATTATTATTCTATCGAATATTAGTGCTATCTTAAATCCTTCTATTGTAATTATACTTTCGGTTACAACAGTAGTAGCAGCATTTTTGTTATCAAGAAAAGTCTTTATAAGGGTGTGGAAACAGTTGGAAATATAAAATATGATTCTCACAGCAAATCATATTTACATAATTACTTTAATAAAAAAGGGGCTATTATGCTAGATATATTAAGGGAGGAGGGGGTTATTAAAAGCATTGAAATTATTCTGAAAAATTTGATGATACTATGAAAGATATATAATAAACAAATTGAATAAGGACTGGTGATTTTATAATGAAAAAAACAATATTTTTAATGGCCATGATTATTAGTATCTCTGTTTATACGGCATGTACTCAAGATTTTACAATTCCTGATGAAAATAATGAGTCCAATAACGAAGAGATAAATAATGAGACACATAATAATCAACAAAATTCAGAGTACACTAATATTGATGCAAATGATGATAGTGAGAATAATGTAGAAGATGATCCATCTGATGGTAAAGTCGATTCAAGGAAGATTGTCATAGAAAATGATGTATTTCGGATCTATCAGCCAGCCCCTAATGCTGAAGTAAAGGAAAAAATAGTTGTAAAGGGGTTAGCGAGGATTTTTGAAGGTACTGTATTATATGAGTTTGAAGATGGTCACAATATCCTTGATAAAGGTTTTACAACAGCTACAGAAGGTGCGCCAGGATGGGGAGAATTTGAGATTGTTATACAACTTGATAAAGAAGTAGCTAATGATTCAGGAAGTGTTATTTTATATGAAGAAAGTGCAAAAGACGGCTCTAGAAGAAATGAATTAATCATTCCTGTTAAGATTATTCAATAAAACAATTAAGTTGAAAAGATTTTCTCAATATATAGACCATAGACCACAGGGACGGTTCCTGTGGTTTACAAGAACCGGCAGACTGCGTAA
>NZ_WBZC01000076.1 GCF_009017275.1 Alkaliphilus pronyensis | reverse complement strand
TGTTTATGGTAAGATTAAATTACCCTAAATGGAAAAGCGGAATTCCCCACTTGGGTAAATAGGAATTCCTCATGAATGTAAAAGTCATTGCAGGCACCACAAATTAAATGTATCCTTGTAATTAACGACTAAATTGATTGCAAGGAGGATAATTGGAGGATGCTAACAATGACTCAACAAAATCATATCAGAAAAATGTTTTTTGAACAAGGTTTGAATATAAGTGAGATTGCAGAAGAAACCGAGTATGATAGAAAAACAGTAAGAAAGTACTTAAATCAAGAGGATTGGTCCATAAAACCCAAAAGAGTTCCAGCTAATAAAAACAAATCAAAATTAGATCCTTTTAAAGTGGAGATTGATACATGGTTAGAAGATGATAAGAGGGCTAGAAAGAAGCAAAGACATACTGCAAAGCGTGTTTTCGATAGATTATGTCTTCTACATCCTGAAGATTTTGATTGTGGATATAAAACTGTTTCAAATTATGTGACCCAGCGAAAAAAAGAGATATATACTCAAAAGGAAGGAGCACTTCCTCTAGAGCATGTTCCTGGAGAAGCTCAAGTAGACTTTGGTGGTGCTGATTTTTATGAGAATGGATTACTCCATTCAGGTCACTACTTGAACATTTCTTTCCCATATAGTAATCAGGGCTATACTCAACTATTCAAAGGAGAAAATCAAGAATGTCTTTTTCAAGGAATGATTAACATATTCAAACATATTGGTGGCGTTCCTACTAGAATATGGTTTGATAATCCTAGTACAATGGTCACAAAGATATTAAAGGGCGGTAAAAGGGATTTAACAGATGCATTTTTACGTTTTCAAAATCAATATGGATTTGAAGCCTCATTTTGCAATCCTGCTTCTGGAAATGAAAAGGGATCCGTAGAGGGAAAAGTAGGTTATCACCGCAGAAATCTTTTAGTCCCAGTACCCCAAATAACAAATCTCATTGTATTTAATGAAGAGCTGCTAATTAAATGTGATGAGGATGCAATTAGAGAGCACTACAAGAAGGGTCAACTAATTTCAACATTGCATCAATTGGACAGGCAGAAGTTAATACCCCTACCTGTAAACGAATTTGAAGCCTGTAGATATGAATTAGTAAGGCTAGATACATATGCCAAATTCAAGTTGGAAAACGGATTACACGAGTACTCCACAGCTCCAAAGTATGCAGGGGAAAAGGCTCAAATTAAGATAACTGCATATGAGGTAATATTATTAGATGAAAGTTTGAGAGAGATTATTAGACATCCTAGACTTTACGGAAATACAAAGCAAGAAAGTATGCAGTGGATTCCTTATCTAGAACAATTATCCATAAGACCAGGTGCATTGAAATATACAGGAATTTATCAAATGCTACCAAAACCATTACAAGAATATATGGACATTTGTGGCAAAGGAGAAAGAGGAATACTACTTAAAGCAATTCTTAAGATTAGCAAAGCTTCTGACTTTAATAGAGCAGTTAATGCAGTAAGTGAAGCTGTCTCCTATGGAGCTGTAGATCCTGATAGTCTTATGGCAATTCATTCACGTATAATAATGCCAGAATATAAACTAAAAGCATTATCATTACCTGATAATGTTCCTCCCCTAGAAAAGATTAAGTCAAATGCGCAAGCATACAATGAAATCTTAAAGAAAGCAGGAGGTATATAATGGTAGGATACACGTTAGCTGAATGTTGTAAGATTCTTAAATTTAGTCAAAACATTGTTCTTAATAGTCAATTAGTTGAGGCAAACACTAACGAAGAGTATCTTTTAACTATACTTAGAAAAGAAATAGAACATAGGGAAGACGTACGAAAAGAAAGATTAATTAAAAATGCAGGATTTTATACAAGGAAGCATTTTGACGCCTTCCGATTTGATGATGTAAATATGCCAGCAGGAATTGATGCAAATTATTTAAGAGAGTGTAAATTTATTGAGGAAAAGAAGAATCTGGTTTTCTTTGGGAACACAGGTAGTGGAAAATCCCACCTTGCTCAGGCCCTTGGATTAGAAGCATGTAATAGAGGAAAGAACGTTAAGTTTTATAGGACAGCAGCTCTAGTAAACCGTTTATCAGAAGCAAAGAACGAAAAGACATTAACACTATTTATGAAGCAAATTATGAAGGCAGATATGCTAGTTCTCGATGAATTATGCAAAGCTTTTCATAATTCATCTTATGGAAAGTCATTTATTATGTGAAGTAAGAAGCAA
>NZ_WBZC01000075.1 GCF_009017275.1 Alkaliphilus pronyensis | reverse complement strand
GAATTTAAATTTTCATTTAAGTTATTGGTTATCTTTAAGTATATCAAAGTCTACTTTATCGAACAAGCGTTTTGTTTTTATGGGTAACTAATATAAAGAACTAAATAGTTTGCATAGCTATAGGACTATTCGAAAGCTTTTACTTTAGCCTATAGCCATGATACAATATAGGAAAAAGTTGGAGGTGTTTTATGAGTACATTTGATGTAAAACTAGATAAATATGCCCAAGTGGCTTTGGGAGTAGGATTAAACCTTCAAAAGGGACAAACCCTTTGCATAAGTGCACCTATAGCCTCTGTAGAGTTTGTTAGACGAGTTACTAAAAAAGCCTATTTAAGCGGTGCTAAAAACGTTTATGTTGATTGGAATGATGAAGAAATAACACTTATTAAGTATCTTCATGGCTCTGATGAGGCTTTTAAAGAGTTCCCTACGTGGAAGGCTAAGGGATTGGAGGAAATGGCAGCCGAAGGAGCTGCATTTTTAACTATTTCAGCAACGAATCCAGATTTGCTAAAGGATGTTGATGCCAACAGAATAGCTATTGCTAACAAAACAGCCTCAATTGCACTACAAGAGTTCAAAAAATATATTCAGTCGGCAAAGGTAAGCTGGGGAATTGTATCTGTACCGACTATAGAATGGGCAAAAAAAGTTTTTCCTAATGTAGACGAAGGTACGGCTGTTGAACTATTATGGGAAAAAGTATTTATGGTTACAAGGATAAATGAAGAAAACCCTGTTGAGGCATGGAAAGCACATGTTAATAATCTAAAGACTAAGCTACTATACCTAAATAACTCATCTTTCAAAAGGCTTCATTTAAGAGGACCCGGTACAGAGCTTACTGCAGAGCTTCCCGATAATCATGTTTGGATAGGTGGCGGAATTAAAAATCAAAAAGGAATAGATTTTGTTCCTAACATGCCAACTGAAGAGGTGTTCACAACGCCTTTAAAAACAGGTGTTAACGGAAGGGTTAAAAGCACCAAGCCCCTTAACTATGGAGGCAAGCTAATAGAAGATTTTACCCTTACCTTTGAAAATGGTAGAATTGTAGATTTTAATGCAGCAGTTGGATATGAATCATTGAAAAAGCTAATTGAAACCGATGAAGGTTCCCATTATTTAGGTGAAATAGCTTTAGTTCCCCACGATTCTCCTGTATCAAATTCTGATATAGTCTTTTACAACACTCTTTTTGATGAAAATGCTTCTGTCCATTTAGCCTTAGGTATGGCATATCCCCTTTGTATTGAAGGTGGAGGTAAAATGACTAAAGAAGAATTAGAAGAAAAAGGAGCTAATACTAGCCTTACACATGTAGATTTTATGATAGGTTCAGATAAACTAGATATTGATGCAGAAACTAAAGATGGAGAGATTAAACCGTTGTTTAGAAATGGAAACTGGGTAGAGTAAATAAAACCAATACTTAGAGGGATACATAGTAAATCTAGTCTTAATTTACATTTATCCCTCTATATAAAGGCAACTATAATGGGTTTTGGGCAATTGTGGTTTTCAAAAGTTGAGTTTGTAAAGCTATCATTTAAATCGTATTTGTAAGTTAAGCTTTATATGAGTTTCTCCATTCTCTTCATATAATTCACCAAAGTCATGCCTTGAGGTTGAAGCAGTCTCATACTTTGTGTTGTTTAAGAGATAGTTTTCAAAATAATTTCTGTTATAGATATGATATGCTAACACATTCCCTTCTCTTGTAACAATGATATAACCTCCACTTGCCTCATCTATTCCATCCCACTCTGTTGCTGGTCTCATACCTAATGCCACAGAGGTTAAAAACTTCTTAAACTTATAGGAATATGCATTAACATTACCATATTTCATTGGATTTTCTTCTTCCAGCTTTTTAATCATATCATTGCAATTACTTATACCATCTTTATAAAAATATAGCAATGTCTGGGCTATGAGCTCATCCATCCTGCTATCAATTAGAATTAGATTATCTTTAAAGGTCTTATTTTGCATTTTTATATACTTTATCGTACCATTGTTTTTAATTATATTCTCTATTCTTCCTCTTACATTTATATGTTTTTTGTTACTTGAAACCTTATAAATGTCATTTGTTTCTCTTATAATGTTAGTATATTGATGAATAATTTTGTAAATAAAGTTTGTTGTTTTTCCAGCATTCAAAAGTGTAGGAGCTGAACCTAGCTCAGACTTTATGCTAAAACCTATTGTTGGGCTATGTCCTGTATTTATGTCTATAATTTTCAAAGTAATATCTGATTTATCCCTAGATGATGCCGATAATTTTAAGCATCCTATTCTATTCATAAATCTTTCTGTTCTTTCAACAGAAAAGGCCCCTTTAGCTTTCCCATTTTGTATAGTATTTAGAAGACTATGGGCTTCTTCACAAAAAATAGTAGAAGGTATGTTATCTATTTCCAATCCGTTTAAATATATTTTTATTTCTTCTCCAGTATTATACTCCTTAACCTCTCCTTTCATTTCTTCCCTAATTATCTTAATTATAGGAAAGTATATATCTTTAAGCTTGTTTAAATTATCATCAGCAGCATATATCTTTCCGTCTGCAAGAAGCCTTAACAACACATACATTTCTGACCATTCGCCAATGTTTCCCCTAAGCATCCCAACTCCTCCTTAATTCTTTTGGCTATTGCTTCTATGACAGGAACTGTAACTGAATTTCCAAACTGCTTATATAAATGAGTATCAGCTACTGGAAGTTTAAATGTGTCAGGAAACCCTTGTAGTCTTGCCCATTCTCTTGGTGTCATCTTCCTTACATATTCTCTATTAATACTACCTTTTATATGGGTTTTGGGAGTGAAATCTGTTAATCTCTTATCAATAATAAGATTCCTTTCTCTACCCATTCCTCCACATACTATTGCTAAAGCAATATCATCTAAATCTCTAATTTCGTATCCAAAACCATTTCCCTTCTTTGCATGCCTAGCTTTATGCCTTCTCAATGATTCAAGATACACATCTGATAAATAATACTTAGATGACACTTCATTCTCTTCCATTACATCCTTTATTGATACTTTGGTTCCTGAAGTCTCAGGAAATTCAAAGCTTATGGGTGCAATATCTTTTCTAAAGGCAACTATATATATTCTTTCCCTATTTTGAGGTACCCCAAAATTTTTACTATTCAATACCTTTGAAAAAACATTATAATCTAAATCTTCTAGAATTCTTTTTAATGTTTTAAATGTTTTTCCTCTATCATGCCTTACAAGATTTTTAACATTTTCACAAAAAATAACCTTCGGCCTATGGTATTCGGCTATACGTGCAACATCAAAGAATAGAGTTCCCCTTGCATCTTCAAATCCTCTTTTAAAACCAGCTAAGGAAAATGCCTGACAAGGAAACCCAGCCAATAAAATATCATGGGTTGGAATATCTGTAGTAGGTATTTTTGTAATATCTCCTTGAATATTAAAGCTATCTTTAAAATTAGCCTTATATGTTTCCTGAGCTTTTTCATCCCACTCACTTACAAAAACAGTTTCTATTGTGTCTTTAAAGGCATTCTCAAATCCCATTCTAATGCCTCCGATTCCAGCAAATAAATCTATTGATTTATACATCTAGCTCTTCCTTTCTCAATTTATTGCGTTTGAGCTAATTCTTTTTTTATTTTAAAGTATTAGTTATTATAATAGTTAGTTGCTTATTTACAAGTATTATACCATACTATACAAGTGCTAAGCCACGTAGGTTTAATAGCTTTATACTAAAATTAACCTTCTTATGCTCTAACATAAATGATATCACTATGCAATAAAGTGTTATTACTTTTTTAGTAGGTTTTTTATTCCTTCAAAGTCCTTTTTATTCACCCTTATATTTTCTGTTTCAAGGTAAATAAACTCCCCTTCTTTAACCATGTCAGTTTCATTAAACAAACTTATCATTTCGTCAGCATAATTTTTAATTATTTTTTTTGTTTATCTTCTAATTCTATTTTTATTTTCATAAAAAGGTTTACTGTAGAAAAATGTGACGAGTTAATTGAATTACAAAAAAAGACATTAGAATTTTTAGAAGGAGAAATACAGGAGTATCAATTTTATGATGCTATTTATGGATTAAATCTTACCCTTAAGATTTTTTCGGAGCCAGGAAAAGCAAGTATCAAGGTAACAGTTGGAAAATTTGTAGTAATGCAATTTGCTAAAATGTTGCAAGATGTACTAAACATGGAAAGATCTGTTATATCAAGTATTGAAAGAGGCTTAGAAGACCTTGAAAATATGAAAATAAGAGTACAAAACGAACCAGGAAGAAACTATATAAGACAAGATGTTTCAATGCTTGAATATGTTGATTACGGAGTCGCAACTGTTGCCAAAATTTTAAAATAGAGCAGATTTTATCTGCTCCATTTTTTTATTTTTTCATCTTCTTTTTCTGGGCTTTGAGGTTTAAGTTTACTCATAAGATATTCAAAAAATGCAATAAAAATTTCTAATATGAATTCTAACATTAAAAAAACTCCTTTTTTAAAACAAAATGAAAAATACATCCTTCAGTGATATTTTGGCTAATTTGGTAAAAATCATTTCAAACCTTATTTAAACCTCCACTTCAACAAAAAGTGGAGGTCTAATTATTGATATATCCATAGGTAGGTATAGTATGAGTTTTTAACCTTAGTAATATATTTCCTTGTTTCTCTAAAGTTAATAGAAGTGGGGAAGCCCTCCGGGGTACCTCCTATTGAGGTTCTGCTCCATTTTCTTACATTCCCTAGTCCTCCATTATATGCTGCCAGTGCCTTATCTAAATCACCATCAAACATTTTTAACATAAGACTTATATAAAATCCACCAAACTCAATATTTTTCTCTGGTATCAGCATATCAGTATCACTATAATTAACCTTTAATCTATTGGCTATATCCTGTCCAGTTGTGGGCATGATTTGCATAAGCCCTAAAGCTCCTGCCCTAGACATGGCATCCTTATTGTAATGGCTTTCCTCCCTCATAACTGCCCAGATTAAATATGGATCTATATGGTACTTTTCTGCGACAGCTAAAACCTCCTCTTCATAAGGCTTTTGATAGGCTAGCTGATAGGCCTTAAGGCTTGTTGCTTCCTTTAATGCTCTTATTCCCCATCTTACAGACATAAAATAATTGCCCTGCTGCTGATACCATTCGCTTAGCCCTAGTTTTTCTTCTGTTGAAGTGTGTTTTTCTCCAATAGATCTTTCTATGTCTGCCATTTTATGTTCACCAGCAGCTTCATACAGGTCAACCCTATTTATAAAATCAGGTAATATAGCCGTCATTTCCTTATCTATCTGCCATATAAACTCTTTGCCTATGGCAGTCATCCAGGCAGGGGACTTTTCCAGTATTTTAGTAAGCTCTTCATCTGTTGATTGGTAGTATTTTTTATGGAGTATGTAGCCCCGATAGGCTGCATCTTCCTGATAAACACCTGTTTCCTTTGCTAATTGTCTATATACCTGCAATGCTTCCTGCTCCATGCTTAAATCATCTAATATTCTTGCACCCTTCCAAAGAGAAATATGGGCATTACTATTTATATAAGCTTTTGCTGCCTCTTTAACATTACCTTTTTCTTCATAAAGAAGTCCCAATCTATAGGCACCTAGCTTATCTAAATCTTTATAAACCTCTATAGCCCTACCTTTTTCCCCAACACCTTCAAGACTTCTTCCATACCACCACAGAAAATTGCTGTCATGATAGCCACCATCTATAATTGATTCCATTAAAGGGATTGCTTTATGGTATTCTTCTGTTTTAGCATATAAAAGTGAGTGTTGTATGTTTAAGCTTTTTATTTCATCATCCTTAGCTTCTAAAATACCCTTATCAATATATTCCTTTGCTAATGAGTATTGCTTATCCTCTATTAACCTGCTTATTATAGTAGAATAATTTACACCTAACTCCTGTAAAGCATTGATAGCTTCATCATCATAGATTACTGCCATATAAATCTTTATAGCCTCATCTATTTCCTGTCTATTCTCCAATGCCCTTGCCAGCTTTAATTGGGTTTCTGGGCTCTCGTATAGCTTTAGTGCTTTTCTATAATACTCTATTGGGTCTTCACCATTTTCCTCAAGCTTTTCTGCCAGTATTAGGTTTGCCATATAACCAGTGGCATTAACCTGCTGGGCTAATTCCTTTAAAGTCTCTTGACTAGCTAGGCTATTATCATCCTTAAGTAATTGCAAAAGTTCTAATTGTTCAATAGGGCCTGTGACATTGTTTAAGTAGGGGTCTGCCCTTAGGTTATCTATCTTTTGTTGGTTATTTGCAGGTCCTTCTTCTCTAAATAAAAGAACACCTAAGAGGGCTACTATCAAAAGTAAAATCCAGGGGAGTTTCTTCATTACCTACTGTCCTCCTATAATTTATTCTTTTATATACATTTCTACAAAAATATATAAATACCTTGCAGTTGATTTTACAATTTATTTACATTTAAAGTGATACTAGTGGTATAGTAAAAAGACAGTGGAGCTTAACTTTTATTGATATTCTAGTTTAGTCATAAAAAAGAGACAGTTTTATTTCACCTGTCCCTCAGTTTAAAGACGAAACCTCATTAATCAACATTTAAGTTGATATGACAATAGCCATTCGGATTCTTTTCTAAATATTTTTGATGGTACTCCTCAGCAGGGTAATATACCTTTAGGGGTTCAACTTCTGTAGCTATTTTTTTAGAATATTTACTTTGCTCATCACCTATTACCTTAAGTATAACCTGTAAATCTGCTTCGTCGGTATAATATATTCCTGTTCTATATTGGTGTCCTATATCTGGCCCCTGCCTATTAACAGCAGTTGGATCAATTATTTTAAAGAATTTCATTAATATATCCTCAAGCCTTATTTTTTCTTCATCATATTTAATACGACATACCTCTGCGTGTCCTGTATTGGTATTACAAACCTGTTGATATGTTGGGTTTTCCACACTTCCATTTGCATACCCCACCTCAGTTTCTACAACACCCTCTAGCCTTAAAAAGTAAGCTTCTACACCCCAAAAGCAACCACCAGCCAAAACTATTTCCTTCATTTTTTATCTCCTTCCAATGGTTTATTTAATTGTAAATAATTTATACCCCTATGCAATATTTTAAAGCATAGTATATATAGCACAAATAAATTTTACCACATCTTTGAAGGTATTATACTTTTTATCTCAGCTGATATCTATATATTAGTATAGCCTTATCCTTTTTCTCCTTTACATCTCCCTTTAAAAGGGTTGCTTTACTACCATTGCCCAGCTCTATCTCTGAACCCTCTAAGGCTTTGATGAACTCTTTTACTGCATCTGCTTCACTAACCTCTATAGTTTCCTTGACGCCCCACGCCATTGCAAGTACACTTGCAATATCTCATGTTGAGCAGGCGCTAGACCTTCTATCTTCAACAGATTTTCTTATGCTTTCTATTATATATTCTTTAAAGCTTTCCTTGTTAAAAGCCATAACAAGCCTCCTCCATAATGTTTAATTACTCACTCCATTTTAATATCATTTCTCTAGCAGCCTTAACCTCATCCATTCTTCTTAAAGGAGTATTATATGGAGCTTCCTTTAAAAGCTTCGGCTCCTTCTTGGCCTCCTCTGCTATTTTAATCATTATATCAATAAAGCCATTTAGTGTTTCTAAGCTTTCAGTTTCAGTTGGCTCTATCATAATTGCTCCATCTACTATTAAAGGAAAATATATTGTTGGTGGATGATACCCATAATCTAATAGTCT
This sequence comes from Alkaliphilus pronyensis, assembly GCF_009017275.1. Taxonomy (GTDB): domain Bacteria; phylum Bacillota; class Clostridia; order Peptostreptococcales; family Natronincolaceae; genus Alkaliphilus_C; species Alkaliphilus_C pronyensis. The sequence goes on along the minus strand of NZ_WBZC01000075.1, from coordinate 13,257 downwards.
TTTAGCTATGTCTAGGGTTGTTACCTCTAAAGTCTTTTCTTTTAATCCACTTAATATAAACTCATGCATACAGGTTTTATCTACTGCCACCTTGTAATGGGACTTAAGCTTGTTCATTAGGTAGTTAGCATTAAGGACCGCCGTTTCGCTTACTTCTCTAAGACCCTCCGAGCCCATAGACAATATATAGGAGTAGGCTCTAACCAATACACCAAAGTGACCATAAAAACCCTTTATTTTGCCAATAGAATTTGGCAAATCATAGTTAAGATAGTACTTATCATTTTCCTTATCTACAACTGGCACAGGTAAAAACTGAACTAAATCCTCCCTTACACCTATAGGGCCACTGCCGGGTCCACCTCCTCCATGGGGTGTAGAAAATGTCTTGTGGAGATTAAAATGAATTACGTCAAAGCCCATGTCTGCTGGTCTACATATGCCCATTATGGCATTCATATTTGCTCCGTCATAATATAATAGTCCACCAGCTTCATGGATAAGGTCAGATATTAGCTTTATGTTTTTTTCAAATAAACCCAGTGTACTGGGGTTTGTTAGCATTAACCCAGCAATCTCGTCATTTAGTACAGCCTTTAAACCTTCTATATCTACTCCACCAGCTTCATCAGATTTGACTTCCACCACTTCAAAGCCCGCCACTGCCGCAGTAGCTGGGTTTGTTCCATGGGCAGAGTCAGGAACAATAATTTTAGTTCGCTTTGTGTCCCCTTTGCTTTCATGATAAGCCTTAATAATCATTAAGCCTGCCAGCTCTCCGTGGGCACCAGCTGCTGGCTGTAGACTCATCTTTGCCATGCCAGATATTTCTGATAGCATTTTGTCTAAATTATACATGACCTCTAAAGCACCCTGAGTTGTCTCTTTTGGTTGATATGGATGAAGAGTTGTAAAGCCACTTAAAGAAGCCATATCCTCATTTATTTTAGGATTATACTTCATGGTGCAGGAGCCCAAGGGGTAAAAGCCAGTGTCTAGTCCATAGTTTTTACTAGAAAGCAATGTGAAATGACGAACAATATCCACCTCACTAACTTCTGGTAAGTAGGGTTCTTCTTTACTTAAAAACTCTAATGGTAAAAGCTCATCAACTGGAGCCACTTCTACATCACATTCTGGTAAGGAGTAAGCTCTTCTACCTTCTCTTGAGGTTTCAAATATTAATTGATTATATTCCTTCATTAAAGCACCTCCATTATACCTACTAATCTATCAATCTCTTCCTTTGATCTCTTTTCTGTTACACATATAAGAAGTCCATTTTTTAGTTCTTTATAGTCCTTTTCAATTTTATAGCCACCAAGTATATTGTTCCTTAACAGTTCTTTGTTAACCTTATCAGCCTCTATATCACTGGTAACAATAAACTCCTTAAAAAATGGCTTATTAAACACTGCTTTATATTTACCCTTTTTAGTTAATTCATTAAAGGTATAATGGGCTTTTTTTGTAGCTAGGGTGGCAACCTCCTTAAGCCCCTTTTTACCCATTGTAATTAAGTAGATTGAAGCCATTAGTGCGTTTAATCCTTGATTAGAGCATATATTGGATGTAGCCTTATATCTTCTTATGTGTTGCTCCCGTGCCTGTAGTGTTAAGACAAATCCACGCTTTCCGTCTACATCTTCAGACTGCCCAACAATTCTTCCTGGCATTTTTCTAACCAGCTTAGAGCTTGCTGCAAGAAAGCCTAGATAGGGCCCTCCATAGTTAAGCTGATTACCCAATGACTGTCCTTCCCCTACAACAATGTCTGCCCCTAGCTCTGAAGGCTTTTTTAGTATTCCCAGAGAAATTGGATCAACGTACATTATAAGATTTCCTTTATGTTGGTGGGTTATCCTTTCCACCTCAGTAACATCTTCAATAATACCAAAAAAGTTAGGGCTCTGAATAATTACACCTGCTGTATCTTTATTCACTACATTTTTAAGCTTCTCTATATCTGTAGTTCCATCAAAAGCATCTACTTCAATAACTTCTATATTTCTAAGCTTTAAATAGCTCTTTAGTACTTTACGAACTTCTGGGGCAACTGTCTTTGATACCACAACTGACCTTCTTCTTGTGGCATCACTTGCCATAACAGCTGCTTCACTGCAGGCTGTAGGCCCATCGTACATTGATGCATTGGTAACATCCATACCTGTTAAATTACATATCATTGTCTGATATTCAAATATTACCTGTAGGGTTCCTTGGCTTATCTCAGGCTGATAAGGTGTATAGGCAGTATAAAATTCAGATCTCATAGCTAAATGCTTAACTATAGAGGGAATATAATGATCATAGGCCCCAGCCCCTAAAAAACAAGTGAGCTCATTGGTTCCCTTATTTTTTAAAGAAAGCTCCTTCATGTGTTGCTGTAGCTCTAACTCCGAAAGAGAACTGCCTATGTTTAAAGCTCTGTTAAGCCTCATTTCCTGTGGTATATCATCAAACAAGTCATCAACTGATTTTACACCAACAGCCTCCTTCATAATTTCCTTATCTGCCTCTATATTTGGAATAAAACGATGCATGAATTACTCCTCCTTTACACAAAATTCTTGGTATTCCTCATCCTTCATTAAGTCTTCTAGCTCAGACTCATCTGCTATTTCTACTGCTATTAACCAATTTTCGTAGGGAGAGTTGTTCACCTTTTCAGGGGCATCCTCCAATTCTTCATTAACCTCTACAACAGTGCCTCTGAATGGCATATACGCATCAGAGGCCGCTTTAACAGACTCTATTACTCCAAAGGTCTCTCCCTCTTTAAATTGGTCACCCTCTGCAGGTAGCTCTAAATAAACTATCTCCCCTAAGGAGCCCTGTGCATAATCGGTAATTCCAATATATGCCCTATCGCCTTCTACCTTAATCCATTCATGATGCTTTGAATATAATAACCCTTTTAAAACAATAGCCTTCATAAATATACAGCCTCCTTTATTTTTTATACTTCTTTTGATAGAATTTTTTACTAATCACCTTGGCCTTTACTAGCTTATTTCTAACCTGTATGTTTATGGGTGTCTCAATGTCAGAATACTTGCTACTTACTATGGCAAGACCAATGGTTTTTCTTAAGGTTGGTGACTGATAGCCTGTTGTTACAAATCCAACTTCATCACCTTTATCAGACATCACCTGATACCCATGTCTTGGAATTCCCTTATCCAGCATTTCAAAGCCAACAAGCCTTCTTTTAATACCTTCTTCCTTCTGTTTTACCAATACATCTTTACCGTTAAAGCTATGCTTATCTAGCTTTACAAAAAATCCAAGCCCTGCCTCAAGGGGTGTTATGTCCTCATTTATTTCGTTTCCATATAGAGGAAGAGTAGCCTCAAACCTTAGTGTATCCCTTGCCCCTAAGCCAGCCGGCTTGATTCCCTCCTTTTCCCCTGCCTTCATTAACTCTTCGTATACTTTTTCTGCATCCTGGTGCTTTAAATATATCTCAAAGCCATCCTCTCCTGTGTAGCCTGTTCTTGATACAAGACAGTTGGCTCCAGCTATATTAAGGTTATCTCTAAAATAAAAGAAATTAATGGTTGCTAGGTCATAATCAGTTAGCTTCTGTAGAACTAACTCTGCTTTAGGTCCTTGAATAGCTATTTCAGATATTTTATCCGAGACATTATTAACTTCTACCTGGTAATTCATCTGATTATCCCTCATCCATTTAAGGTCTTTATCAATGTTACTGGCATTTATAACAAGTAGAAAATAATCAGCTGTAAACCTATATACCAATAAATCATCTACAATTCCACCGTTGTGATAACACATTAAGCTATATAGAACCTGATTATTGGCTAATGTAGCTACGTCATTTGTTATTAGCTTTTGTATATATGCTTCAGCATCTTTTCCCTTCACTTCAACTTCTCCCATATGGGATACATCAAATAGACCAACTGCTTCTCTTACAGCCTTATGCTCAACAGTTATACCCTCATACTGTATAGGTAAAGACCATCCATTAAAATCTACTATTTTACCCCCCAATTTCTGATGAAGATTAAATAGGGCTGTTGTTTTTTGCGACATTTTTATACCTCCTTCTAACATTATTTAATTAAAGCATTACACGGTGTAGTAAAAAAGAGCATTTAAAAAGGAACATAACAGCAAAGCACTTGCCATTACATTCCTCTGTATCTTGCCTGAGAGCTTCTACATTAATAAAATGTATTTCTCCTTTGGCGCCATTTAGGACTCTCCAGAGTTCCATCAAATAACGATATTTTTGCCTGAAAGTTTCTATAAAAGACTGGTACCTTTTATATTGCATCTTCGGCCATCCCTTTGGATATCTCTCGTTATTATCATTTGGTAGGATATTTATTTTATTATTTGTTTTATAATTATATTAGAATATTTTAAAAATTTCAATAATTATTTAAAAATTAACACAATTATTTTTATGCATATAAAAAATAACCATATTATTAGTAATATGGTTATTTTTTTAATTATGCTTTATTTTAGCGTGACTACTAATACTTCCCCTTCTTAAGAGAAGATAGCCACCGCCATGCTTTGAAATAAGTGGAACTAAGCTTTCTTTATTTAGTTATTAGTTTTACACCAAAAAATCTTTTCTATAGCTGTCGTTGAAATGTAGATATTATCTTGATATTTTAATACACCCTTTGTAGCATCTATTTTTTCATGATTTACATATATTGAGCCATCATTTAAACCCATTAAGACTAAGGTTTTATTATCTTCTGCCAAAATCAAATTAAGCTGGTTATAATGATGGAGTTTCATGTCAAAGTTTGAGAATACTTTATCAATGGGTAACAATACAGCCCCTTTGTAACGCAACACCTCTTCACTGTACTTAATACTTTCATTATCCTTAATTATTGTAACCTCTACATTATCATGATAAGGCTTACCTTCTCTTTGGTATATTATTTCTTGATTTTTAACCATTTGTACATCCATATCATCAGTAATATACTTTTCTATAAAGGCTAAACCATCATCATAGGTCTTGAATAATTGAATAAGCTCTCCATTTATTATTACCTCAACATCATAGCCTTCTTTTATATTCAGTGCTTCTTCAGCAAAAAGTAGGCCAAGTGCCTTTGCTGGCTCATATATTTTATCAAAGTCCTCTTCACTGTATTTTCTATAGGCAAACTCCATTGTAAAGGATGGCTTTTTCAGCTCCACTGCTGTCCAATCGGCGTAACCAGAGTAGCTTCTAAAGTTCTGTGGAATATCATTCAAGGCTGGAACAGGTCTAAAAAAGGTAAGATTGCTTATTTTTTTTGTAATGTCTTGAACCTCTTCTAAATCGTCACCCTGTTGATATTTATACCAATATATTTCTAAGCCTTGTGTATGATATGCAGCATAAATAAGGAAGGGATTATATAGAGATAGCTTTTCCATAGTCAAAACCTCTGGCTCAGAGTGGGGTTTAAAGCCTTTGAAATAGGCATCTGCTGGAGCATCAATATCCAGTTTAGATTCTTCATGCCAGCCAAAATCCCACTGTCTATTTAAATCTACACCTCTAATATTAGATTTCCATCTAAGGTCTGGTGTATGCCACTCTGATTTAGGGTGTTCAACAATTTTTTCAAACGCAACCCGTAATATTGGACTCTTTATAGATTCTTCACCTAATATTGTATAATCAACTCCATCTGGGTTTACCATAGGAACAAAGTAAATAGTTACTTGGTCCAATAGATTCTTTACATCATAGCCTTGTATCTTAGTGTTTTTTTCATAGGCATTACTATAGTCTTCAATATTCTTCAAAATAATATTTGTAGTTATTCTTTCACGGGCATGGAAACTGCCATTTATGTGTATTAGGGTATCACCTTTGCCTAGCTTAACTAATACTATATCTCTTTCATCGGCTGATTGACCTATAATCTCTGTTTCTATTAATTCTGGAAACTGTTCTTTAAGTCGAGCTACAGTCTCCTTCATAGTGTCATAGGTGATAGGCTGGTAGGGATCAACTATTCCTTTATAATTGGAAGCTATGGTTATTTCACTAATAAACATAACAAATACAACAGTTATAAGTGTAACTAAAAGCTTCTTCATAATTTCCCCCCTTATCATCATCTAAATCTAACTGGCTGTCACTTCATTATTGTCAATAGCAACAGCTACCTCCGATTCTTCAAAGTATTCTTTGTACCAAACTAAAAACATAAACACAGTCCATATCTTTCTGCTGTTATCCTTCTTGCCTGCATAATGCTCATCTAAAAGCTTAATTAGCTCATCTGTATTAAAAAATTCTTTAGCTCCTTTAGATGTAAAGGAATTTTTAACTATGTTGTAATACTTGTCTTCCCTTAACCACACCCTTATCGGAACAGGAAAGCCCAGTTTTCTTCTGCTGGCCACCTCTTGAGGTAATTTTTTTACTGCTGCTTTACGAAGGGCATATTTAGTTGTTGTCTTGTTAACCCGATATTGTAGGGGAAGCTTTGATGCCACCTTCCAAACCTCTTTATCTAGGTAGGGCACCCTTAATTCAAGGGAATGGGCCATACTCATCTTATCTGCCTTTAATAGAATATCTCCTGTTAGCCACATATTTAAATCTATAAATTGCATTTTTGTTATATCGTCCTTATCCTCTACCTGATCATATAAAGGGCCTGTTATGTCGGTTGGGGAATATTTTTTATAGTCACCCTTTAACATCAGTCTTTCTCTTTCTTCTTCAGTAAACATATAGGCATTTCCAATAAACCTTTGCCTTACATCTTTGCTACCTCGAATTAAATAGTTTTTTCCTTTTATATTAAAGGGTAGTGCTGAGGCAATTGCACCTAAGGTATTTCTAGCAAACCTTGGTAAACTGGTTAATGGTTTAAGGCTCAAGGGCTCTTGATATATGCGATAACCGCCAAACAATTCATCTGCTCCTTCACCGGATAAAACCACCTTAACCTGCTGACTAGCCAGCTGACTAACAAAATATAAGGCTACACAGGCTGGATCTGCCAATGGTTCATCCATATGGTATTGAACTTTGTCTAGTGCATCCCAATATTCTTCTGGTGAAATAATTTTGTAATAGCTATCTATCCCAATAAGCTTGGCTAACTCTGTAGCTTCATTAACTTCATTATAGTTTTTATAATCGAAGCCAACTGTAAAGGTTTTGTCTCCATTGAAGGATGCTGCAACGTAGCTTGAGTCTATGCCACTTGACAAAAAAGATCCCACTTCAACATCACTAACCATATGGGCCTTTATTGACTCTTGAACTACGTCCTCTACCTCCTTTACCACCTCATCAAATGGCTTAACAGGTCCTTTATTATCAAATTCTGGCTGCCAGTATCTTTTTACCTCCAGCTTACCTTCCCTATAAATTACATAATGGGCTGGAGGTAGCTTGTATACTCCTTGAAAAAAGGTTTCTGCTAAAGGTGAATACTGGAAGGTTAAATAGCTTTGTAATGCAGTTCTATTAATTTTTTTTGTGATTGAGGGATGCTCAATTATGCTTTTTATTTCAGATCCAAAAATAAAGCTGTCGTTTATATTGCTATAATAGAAGGGTTTAATTCCAAAAAAGTCCCTTGCACCAAAAAGTGTATTGTTTGTTTTGTTCCAAATAACAAAGGCAAACATTCCTCTTAAATATTTAAACATTTCTGTCCCAAACTCTTCATAGGCATGAAGTATAACTTCAGAATCTGTCTTTGTTCTAAACCTATGCCCCTTTTGAAGAAGAATTTCCTTTACAGCCATATAATTGTATATTTCTCCATTAAAAATAAGAACTAATGTTTCGTCTTCATTAAAAATTGGCTGTTTACCTTCTTCTAAGTCAATTATACTTAGTCTTCTAAAGCCAAGGGCAACACCCTCATCAACATATTTTCCACCTTCATCGGGTCCACGGTGAATAATTTTGTTCATCATTTCCTCAATAGTCTGCTGCTTTTTATCTTGCTCTAGTGCATCAACAAAACCACATATACCGCACATATTACATCCTCCTATATATTTTATGATTTAATTACTGGTTTTTATTATAAAAGCGTTAAAGATACTACTTACTACTATATATCATCCATTATCCTAGGGCAATATCATGTGTAGAGCTTTTCCTTCTGGTAGGTAAGTAATAGCTTGTCTACCCATTTGAATCCATGCCTCTTCAAAGTCCTCTTTGTTTACTTTTCTATTTTGATTATTAACAAGTGGGTCATTAAAATATATATAGTTTTCATCATAGCCTGTAATTAATACAGAATGCATTCTATAGGTTATTTTAACTGGTCCTGTAGGTGTTTGCCATGTTTGAAAATATTCATTGGTTAATTTTCTATAACGAGCATTTGTAATAATCCACACAGGTATCTCTTGGTTTAAAAAGTAATATATATCATCAAAGCTACCACCTGTAAGATTAACAATTCTATCTCCCATATAGGCCTCAGCCAGTTCCAATATAGGGCCGTAATAAACCCCTAGACCTGGATTCTTCATGGTATACATATCACCAACAAACCCATTATAAGGATTTCCAAAATATACTTTTCCATTCCTTATTTGATAAGCAGTAGGGTCCTTTTTAACCTCTCTTGCCAAAGTCATCTTGTCAACATCTACTCCAGCATACTGTAGAAGCATTGCAAGACTTGTGACTTCACAGCCTCTAGGGAGCTCAGGATATTGCAGCACTAAAGGAACCTTTAAAATAGTGCTGTCACTTAGCTCTTTTATAATAGCAGTTTTCTCCTGTTGGCTTTCCTCAGCTGCTGGTGTATCTGGGGGGCTGTACTCTTGGTACTGCTTTAAATAATTATCCTTAAACTGAAAATAAAAGGTTACCATTATTACTTGTGCTATTAGAACTAAAGAGAATATTGCTGTTGCTAGCTTTTTGTTGTTAGGGGTATCTGTAATATCCTTTGCTTCAACTATAGCTGCACCAGAAACCTCTGCAAAATACAAGTCCCTTTTTATGTTATTTATTTTATCTCTTTTTTCTATTAATGGAGCCTTTAATCTGTTGCTTCTCCAACTAACCATAGGCTTTGCTTTAATATATTTTAGATTATCATGAAAAATTCGCAGACTAGGATGTTGCTGTCCTAGCTTTTCACGGGCTAAAGACAGTAAACTATTAGCCTCTCTAACAGCTTCATTATGATAACCAGAATAATAAAGCCTGAATATCTCATCATTTAACTTGTTTAATTCTTGAATTACTAAATTTTCAGCATTTCTCATTGTTTTTCCCCTTTAGGAATCACTTTGTTTTTGTAATAAAGCTTTGTTTAGTCTATAGTGGTGATAATTACACCACCCTTACCATCACCCGATAATGCCTCTATATTTTTAGCTTCATAAAGAAATCTTATTAAGTCTTCTGAGTATATTGACTCAAAATAAACGATATTGTACTTATTACCATCTCTAGCTTCAAATTCAATCTTATTATATTCTTTGATATTATCTAAATACTCTTCCAAGCATAGGTTTTCCCTTTTCATTATTTCTGCATGGGGTATCCCTACATATCTTAAATGCCAGGGCTCATCAATTATTCCCGTTATATCCATTTTGTCTCCAGTATATCTAATAATAAAGCCGTATTTCCAAGAGTTTTCATTAAGCCACTTACCCTCTATAGTATTTCCAAAATCCTGTGTTACACCCATATCTCTAAATGTTGTAAAATCCACAGCTAACCCTACTTGATGCTCACTACTTCCTGGAATTGCAACAAAAGTAGCAACTTTTTTCTTAGCTTCTTCTAATCCAAGGGAAGGGGTTAATGATTTTATTCGACTATTTAAAATAGAGGTTTGCCTCTGATATGATCTATACCCACTTATTACCAGCATCTTATCTGCCCCACCATAATAGGCATCCTTTAGCATCAATTTTATTGGGCTAAGTACACCTTCATCAATATACATGTCTCGTCTTGATACCTTAATATATTTACTTGTATGATCTGCTAAGTTAACAGAGCTTTGGGGAGAATAATTACTTGAAACTTGATATTGTCTATTTACTAAGAAAACATCCCCCTGTTTTGTATCATCACTATGGATTAAGCTTTTATTAAAATTACTCCAAACTAATTTGTTTTCTTCCTGATCTATAATATAGGAGTTCTCATGCTTCTTCCCCTCTTCTATCGTCGGCAAAACCTCTTCAAGTGAATGAATGTACAGGTCTCCCTCCATTAAAACATAACGCTTATAATTGTTCCATAGAACTATGTTACTGGCTTTGTCTTTAATGCTGGCACTGGTTTTATTTATAGCATAATTAACTGCCCTATCATAGTTATAAAACTCCTTGACCAATTGATTGCCCACATATACTTGGTACAGGTTTAATCTTGCTAATTTACTATTAAAAGGAATATTTATTAATTCTAAAGGATTTTCACCCCATACCTTTGTTTTTTTATAGTTTGGTAATTGTTTATTGAAGTTAACTCTTTCTATCGCGATATAGGGTTTAGCTTGTACAACTTGTATTAATGTATCTTTAATTAAAAACACTATAACTAAAATAATAAATAATGACACTAAAAGAATTGGCTTAGGCTTTAAGTTAGTTTTACTCATGATGTCCTCCCTACTAAGGTGCTTATTAAAAAATTCTATAGGATTATAACAATTTTCACTATAATTTTATCATATTTATGCAAGTTTTGCTTTATTTTCGTATCATATGTCAAAATAGATATAGAGATTTATATGTAAATTATTACAAATGATTATTTAATAAAATTAGTAATTCCTTTACACAGGTTTGCAAATAATATATTTAGTTTATATTACAATAAATAATTCAAGGAGGCATAATGAATGAGAGTAAAGTTATTTATAGTTTTTATAGCACTACTGGTGATTACAGCATGTTCACCTCCCCAGGAACGACCACCTGCAGAAGATGAATTTGATTATATGGAATCATCCATCTTCCATACTGCTCCCGTTAGACATTGTAGAATAACACAGGATACAGTGGATGTAAAGTCTGGTACTGGAAGGGATTTTGAAACCGTTGGTACCCTTAAGGAAAATGATGTAGTTAGGGTTTTACAGCAGGCAAATGATTGGTATATTATTCAGCTTGACAATAATCAAATAGGCTCTATAGAGGTTGATTCTGCAGTACCAGTGGTTGTGGAAAGGACTGGCGATGATAATTTAGAGGAGACTCCTAACCAGAATAATGAGATATTTGAAGAAGGCAATGATGTTCAATTGGATAATGAGGATGATAATATAACACCAAATAACCCCACACCTGGTAGACAGCCTCAAGCTAATAACCCCCAGGAATCTAACGTAAGGAGCTTGACGGATGAAGAGCAGCAATTAATTGATTTAGTCAATAATGAAAGACAAAACAATGACCTTCCTGCATTAAAGGTTGACTATGAGGTAACTAGAGTTGCTAGAATAAAATCACAGGATATGGTGGACAACAATTATTTTAGCCATTATTCACCTGTACATGGAAGCCCCTTTGAAATGCTAGATAATTACGGTATTGATTATCACCACGCAGGTGAAAATATAGCCGCCAACAATTCAATAGAAAATGCACATACCTCTTTAATGAACTCAAGCGGTCATAGAAAAAACATATTAAACGTTAACTTTACACATATTGGTATAGGTATACGTCCAAGTGATAAATATGGCTACATGATTACTCAAATGTTTATAAGTAAACCTAAGTAAAAAAAAGTAAAAAAACTAGGGGCCATATAGCCCCTTAAATCATTTTTATCTGAAGCGTACCCATATTATGTTTTAGTCAAGTTATGAAGCTTTTCACTGCTTTCTCTTAACACTGCATAAATAATAATTGATGACACTAATATTGTTACACCTTGTATATAAAATAGTAATGTGTGTCCAAAGTATTGATACACAAATGTACCAATTAAAGGACCTATAATGCCTCCAAGTCCTACAGCAGTACTGTAATACCCATAGCTTTTTCCTCTTTGTATGTTGCCTGTTAATTCTGTTACCAAAGACCTTTTAGCAGGTTCTACAAGCATACCTCCTACCACTAATAATGTGTACACCAGCATAAAGAGAAGATAGGTTTTGGTTATAGGCATTAAAAACACAATAATAGCCTGTAGTAATAATCCTATTATAAGTAAATTTTTTCTTCCATAAGTATCAGAAAGAATGCCCAATTTTTTAGGTAGAAAAATAGATAAAATTGCACCTGGGATATAAACATATGAAATCATAGTAATACTATCGGTTATTTGCTCCTTCATATATATTAGGAATATAGGTGTAAGCATACTTCCTACTAAAGATAAAACAGTTATAATTGCTAAAAACCTTCTAAACTTAGAATATGTATAGTCTACAGCGTTTTCATTGCTTTTACATTGGTTGGATTGCTGTAGTGTTTCTTGGGTATTTTTTGCTCCATAATATATTGCTATTATAGATATAAGTAGGTAGAACATGAAAATTAGCTTAAAAGGATTATCTATAGATATGTTAAACAAGATACTAAAGGCTATAATGCTACCCATCATTGCTCCTCTATTAGACACCTGCACAATATCACCAAAGTTTTTGCTTCTATTTTCATCATCACTAACATCCGACACCATAGTATTAAGACTAATCCATAAAAAACCACCTGCAATACCTTGAAGAATATTAGCAATAAAAAGTAATTTATAGCTATCACTTAATACTAGTAACACCATTACTGAAGCATAAGAAATTAATCCCACCAACACTCCATTTTTTCTTCCTCTAATATCTATCCATTTTCCCACCAAGGGACGCAATAAAACACCACATAAGGAAAATACTGAATATAATATTCCAACTTCAAATATACTTGCTCCTAATTCAATTGCATAAACAGGCATAATAAACGCAATAAAACTTAATGGAAAGGATATTAAATAAATAGGTCTTTTAACTGTACTTAGCTGGTTCATAATTCACTCCCTTTTCAAATAAAAAATTAGTTCTACTTGTTTCCAAGCTTGGCAGCACTTTTCTCCCCATAAAATGTGGCAATATTAGTAACGTTGCTGAGCCAGAACAATTATATGTATAAGTTCTATATATATATTATTTTACCTTTTCAAATGCTTCGTCATATTTCATCAATAAATGACAAAACTATATGCAGTATTCCTATAGACCCCTATATTACTGCTCCATGCTTTTCTGCACCAAAGAAATACCTATAGGCTTTTGTAAGACTGAC
>NZ_WBZC01000074.1 GCF_009017275.1 Alkaliphilus pronyensis | reverse complement strand
AACTCTTAACTCTTAATTCTTAATTCTTAACTCTTAATTCTTAACTCTTCACTTTTCACTTTTCACTTTTCACTTTTCACTTTTAACTTTTAACTTTTAACTTTTAACTTTTAACTTTTCACTTTTAACTTTTAACTTTCAATTTTTAACCATGTCTTCTAATCAAGCTTACTCCCGTCATTTCTTCTGGTTTTTCTAATCCTAACAGCTCTAATAGGGTTGGTGCAATATCGCATAGCTTACCATCCTCAGCTAGTTCTACATTATCACTGCCTACTAAAATTAAAGGTACAGGGTTAGTTGTATGGGCAGTCACTGGTGTTCCTGTTTCTTCGTCTATAAGTAATTCTGCATTACCATGGTCAGAGGTAACTATTGCTGTACCACCTTTAGCAATAATCTTATCTACAACTCTACCTAAGCAGGCATCAACAGCTTCTAATGCCTTCACAACAGCATCCATAACACCTGTATGCCCTACCATGTCAGGGTTTGCATAATTTAACACTATTAAATCATGCTTATCTTTATCTAGTTCTACTATTAAAGCATCTGTTACTTCCTTTGCACTCATTTCAGGCTGCAAGTCATAGGTTGCAACTTTAGGAGAAGGTATCATTTTTCTCTCTTCATTTAAATTGGGTTTTTCCACCCCTCCGTTAAAGAAATAAGTTACATGGGCATATTTTTCTGTTTCTGCAATTCTCAGCTGACTAAGTCCTTTATTACTTATGTATTCCCCTAAAGTATTCTTTAAGCTTTGAGGTGGATAAGCGACATTTACATTGTTAAAGGTTTTGTCATACTGGGTCATTGTAACAAAGCATAATGTAAAGTACCCTTTTTCTCTAATAAACCCTTCAAAGTCCACCTCGGTTAAAGCCCTGGTCATCTCTCTACCTCTATCAGGTCTAAAATTAAAAAATATTACTGAATCATTAGCTTGAACTTTTCCTGATTGTAAGGTAATTATTACTGTTGGTATTACAAATTCATCATTTTCCCCTTGCTGGTAGGCGATTTCAATAGCTTCTTGGGGCGAGTTAGCTTTACGTCCCTCTCCCAGCACTAAGGCATCGTAGGCCTGTTTTATACGTTCCCACCTTAAATCTCTATCCATAGCATAATATCTTCCACTTATAGTAGCTATAAATCCTATTCCAATCTCTTCTATTTTTTCTTCAAGCTCTTGAATATATTCTAAGGCACTTTGGGGTGGTGTATCTCTACCATCTAAGAAGCAGTGGATAGCAACATCCTTTAAGCCTTCTGATTCAGCCAGCTTTAACAGGGCAACTAGGTGATTTATATGACTATGGACACCACCATCAGAAACAAGACCCATTAAATGGAGCTTTTGATTATTCTCTTTTGCAGCCTTTACTGCCTTTAGCAATTGAGGGTTTTTGTAGAATTCCCCTAACTCTATTTCTCTTGAAATTCTGGTAAGCTCTTGATATACTATTCTACCTGCTCCAATGTTAAGGTGTCCTACTTCAGAATTTCCCATTTGACCCTCGGGAAGTCCTACCGCCATTCCACTTGCTGAAATTTCTGTATGGGGATATTGGTTTAACAGCTTATTATAGATAGGTAAGCTGGCAGCCTTAATTCCATTGCCTAGCTTACCCTCACTAATTCCAAAGCCGTCTAAAATAATTAATGCAACTGGCTTTTTCATTATTATCTTCCTTTCTAGAAATTAACAATACCTAAAAACTGGTGGGCTTCAAGACTTGCTCCACCAACAAGTGCTCCATCTATATCTGATTCCTGCATAATCTCTGTTGCATTAGATGGCTTAACACTACCACCATACTGTATTCTTATTTCTTCTGAGATGTCATCATTATAGATTTCTTTTAAGACCTCTCTTATGTAGGAAATCACTGTATTAGCATCCTGTGAAGATGCGGTTTTTCCAGTGCCTATAGCCCAAACTGGCTCATAGGCAATTACTATTTTACTAGCATCTAAAGGTGACACATCTTTTAAAGCCAGCAGTGTTTGATTTTTTACTACATTAAATGTCTTATCAGCTTCCCTTTCTTCTAGGGTTTCACCTACACACAAAATTGGATTTAGTCCTTTTTCAAGGGCCTTTTTCACCTTTTTATTTACTGTTTCATCAGTTTCATGGAAATATTGTCTTCTTTCAGAGTGACCAATAATTACATATTCAACACCTATTTCCTTTAGCATTTCGGCAGATACTTCACCAGTAAATGCCCCCGTATCCTCCCAAAAGAGGTTTTGGGCACCTAGCTTTAATTTGCTGCCAGCTAAAGCTTTTTTCACCTCTGAAAGACATGTGTATGGGCAACATACAACAACTTCAACATCTGTTTTATTTACCTCATCTATTATACTATTAACTAGCGTTACTGCTTCATTTATTGTTTTATGCAGCTTCCAGTTACCAGCTATAATTGGCCTTCGCATTAAATCACTCCTCTATTTTCTATCTAATACATCTATTCCTGGTAATATTTTTCCTTCTAAAAATTCTAAGGATGCTCCTCCACCAGTAGAAATATGTCGAATTTTTTCTGCATAACCCAGCTGTTCCACAGCAGCTGCACTATCTCCACCGCCTACTATTGTAATACCTTCACAAAGAGAAAGTGCTTTAGCAATTTCCTTTGTGCCTACTGCAAAGGCCTCCATCTCAAATACTCCCATTGGACCATTCCAAACTATAGTTTTGGCATTTTTTATTTCTTTGCAATAGATACCTACCGTTCTTGGGCCTATATCAACACCTAACCAATCTTCAGGCATTTCGTGGTTTTCAACAGCTTTGTATTCTGAGTCTGGGGAAAACTCTTTAGCTACTATTGAGTCAACAGGCAGTAGCAGCTTTACCCCCTTTTCCTCAGCTTTTTTCAATAGCCTTAGAGCTAATTCCATTTTATCTGCCTCTAGTAGTGATTTGCCTATATCATGACCTTGCGCCTTTAAAAAGGTATAGGCCATTCCACCGCCAATTAATAATGTATTTACTTTATCTAGTAGATTTTCTATAACACCTATTTTATCAGACACCTTTGCTCCACCTAGAATTGCAACGAAAGGTCTTTCAGGGCTTTCTAAGGCATTACCCATAAATTCAAGCTCCTTTTCAATTAAAAAGCCCATTGCTGAAGGAAGAAAGCTTGAAATGCCAGCCGTAGAGCTATGGGCTCTATGTGAGGTTCCGAAGGCATCATTTACAAAAACATCTCCTAAAGATGCTAGCTCCTTAGAAAACTCCTCATCATTTTTTTCTTCTTCCCTTCTATATCTAACATTTTGAAGTAGCATTACCTCTCCTGGCTTTAGCTCAGCTGAAAGGTTTTTAGTTACATCACCCACCACATGAGGGTCATTAGAGAACTTAACCTCTTTTGACAGAAGCTCTGAAATTTTATTGGCTATTGGTGCTAGTGAGTACTTGGGGTTAGCCTCTCCCTTAGGTCTACCTAAGTGGGACATTAAAATTACTGATGCTTGGTTTTCAAGTAAGTATGTAATTGTAGGTATAGCACCACGAATTCTTCTATCATCTGTTATATTCCCTTCTTTATCCATTGGTACATTAAAATCACAACGTACAAGCACCTTTTTTCCTTGTACATTTAAATCTTTAACTGTTTTTCTATCTAGCATAAATATTTTACCCCTCCTACACATTAAAAGTTTTACCATAGATTAAACTGTTATCAAATTCCTTTAGTAAAAAAGTCCAGTCCCATAGATATAGTATAAAACTGGACATATGTTATTATAACCCTTTTGAAACAATATAAGAAACTAAATCAACAACTCTAACAGAATATCCCCACTCATTATCATACCACGCTACTAGCTTAGCTAGATTGTGACCAATTACTGCTGTTGATAGTCCATCAACTATAGAGGAATTAGGGTCTTGACGATAATCTGATGAAACTAGAGGCTCTTCTGAGTAATGTAAAATACCCTTTAACTCACCCTCAGCGGCTTCTTTTATGGTTTTATTTATTTCCTCTGCTGTTGTTCCTTTTTCCAGCTCAACAACAAGATCAACAACTGAAACAGTTGGTGTCGGCACCCTCATAGCCATGCCACTTAGCTTACCCTTCAATTGAGGTAATACTAAAGCTACAGCCTCTGCTGCTCCTGTAGTTGTAGGAATAATTGATTGAGCAGCTGCTCTTGCTCTTCTTAAATCACTGTGGGGTAAATCTAAAATCCTTTGATCGTTTGTGTAGGCATGTATAGTTGTCATTAAGCCTTTTTTGATACCAAATTTTTCATCAATTATCTTAGCAAATGGAGCAAGACAATTGGTGGTACATGAAGCGTTTGAAATTACATGATGATTTTGGGGATCATAGTCTTTTTCGTTAACTCCCATTACTATAGTTATGTCTTCTTTTTTTGCAGGTGCAGTTATAAGAACCTTTTTAGCCCCAGCTGTAATATGCTTAGAAGCCTTCTCCTTACTTCTAAAAACACCTGTGGCCTCAATTACAACATCTACCCCTAGTTCTGCCCAGGGTAGCTTCTCTGGGTCCTTTTCAGCTAGTATTTTGATTTCTTTTCCATTTACAACAATTGCACCTTCTTTTGCCTCAACGCTACCATTAAATTTTCCATACAAGCTATCATACTTCAGTAGGTGAGCAAGGGTTTTGGGATCAGTTAAATCATTAATTGCTACTATCTCCCAATTATTTGCCTCCTCTACGGCTACCTTTAATACAATTCTTCCAATCCTTCCAAATCCATTAATGGCTACTTTTACACTCATTTTAATACCCTCCTAAATTTTATATTTACTTAAATTAGTATTTCTCAAGAATCTCTCTGGTGGCTCCCTCATCAGTTACTAGAATCATATCCTTTTTAAGCTTTGAAACCGCCAGTATTGCTTCTGCTTTCCCTGTGCCTCCAGCAACACCAATTGCAGTTGGTATTTTTAAAAAATCATTAAACTGTATACCTATTGTCTGCATTTCATGAACAATTACACCTTCTCTATTAAAATAAAACCCAAATGCTTCGGCTACTGCTTTTGATTTTTCTAATTTATCTACTACCTCAACAGGTAATTCTCTTCGTTTTGCCATTTTATCGGCTCTTCCAATACCAAAAATCAATAGATTTACCTTTTTTATCATTTCAATTATTTTACTTATTTCTGGGTCCTCAATCATTTTTAATAGCAACTCTTCACTAAGAGTATCTGAGGCATGGAGCATTTGATAATTACCATTTAATTTGTTTGCTAGCTTAGCAGCTATTGTATTTGCTTGACTTTCAACCCTTTTACCTAAACCGCCACGGGCTGCAACTACAGTTATATTCTTGTCTTTACTTTGCTGATTTACACCGTCAGCCACTGCTGCCATAGTGTTTCCACCAGTGACACCAATAATGTCATTCTCCTTTACTATATCAGTAATAAGGTTTGATGTTGTCTTTGATATATCATTCATAACATAGTCATCAATATCGACATTTCCTGGTACTATTATAGCTTTTTTTATGTTTAGCTTATTACTTAGCTTTACTTCCAAATCCTTTATTCCTCTAACATCATATATATAATCCTTGAGTCCCTCTATAACTGATTCTCCTGCACTAGTTATTGTCATTCCTGAAGCATTGATAGTAATTAAACCCTGCCTACTAAAAAATTCTACTTCACCTCTTACTATACGCTCTCCAATATGTAGTCTATTTGATAAAGCACGTCTACCTATAGGCTGTAAAGTAGAAATATTTCTAAGTATTTCGTAGCGTTTTTCTAGCAATGTAAAGATTTCTGGAATTATTACCTTTTGAATTTCAATAATATCCTTCATTCTCACCATCCTTTTGGGTCTATATTAGTCCCTCTTAAACATATTATGTCCTTATGAATCAAAAAAAATAAACCTTTATTCAAGCTTATTATACAATAAGGCAAATTTAGATTCAATATTTTTTGGTTAAATAATGAAAATTTTGCTTTTCACTCATTACACAATACTTATTGAATTCTAGTTTTAATTTTTATTTTCATTTTTGGTTATGTTTTTAACTTTTAATTTTTAACTATGTTTTTTCTCATTACTCATTACTAAAAATTGAATCAATATCTTTTTCTTTTAGATGAAGCTGGAATTAGAAGATCATCTCTGTATTTTGCTACTGTTCTTCTTGAAATAGGCATACCCTTTGCTGTAAGGATATCTGCTATTTTACTATCACTTAATGGTTTTTTAGGGTTTTCCTTTTCAACAATATCTTTAATAAAGCTTTTTATGCTTTCAGAGGAAACCCCTTCACCATCTGAACCTTCTATGCCACTAGAAAAGAAATACTTTAATTCAAAGGTACCTACTGGTGTCTCTATATACTTACCAGAGGTTGCTCTACTAACAGTTGATTCATGAACCTCAATAATATCTGCAACTTCCTTTAAGGTCATAGGCTTTAAATGTTTTTTACCATTATCAAAAAAAGCTCTTTGCTTGTCAATAATAACTTCAATTACTTTATAAATAGTTTGTCTTCTCTGTTCAATGCTCTTTATTAGCCATGTAGCTGCATTTAACTTGTCATTAATGAATTTTACTGTCTCATTATTATCATTATTTGCCAATAATCTTCTATAGTCCTCCCTAATTATAAGTCTAGGGGAGTTATTATCATTAACTACAATATAATAATCATTATTTATTTTTTTAACAACTGCATCAGGTACAATATAGTTGTTATTTAAACTTGAAAAGTTTCTGCCCGGCTTAGGCTCTAGGGTTCTAATAAAATCACAAATTGATTGTACCTCTTCAACGGATATATCAAGCTTTTTCGCTACAATTGGATACCTATTAGCAGCAATATCTTCTAAATGCTTATCAATAATTTCATATACCTTACCACAGGAAATGCCTAGGAATTTTAACTGAATTATTAGACATTCCTTTAAATCTCTAGCCCCTATGCCTGGCGGTTCAAAGGTTTGTATTATACTTAGAATACCCTCTATTGTTTCTATATTTGCTTTGAATTTTTCTGCTACTTCTAATACAGGCAAAGTAAGGTAACCGTTTTCATCCAGGCTATTAATTAAATATTCACCAATTGCTCTATGACTTTGATTAAGAAACGTAAAATGAAGCTGATTTAACAGGTAATCTTGAAGAGAGGCTTTATCAGAAATGAAGTTTTCATAATTAAATTCATTATCTGCATTATAATGATGACCAGAGTACTCATAGTTCTTATCGTAATCATCTACATACTCCTTCCAGTCAACCTCCTTCTTTTGATAGTCTTGATTTTTCTCTGTTTCCTGTTGAGGCTCCTCATTTACATCTAGAAAAGGGTTTGTTTCCAATTGTGTCTGAATAAACTGGTCTAATTCAAAGGAAGTTAGCTGTAGAATTTTTATTGCCTGCTGCAGCTGTGGAGTCATAACAAGTTTTTGAGTTTGCTCAAGTTGTAAGCTGAAGCCCATTCTCATAATACCACCCTTTCCTATAGCTTTTGTATTAGTACTATTATACCATTGTTCTATAATTTAATAAAGTATCTATTGATAATTGCCGAATGTGGCATGAGAATTGCAACAAAAAGAGATTTCAATCAAATGAAATCTCTTAAGCATATATTTACATTTATCTTTATCTTTTTCCTTTTTCATAGGGCTCCCCTGCAGCCTTTGGAGCTTGAGAGGATTTTGAAAAGGCAACTAAGGCAATTAGTGTTACAACATAAGGGAATACCTTAAGTAATACCCCTGGTATTACCTGTAGCATAGGAATAACCGAGGATACGTTGGCTATGGTACTAGCTATACCAAAAAAAGCTGTTGCTCCAAGTATTCCCAATGGCTTCCACTGTCCAAATATCAGGGAAGCAAGTGCCAGGAAGCCTAGTCCAGCTACTGAACCAGTAAATTCTCCAGCAATGGTTACCAACAATATGCCTCCTCCTAAGCCTGAAAAAGCACCTGATATAATAACTGCTATATATCTAGTTTTATAAACATTAACACCAGCTGAATCGGCAGCATGTGGATGCTCTCCACAGGCCCTTAGCCTTAGTCCGTATGAGGTTTTGTATATTACAAACCATCCTATAAAAAGAATTACCAATACAAGCCAGGTTGTGGCATAGGTTCCTGTAAAGAAAAGCCTTCCTATAATGGGTATTTCAGATAAAACAGGAATGTTTCGTCTTATTAAACCCCTTACAATAGGAATATTACCACTTCCTGTTACATTCCTAGCAAGGAAAACCGTAAGGGCTCCAGCCATCATATTTATAGCTGTTCCACTTATTACCTGATTAGCATTTAAGTTTATGCTTGCAAAGGCATGTAATAGAGAGAATAATCCTCCTGCTAGGGCTGCTGCTAAAAGCCCTATCCATACAGCTATATCTATTGACATCGTAGGTTGTAGTGAATATATAACCATTGCTGCTGAGAAGGAACCAACCACCATTAAACCTTCTAGCCCAATATTTACAACCCCTGACCTTTCTGAAAACAGACCACCTAAAGCAGTAATTAAAAGAGGAATAGTAAATGCTATTGCATATGGAAATATTTGTGCTATTAGTGTCCACATAATCAATTACCCCTCCTTTTTTTCTTTAATCTGTCTAGGCCCTTTTCAATAAGAACACTGGTTGCTGCGAAGTAAATAATAGTTGCTATAATTGTATCTGCAATTTCTGGTGGTATGTTAGTCATGGCGTTCATAAATCCTTTTCCAGAGTACAAAAGCCCAAAAAATATTGCTGCCGCAAGTACACCTATGGGTGTGTTTGACCCAAGCAAGGATACTGCAATTCCGTCAAAGCCCTGGGGTGGAAGTATTCCAATTTGAATATTAGATGCATTACCAATGTAAAGGGCTGCTCCAGCCAAGCCAGCAAGGGCACCAGAAATCATCATTGCAAGAACTATATTCTTGTTAACACTTATTCCTGCATACTCTGCGGCGTATCTATTAAAGCCTACAGATTTTAGCTCATAGCCTAATACAGTTTTGTTTAGTATAAATGCTATTACAATAACACTAATAATTCCGATAAATAGGCCTAAATTTATATATGAGCCATCAAATAGGTTAGTGAGCCAATCCACCCTTAATGATGCTTCATGGGATATTTTTTTAGATTCTGTTTCTAAAAATGCTCCCTTTAAATAGGTTGGAACTGCGTAGTATATAACCCAGTAGGCTATCCAGTTCATCATTATGGAGGATACTACCTCATGAACATTAAATTTTGACTTTAATAGACCTGGTACAACTCCCCAAAGTGCTCCACCAATACCAGCAGCTATTACACTAATTAGTAATAGAATTGGCTTTGGGGCACTTAATGTAAGGGCAACTGCTGTAGCACAGAAGCCTCCAAATAGCATTTGTCCTGAGGCGCCTATATTAAATAGACCTGTCCTAAAGGCAAAGGCTACAGAAAGACCTGTAAGAATAAGGGGAGAGGCAGTAGCTAGTGTATTACCTAGTCTTTCAATATTCATGGTTCCTCCCCTTATAAGGTAGGTATAACCTTCAAAGGGATTATTGCCAGTAAATAGCATAAACAGTGCTCCTGCCAAAAGCCCAAAGACTACAGCTAATAGTGATACTATTAAACTTTTAGGAATTTTGTTCAAAATTGATAGCTTCAATCTGTATCCCCCCTCTTTATACCTGTCATCATTAACCCTACCTCATTTTCGTTGGTATCCTTAGCATTTACTATTCCGATTAGTTCACCATTATTAATTATTGCAATACGATCTGATAAGCTAAGGATTTCATCTAGCTCTAATGAGACTAATAGAATAGCTTTTCCATTGTTTCTTTGTTCAATAAGCCTTCTATGGATATATTCTATTGATCCAACATCTAAGCCTCTAGTAGGCTGTACGGCAATTAAAACATCTGGCTTTAGCTCTATCTCCCTACCTACGATTGCTTTTTGCTGATTTCCACCTGATAGGGACCTTGTAATTGAATCTACTCCTTGTCCTGCCCTAACGTCAAAATCTTCAACAATTTTTTCTGCATATTCTGAAATAGCCTTATGATTTAATAGACCTCTATCAGAAAAGGGTTTACGGTCATATATTTCTATAACCATGTTTTGTCCTACTGTATAGTCCAATACTAATCCTCTTTTTTGACGATCCTCTGGTATATGGGCAATTCCACTGTTAATCCTCTCTCTTATTGAAAGACTAGAAATTTCTTTACCGTTAAGTGTTATTTTTCCAGAGGTTATTGGCTTTAGGCCAGTTATAGCTTCAACAAGCTCAGATTGACCATTACCTTCAACCCCAGCTAAGCCCAGTATTTCTCCTTCCTTAATCTCAAACGAAAAGTTTTTTACAGCCATAACTCCTTCTCTACTGGATTTAACTGACAGGTTATCAACCTTTAATATAGCTTCTCCAGCCTTTTTTTCTGGTTTATCCACTGTAAATAAAACCTCACGACCTACCATCATTTCAGCCATTTGTGCCTTGGATGTTGACTCAACATCAACTGTTCCTATATATTTACCTCTTCTTATTACAGTGCAGCGGTCCGCCACTGCCTTTATTTCCTTTAGCTTATGGGTAATAAGAATTATAGATTTACCTTCCTTTATTAAATTCTTCATAATTTTAATTAAATCATCAATTTCTTGTGGAGTAAGAACAGCAGTAGGTTCATCAAAAATCAGTATGTCTGCATTTCTGTATAGCATTTTTAATATCTCGACCCTTTGCTGCATACCTACTGAGACATCTTCTATTTTAGCATTTGGTTCAACATTTAAACCGTATTGCTCTGAAATTTCCTTAACTCTTTTTGCTGCTGATTTAATGTCTATACTTAAACCTGCTTTAGGTTCCATTCCCAATATAATATTCTCTGTAACTGTAAAGTTGTGTACAAGTTTAAAATGTTGGTGAACCATTCCAATTCCAAGTTCATTGGCAACATTTGGGTTGGATATGCTTACATCCTTCCCATTTACCCGAATTTTACCACTATCAGCCTGATACAAACCAAACAAGATACTCATAAGAGTAGACTTACCAGCTCCATTTTCCCCTAATAGTGCATGTATTTCACCTTTTTTAAGCCTTAAAGTAATATTATCATTGGCTATTACCCCTGGGAATTCTTTTCTAATATCGAGCATTTCTACAACATACTCCATCATTAATCCCTCCTACTCTATAGAGACAAAAGAAAAAAGACGGGTTAGTCCGTCCTTTTTCTATAAAATTGTTTATTTTATTAAGTCACCTTGTTCAGCTGATACAGTGATATCTCCGGACTGAAGTTTGGAAAAGACATCACTTACTACTTCTTCAGTTTCTGAACTTAAGTTAGGATTTTCCTGTGGTATACCAACGCCATTGTTTTTAGCGTCAAAGTTTAATACTTCTCCACCTGGGAACTCGCCATTTATCTCAGCTTGAATCATATCATAAGCCGCTTGGTCGATTCTCTTCATGGCTGATGTAAGTATTACAGATTTTTGCTCTTCTGCATCTTCTTCTGTGTATATACCATCAGCATATTGGTCAACGTCTACCCCAACAATCCATACATTTTCGCCAGACTCTACTCTAGCTTTAGCTTCATTTATTGCTCCAACACCAACTCCACCTGCTGCACAGAATACAGCGTCTACTCCCTTATCAAACTGAGCTGCTACCAATTGCTGTCCTGCTGCTACGTTATCGAAGCTTCCTTGATAAACAAAGTTTTCAGCCTTCATTTCGATGTTGGTTCCATGATTTTCATTGGCATATTTTATACCCTGTTGGAAGCCCCAGTTAAACTTTTGAACTGGAGGTATTTCCATTCCACCAATAAAGCCAACTTCACCTTCTTGTAGCTCAACAGCTGTAGCAACCCCAGCTAAGAATCCTGACTCATGCTCTGCAAAGAAAATTGAAACCGTGTTTTCTCCAACAACTGCATTAAAATCTCCAGAATGTGGGCTTCCATCAATAAGTACGAACTTAGCATCCTCATACTTAGTTTGAGCTTGGAATATAGCTGTCTCAAACTTAAATCCAGGAGTAACTATAAATTTAATATCTGCATCATAAAGATTTCCAATTTCCTTTAAATAATCTGATTCTGTAGTTCCAGCAGGCTTAAGATACTTTGTTTCTACACCAAGCTCTTCTTCTGCTAGCTTTATACCTTCCCAAGTACCTTGATTAAATGATTTGTCATCAATTGTACCTGCATCAGTAACCATACCAACCTTTAAATCACTAGTTACTTCTGTCTCACCACCACAGCCTACTAATAAAGCAGTAATAAGCATTAGGCTTAGAAGAAGCACTGATACTTTTTTAAACATGTAAATTTCCTCCTCATAATAAATAATTTTCCCCCCAATAAAATAGGTACTCATATATATTCTAGTCTTTTTCGGAATTTCCTGCAATAAAACTATAATATTTTATTTTTGTTAAGATTTTATTAAGTTTTTTAACAAACATTTTGCAATAAGTAGGTTATGCTGTTAATTCTTAAAAAATCTAGGTTTATCTCAGCGGCGTTACTAACACTCCCGCTTCTTAAGCGGGAGATAAGTGCCGCCAAGCTTGAAAGTAAGCGGAGCTACAGTTCAGGTGGAGTTAAAACTCCATCTGAACTAAGTTTTCTTTATAAAAAGAAGTTAGCCGACCATATAGTCGGCTACATATTAATTTTTAATTGTGTTTTTTCTCATTACTCATTGCTTTCTAACAGCTGGCTTCACCTGCTACATATCCAGCCTCTGCCAATACCTTTATGGCTGCTTGGAGTCTTTCTTCGTTTACCATAACTATTGGTCCTGTACAGCCCATTCCGCTTTCTGCATATATTTCTTTTTTCCATAGCTCTTTTACTGCATCTTCTAGGTCCATTATATCTATTCCTGATATTGAGCCTGTTACTATCTCTTGTGGCGGTGGTGTTATTTCTTTTTCGTCTTCTGCTGCTGCTGCTTTTTTGGTGTC
>NZ_WBZC01000073.1 GCF_009017275.1 Alkaliphilus pronyensis | reverse complement strand
TGCTGCTGCTTTTTTGGTGTCTTTGGTTAGTCCTTTTAGTATTTCTTCTAGCTTTGCTTTTTTTGCTGCTGCGAATTCTTGTTTGGCTACTTCTTTTACGTTTCCTTTTACTAGCTCTGCTGCGTACTTTATTGCATTTGCTACTACTGGTGTGCCTGATGCTCTTGATAGTATTAGGATTGTTCTTTCGTAGCCCTCTCCTAGTCCTGGTCCGTAGCCGTAGCCTGTTGCTTCGTAGTCTCCTCCTGTTGTGTAGGCTGAGAACATCTTCATTAGTAGGTTTCCTGTTAGGGTGTCTTGTATCATTACGTCTGGTGTCCCTAGTAGTAGGTCGTTACCTCTCATTACTGACCCTCCGTCTGAGCGTCCGCTTTCTGTAAAGTTTACTTGGTATCCGTTTGTGTTTAGTTCTTTTAGGGCTCTTTCTACTTGTCTTGCTCCGTCTACGTTTAATATGCCTACTGTTGGGTTTTTTATCCCTGTTGCTTTTGCTGCTATTATCCCGTTTAATGCATTTTTTACCATTGCCTCTGTTCGGTGGGGGGATGATGTGCCTGTTGTGGTGGCAATGTATAGTTCTTTTCCTCTTCCGGGGGTTATTACTCTTCCTACTGTTGATACTCCTATTGGGAAGTTATAGTGCATGGTTACGCATGCATCTATGTAGCCTGTATCTAGTAGCTCTTCCATCTTTTTGTGCATTTCTTCTTCTGTATTGGCTTCTTGTATTTCTAGTTGTGTTTCTACTTTTGGTCCTATTAGTACTACTTGATAGCCTGCTGCTGTTTTGGCTGCTATTTCTCCTCCTTGTACTAGGTTTGCTATTCCTTTTTCGCTTCCTAGTGTGGTTAGGCCTATTCGTATTTGTTTTCTGAATTCTCCTGTTTCTATGGCATTGGCTATGTCGTTAAAGGTTTTGCCTATCATTTGCTTTAATTCTTTGTTTTCTTTCATTGTTGTTCACCCCTATTTTAGTAAGTGTGACGCAAAGTTTCTCATGGCTTCTGCTATCATTGTTCTTACTTCTTCTTGGGAAACTCCTGCCGCCTCTTCGCTTATCTGTCCATTGTTTTTTTCTAGTACAATGGATATTCCATCGAACTGGTTTGTCATTCGGGCTAGGAATAGACTACCTTTTCCTACTATCATTGCTCTTTCTATTTCTTTGTTTTTGAAGGCTTCTATTGCATGGCCTAGGTATGGTACTCCTGATGGTATGTGTCCTTGGGTTGGTGCCCAGCCTGGCATTCCGTGTTTTTCTACGAAGCTTGCTACTTCTGTTCTTTCTAGCTCGTTTCTTTTTACTCCTAGGGCTGCTATCATCTTGTAGTTGGCCTCTGGTACGTCTCCTGCTCCTGCTGGCTTTGTTACGTCTGGGTTTTGCATTTCTACTGAATATTTGTCTATATCGGTTATTTTTAGTCCGCCTTTGTCTAGGGGCTCTGTTATTAATGCTGTTATTACTGCCTGTGGTGATGACCCGGTTCCTACTTTATGTCTTCCTACTAGGTCTGTTCTTAGGATTGGGCTTTCTCCGTCATTCTTGCTTATTAGTACTGCAAAGCCTCCCATTACATCTTCTAGTATTGGCATTTCTTTTTTTACGTGGTCTTTTCCATTCATTCCTAGCTTTGCTACTGCTCCTCCTGCTACTACTACTACATTTTCGAATACTCCTGCCTTTACTAGGGCTGCTGCTTCTATTAGTGCATGGGTTGGTGCGGCACAAAACCCTCTGGTGTCGGAGCCTGTTGCATTTACTGCTCCTGCCAGCTCGGCTATTGACTTGGCGAAGTTTCCTCCTCCTCTTTGGTTCATGTCACCGCATGCTTCTTCTGAGCATTCTATTACGTATTCTATTGTTTTTACATCTATTTGGTTTTTTTCTATTAGATGCATAAATGCTAATAGTCCTGATGCTTTTGTTATTAGGTTTTCATGGATTATATGGGCGTTTAGGTTGGGGTCTACGTCATGGGCCCTTTTTACGCAGCCTATTAGCTTGTTGTTATGGTATAGGGCTTCTGCATGGTATTCTTTTATTGCCTTTTCTATTGTTTCTATTGCTTCTCCTTCTTTTAGCTTTCCTAGTAGCTCTTCTGTTAGTAGTGGATGCCTTGCTAATTTTTCTTTTACATCTTTTGTGAATTCTTTTTCTAGTTAACTAGGTCGAATACATCTGATATTTTCATTAATCCTATGAATTCTTCTTGGGGCATTATTTCTCCATGCTTACCGTATCTTTGGGCTCCTTCTGTCTTTTGCTTGT
>NZ_WBZC01000072.1 GCF_009017275.1 Alkaliphilus pronyensis | reverse complement strand
GTTTTTCACCTATTCTCTATTACTTATTACTTATTACTTATTAATTGTTTTATTGGTCAAGCCCTCGACCTATTAGTATCGGTCAGCTTAGTACATTACTGCACTTACACCTCTGACCTATCAACCAGATAGTCTCTCTGGGGTCTTACTCCTTTCGGATGGGAAATCTTATCTTGAGGGGGGCTTCGTGCTTAGATGCCTTCAGCACTTATCCCTGCCATACTTAGCTACCCAGCGATGCCTTTGGCAAGACAACTGGTACACCAGTGGTATGTCCATCCCGGTCCTCTCGTACTAAGGACAGCTCCTCTCAAATTTCCTGCGCCCGCGACGGATAGGGACCGAACTGTCTCACGACGTTCTGAACCCAGCTCGCGTACCACTTTAATGGGCGAACAGCCCAACCCTTGGGACCTACTTCAGCCCCAGGATGTGATGAGCCGACATCGAGGTGCCAAACCTCCCCGTCGATGTGGACTCTTGGGGGAGATAAGCCTGTTATCCCCGGGGTAGCTTTTATCCGTTGAGCGATGGCCCTTCCACTCGGAACCACCGGATCACTAAGCCCGACTTTCGTCCTTGCTCGACCTGTTTGTCTCGCAATCAAGCTCCCTTTTGCCTTTGCACTCTTCGCACGATTTCCGACCGTGCTGAGGGAACCTTTGGGCGCCTCCGTTACTTTTTGGGAGGCGACCGCCCCAGTCAAACTGCCCACCTGACAGTGTCCCAAGACCGGTTTCACGGCCCATGGTTAGAACTTCAATACTACAAGAGTGGTATCCCAACAGCGACTCCTCCAATACTGGCGTACTGGTTTCTTAGTCTCCCACCTATCCTGTACATGTAGTACCAAAATCCAATGTCAGGCTACAGTAAAGCTCCACGGGGTCTTTCCGTCCTGTCGCGGGTAACCAGCATCTTCACTGGTATTACAATTTCACCGGGTCTATTGTTGAGACAGCGCCCAAATCGTTACGCCTTTCGTGCGGGTCGGAACTTACCCGACAAGGAATTTCGCTACCTTAGGACCGTTATAGTTACGGCCGCCGTTTACTGGGGCTTAAGTTCTGTGCTTTGGTTTCCCTTACACTTCCCCTTAACCTTCCAGCACCGGGCAGGCGTCAGCCCCTATACTTCGTCTTTCGACTTTGCAGAGACCTATGTTTTTGCTAAACAGTCGCTTGGGCCTATTCTCTGCGGCCAGTTTTGGCTTACGGAGCATGTCCTTCACCAATTCTGGCACCCCTTCTCCCGAAGTTACGGGGTCATTTTGCCGAGTTCCTTAACAATAGTTTTCCCGTTCGTCTTAGGATTCTCTCCTCACCTACCTGTGTCGGTTTGCGGTACGGGCACCTTTTATCTCGATAGAGGCTTTTCTTGCCAGTGTGGAATCAGTCAGTTCGCTACTTTATTTCGCTCCCCATCACTTCTCAGGATTTGTTAAGACGGATTTGCCTTTCTTAACTCCCTACCTGCTTAGACGCACTCAACCAACGGTGCGCTTGACCTATCCTTCTGTGTCACCCCTTCTCTCTAACGATATCCGGTGGTACAGGAATCTCAACCTGTTGTCCATCGCCTACGCCCTTCGGCCTCGGCTTAGGTCCCGACTTACCCTGAGCGGACGAGCCTTCCTCAGGAATCCTTAGGTTTTCGACGGGCAGGATTCTCACCTGCCTCTCGCTACTCATGCCAACATTCTCTCTTCTGTAATGTCCACTAATCCTTCCGGTTTAGCTTCTGCCTTTACAGAATGCTCGCCTACCGAGTTAGAGGTAAGAAGTCAGAGGTTAGAGGTTTGTTAAAACCTTATTGCCATCTTTTCATTAATACATATATCCGTTTCCCTAACATTTCATATGATTTTACTAGCTCTTCGTATTTATCTTTTTCTATATACTCTAAATCTTTTATCATATCAAGAAGTACATATATTTCATTACACGAGCCTAATGTCATATTTAAAAAACGTTTGAATTCTTTTGCAGATTCTTTTTTTCCATATCCCTCTGCAATATTTAACGGAATTGACAGTGCTGCCCTTCTAAGTTGACTTCCTATTTCATAGGTTTCATATTTAGGAAATTGCTCTGTCATCTGATGGACTATTAATGCTAGTTTATATGAGATTTGATAAACTTCTAAATCTTTGTAGGTTTTTATCATTTCTTCTTCTCCTAGCTTTTGTTTTTTCTTTCTCTTTTCCGACTTCTAACTTCTCACTTCTTACCTCTAACTCCCATAGCTTCGGTGATACGTTTGAGCCCCGGTAATTTTCGGCGCAGAATCACTCGACCAGTGAGCTATTACGCACTCTTTAAATGAGTGGCTGCTTCTAAGCCAACATCCTGGTTGTCTGTGCAACTCCACATCCTTTTCCACTTAACGTATACTTTGGGACCTTAGCTGATGGTCTGGGCTGTTTCCCTCTTGACTACGGATCTTATCACTCGCAGTCTGACTCCCGAGCTTAAGATGACGGCATTCGGAGTTTGATAGGTTTTGGTAACCGGTGAAGGCCCCTAGACCATTCAGTGCTCTACCTCCGCATCTCTTCTTCTCGAGGCTAGCCCTAAAGCTATTTCGGCGAGAACCAGCTATCTCCGGGCTCGATTGGAATTTCACCGCTACCCACAGCTCATCCGGTGACTTTTCAACGTCAATCGGTTCGGACCTCCACGAAATTTTACTTCCGCTTCATCCTGTCCATGGGTAGGTCGCCCGGTTTCGGGTCTATGGTAGTTAACTTTTTCGCCCTTTTAAGACTCGCTTTCGCTTCGGCTTCGTACCTTAGGTACTTAACCTTGCTTCTTACCATAACTCGTTGGCCCGTTCTACAAAAAGTACGCGGTCACCCCTATATAGGGCTCCCACAGTTTGTAAGCAAAGGGTTTCAGGTTCTCTTTCACTCCCCTCCCGGGGTTCTTTTCACCTTTCCCTCACGGTACTATGCGCTATCGGTCACCAGTTAGTATTTAGCCTTGGGGGGTGGTCCCCCCTGCTTCCCACAGGGTTTCTCGTGTCCCGTGGTACTCTGGAGCATAGTTTAAGACTTTCCTGTTTCGCTTACGGGACTTTTACCCTCTTCGGTGGGCCTTTCCAGACCTCTTCTTCTACATTCTTGCCTTATTTATTCTATGTCCTCAACCCCGGATGCTCAACTCAACTCTGTTAAGCTTCTCAACTGTACTAAAGTTCAGTTGAGCACCCGGTTTGGGCTTTTCCCCTTTCGCTCGCCGCTACTTAGGGAATCGATTTTTCTTTCTCTTCCTCAGGGTACTTAGATGTTTCAGTTCCCCTGGTTTTCCTTCTAGTACCTATTTATTCAGTACTAGATACTTGGACATTACTCCAAGTGGGTTTCCCCATTCGGACATTCCCGGATCAAAGCTTGCTTGCAGCTCCCCGAGACTTTTCGCAGCTTACCACGTCCTTCGTCGGCTTCTGGTGCCAAGGCATCCACCCTTTGCCCTTATTAGCTTGACCTTTGCTGCTTCGCAGAGTGAATAATTTAAAATT
>NZ_WBZC01000071.1 GCF_009017275.1 Alkaliphilus pronyensis | reverse complement strand
TTCTTGAGGTCCCCACCTTTGATCTATTACGCTTAGGTAGTATACATTCCTCGAAGCCCATTTTTTCTCCCTCTTTGTCTTTAATTGCTTTTACCTCTGCTTCACTTAGGTTTTCAGGCGCTTTTTCGTCTGATACTTCAATAATATTTAATTTACAGTACCTTGATAGTCGTTTTGAATATTCTTGAACACCTAATTTTAAATACTTTTCTTTAAGCCTACCTACCGCAATGATAGTAATGTTCATAGGGTTCACCATCCTTAGTATTGATTATATAAATTTTACCCTAAGTTATGAATTTATTCAACTTAGGGTAGCTTTAGAATTTATACTGTTGATTAATGCTGTTTGCGTTTTATGTTACTCTAATCTCTATAAACAGTTTTGTTAGTAATAAACAAAAGAAAACCTCCAGTGATAGGTAGTATAGTTGCTGGCAAATGATTCACAAGTATTCCTGACGATATTAATGCAATTGGCAATACTGCTTTGCTAATAGCTATACCAATGCTTAAAACTCTGCCTCTGTACTCTTCTGGTATTGTGGTTTGTAGCTGATGTAAAATTGGTATATCAACTAAAGCGATGGCACAGCCAATAAGTATTGAGATAGTACTGTAGTATAGGAGGTAGTAGGTATGTGGCAATTGTAACTCTGATAACAGTACGGGTACTCCTATAAGAATCATTAATGCTGAAATGATAAAGCACATAATTTTCAATAGCCTTTTGTAGGGAGTTTTTTGGCTTATTGTCTTAACCATTAATGCACCAATAATCATACCAATAGGGAAGCCTCCTTGAATGATACCATAGTAGCTGGAGTTTAAAGCTAGTGCTTCAGTTATTATAAATGGTAGTGGTATAGTAATTGATAATCCTATAAAGAAATTCAAGTACACGAAGGTGCCAGTTAATTTTGCTATGCTTTCATTTTCTTTTATATACCTTAATCCTTCTTTTATATCTTTTTTAAAGTGTATGCCCCTGTTACCTTTAGGTGCTTTAACTGGGTTATATTTAAAATCTATAAATAATTCTAATATGCCTGAAAAAATGAAGGATAAGCCATTAAATAGTATGAAATGAGTAATATCAACAGATACAAAGACTATTCCCCCAATCATTGGGCCAAGTATGCCTGATAGGGAGTCTATACTCTTACTTACTGAGTTTATATTCATTAACCTTTTATTTGTTACCATATTGGGCTTAGCTGTTTCTATACTAACGGAAAATATTGATGTAAATACTGATATTAAAAAGGTACTAAAATAAATTATTGTTAGCTTAACTCCCCAAAGTAGGCTTATATAGTAAACTGCCAACAAAAGTGCTCCGTTCAATATATCCATTGCTACTACTAGCTTCTTTTTGTTAATTCTATCTGCTAGAACTCCTGCAAAGGGGTTTATTAGAACCATCGGTATAGTTCCTAATACTAACGTAGTGGCAAAGCTTAGTCCTGAACCAGTTTGCTGTAGAATATAAAGTCCTACTGCAAAAGTATATATTGAGCTTCCAAATATAGAGATAAATTTTCCTAATGAAAAAAGTCCGATATTTGCTATTTCTCTTTTATCATAGCCATTAAACATTTCTTTTTGCGAAGTTGTCATTTTAATCACTCCTATTGTTATATCTTTAACACAACTTTATAGGATGGTGTAATGACAACATCAATATTAAATATTATAAAAAAGTAGCTAATTTTTCACAAAACATAGGGTTAACCCTACCTTTTTCCATAATAAATATAAAAGAATATTTTTTCCCCTTTAACGAAATAGCTTTCGTGCTTTCCTCCTTTTTCAATATAGTCTGAAATCAGCTCATCTATTGGTTGATAATTAAGTTTTGCTATTGAGTTTTTAATACTTTCCAAAAGAAAATTGTTGCGATAGGGCTTTTTTATTAAGCTATTTGGACTGAAGTTTTTAAACAGAATGTAGGAGCCTAATAAATAACCACTTTCTTTAACATAGTGATTAGTTAGATTAAGCAGAAATTCACTGTTTTCGAAGCTATAATTACTGGTTCCTGATAGGTCTAACAGTATATCAATGCATTGTTTTTTGATTGGTATATTAAGAAAATCTGCGGATATAAACAATATGTTCTTCTTGTAGCCTGTTTTTTCTAAAATTCTTTTTAAGAACCTGAGTTTATTAGTATCGTGGTCAACAGCAATATATAAGCAATTCTCTGGCAGGTCATTATATATGTATCTTAAAAAATAACCAAAACCTGTTCCTAGCTCCATTAGTACTTTACCATTAAAACTTTGAAAGTCAACTTTCTTAAATACCCATTCTTTTCCTTTACTAAGGTTATCTAAATACCCATCATCTGTGTTATTAATGTAATCCCTTATATTATTAATGTAATTTTCTTTATAATCTTGTTTGTTTTGGCTTTCTACAGCTGCTATTTTGAGAACACCAGATTCTATAATATACTGATTTCCACAACTGCATTGAAGTCTACCATCCATTATTTGATTGTTTTCTACCCTTCCATCAATAAGCATTAATTTGCTCCAGCATTTTTGACAGCGTAATATATCTAAAGCTTTAAAGCTAACTCCTATTTTATAGTCATTGCCTTTTGTATCTGCTGTCTCCTTAAGTTTGTCTTCTAGTTTTTTCTTATATTTTATTAGTGTGTCAATTTCTTTACTTAAGTCCTCCAGCTTATTAATAAATAGTGTTTTATAATACTCGTCCTTTTCGTAGGGCATAAGCCTTCCTAGGCGCTTATACTTGAATATAGTTTTTATCTCCTTTAAGCTGAATCCCATGTCTTTTAGACTTAAAATATCATGTAAATCTTGTTGACACCTAATATCGAAGTCATAATGTCCGCCCTCTTTTACAGGTATGATTAGCCCAAGCTCCATGTAGTGACGCACTGAGTCGATAGTTAAATTATTGTTTTTTGCAAACATGCCTATTTTCATCTTATCACCTTATTAGTTCATTATTAATAATTATACCATGTAGCTTTATTAGTAATACGGTTGATATAAAAGCTGGGCAATTAGCCCAGCTTAATCATTAGCAAAAACAATTTCATAGGTTTCTTCTTTACCATTTCTTAATACAGTGACATTTACTTTATCTCCAGGCCTATATTTATACAGCTCTCTTTGCAGGCTCCCCATTGCTTTAACCTCATTACCCTGTATTTTTATAATAACATCACCAGACCTTAGCCCTGCCTTATCTGCTGGTGAGTCAGCTAATATTTCTGCTATGTACACACCTTGATCTGCCTGTAGGTTAACTCCTGTAATGCTTTCAAATACATCAATGTTAACCCCTCTAATACCTAAATACACTCTAGTAAACTCGCCCTTTTCTATTATTTGGTCCACTATAGGTTTTGCAGTATTAATTGGAATTGCAAAGCCAAGTCCTTCTCCTGATCTAATTTTGGCAGTATTAATACCTATAACCTGCCCCTGTGCATTTAACAGTGGTCCTCCACTGTTGCCAGGATTAATAGATGCATCTGTCTGTACTAGATTTTCAATGGTTTCATTTCCATCTAAGGGAATAGTTCTATTAAGTCCGCTTACTATTCCTTGTGTTATGGTTCTTTCAAAATTAAGTCCTAGTGGATTTCCAATAGCAATGGCTATTTCTCCAACCTCAAGTTTGTCACTATCTCCAAGCTCTGCAACTGGAAGACCTGTACCTTCAACCTTTATAACTGCTAAATCTAAGCTCCTGTCATTCCATATTACCTCGGCAGGAACCTTCTCTCCATCATAAAGAATAGCCATTATCTCTTCAACGTTACCATCTCCAACAACATGGGAGTTTGTTAATATGTATCCCCTCTCATCTACTATAACTCCAGTACCAAGGCTAGGTATTTTCCTTTGGGTGCCAAAGAAGGCATCCCGTTGTAATGTTACTGTAGTAATTCCTACTACAGAGGGCATTGCCTTTCTTGCTACTGCCGAGTATACTGTTAAGTCCTGTTGTGCTTCTATTTTAATTGGTTGTCCATCAAAGCTTCTAACTCCTCGCATTGTCAACATTTGAGGCAAGTAATAGTAGGTAAGCGATAAGCTTATGGCACTTCCCAGAAACACACCAATTAATAGTACTATGAAATATCGAAATGTCTTGGGTTTTTGTTGTCTATTCCCATAAAAATTATTATAGCCTGAGCCAGTGTAGTGGTTGGTCATATCATGCTTTGAAGCTGGAGTATTGGTTGACTCACTGTGTTTTTCATCATTATAATTATTTAAATTATTATCATTATCGTGATGATTCATAGTCTCCCTCCATTCATTAACATTAACTTATTATTTACTAAACTCATATAAATTACTTACCCTATCTCTATGGGCTAAACCAATTTCTACATCCTTCCCAATAATCATTTTGTTTAATGCTAATGCATTATTTGTTGTTTCCATCGCAAGCTCCGGAAAATTGTTTTCTTTACTTAAGTGTGCCAGCATTACCCTAGTGACATTGTTTTTTACTAGGCTAACTATAGCTTGGGCTGCTGCTTCGTTGGATAAATGTCCTATTTTAGATAAAATTCTTCTTTTTAAGTAATAGGGGTAGCTTCCTACCTTTAGCATCTCTTCATCATGATTAGATTCAAGAACAACTAAGTCAGAGTCCTTAATATGATTAATTATCTCATCACTAAAGTAGCCTAAATCAGTAGTGATGCTAATTTTAATGTTATTATTTTTAATACTAAATCCAACTGGGTCATTTGCATCGTGGGATATAGAGTAGGGGGTAATATCAAAGCTATTAATACTAAATGGCTTTCCTGTTTCAAAAACTTTAATATTACCTTCACATACTTTTCCCAGCTTACCCGCCATGCCCCTACAGGTTCCTTCATTTGCATAAATAGGTATATTAAATCTCCTTGATAAGATGCCTGCACTATGGATATGATCATTATGCTCGTGGCTAATTAATAATCCTGTCAGCTTGTGAGGATCAACATCTATTTCCAATAGCTTTCCTTGTATTCTTTTACCACTTAGGCCTGCATCGACCAATAAAAACTCTTGATTATCACTAATAAAATGACAATTTCCACTGCTTCCACTAGCTAATGAACAAAAACGTATTGCCATTATAACTGCCTCCAATTTTATGATTAATTTAAATAATGCACACCCTCTGGTGTGCATTATTTACTCATTTATTCTCTTAATTTTTGCACCCAGTCCTTGAAGCTTTTCATGAAGTTTATCATACCCTCTATCAATATAATGTACATTTTCTATTTCTGTAACTCCATCTGCAACTAAGCCTGCAACTACTAATGCTGCGCCCGCTCTTAAATCACACGCTGAAACCTTAGCCCCTGATAGCCTGTTAACTCCATAGATAACAGCAGCACGGCCTTCTACTTTTATGTTAGCACCCATACGTTTTAGCTCATCAACATATTTAAATCTTCCGTCATATATGGTTTCAGTAACAATACTATTACCCTTTGCTTTGGTTAATAGGCTTGTCATTGGTTGCTGTAGGTCTGTGGGAAAGCCAGGGTATACAAGGGTTTTAACACTAACACTTTTTAATGTATTGGAGGCAACAACCCTGAGAGATTCTCCATTTTCTATAACATCAACTCCCATTTCCTTAAGCTTAGCAGTAATAGCCTCTAAATGCTTAGGTATAACGTTATTGATAATTACATCACCTTTAGTGGCTGCAGCGGCAATCATGTAGGTACCTGCCTCAATTTGATCTGGAATAACAGTATGATTACATCCCTTTAGCTCTTTAACCCCTTTAATTTTTATTACATCTGTTCCTGCTCCTTTAATATCGGCTCCCATACAGTTGAGAAAGTTAGCCACATCTACAATATGGGGCTCTTTGGCTGCATTTTCTATAATAGTATTTCCTTCTGCCATGGTGGCAGCCAGCATTATATTTATTGTTGCACCGACACTAACTACATCAAGATATATTTCGGCTCCTACTAGCTTTTCTGCCTCTACAGTAACTAAGCCATGCTCTATTGAAACTTTTGCTCCCATCGCTTCAAACCCTTTGATATGCTGATCTATAGGTCTGCTTCCAATTGAACAGCCCCCTGGATAAACACCGACAGCCCTTTTAAAGCGACCCAGTCCAGCCCCCAAAAGGTAGTAGGATGCTCTTATATCCTTTGCCACTTCATAGTCTGCATAGGAGCATGAAGTAATATTTCTTGAGTCAATTTCTAGTGTATTATTTCCTTTATCTATAACTGTAGCTCCTAAGCTCTTAAGGATACCTGCCAACACCTTAACATCGCTAATGTTTGGTAGGTTATCTATTATACAGTTGTCTCCTGCTAGTAAGGCTGCAGGAATTATAGCAATAGCAGAATTCTTAAACCCACTTATACTTACACTACCCTGTAGTTTACTTCCACCTTCTATAACGAGTTTTTTATTCATAATGATCGTTGACATATGCCAACTAGCCACCACCCTCTATTGTATTTTCATATATATAATAATGTATTAGCCCATAAATTTTTAAAATTTGCATTAATTTATTATAGCATTAATATTAATATTTGTAACCCAGTTGTAATTGGTAATAAATAACTATATACTATTTTAAAAAAAAGAAAAAGTCCATTGTACTTTTTCTCCTTTTATTAAAAAAATCCTGCTATAAATATTAAAAAATTCAATTTTTAAGTGCATCTACATAATATATCTTTCCATTTTTTAATGTTATCTTCCAAGTAGGAAGGGCTGTGCCTGACTCAACGTTCTTCCAGTTTGTGAGCTGGATATCATAGGGATTTAAGTAATAGCCGAGCTCTATATCAGTTATTATTACTTCTTTTCCTTCATTGTCCTCAAGAATATCATTCATTTTTCTAAGCAATGCCTCTGCTGCGGTTGTAGTTCTTTTTCTCTTTGGTTGTGTTTTTTCATGGGAAAGTAGCATTGCTTCAAGACCTATTACACCTCTATGATTAACGTAAACATATACGTAGCTTTCACCAAGAAATCTACTTCTATAGGATTGATTATATACAAGCTTATATAGTGGTGCATCGTCATATTCCTGTATAGTGCCGAAATAAACCTGCTTTAGCTTAATATTATCATTAAGAAGATTATGCTCTTTTAAAAACTCAGAGCTTAATAAAATAGCCTCTTCTTCATTTATGCCAAAGCTTAATACTTCTTCATTAAAGCTTTTGTACTTAAGTATTTTATTACTTTCAAATGTTAGCTGTTTATTTTCTGTTCTGTAAATATTGTCTTTAACCTCGTAGGTATTGCCTAAAAAGCTATTAATAGTTGCCTTGTTATTAAAGTCACGGTACTTAAAGTCCAGTAATTGCAACGAAACTATTTCCTTTGGGA
Source organism: Alkaliphilus pronyensis (assembly GCF_009017275.1). Lineage (GTDB taxonomy): Bacteria > Bacillota > Clostridia > Peptostreptococcales > Natronincolaceae > Alkaliphilus_C > Alkaliphilus_C pronyensis. The sequence continues at coordinate 12,735 of NZ_WBZC01000071.1, read as the reverse complement.
TAGTCGTTTCCAGCTTAACCCCATAATCATTTAGTAAATCCTTAACTTCCTTTATATATTCATCATTAATTAGCTTTAGGTCCTCCTGTTGGAATAAACCTGCACTTATATTATACATTAGAAGTAAATTAGTAACTATAAAAGCCACTATCAATATGTTTTTTGCTTTTGCCCAGTCCATTTTCTCACCACCAGTTAGTTGAAGGCTTCTTTATAAAGCAGTTGACCCTTATAGCTATCAAAATAATATACTTGATTATTAACTTTTATTTGCCATGCTGGTACAACAATCTGCCTTCTTTTTTCCTCCATAGTATCAAAGTATACCATCTGAATGGAATTAATTCTTCTCAGAATTTCATTGTTTTTATTCATTTCTTCAAGCAGATTTCCATCCTTTACAGTATCAATCTCAAAAATATCAATATTGCTCTCAATAACCTTATGAGGTGGTCTAATTGGCTCTAATCTTGTAATATTAGGTAAAAGCATAGGAGTTCTAACAAAGCTTTTGTAGCTGCTAATACAGTTTCCAAAAACCTCTATCTCAATTGGATACTTCATATTTTTTGATGAAATGGCTACGGGATATCCATCTATAAAATAGTTGAAGCCAAAATAATATCCACTGCTGTTTCCCTTCTTTATTTGCTTAGCCTCGGCTAAGTATGCAGTCTTAGGTATAACTCCATGACTATCAATAAAGTCTATAGCTGTATCCAGTGCAGCAATAACATTTGTACTAGATTCATTAGATATTTCTTCATTATACTCAAGTCTTCCTGTAGGACTTATTCTCAGTGTCTTCTCACCATATCCATATAGAAAAACTACTGCTCCGTTTGTTTCTTTAATAATACGAACAAAATCTAGGTTTCTATCGAAAAATATTTCCGTTTGATGCTGAAGCACCTGATCCTTCTCAACATCCAAAACACTCTCCACAGTTAATTTTGGTAATTGGGTATAAAAATTAGGTGGCATTAAAGTATAGTTATCAACAAAGCTAAATAGTCGATAATATTTAATAAAACCATTAGCTTCATATTCAATCATAAAGTCATTTATGCTTTTATCTTCAACATAGTCCTTAAGCTTAATCTCAAAGGTGTTGTTGTCTTTACCAACTATAAAGATTGAACCTTTGTTAATAGAAGGGATTAATATTTTATTAATCTCTCTTATATTTCTTACAATTTTACTATCAATATTGTTAAAAATAGAAGAAACTAAAACTGAAGAAATGTTATCTCCAAATTCTAGTTCTACATGTCTTAATCCCATATACTCAGTATAATCTTCAGCAGATATTTCAGTTATTTCAGGCTCAAGAATAAAATAGTCCTCTAAAACCCTCCTGCTATACTGCCATACTTCTTCCATTTCATTATGTGATAGTATAGTAGAAAATCCACTTTGAATTCCTCCACCAAATCCTAATATAATCCTTTTAGGGGAAATTATATTTTCTCTAATCTCAAGTGTATGTGACTTGTTACTTAAGGCTTTAGAAGTTAATACCTCGTTAGGAGAGTATAGCCAAATTTGATGGGTTAATAATATGCTCATTATTACTAATATAGATAAGACTATGGTTTTAAGTCTCTCCCTACTCATTAAACTCACTCCATCAATTAGTCATAGCTTTATTTTATTATATTCTGTAATATATCGGGCTCACTTACTTTTTTCTCGAATATTTCCTTTACTTCCTTTAATTCTTGAACTGTTATTATCCTAGTAATTGTATCATGTGAGTCATCTGAATATACCCCTTTAATCTCCACTTTATTCTTTCCTCTTCTTAGGGGAACCTCCTGCCACCCTCTTCCAAATGCACCAATTTCCAGCTCTATCGCATCACCAGCGACAACATAATTCTCTTTGCTCTTATCAATGCTATTATTATGATAAACCTGAATAAAAACCTTTGTTCCTTCAGGGGCAGTAATTTCAAACATTAACTCAGTATTATCAGTGGTAATATTTCTATCTGGAGTTATTACCTGAAGCTTTTCATCTGTCTCATTTCCAAAGGCAGATATGCTAGTAAATCCTATAATTAATAGAACAAAAGCTGTACAATATAATAGTCTTTTTATCATTAACAATTCCTCCCGAAAATGCCTATTCTCATGTCGATAGCATTATTATAATAAATAAATATTACAACAGTATTACAAGAGAATTAAGAATTAATTACACATCATTTTCATGTAGTATTGGCAAGGTTATTACTACTAGTGTTCCCTCTCCTTCGCTACTTATGATTCTTATTTCTCCATCATGTACCTCGATTATCTCTTTAGCTATAGCTAAGCCAAGACCTGTGCCTCCCATTTCACGGGATCTAGCCTTGTCAACACGATAAAAGCGTTCGAATATTCTAGGCATATCTGCTTCGGGAATACCTATTCCGTTATCTTGAATTTCCATAGTTATATCCTGACACATTTTAATTAGTTTTATAACTATCTTTCCATTGTTTGGGGTGTACTTGATTGAATTACTTAATATATTTAGTAGCACCTGTTCGAGCCTATCCTCATCTCCATACACATATACCTCTTCATCTAATAGCTGTAATTCAAGCTTTTGCTGTTTATTATGGGCGTATACCTCAAGCTTTTGGGCGGTTTTATCTATTAGTTGGTTAACTTCTGTAGGCTTCTTATTCCACTTTGCTTGCTGAAAATCTAGGTTTGATAATTGTAAAAGATCCCTTACTAGTCTAGACATCCTGTTTGCTTCCGTTTCAATCACCTTTAAAAACCTAATTAGTAGCTGATGATTATCAGCAGCTCCATCTAACAAAGTTTCAGTATAGCTTTTAATAGTTGTTAGTGGAGTTTTAAGCTCGTGGGAGACATTTGCTACGAATTCTCTCCTCATATTTTCTAGTCTTTCTTCCTCTGTAACGTCTTGGAGTAGGACGATTATTCCTCCAAAGTCACCTTTGTTAGCTCTGTATGGTGCATAATTAGCTCTAAGGATAACTCCCTCATCCATGAAAAGAACTTGACTACCGGAACAGTCACTTCCACTTTGTTTAATTTTACTGATTGCTAGCTTGTCGTTTATGTGACTAAAGACTTCATCAAAATTCTTACTCTTTATGCTTTCTTCATCTGTTTTTAGCATTTCTATAGCCTAGCCTTTGGGTTTGCATGTATAATAGTTCCTTCTGCAGTTGCAGCAATTATTCCATCCGCCATATAGGTTATAATCGTATCCATCTTCTGCTTTTCACTGGACATTTCCTGTAGTACTGTCCTAAGTCTTGCAGTTAGAAAATTAAACATATTGGCTAATTGCCCTATTTCATCATCAGATTTTGCTTCAACAACTTGATTAAAATCACCTCTAGCCATTTTTTCCGCCTTAATAGTAACATCATTTATAGGTCCAGTAATACTTTTTGCAATAAAATAGCCTAAAACAACTGTTATGAACAACGCTAGAAAGGTGGCTCGTATCAATATATCCTTAGAGTCATCGAGAGTTCTATAAATATCAGAAAGGTCACTTCTTAGATATATGGCACCTATAATCCTACTATGCTCGTCGTATAGGGGATAGGCAATGTTTTTTGAGCTTTTGCTTCCGTACTTTGGTGTTATGTCCTTCTCTAAGAACTCTTTACCACTGAAAACACCAATTATTAAATCACTCTCTAATATTTCTGAAGCATTATGATTTAAGTAATATGAGTTAGTACTGGATACTATTGTAAAGTTTATGTCTTTGTCAATTATATATATTTCCATGCCCATTCTCTCATAGGCCGAAATATCCTCCTGAATATCCTTCTTATTTTTATGCCATTGGTTTTCCCTTAAGGTAGCCATAACAGCATCTGCCGTAGAAGTAAGGTTGTTGCTTACTACCTCTAAATGATACTGTTCAAATTGTTGAATCATGAATATTCCAATTATTATCATGGCTATAAAGACCAGTAGAAAATAGATGACAATAAATTTCCATCTTATACTCTTAAACATTCTACGCCCTCCTAAAGTAGTATCCGACTCCTCTCTTTGTCATAATAAATTTCGGACTACTGGAGTTGTCTTCTATTTTTTCCCGTAACCTTCTAATAGTAACATCGACTGTACGTATATCACCATAATATTCGTATCCCCATACCTCTTTTAAAAGCTGCTCCCTTGTAAAAACTTGTTCTGCCTGGGTAGCTAAAAATCGTAAAAGCTCAAATTCCCTTGAGGTCAATTCTATTACATTCTTTTCTTTTTTTACTTCATATCTATTAAAATCTATTGAAAGCAATCCGGAGGTTATAATATCACCAGTTTTACCAGTACTTGTTATTTCATTTCTTCTTAAATTGGCTTTAACCCTAGCTAAAAGCTCCCGCATACCAAATGGCTTAGTGATATAGTCGTCAGCTCCCATTTCTAAGCCTAATACCTTATCTAGCTCTTCCTCTTTAGCTGTTAGCATTAGAATAGGCATTGAGAAGCTTTCCCGTATCTTCCTACAAACTTGAAATCCATCAACTTTAGGTAACATTACATCTAATAATATTAAGTCAGGGGTAAATTTGCTAACCTTATTTAAAGCTTCTTCTCCATCAAAGGCAACATCTACCTGATATCCCTCTTTTTCCAGGTTGAATTTCACAATTTCCGATATAGGCCTTTCGTCTTCAACTAAAAGAATTTTTTTCTCCATTACTTAATACCACCTTAAATTGTAATTTATTTCATTATCATTCTATTTTTTAATGCAGAATTCCTGCATTGATATATAATTTTTTAACCAGTTAATAAATATATAATAGCTAAGCAAATTATGTAGTCAGGAGCCCTATTAATGAATAGCTCCTTATTAACATATAAATCATTCTAAAATAGATTTTTATAATTGCTAAACTTTTCCCCTTCTCCTAGCTTTTCAATTATCAAAAGTAGCTCCTCTAAACCATATTTGTCTACAAAGCCTGATACTAACCTAAAGGATTTTGCATAGGCCCTATACTGATTTAATTGATGAAAATCATGAGTTAGTTCTTCGATTGAAAAATCAACCTCTGCACCTGACAGCTCATAGCCCCATTGATATTTATCTACCTGGTATTCCATATAAAGGCTTACACCTTCAGTAAACCAAGTGGGAAAGTTTCCATTTGCAATATGATCTGTTAATAGGTGTACCAATTCGTGAAGTATTGGACCTTCTCTATAAAACCCTTCCTTGTATTCCTCTTCACTAAACCATATCAGTGGATTAGATATATGAATAGTGTTGCCATAATAAACCCCCATAGGTGGGTTTCCTTTCCTTAGCATTGTGGCATCCATCATTTCATCTAAGTCATTATATAAGACCATTCTAACCTTTTCTTTAGGCTTATAATTAAATACTTCTGTTGCTGCAATATATTTGTCTTCTGCTGTTTTAACAATATAGCTTAGTAGCTCTTCATCGAAGCCAGGATGTCGAATAATATAGTTCTCTGTTTCAATAACCTGATAATCCCTTATGTGATATGATACATACTGATATTCAACTTCTCTTAAGGCTGGTCTGTATATTGCAGCCATTGAAGATATAGATAAAAAAACACCTAAAATTAATACTGTAATAACTGCAGTTGCAATAATCTTCTTTTTGCTTTCCATTAGCCTTCTCATAGCTATCTCCCCCTTTAATTTGAGATATGTATGAGATAGAACACTAATAGTATATCACAACTTTATGTAAACTTCCATCGGTAAGTGCCTTACATATTTTACATAACCCCTTTCCCCTTCTATTTCCTCATATTTCTATCACTTTTTTGGGCCTAAAGCATAATCTATATTAGAATGAAGATAAAGGAGGTCTCTTTTGTGTTTGGATATAGAAATATTATGGAAGACCTTGTTGCAGAAAGGTTAATGGTTTCAGAAACTGATGAAGAGGAGCTACCCGTAATAATTTCAGCTAAGGACTGTGAATGTGATGAGCTTGAGGAGTTTATTATTAAAATGGGAGGCAAAATAAAGCATAAGCTGAAGTTAATAAATGCAGTAGCTGCATATATGCCAACTGTAGGTGTAAAGTCAGTTGCTAGAGATCGATTTATAGAAAAAATACATCTCGACGATAGGGCCTATAAGCTAATGGATATTGCAACTGTTACAGTAGGGTCTGACTATGCCAATGAGTATGGACTAACTGGTAAGGATGTAACTGTTGCTGTAATAGATACAGGAATATACCCACATAATGATTTAGTGCGTCCTACAAATAGAATTATTGGCTTTAAGGATTTTGTTGGTAATCAGGCTAACCCCTATGACGACGATGGACACGGAACCCACGTTGCTGGAATAATTGCTGGAAATGGCTTTTCATCTAGGGGTAAATATATAGGTATAGCACCTGATGCAAATTTAGTTGGAGTAAAGGTTTTAGATGAAGATGGGGGCGGTAGCGTATCAGACGTTATAGCAGGTATTGAGTGGGCTATAGATAATAAAGAAAAGTATAAAATTAGGGTATTAACTTTATCCTTAGGTACTAAAGCTAAGTCAACATATCAAGAGGATCCTCTCTGTAAGGCTGTGGATGCTGCAGTTAGAAATGGTATTACAGTGGTTGGAGCTGCTGGCAATAATGGTCCTAAAAAATCAACAATTGATTCTCCTGCCATAAGTCCCAACATAATATCTGTAGGGGCATGTGACGATCGCAACGGTAGCGACCTATCCTCTATAACAATTGCAGATTTCTCCAGTAGAGGTCCTACTCCCGATGGCTATACAAAACCAGATGTAATAGCGCCAGGTGTGGGTATTAATTCACTTAGTAATGATGGTAATGGGTATATTGCTTTAAGTGGTACATCTATGGCAACTCCTGTTGTGGCAGGCTGTGCAGCTTTATTATATGAAAATAATCCCTCCTATAGTCCTAATCAAATAAAGTCAGTCATTACAAATACTGCAAATTCATTAGGCTTACCTAACCAAGAACAGGGCTCTGGCCTGTTGGATATTCGCAAAATACTAAACAGTGTTAGCCCATCACCAAAGCCCAAAAAGCCTGAAAACAGTTCTCCTAACTATGATAACAGCTATAAGAATATGCACTCTGGATTTCAAAGCTGGTATTTTGTAATTTTTATTGTGATATTGGTTTTAATACTATAAAGAAAACTTAGTTCAGATGGAGTTTTAACTCCACCTGAACTCTAGTTGCACTTATTTCGAAGCTTGGCGGCACTTATCTCCCGCTTAAGAAGCGGGAGTGGTAGTAACGCCGCTGAGATAATTAATTCAAAAAAAATTTTAAGCGTGACATGTTGTCACGCTTCTTATATTTAATATTTTACAAAGCTTAGTGGATTAACAGGTGTACCATCCTTTCTAACTTCGAAGTGTAGATGTGGACCTGTACTGTTACCTGTGCTTCCTACCGTTGCAATTTTTTGATCTTTATGGACTCTATCTCCTTCAGATACAAGTAGCGCATTGCAATGGGCATAATAGGTCTGATAACCGTTTTCATGATCTATAATTACTAAATTTCCGTATCCCCCGTTTCGTCCAGAAAAGGTAACTTTACCTCCATCTGCTGCCAAGATACTGGTTCCTGTTTTGGCTGCAATGTCTATACCATTATGGCGTCTTCCCCATCTTGAGCCAAATCCAGAGGTTAGCCTTCCTCTAGTGGGATTGGAAAAAACCCCCGTCGCCATTGTTTTAGGTCTTGGCTTTGTTCCCTCTGCGATAACCCTTGTTTTAGGCTCAGATAATACAGTTTCTTGAACTATATCTCTGTCAACCTCAACCCCATTTTCTTTTATAATATATGCCTTTACTTCCCGCATACCTTCTATACCTTGAACAACTATTTTTCTATCTCCTGTATAAAGGGAATCTGTGGTTTCATACTCTGTTTCATATGGTATAGCCTCAACTATTTCTGCATACTCCTTAGTAATAATAGATATATATGGCTTTGGTACTATAAGACTAATCTCTTGACCAATCTGTAGCTTCTCTGTGTTTATGTTTGGATTAGCTTTGGCTATGTCTTCAACAGTTAAGTCATACTTTCTTGCAATAGACCAAGAGCTTTCACCTTTTTGTACCTGGTGGATCCTTTCTTCATCAGTCCCCTTTGATATAAGGCTTAAAGCATCCTCTTTTGTTCTTATTACACCAGCGTCTGTAAATATTTCCACCAATTCTACATTTTCCTTAAAGTCGATTGCTGTGTAATTTTGATTTTCCTCATCTACATAGGGTGTCTTTAGCTCTTCCAATACTTCTTCAGCTGTTTTCTTATCCCTTAACTGTATTATTTCTTCTCCATTTACATAAATGGCAACTGAGCTTACTTTAATATCTAGCCTATTTATAACATTTATAATTATCTCTCCATGTGGAGTAATATTTTCATCGTCGGCACTAACTTTATTAATCTGTATATCATCGGTAAAGTTTATATCCTGTTGATATTGACTTTTCACCTGCTCTTTTGCTTCATCAAAGGCACTCCAAAACTCCTCTTGTGTTCTTACTATCGCCAGAGGTCTACCCTCCAGCTCAATCTCATAAGCAAGCAAGGCTTTATTGGCTAAGTGGTTTAGCATTAATCCCCCACCCAGTATTACTGTCACTAATATAGAGGCAGCAATAACAATAAGTTTTTGATTTTTATGTAATCTAAACTTCTCACCTAGCATTCTTCCATGATAGCTAATTAGCCTAAGTAGGTCTTTAGCTTTTTTTTGGAATATCATCTTAACCCTACGGCTCATAAACATAATCCCCTCTCAAAGTATAGGCCTTTTAATACTTTGACTAGTTTACCCCTTTTGCTTTTTGTAGCCTAATTGATATTTGTTTTGTAACATATTTGTAATAATCTTTTTCTATTATATACTATCTAATTAGCATGATACAAGTCCAAACAAATGTTTTTTAAATTTTTTTTATTTTATCCATTATTTACTGTATTATTCTACTTTTATATTTAGCCATTCTTCAAATAGTGGCTTTAACTCTTTTTCTGAGTTTGCCTCCATTAACTCATAAAAGTCTAAAGTAGTTGCATTTTTATACTTGTATTGGTTAAAATACTGTCTAATTCCTTCTAAAAAGGCTTCGTCACCCATATTATTTCTTAGCTCCTCCAGGAACATTGCTCCTTTACTATATACTATACTACTATACTCTAAATTGCTTTCAAACTCTCTTAAGCTCCTAAGTATTCCTTCTCCTTTATCTGGCTCTATTGATGTAAAGTTTTCATATTGGGCTTTTATCATCTTTTCGAAGATCTGCTCCTTTATATGGTCTCCATACTTCTCTTCGAAATACATTAGTGTAGAGTATTCTGTTAAGGCCTCATCTAACCATGGCTCAATAATCTCATTATTCCCAACTATGCCATACCACCATTGATGTGCTATTTCATGGGCAATAACATATTCTAAAGGAAAATCCTCCTCTATTTCATATAGATTCTTACTTATCATAACTAAATTAGGGTATTCCATTCCACCTAAGAAGAAATCACATGCCACAATAGATATTTGCTTGTAGGGATAGTGTCCAAATAACTTGTTGAATATTTCTATTGAGTCTATACCATATTGTAGTGCTTCTTCTTTTTTTTCATCCCCTAAAGTAAAAGAATTAACAGTAATGTCGTTAATAACCCCTTCTTTAATATCAAAGCCTTTGCTTAGTACCATAGCAAAATCCCTAACAATATCTGCTTCTATCCAATATGTTGCATTATCCTTATCCACATCCATCTTAATTATATTACCAGTTGCAGCTATACTAAAATCCTTTGGTATTGCTAGAGAAACCTTATATATAGCCATTTCACTATAGAATGGGTCTCCTATAGAATAGTAGGGATCTAGGTTCCAGCCTGTAGTATCGTATACCGAAAGGATAGGATACCAATTACTTATATTTACTGTTTCCTCCCCATAGCCTAGTCTAGTATTGGCATTCGGCAGCTTGACAGTGAATTCTATGGATATATCCGCTGTATCTCCTATATTTAATGGTTTATTTAAGGTGATTCTTAGAATGGTCTTATTAGTACCGATAATTTTGTAGTGGCAGACATCACCCTTTACCTTTACATTATGTATCTCCATCCAGCCTGGACTAAATCCATTAGGATATACTGAGGTAAGCTCTCTTTCTTCAAAGGGGGCAGTTCCTCTATTTCTAAAAGTATTAGGATATATATGTAAATAAATGCTATCTAAATTATCATCTAGGCTATTTGTAAATGTCAGTTGTTGTTTAGCTGAAATTGTCATTTCCTGTGGATTAAATTCTGCATTTATTCTATATAGCGGTAGGCTTGTATCATCTTGTCTATTTATGACCGACTCTTCCTCTAAATAATGGTTATGAACAAAAATGCTAGCTAAAAGAATTCCCAAAACAAGCGATGATGAAACAATCTTCCTTTTTATATTCACAATAGCCCTCCTATAACCATATACTACTAAAATATTATTTTTGTTTTATTAAATTATTCCATATTTTTTTAGTCCATTGAATACATGCAATCCCACCTAAAATAATAACATTCCTAAAAAGTACATGAATGAAATGCATTATGTCTTATGGTATAATAAAGCAAGGAATTTATAAAAATGGAGTGAGCTTAATGGCTTTTATTAAAAGTACTTCTTCGATAGACTTAGGTGATACCCCTATTGAAAACATTTTTATTGATGTTTTTATGCCTATGTCAAATGGTACCTTTGTTAAGGTATACCTGTTAGCTTATAAGTATGCTTGTGATCCACAAAAAAGTATGGAAATAAGTAATAAGACAATTGCAAAGCATTTAAACATTCCACTATCAGATGTTCTTTTAGCTTGGGATTATTGGGAAAGCAAGCAAGTCATTAAAAAGCATCTCTCAACAAATCAAGAGGAAACTGATTATACGGTGGAATTTGTGAATTTAAAGGAGTTATATATTAATAATAATTTCAAGCATATATTAGACACCAAAGATAATAGCTCCTATGAAGATTTTACCCTCACTACCAAAGAGTTGGTGGAGGCAAACCAAATACCTCAGATTAAAGAAATGTTTATAGATATTAATAAGCTAACCAATCGTTCGTTAGTTCCTAATGAAAAAAAGCAAATATTAGAGTGGTTTTATAATTTTAATGTTGACCCTCCATTAATTGTAAAGGCCTTTAGCTATTGTAAGCATAAAAAGAATATTAAAAATATAAAATATGTTGGTGCTGTAATTCGTAATTGGTATGATTTAGGCATTAATAATGTAGAAGATCTTCAGGACTACTTACTTAAGCAGGGGGAGCGATACGGTATTTATGATCGAGTTTATAAGGCTCTAGGCTTTTTATCTAGGGAGCCTGCTGAGGCGGATATGAAGATAATTGATAGGTGGGTTGACGAGTTCCAATATTCAATTGAAATGATATTAAAGGCCTGTGAAAGCTCTAGCAAAACCGCTAACCCTAATATTAATTATATAAACAGCATATTAACAGATTGGTATAATAAAGGTATAAAAAAAATAGAAGATATAGCTGTGCTTGATAAAAAGAGCCCTAGGTCTTCCTCATCAAATAATAATAAGGTTAAAACTAAGTTTCATCTTTCAGAAAGTCGCTTTGATGAATACTCTGCTGAAGAGCTTGAAGCTATCATACTCAAAAACCAAAAAAAGAAGTTTAATGGATAGGAGTGTAACTTATGATTGAGGAAGTAATTAATAGCATACTAAGAGAATATGATAACAAGCGGGCTTTGGCAAAGAAAAGAAAATCACAAAGGTTGCAGGAGGTTTATAAAAAAATACCCCGTATTAAAGAAATAGATGATGCAATAGGTAAGTCTGGCATAGCTATTGCTAAATCCATAATTAACCAAAACGATAGCCCTGAAGAATTGGTTAGTATTCTAAAGAATAAACTAGATGAGTTAAAGCAGGAAAAAGCATTTTTACTGACAGAAAACAACATTCCACTGCAATACTTAGAGGAGGATTATTCTTGTGATAACTGTAAGGATACTGGATTTTTAGATAATGGAGAGAAATGTAGTTGTTTTAAGCAGCAATTAATCAACAAAGCCTATTCTATGTCAAACTTACACGATATATTGCAAAAAGAAAACTTCCATAAATTTAATATAAATTTGTTCTCTGATAAGACCTTTGAAGGACAGGATTTAACTCCAAGGGAAAATATGATGAATATATTACAGGTATGTGAAGGGTTTGTTATCAATTTTAATAATAGAAATGAGGAAAATCTTCTATTCTTTGGCCCAACAGGCTTAGGGAAGACCTTTCTTGCTAATTGTATTGCAAAAGCATTGCTAGATAGAGGAAAAATAGTTATTTATCAAACTGCCTTTAAAATATTTGAAATACTAGAAGACATTAGGTTTCATAATAAGCAAGAAAAGGATAAGTATAATATGCTGTTTTCAGCCGATCTTTTAATTATTGATGACCTGGGAACAGAGGTTACAAATACCTTTACCAATAGTGAGCTATTTAATATTATTAATAGTAGACTTCATTCTGGAAAAAAAACCATAATATCTACCAATTTAACTCCTAAGGATTTTGGTCTTAGGTATGATGATAGAATTGCATCAAGACTGTTTTCAAAGTACACAGTGTTGAAATTTTATGGCCGAGACTTAAGATGGCAAACAGAGTGATACAACCCAAAAAAAGATTACCATATCT
>NZ_WBZC01000070.1 GCF_009017275.1 Alkaliphilus pronyensis | reverse complement strand
TGGGACTTTATCTTGCTAAACAAATGGTTTTGAAGCTAGGTCATAATATATCAATTCAATCTGAAGAAGGAAAACAAACCCAGGTTAATATCCACTCTCCTAAAACTGCAAACTATTATCTGCTATAGTTTTTTTAAGGTTAACCTTGATTAAATAAATTTTCATTCTATACCATAGACAAATATGCAGAACTCTCTTTGGTTTTGCATATTTGTTTATTTCTGAGTAAAAGTACGTACCCCCTAAGAAAATTCCCTCAAACTAATTAGTCTAAGGGAATATATAAAACTCTCTAAACTCGCTCTATCAGAGTAACACACTCAACGTGTGTTTTGATAGAAAGATGATACTTACACGCATTAATATTGATTTTCAGTAAAGTTGTACCCCCCTTATGTAATGGGGGAGTAGGATTTTATTCAATCTTGTGCCTCAAATATAGTTATATGTTACTAATCTTTACTTTATAAATTCAACCTCTGGATAGAGTGTTGAAGGTGAATCCAATAATGGTTGAGGAATATCCTTTAAATGAAGCTCAAAGAATGCCGCTATATAGTTTTTCTGTGCCTCAAACACTTGATCAGATTCAGCTGTACCGATACTTTGTTGAATTACTCTCGGCGAAATACTTAGCTTTCTATCAAGCTGCGGAAAAAGAATCTGATAATCAGTAAACGTATAATGTGCTCCCTCAGGTATGGCAAGATCCAGTTTCCATCCAGTTGAATTTTTCCAGAAAGAATTTCTATCATCTGCAGTGAGATGAGAATCCACTTCTCCATCCTTATTGTAACCTGAGTTCATAAGCATGAAGGGACGGTTTAAACCGTACTTGGCTACAGGAAGTGGGTAATCAGGCATATATCCCATAGTACCATCCATATCAATCCCTGCATCCACTCTGTCATCTTCATACATAACCTGTGCAGAAGTTGCACCACCAGCGGAATGTCCAAATATACCTACCTTCGTAAGATTTAGTGCTCTACCAAGACCTAAAGGCAATTCACTTTGTTCATGATCTGGATTTTTACCATCCTGTATTTCAGCAAGCTGGTCAAGTACATATCTCATATCATCAACTCTTACGTCCAGCATCTTAAGTATAGTCTCTGCATTCATAGCTTTTAATTTTCCGGTTTCTAAACGTTCACCTGGGAATTCAACTGCAGAAGTCTCATAAGTGTGATCTACTGTAACCACTACGTAGCCTCTGCTTGCTAAATCTTCCACTACTGCAGTACCAAAGTTTCTTGGAACTGTACCCCCTGGCGAATATAAGATTACGGGCCACCCTTTATCACTGTTTTCAACTGGTGCATTAAGCCATGCGTTTGTAACTGTACCGGATAAGTCAATTTGTCCAGGATGTAATCCAATAGTTGTAACAGTGTTTTCATCATAATATTTAGCTGCTTTAGGTTTCATATACAATGCTTTTTCTTCGCTTTCCTCCTGTGCTGGATACCAGATACTTATCATAAGCTCTCTTACCTTATCATTCACCCAAGGATCAACTCGTGTATCATCTACTAGATGTATTTCAGTAGTACCTACCTCATATTGACCTGTTGGTTTTGGAAGTTCTAAAATGACCTTCTCCCCAGTGTAAGATTCTTCCTTCTCTGCTGGTGGAGTAGTCCAAAGTAGTGCCCCAACCAATGCAATCATCAACATAAAGACTAGAGTAACTAGTGCTCCAACAATAGGAATAGATTTTCCACTTACGCTCTTAGTAGAGGAGTTAACTGTAACACCAAAATAAATTGCATATATAAAACCGAATATAATCACACATAAAACTATAGGCTGAATCAAATTTACTCCTGCTAAATTACTAAAAAATCGTTTCAGGAAATTTATGATTGCCATATAGTGTGCTACACCTATAACTAATGGTAAACCAAATATAAATGCATTTTGCTTGAGTATGGACATGTGAATATCCCTATTACTTACCCCTATTTTACTAAGAATCTCGTATCGTGGTTTATCTGAAGTCACTTCAGATAGTTGTTTAAAGTAAATTATGCTGCCTGTTGCCATAATAAATACTAGTCCAAGAAAGCCTAATATAAACACATTAAAAGCAGCGCCTTCTATACCTAACCGATACTCTGTGTAGAATGTAGATAACTTGGATTGTGGCATCTTGATTGCGGCCAGTGCATCTGTAGTTTTCTTTGTAGTTTTTTGATCCTCTACAACATATCCAACATAGTCTACAGTTGAGCTTTGTGCTTCGATTTTATTATAAGCCTCATCATTTACTACAATCATCACATCGGGATAGCTCCAATTGATTACCCTTTCAACTGTCATTCCTACAAACTCAAGAGTTATATCTTCCTTAGGAAGATTAAGGGTAATGGTCTCCCCCTCGTAATCAGATGATTCATAGTCCGTATACATTGGTCTGATTGCAATTGTTTTTTCATTTTCAATACTAGGTAAAGCAGTTAATTCTAAAATATTTGCAATCTTATTATACTGGCCTACAGAAATTATCTTCACAGGATTCTCATCAGCATTTGCCTCTCTTCCTGATAATATATCTGAACTTGAAGCTTCCCCTTTGCTTTTAGCTACCGATATATTCATTTGAGCAACAACAGAATGCTCTTCATCTCCTCGGATTATATTGTCTACACTCTTATTAAAAGTTTCATCCTGAGAAATATACATATAACTAAAAGGTGTAGCCAGTCTAGCGTTTTCTTCAAAACCATAGTACATTCCAACACCAACGGTAACGGCAGATAATGCAACTGCAGATAATAATGATATTACACTTAACATTCTAGAGTTCCCTTTAATTCGATAAACCAGATTAGATGTAGTTACCAGATTCATTCCATTATAGTAGCTTTTTTTGTTACGTTTTTTCATTTTAAGAAGTAAAACCACCGCTGAAGAGAACAATAATATAGTTCCTAATATTATTCCTACAAGGGTTATGCCAATATTGCTAAGGACTTCTTCATTGTTCGAAAACCTCTGAAACGAAAACCAATATCCTAAGACTAAACAAAGCACAGCCAATATGCCTGAAATAACAGATGTCTTAGGCTGCTGTTCTCCAACCTGTTCTGCTCTAAAAAGTTCAATTAGTTTAAATTTATAAATCAATCTATATCCTTGAATGGACGTAAACAGGATAATAGCCATAAATACAATAGTTGTGTTAATAACAGCCTTAAGAGAAAATACCATACCTACATCTACTGATATTCCAAGGAGCCTAATTAAAATCATACTGAATAATCTAGATAAAAATGTCCCTACTGCGATTCCTATTACTAATACTACAGTACCCATAATGAAGTTTTCATAAAACAACATTCTACCTATAGTTTTTCTCTGCAAACCAAGAAGTGAATACAGTCCCACTTCTTTTTTCCGTTTTCTTGCAAAGGTATTATTTGAATACAGTATAAATACACTTACGAATAGTATCAGTATAACAGAGGCCACCATAAAAATTGACTGCATTGCCTGTGAAGATTCTATACCTTTTGCTATTTCTGTACTGTACTGCAGAGAAACGAAGGTATAATAAATAACAACACTGAAAAGCATTGAAATAAAATAAATAAGATAACTTTTAAAATTCCCTTTTATATTTTTCTTTGCTACAGCAAATAATGTCACTTTCACTTCCCCCTAACATATTTAAAACATCTAATAACTTTTTAAAGAAATCTTTTCGGGATGTGTTTTCTTTTACTAGTTCTGTAAATATATTTCCATCTTTTATAAAAAGCACTCTTTTACAATAACTTGCTGCAAATGCATCATGAGTTACCATAAGAATTGTTGCCTTATCTTGTTTATTAAGTGATTTTAAGCTTTCCAAAAGATCTGTAGCCGACTTAGAATCTAATGCTCCCGTTGGCTCATCAGCTAATATTAAACTTGGATTTGATATAATAGCACGTGATGCCGCTGTACGCTGCTTCTGCCCTCCAGAAATTTGATAAGGATACTTTTCAAGTATAGGGCGTATTCCAAATTTATCTGCAATTTCATCCACTCTGCCTTCTAACTCCCATACCTTTATTTTAGCTATTGCTAGAGGCAATAGAATATTCTCCTTAACAGTTAATGTATCTAATAAATTGTAATCCTGAAAAATAAAGCCTAATTTATCCCGCCTAAAGGCAGACAGTTGCTCCTCATTCATATTCAATATACTTTCTCCATCAATCTTGATATCTCCAGAAGTTGGCTGATCTATAGTAGCTAAAATATTTAAAAGAGTTGTTTTTCCAGATCCAGAAGGGCCCATAATACCAGCAAATTCTCCTTCCAGAACAGTCAGATCAATTCCGTGCAAAACAGGAAAAACGGTTCCCTTTAGACCATACACTTTTTTAATTTCTTTTGCTTCTACTACTTTTTTCATATATAACTCCCTCCGTTTAAACAATTTCTAATCTTGTTATAATATTAGCATAATAAAATCAAATAATCCCTTAATTAACCTTACGGTTTTTACGCCCAACCTTACAGATTTGTAACCTATGTTGAAACTCTTACTTTTTTTATAAAAAAAGGTATAATAAGTTCAAACAGAACTTTGGAAACAACTTTCAGCCATTGGAGGAATAGAGATGAAGATAATGATTGTAGAAGACGAACCAACGATTAGAGACATGCTTGGAGAGAGCATAAGAAAGTGGGGATATGAGACGATCATTTTCGATGATTTCAATCAGGTGCTTGAAGTCTTCCTAAAAGAAAAACCCCATCTTGTGTTAATGGATATCAATCTACCTGTTTTCGATGGGTTCCACTGGTGCAATAAAATCAGAGATGTCTCAAAAGTACCTATTATATTTATTTCATCCCGTAATACACCTATGGATATGGTCATGTCCATGAATATGGGTGGAGATGATTTTATTCAGAAACCTTTCTATGAGGAAGTGCTGATAGCTAAAATAAAGGCCCTGTTGCGTAGGACATATTCATACACTGAAACAATCTCTACAATAATCGAACATGATGGAATTATGCTAAATCTTAATAATGGAGATGTTTATTATGATGACCAAAAGGCAGAGCTTACAAAAAACGAATTTAAAATTCTAAATATCCTTATGCAGAACAAGGGATCTGTAGTAAGTCGTGAAAAAATAATGCGCAGTCTTTGGGAAGATGAAAGCTTTGTAGATGATAATACACTAACAGTAAATATTGCCCGTATACGCAAAAAGCTTACAGACCTAGGCAAAGAAAACTATATTGCTACGATGAAGGGGGAGGGTTATATAATCAGATGAACTTTTTTAAATACCTAGAAGAGAAACGTTACTTTTTGATACTATTCATCATAATGATGTTGTTTATAACACTTATGATGATAGTAAGTACTAATAGGGAGCAGCTTGTTAGCAATATTCTATATACAAACTTAGGCTGCACCTTTCTAGCATCAATTTATATAGTTATAGGTTACTTTTATCATAACTCTTTTTATAAGCAGCTGAATGAATTGATTAAAAGTGATGAAAAAGAAATACTTGAAGCAGCTCCCAAACCACAGAATTATGAACAGGAATTACATATGCAGCTGTTAAAAAAAGTGCATAGTAATTACATGGATGATATTGAAAAGCTACATAATGAGAAAAAAGAACACCAAGACTTTATTATGTCATGGATTCATGAGGTAAAACTTCCTATTACCGCAAGCCTTATGCTTATGAAAAACAGTTCTGGTAAGACAGTGGATTTCCTAGTAGATAAGTTTGAAGATGAATTACACAAAATAGAAAATTATGTGGAACAGGCACTGTACTATTCCCGTATCGACTCCTTTTCAAAGGACTATTTTATTACAGAAATCTCATTAAATCAGGTCATTCGTAAAAGTATAAAGAAGCATTCAAAGTTGTTTATAAATAAGCGTATCAACTTCACAATATGGG
>NZ_WBZC01000007.1 GCF_009017275.1 Alkaliphilus pronyensis | reverse complement strand
CGACTGCCTGTCGCACAAAAAAACACCATAGCTTATCTATGGCGTCAGATTGTAGAAAAGCCCTCTCTATGGTGCTTTACTACTCAATCTCTCAGCAAATTCTTGAATCTTTCTTAGTCTATGATTAACACCTGACTTCCCAATTGGTGGGTTCAGCATTTGTCCTAGCTCTTTTAGACTTGCATCTTGATGCTTTAATCTTAACTCTGCAATTTCCCTTAAATTGCTTGGCAATTTGCTTAAGCCCACCGTTTCTTTTATTTCCTCGATATTTTGTATTTGCCTTATGGAGGCATTTACTGTTTTACTTAAATTTGCGGTTTCGCAATTGACAATTCTATTTATGTCATTTCTCATTTGCTTCATAATCCTTACATTTTCAAGATTAAGAAGGGCTGTATGGGCTCCTACTATATTGAGAAGGTCTACTACTTGGTCTCCCTCCTTCAGGTACACCACATAGCTACCTTTTCTTTGTATTACCTTGGCATTTAATGAAAAGTCCTCCATTAGTCCTTTTAATGCTTCGCTATGCTCACGACTATTTGTTACAAATTCAAAATGATAGGTCTTTTCTGGATCACTTACTGAGCCCCCTCCTAAAAAAGCGCCCCTTAAATATGCTCTTTTGCAGCATTGGGTTTCAACAATTGCCTTTGGGATTTCATAGGTTATATCAAAGGATTCCTTATCCTTCCTCAATATACCAACCTCTTTAAGAATTAATTCACTTCCCATTTGATGGGTAATAATTATTAAATAGATATTATTTTTTTTAAGTCTTGGATTTCTTCTAACCATAACCTCTGTATGAATTGAAAAAACATCCTTAATAAGCTTAAAGAGCTTACGGGCTATGGCAGGATTTTCAGTAACTATAATTAAGTTAAGCTTTTGCCTGCCAGCCAGCTGTAATGTTCCACTCATTCTTATTAATGCGGCTAATTCTGCCAATTGACAGCACCTTGCTGCTTCATTTATTCTTGCCAGCTCTCCCTTTGCTTTTGATGAAAAAGACATAGCTATCACTACCCTTTATGTTGATAATATATTATACTCCTCTATTGCTTTTCTAATAATCCTTTTTTCATCAGCGTACTTTGCTAAATCTACAGCACGGTTAATATGAACAAACTTAGCTTCAATAAATCCCTCTTCTTTTTGTGGATTACAGTAAATACTCCTAGCTTGCATCATGAACCAATGTACTGTTTTACTAATTTGATCGTTTTCTTCCCAATTATTTTTAAAGGTATAGTGTATTTTACCTAAATATTTTAATACTTCAACCTTTACGCCTGCTTCTTCAAATACTTCTCTAACAGCAGTCTGTTTATAATCCTCCTCTTCTTCTACTTTGCCTTTAGGCAGTACCCAGTCTCCATTATATTTTTTAAGCATCAGAATGGCATTACCAAATATAACAACACCTCCTGAACTAATCTCTTGTCGCACCACGTCCACTCCTTTGTCATTCCTATCTAATGTTACCTTATATCAACTATTCTTTGGCTAAGCTATAATATATATTTTATTTTTTATAAAGCTACAAAATAAAATTGTTCTATAAATAAATTATCATAATAAGCTTTTTATTTCAATCCAAATGAGTAATTGACAACTAACTTATTGACAAATTAGATATTTTAATTTCTTTGATATAGCTAAGTTTCCACCAAAGGGGAGATATGTGCTTAAGAGGTGGAGTATAGAAATGCAGCTGAGATAAGATTTTTCATAAAAATAAGGAGCTGTGCACCAATTACTTAGTGAAACAGCCCCTTTTACTTATTCTACTGGCTTCAGCTTAGCTGTAAAGTGTCTTAAAACCTCTGGCTCATAAACAAAATCAAAGCCTTTTAAGGCTTCTTTACGCTTCCATATCTCAATTAGTGCATCTGCTACTACATCCATATGTCTATCTGTATAAACTCTTCTCGGTATGGTTAGTCTAAGCAATTCCATTGGTGATTCTAAATGCTCTCCAGTTTCAGGGTCTCTACCTAAAAGGAATGAACCTATCTCAACTGCCCTTACTCCTGCTTCCTTATATAGCTCAACACATACTGCTTGTGCTGGAAACTGGTAGTATGGTATATGGGGACAGAATTTCTTTCCATCAACGAACACTGCATGTCCTCCAACAGGTCTTTGTATAGGTATACCTGCATCAATTAGTCTTTGTCCTAAATACTCTACCTGACCGATTCTATGCTCAAGATAATCTTCCTCTACAACCTCCCTTAAGCCACGGGCCAGTGCCTCCATGTCTCTTCCAGATAGACCTCCATATGTTGGAAAGCCTTCAATAGGTACAACCATAGAACGTACCATTGTATATAGCTCTTCATCATCCCTAATGGCAACCATTCCACCCATATTTACAATACCATCTTTTTTAGCACTCATAGTCAAGCCATCGCCATAGCTGAACATTTCAACAATAATCTCTGCTATTGACTTATTCTCGTAGCCAGCCTCACGCTTTTTTATGAAGTAAGCATTTTCTGCAAATCTTGCAGCATCGAAGAAAACCCTAAGTCCGTATTTATCAGCAATTTCCTTTACAGCTTTAATGTTCTCCATTGAAACTGGTTGACCACCAGCACTATTACAGGTTACAGTTATTAGTACAAAGGAACAATTTTCAGCTCCCTTTTCCTTTATGAAAAGCTCAAGCTTTTCTAAATCAAAGTTACCTTTAAAGGGATGCTCCTTTTCTG
The DNA here is from genome assembly GCF_009017275.1 of Alkaliphilus pronyensis. GTDB lineage: Bacteria > Bacillota > Clostridia > Peptostreptococcales > Natronincolaceae > Alkaliphilus_C > Alkaliphilus_C pronyensis. The sequence goes on along the minus strand of NZ_WBZC01000007.1, from coordinate 15,926 downwards.
TATCATAGGCATCTTCAATAACAAGGTTTATGGCTCTTCCACCCTTTAACTCAATATGGGCCTTAGTTGTATCAAAGTGCATATTACCTAGAACATAGTGACCTTTTTGCTTAATTAATAGTGGAAACAATACATTTTCTGCACCTCTACCCTGGTGGGTTGGAACAAAGTACTTATAGCCAATAATATCATTTACACTATTCTCTAAATTGTAAAAGCTTCTGCTGCCTGCATAGGATTCATCACCCATCATAATACCTGACCATTGCCAATCACTCATTGCACCTGTACCACTATCGGTTAACAAATCGATGTATATATCCTCTGACTTTAATGCAAATTGATTGTATCCTGCCTCAATAATCCTTTTTTCTCTTTCTTCCTTAGGTATAAGTCTAATTGGTTCTACCATTTTAATCTTGTAGGGCTCAGCTTTTCTGTTGTGCATACATATTCCTCCTATCAATTATTAAAAAATTTGACGTGTTAAAATTTTTTCGTACATTATAACTTCTACAGAGCTAAACAAAAATCCTTTATGAAACTAAAAATTTCATAATCTTTATTTAATTTCACCCTTTAAAACACGTTTCATGTATACGTATTGTATAAAGCCTTTTTTTCCTTTTGATAGCTTTCTCCTAAGTACTAGATTTACTATAATCTTAGACAGCTTTATTGCATCATGTCTTACATAATCCTTTTTTATTTCAATTAGGTTGTCGGCAATTACCTCTATATCCATATCCTTTAGTATTCTATAGTCTACATCAGAAATTCTAATTAAGCTAGCACCCTCTTGCTTATACTTCTGGCTAATGTTTGCAGGAATTGACCCTTTATTAGCTATTACATAATCTATCTCCAACTGTTTACAATGGCCTAATATTGCTTCAACATGTCTTGTTACAGAATAATCATCTGTCTCTCCAGGTTGAGTCATTACATTTGGTATATACACCTTTAATGCCTCGGTTTTTAAAAGGCTATTTTTTATATTTTGTATTAACAGGTTAGGAATTATACTGGTATAAAGGCTTCCAGGTCCTAGAATTACTATGTCAGCCTGGTGTATTGCCTTAATTGCATCCTTCACCGCCTCAGATTCTTTTGGCTTTATAAACACCTTTTCAATAGGACTTTTATCTTCAAGACTTTTTATAGGAATATTTGATTCACCTTTAATAATTCTTCCATTTTCAAGCTTAGCATACAGGGTTACATTCTCTAAGGTCACCGGTAATACATTACCTGTTACAGCTAATACTTCACTTATGCTTTTTATCGCATCCTCAAATTTATCACTGATTCCATCCATTGCTGCTATTAACAAATTACCAAAGCTTTGTCCCTTTAATGTTCCCTCTTCAAATCTATATTGTAATAGCTTTTCCATAGTGGGCTCCATCTCAGCTAATGCTAAAATACAGTTTCGAATATCTCCTGGCGGTAGCATACCCAAATCTTCTCTAAGCTTTCCTGAGCCTCCACCATCGTCTGCAACTGTAACTATTGCTGTTATATTGGAGGTAAATAGCTTTAATCCCCTTAGCAAAACCGATAGGCCAGTACCACCACCTATTACTACAACCTTAGGCCCTCTATTACGGATTTTTCTTTCATTCTGATCATGATTAATTCCTAAAGGATTAGCTACTGTAAATCCCTTAGTTATTCCATAAAGGGTTATGGCAAGTCCAAATAAACCTATAGGTACTGTTATGGTTAAAGGTAACGCAAATTTAATTATAACCATTAAGGATGCAATGGAAATAGATAATAAAACAATACCTAGTAAGCTTAAGAAAACCCATTTTTTATTTTTGAGATTTGGTTGAATCCCCTCAATCCATCTCATATTAATCCTTTTTCCTTTCCTTTAAAAGGGAGTCTCTATGATTAATAATTACACGATTACCATTTTTCTTTAATTGATGATATAAAAGATGACCTATGGTGACTGAACGATGCCGTCCACCTGTGCAGCCAATGGCTATTACCAATTGATTTTTACCCTCTTTAATATACTGAGGAATTAAAAAGGTTATTAAATCTAATAGCTTTTTAGAAAAAGTCACACTTACCTGTGAGTTCATTACATAGTCTCTAACAATTTCATCATTTCCTGTTAAATCCCTTAGCTCTTCAATATAATATGGGTTAGGTAAAAATCTAACATCAAACACTAAATCGGCATCAAGTGGTATTCCATGCTTAAAGCCAAAGGATAAAATAGAAATCATTAAATTATTAGACTCATTACCCTCTAGGTATATGTTTTTAAGCTCTTCCTTTAATTGATAGGGTAAAAGTCTCGTTGTATCTATAATATGCCCTGACATTTTCTTAAGCTTCTTAAGCTTTCCTCTTTCCTTAACTATGCCTTCCCCTATTGAGCCCTCCTGTGACATAGGGTGGCTTCTTCTAGTTTCCTTAAAACGCTTTACCAATACCTCATCACTTGCATCTAAAAATAGTATTTCATATTGATAGCCTAACTCTTCAATATTATCAAGGCTTTCATAGAGGTCTTCAAAAAATAAACCGCCCCTTATATCTATAACTAATGCAATTTTATCTATTTTACCGTGGGTTTGATTGCATAGCTCAATAAATTTAGGTATAAGAATGGGGGGAAGATTATCTACGCAGTAGTAGCCAAAATCCTCCATATGCTTAACAGCTTGGCTCTTACCCGCTCCTGATAATCCTGTAATTATTACAACTCTCATAGTTTTAGCTCCTCTTTTTTTCCTTTAGTTTTCTCCCATAATTTTTACTTCTGTTTGCAGCTGGATGTTGAATTTTGACTTCACCTCTGTCTGTATGTGTTTAATTAAATTGATTACATCCTCTGCTGAAGCATTGCCAACATTGACAATAAAGCCACTATGTAGCTCTGATACTTGGGCACCGCCTATTCTATATCCCTTCAAATTGCAATCCTGTATAAGCTTTCCAGCATAATTTCCCTCTGGCCGCTTAAAAACGCTTCCTGCACTGGGTAGATGTAGTGGCTGCTTTGTTGTTCTTTGCATATTCAATTCGTCAACCTTATCCTTAATTATACTATAGTCTTTTTTCTCTAATAGCATCTCTACCTCTAAAACAATTAAGTGTTGGGTTTGCACCATGCTTGTCCTATAACCCATCTCCATTTCATCTATTGGAAGTATCTTTATTTTACCTTCCCTATCTAAGACTTTACAGGAGGTAATTACGTTCTTCATTTCCCCACCATATGCTCCTGCATTCATGGCTACAGCACCACCTAATGTTCCAGGTATACCACTTGCAAATTCTAGCCCACTTAAGCTTTCTTTTAATGCTTTATTTGAAAGGGTTGATAATAAAAGCCCTGCTTGTGCAATTATCTTTGTGCCTACTATGTTAACAGCATTAAAGTTATCGGCTATTTTTATAGCTACCTTGCGGATACCCCTATCGGTAACCAGTAAATTTGAACCATTTCCCATAACAAAGTATGGTGCTTTTCTAATATTACATATATCAATAATTCTCTTGATTTCTTCAATTGAGGTTGGCATTAGTAGTAAATCAGCTGGTCCACCAATCTTAAAGGATGTATGTTTTTTCATAGGTTCATCCATTAAAACTGCCTCTGGCTTCATAAATCTTAAGAATTCTTCCTTAAGTGCTAATTTATCCATGTAATTCACTCCTTAGATTAGCTAATGATTAGCTTCTTTGTCTTTTCTAAAAGTATATCCTTTTTTATGGATACGGTCAATTCGTAAATCCATCAATGCCTAGATTTTAGCTGTATTAGTGAGGTTACATTATCTTCTGCATCCTGTAAAATCTGGTTTAAATCCTTTTTACCCAGCAAGCCTTGTTGTAGCTGTTTTTGAATAGCTTCATCAATCTCATTCCAATATGGATGTGGAGGAATAATTACAGTGTTCTTCAAGGATTCATAGATAGTAGACATTTTAGAATTATTAGCATATATATTGCCAACGGACTTCTTTACTGGAAATACCCCTAACCTATCTAGCTGACTTTGATTTTCTTCCGTAACTATATATTTTAAGAGTTCAACACACATTTGAAGCTTTTCTTTATCCTCCTGCTTAGCTATTCCATAGGAGCCTATAGAATTACTCATGGTTACAGGCTTACCCAACTCACCGATTGGGAATAGGGCTACATCATATTCAAAGCCTTTACCCTCTTGTTTTAATCTATCCAGCACATTAAATGCCCATGTTCCAGTTGGAATAACTGCTACATTTTGATCCCTATAAAAGGAAGTCCAGGCTTGATTTGAAGTGTTTTCTCCGAATGCAGGATGAACAACTGCGTATTTATGCTTCATATCCAGTAGCTTACCAACCCCTGAATAGGCAGCTTTATCATTAAAGACATAGTTCAACTGGTTATCTATAATCCTTCCTCCATCACTTAAAATAATACCCCAGGTATTATAATATCCTTCCTTTATAAAGCTATTAAAGCCATAATGATCTATTTTACCTCTTCCCTTACTGTCAAAGGTTAATCGCTGAAGCTTTTCAATAAATTCCTCATAGGTCCAAATGCCATCTACAGGAGGCTCTACTCCTCTTTCTTTAAACATATCAAGATTAAGAATTAAAGTATATGTAGTCATCATCCACGGCACTGCTAAAATTTCACCATTAAATGTTACCGTCTTTATAGCCACCTCATCAAAGTCTTTTATCTCCTCTGTTGACAAATGGATATTTAAAGGCTCTAATATACCGCTTGCAATAATGCTGTAATCACTCCCAACTGGGATAATGTCAGGTGGGCTTCCCAGCTTTAATGCATTTTCTAGCTTTATTGAGCCCTTTTCCCAATCTATGGGGTGAAAATCTATGTATACTCCTGGATGCTTCTTTTCAAAGCTTTTAATCTTTTCCCTAATCCAATTGTATTGACCACCAGTTTTTTTATCTAATCTTGGATAATCCCAAAAACTAATAACACCTTTCCATTTGAGGCTATCGGTGTTTTCCTCTAAGGTTATTTCCGTTGGTTTATAATTTGCAAAATAATATGGACCTATACAGATAAACAAAGCTAAAAGAATAAACAAAAAAAAATGGATTTTATTTCTCTTAACCATTTTTATAACCCCTCCTAATTAAGTTTATTCCTGCTTTTCCATTATTATTCTTTATACAAAAACCTTTAACCCCCTATTTGCCACATGCTTCTATGGCCTAATTGGTGGTTGCTGGTAAACAAATAGTGTTTTTCAGGCTTTGCTTGTATTGCAAACTTAATGGCTTCTTTTATCCTCTCTGGATTTCCTTTAACTATTTTTTTAATATCAATTTCTTGGTTGCTGTGGAGACAGGGTTTTATTTTTCCATCACTGGTTAAACGTATTCTATTACAGGTACTACAAAAACAACTGCTTATGGGGGATATAAACCCTATTCTCCCTTTAGCTGCTGGTAATGAGTAATAATCTGCAGGACCATTGGCATCATCATATACAGGTGATAGATTGTCTATTCTACTTTTAACTTCAGCGTTTGATATAAATCTTTCTTTAGTCCATCGGCTGGCTTCTCCTACTGGCATCAGCTCTATAAACCTTACATCTAAATTATGGGTTAAAGTTAGATTGGCAAAATCCTGTATTTCATCTTCGTTGAAACCACCTATAACAACTGTATTTAGCTTTAGGGGTGTAATTTTTAACCTTTGTATTTCCTGTATTCCATCAAGTACATCATTTAAATTTCCGCCTCTAGTTATTTCTTTATATCTATTGGGCTTAAGGGAATCAATACTAATATTTACTCTGTTTAAGCCTGCATTTTTCAAGTCTAATGCCATTCCCTTTAATAGCAATCCGTTTGTAGTCATGGCAACGTCATCTATAGCCTTTATTTTAGCTATAGCTTCTACTAATCTAATAATGTCTTTTTTAACTAGGGGCTCTCCCCCTGTTATCCGAACTTTGTTTATACCTAAATCAGCAGCCTCTTTAACAATGGTTACTATTTCTTCAAAGGTTAAGATATCCTTATGTCTTTTTTTATTTTTAATTCCTGCTTCAGGCATACAGTATTGACACCTTAAGTTACATAGATCTGTAATTGATATTCTCATGTAATTAATTTTTCGTAAACATTTATCCTTCATCTAGTCACCCCATCCCCCACAATAGGTGATTAAAGCCAGCCCCCAATATGAACTGGCAGCAATCCAATAGCTGGGAAATAATCATAAGCATTTGTAGTTATTGAGATAATTATAGCATTTATATTGGGAAATTCAAACTCAAATTAAAGGGTTCTATGGTTCTATCCAATATGCCAGTAACGTAGGAAATCAATACTCCATAATTAACAATGGGTACCCCATATTCCTTTGCTATTTTAATTCTATTAAGCATTTCTTTACGGTTTTGCATACATGAGCCACAATGGACTACTAGACTATAGCCCTCTAAATCATCAGGAAAGTCTGTTCCTGTAACCCACTGATAATCTAATGCTTTTCCACTAATATCCTCTAACCACCTAGGTATTTTAACAGTTCCTATATCACCATCCTGTCTGTGATGGGTGCAGCCTTCTGCAATTAATACTTTAGAACCATTCTTTAAGCCCTTAATTCCATTTAAGCCTTCAACTAATGCTTTTAAATCTCCTTTATAGTTGGCATATATAATAGAAAATGAGGTTAGTGGTATATTTTTAGATAGCCTTTCATTAACCTCTTGAAAGGCTTGGGAATCTGTAATAACCAAATCTGGAGAACCTTTAAGATGATTTAAGGTATCCTCTAGCTCGGTCTCTTTACAAATGGTCATAAAGGCATCTTCATCTAGTATAGCCCTTATTACCTGTACTTGTGGTAATATCATTCTACCCTTTGGAGCTGCAGCATCAATTGGTGTTACCAGTAGCACCATATCCCCTGCTTTAATCAAACCCCTTAAAAGTGGCTTTTCCCCCGTTGTAGGGGCTATTTCAATTATTTTGCTTTTAAGCTCTTCAATCCCTTCGTTATATAATGCACTAACCATTACTGTAGGTATATTACCATAGTCCTTATGGTTTTGATTTGAATCTTCTATATCTATTTTATTATTAACAAGCAAAAATGGAATAGCCTTCTCCTTCATCAGGTTAATTAGCTCCTCTTCATATGGCCCTATTCCTTTATTTGCCTCTGTAACTATTATTGCAACATCAGTCTTTTTAAGAACAGCTTTTGTTTTTTGTATCCTTAAATTACCTATTAAGCCTTCATCATCTATTCCTGCGGTATCAATAATTAACACAGGCCCAATCGGAAGAATCTCCATAGATTTATATACAGGATCAGTAGTTGTTCCCGCCACCTCTGAAACCAGTGCTATATCTTGATTTGTCAAGGCATTTATAAGGCTTGATTTTCCTGTATTTCTTCTTCCGAATATGGCAATATGAAGTCTGTTTCCTCTTGGTGTTTCATTCATTATAGCTCCTCCTTTTCTGTTAGCTTTAAATACTTTGGCAGCCTTCTATTGGCATTTTTTATTGCCTCAATAGCCGATTTTATATCCACCATGTTTTTATTTTTATATAGCTGATAGCTAGCCCTGTATTTTTCTGGAGTAGATATGAGCATTATTGTGTTTGCACCCACCTCTAAGGCCTTCCGTTGTCCATCTGGGTCTATAGATGCTAAAGCAGTAGTAGCTGGTAAAAATACATTTTTACAGACAATACGGGTTACTGCAATAGCCTTTAAGGTCATATCCACACTGCCTGGAGGTAGGTTTTCAAAGGGGGTATCAGTAGCAGGTAGGAAGGGACCAATGCCAATCATATGGATGCCCATTTCCTTAAAATACAGTATATCCTCTGCAATATCTTCAATTTTTTGTCCTGGCAGACCTATCATATTTCCTGACCCATTGACATATCCTAATTCCTTAAGCCACTTAGCACACTCAATACGTGTATCGTAGTCATTGTCTGGATGGATATTTTTAAATACTTCTCTATTGGTTGTTTCTATTTTCAGTAGAAAATTGTTGGCTCCAGCCTCCCTCAGCTTCAGATAATCCTCCCGGCTTTTTTCTCCAATACTAAGGGTAATGCCCATTTTTGTTTCCAGCTTAATTCTTTTTATAATACTACACATTGTGTCAATGTCGTAGTAGTCGTCCTCTCCCGATTGAAGTATTACAGTTCTTATGCCAAGCCTATTGAGTTCAACCGCTGCCTCAATAATTTCTTCTTCCTTCATTCTATAGCGTTTAGTTGAATTGCAGCCTTTTCGTATACCGCAATAATTACAGCTTTTAGCACAATAATTAGAGAACTCTATTGCCCCCCTAATCTCAACTACATCACCAACTATTTCTTTTCTAAACCTGTCTGCTATTGAAAACAGAGTTTTTACCTCTAAGGCTTCCTTTGCATTCAGCAATATAATAATGTCTTCCTTTGTAAGCTCATGTCCCAGCTCAATTTTATTTATTATTACTTGAAATTCTGTAGTTAAGCCTTCCTTCTTTAATGCTGCCATTAATCCTGTAAGCCTTTTAACCTCATAGGGGTAAATATTATAATTTATTTTAATATTAGCTAATACTGCTTTTGCTTGGGATTTATATGTTTCTTCTAAAGCAATTGAGGTGCTACATATTGACCCATATTGACTTGGTGTAGGAACCAGCTGAAATACTATATTACAGGACCTTAACTCAGAATCCGCCATTAACATCTCCGTAGTTGTATCACATACAATTATAACTTTGTTGTTCTTCCTATTCACTATAATCACCTACCTTTATCCTTTAGAAGAACAGGTCTCTTTTTCCCTTTTCAATTTCCTTTAATTTTTCTATAGTCATTTTTCTTATTTTTTCATTTTTGATTTCCTTAAGGGCATTTTCTATTAGCATATCCTCCTTTTCATTTAGTCCATAGCCATAATCTAAAAGATGCTCCTTAAAGGTTAGTATCGCATTTGATTGACAAAACTCATGGATTTCTGAGGCCTTCGCCAATTCCATAAAGGCTTCTCCTGTCCTATTGGCTCTATAGCAGGCTGTGCAAAAGCTTGGAAGGTGCCCTTGTTCACATAATACCCCTATAACCTCCTTTAGGCTTCTTTCGTCGCTGGTTTGAAATTGTTCAGCCTCTCTTGAGTTATTGTGGTATCCCCCAGGATTAGTCTTTGAACCAGCCGAAACCTGAGAAACCCCTAGGTCGAATAGCTGATCCCTTAATTCTGCAGTTTCTCTTGTTGATAGAATAATGCCGGTATAGGGTAATGTAAGTCTATATACAGCTACAATTTTTTTAAACTCTTTATCTGTTATTGTATATGGGTTGTTTTCCATTACTGCATTGTATGCAGGTCTTAGCCTTGGTACTGATATAGTGTGGGGACCTACATTAAACTCCTCTTCCATGTACTGGGCATGGGTAAGTGTTGCCAGCACATCAAATCTGTAATCGTATAAGCCTAGTAATGCTCCTATTCCTAAATCATCTATCCCTGCTGCAAAGCTCCTATTTATAGCTAATAAACGATAATCGTAGTCCTTTTTTGCTCCTGTAGGATGGACTTTCTTATATGTTTCTCTGTGATAGGTTTCTTGAAAAATTTGATAGGTTCCAATGCCAGCCTCCTTTAGGAGACTAAAATCTTCTATAGACATAGGGGCTGCATTGACATTAATTCTACGAATGTCTGTATTATTATATATAGCCTTTAGTGATTCTGTTATATGGGTTATATTTGTTTTTTTAGGATCCTCTCCACAGACCAATAGGATCCTTTTATGGCCTTCATTTACTAATGCTACTGCTTCCTTTACTATTTCTTCAGTGGTTAATGTCCTTCTAAGGAGGCCTTTATTGGTTACCTTAAAACCACAATAGGTGCAATTATTGGTACATTCATTGCTGGTATAAAGGGGAGCAAAAACTACTATTCTTTTTCCATATACTTTATTCTTCACCTCTTTTGCAGCCTTGAAAAGCTCCTCCAATAGGGTGTCCTCCTCTATCTGTAGAAGAGCTGCTGCCTCTTCTATCGTTAGTCCTTTACTAGCCTTACTTTTTTCAATAATGTGGCTTATTGTTTTTTGCCCTACCCCTTTTCCTCTCTGTAGTATATAATTAATCTTTTCTTCATTAATTATTTTATTAGTATCCATTTTACAACCTCCTTAAGACATTTTACTTCTTTGTTAATGCACTTTTAACTGTTACACCTCCTAGCTTTCCAAGCTTACCGGTTAATCCTCCAATATCATCTGTTGTGCCGTCTATAATGATTGAGATAATCGATACTTCCTTTTCTTTGTAGGGTACCCCCATTCTACCTACAATTACTTCACTATAGATGCTTAATAGCCTATTAACCTCCTGCACCTGATTTTTTTCTTCAACGATAATTGCAACTACTCCAATTCTTTTTTCCATATCAACACCTCTTTTCTTTAAATAAAAAAAGCTCTCCTAAAGGTAGGAAAGCTTAGACTTATAAAATAGAGTCACAAAAGCTACTCAGATAAAATCAGTCAAATTCTTCTTCCCTTTGGCTCGGTTATTACTTCACCATCAGTTTTTTTCAGTTCCTTCTATCAAATATAATTTGATAGTCAGATTATAGACTAAATATATTCAGTTTTTAGATGTTTATTACATTTGTAGTCTAATTCTTTATTGGATACTTTTCTTTTTTATTATAGTGGGTATGAAGAAGCTTATGGGCCTTATGGCTATTTGGTTTTTCTAAATACTCTTTATATAGCTTTAATATGGCCTCATTTTTATGGGATTTTCTAACCTCTGTAAGTCTATCCTCTTCATACAGGGCTTTAGCACGCTCTACACGTACATCTACATCCATTTTGTCCTTTGCTGAAACATGGGGTTGTCCACCACCTGTTACACAGCCTCCACTACAGCCCATTATCTCAATAAAGTGATAATCCTTTTCTCCAGCTTTAACCATATCTAGTAGCTTTACTGCATTACCTGTTCCATGGACTACAGCTATTTTAATGGTTTTTCCACCCAGTGTAACCTCAGCCTCTTTAATCTCCTTTATACCTCTTACTTGGTTATAGTCGATTTCTTCTAGGTCTTTATCTTCAAGAACGTCGGCAACTGTTCTCAAGGCTGCCTCCATAACTCCACCTGTAACTCCAAATATAACACCAGCTGTACCACATAGATCATCATCAAAGCTATTGTCTTCTAGTTTGTTAAAGTCAATTCTAGCTTGCTTTATCATTTTTCCAAGCTCTCTTGTGGTTATAACAGCATCTATATCCCGTAATCCATCTACATTTAGCTCTGGTCTTGTTGCCTCAGTCTTTTTAGATGTACATGGCATTACTGAAACTACAAAGATTTTTTTAGGGTCAATATCATTCTTTTCTGCGTAATAGGATTTTAGTATAGCCCCCATCATTTGCTGGGGTGATTTGCAGCTTGATAAATTCTCTAAGAATTCTGGGTAATTAAATTCACAGAATCTAACCCACCCAGGTGAGCATGAGGTAATCATAGGGAGTACACCGTTATTCTGTATTCTATCTAATAGCTCATGTCCTTCCTCCATAATTGTAAGATCCGCTGCGAAGTTAGTGTCGAAAACTTTGTCAAAACCCATACGCTTTAAAGCAGTAACCATCTTTCCAGTTACTCTAGTCCCTATAGGTAATCCCATTTCTTCCCCTAGGGCAGCCCTAACAGCTGGAGCAGTTTGTACAACCACGTGTAGGTCCTTATTGTCTATTGCATCCCATACCTTTTCGATATCTTCCTTTTCCCTTAAGGCAGCTACAGGACAGGCTACTATACATTGTCCACAGTAAATACATGGTACATCTGCCATTGACTTATTGAAGGCTGGAGCAACCTCTGTTTCGAAGCCTCTATTTGTAAAGTCAAGGATACCTATTTCTTGTACATCCTTACACATATTTACACATCTACCACATAATATACATTTGCTATTATCTCTAATTATTGAATCAGATTTTAAGTCTATTTGTGGTTCTGTTTTTGCACCCTCATAGGTTATTTTATCTACATTTAACTCCTCTGCTAAGCTTTGAAGCTCGCAATTTTTATTTCTTGCACAGGTTAGACACTCTCTATTATGGTTTGATAGTATCAGTTCAAGAGTTGCTTTACGTACATCCCTCAGGCTCTTGGTGTTTGTCTTTACTGACATTCCCTCAGCTACTGGTAATACACAGGAGGCTTGAATGTTTCTAGACCCTTCCACTTCTACCATACATATTCTACAGGCCCCAACCTCGTTGATTGATTTTAAATAGCATAGGGAAGGAATATCTACTCCTGCTTCTCTTGCTGCTTCCAAAACAGTATAACAACTTGGTACTTCAACTTTTATACCATCAATGGTCAAGGAAACATTGGTCATCATATAATCTCCTTTCGCTCTTATCGGTTATTTTTTTACTATTGCTTTAAATGGACACTTTTCTATACAAGCTCCACACTTAATACATTTTACCGTATCTACTATATGCTTTTCTTTTCTTTCACCTGTAATAGCATCTACAGGACATGCCTTAATACATAGGGTACAGCCCTTACAGTCGTCTGTAATAACGAAATTTAGAAGTGATTGACAAACTCCAGCTGGACACTTTTTGTCATTTACATGGGCCTCGTATTCATCCCTAAAGTAATGGAGTGTAGATATAACTGGATTTGGTGCTGTTTGCCCTAAACCACATAAGGAGGCTGATTTTATAGTATGGGATAGATTTTCAAGCTTGTCTAAATCGGCAGCTTCACCTTTTCCTTCTGTTATTTTATCTAATAATTCTAGCATTCGTTTTGTACCTATTCTACAGGGTGCACATTTTCCACATGATTCTTCTACTGTAAAGTCTAAGAAGAATCTTGCTATATCCACCATACAGTTGTCTTCGTCCATTACAATCATACCACCTGAACCCATCATAGAGCCTAATTCTATTAGGTTATCATAGTCAATAGGTGTGTCTAGGTATTCTGCTGGAATACATCCTCCAGATGGTCCTCCTGTTTGTACCGCTTTAAAGGCTTTATTGTTTGGAATTCCCCCACCTACCTCGTAGATTACCTCTCTTAGGGTTGTTCCCATTGGTATCTCTAATAATCCTGTGTTATTGATCTTTCCACCTAGGGCAAATACCTTTGTTCCTTTAGATTTTTCTGTTCCTATCCCTGCAAACCATTCTGCTCCATTTAATATTATTTGTGGTATGTTTGCATAGGTTTCAACGTTGTTTAGTAGTGTTGGTTTATTCCATATTCCCTTAACTGCTGGGAATGGTGGTCTTGGTCTTGGCATACCCCTTTTACCCTCTATAGAGTTGATTAGGGCTGTCTCTTCTCCACACACGAAGGCTCCAGCACCTAAGCGTATTTCTAAGTTGAAGTTAAAATCGGTGCCAAAAATATTCTTTCCTAATAGTCCTATTTTCTTGGCATCTTCAATAGCTATTTGCAAACGTTTTACTGCAATAGGATACTCTGCTCTGATATACACATAACCCATATCTGCCCCTACTGCATATCCTGCTATAGCCATGGCTTCTACTATTGCATGGGGATCACCCTCTAAAACCGATCTATCCATAAATGCTCCTGGGTCACCCTCATCTGCGTTACATGCAACATATTTCTGATCTCCTGTTGCCTTAGCTGTAAACTCCCATTTTAAGCCTGTGGGGAAGCCTCCTCCTCCACGTCCTCTTAAACCTGATCTTTTAACTACATCTATTACTTCCTCTGGTGTCATTTCTGTTAACACCTTTGCCAGTGCTTTATATCCGTCAAAGGCTATATACTCATCTATAACCTCTGGGTTAATAACACCACAGTTTCTTAAAGCTACTCTTTGCTGCTTTTTGTAGAACCCTACTTCGTCTATTGCCTTTACCTTGCCTTCTTCTACTGCATCTTTAAATATCAGACTTGTAACAATTCTACCCTTTAGTAGATGCTCTTCTACTATTTGCTCTACATGCTTTTCTTCAATATGACTGTAGAATGCCCCTTCAGGGTAAACAATAATTATAGGTCCCGCCTCACATAATCCAAAGCAGCCAGTCTTTATTACCTTTACCTCTTTCTCTAAATTATGCTTTTTAAGCTCTTCTTCCATTTTATCAATAATCTTTAAACATCCTGATGACGTACATCCTGTCCCTCCACATACTAATACGTGGGATCTGAATAACTCCATTTTTTAACCCCCTTACTTTTAAGTTCAATGAGTAATCAGTAATGAGTAATTGAAAGACAATTAGTAATTAGTAATGAGTAATGTCTTTTGGTTTTTCCCATATTCCTTATTACTTATTACTTGCCTTTAAGGTTCAACATTTGCTTTTATATTTGTTTCAATTTGTTTTGGTTTTGACTTTAATTTTCTATTTTCCATTTTCAATTTTGTTTAACTCTTAACTCTTAACTTTTAATTTTTAACTTTTAACTTTTAATTTTTAATTGTGTCTTCTTGTTTTCCATTTTCAATTTTCAATTTTCAATTTTGTTTTAACTCTTAACTCTTACCTCTTAACTTTTAATTTTTAACTTTTAACTCTTAACTCTTAACTCTTAACTCTTAACTCTTAACTTTTAATTTTTAACTTTTAACTCTTTTTATAGCGCGTTGTCTATTTCTCGTATGCTCCGATTGTGTATTCTTCTACTACTTTGCCATTGACTATATGCTCTACAATTACTTTTTTTGCTTTTTCCGGTGTCATTTCTACGTAGGTTGTCTTTCCTTCGCCCTCTTTGTAGACTTCAAATATCGGCTCAAGTCTACATACTCCGATACATCCTGTTTGAGTTATTGTTACGTCCTCAAGGTTTCTTTTTTGGGCTTCTTCTAATAATGCCATCATTACAGGCCTTGCACCTGCTGATATTCCACAGGTTGCCATTCCAACTACTATTCTAGTTCCCTTTCTATCCTTCCTTAAATTTACTTTTTCTAAGGCTGACTGACGGATTTTCTCCAGTTCATGAATGGACTTCATTATCGATACCTCCCTATTTTACTCTAATATTTTTTGATAATGTCTGGTACATCTTTTAATAACAGCCTTCCATAAACATCTTCATTTACTGTTATTACTGGAGCTAACCCACAGGCTCCTATACATCTTGTGGCTTCTAAGGTAAACTTGCCATCCTCAGATGTCTTTCCTACCTTTGCATTTGTCAATTGGCTTATTTTGTCTAATATTGGTTGGGCTTCCTTCACATAACAGGCTGTTCCCATACATACACCAATTACAAATTCTCCCCTTGGCTCTAGAGTAAACTGTGAATAGAAGGTTACTACTCCATAAATCTCGCTTAGTGGTATCATTAGCTTCTCTGATACTACCTTCTGCACCTCTAGAGGTATGCATCCGAAAATCTTCTGGGCTTCATGTAGTATTGGCATTAATGCTCCTTTTTTACCTTTGTTGTCTTCAATTACTACATTTAGCTTTTGAAAATTCTCTTCTGTAAATAAGTTTTTTGCCATAATACTATTCCTCCTTAGATAAATGAATAGTTATATATGTTAATAAATTAACACATAATCAACTAATAATAGGATAATTATAGAATATTATCCAGAATGCCGTTCTAAAAATTCATACTATTCTTATAATTTAACTGTATAAGCCTTAGTATTTCAACAATTTTATTATACCTTATAATTTTTTTTATTACAATTATTAAATCTTTTTAATTATTAAATATTTATCACAATTTTAACATATTATTACTATAATACCCGTCTTTAGTAGTTAACATCATAAATCTTTAGGAGTAAATTCTTTTCATATCGCCCTTAAAGCCTTAAAATAAGGCTTTTTTTTGCTGCATAAAATACTTTCAAATATATTTTTTTCGTGATATAATAATGGCGTTAGT
>NZ_WBZC01000069.1 GCF_009017275.1 Alkaliphilus pronyensis | reverse complement strand
CAAATGCCTATAAGACTTAATAATAATATTACCACTTTTTTTTAATCTTATCAAACCCTGCGTAAAATTAAGTTATCCACATAGTTTGATTTTTTATTTATAGTAATTTGATACCACTTATTAATTATATTATACCCTTTAGATTGTGTAATAATAACATTTTATTCTTATATCAAAACAAACAGCCTATAGGTTATCCACACAGACCACAGAACTATGCACAGGTGTTCGGTGGATTATGTGGATAAATTAAAGCTTGTTTTAAATACATTTCTTTTGTTATGTACATATGAATAAACCTACACTTTAGTATTTTACCCTCATACTTAAATGAATCTTCAACTTTTATTAACTCACTATCTTTAAAAACTGCAAGGCTTTGGTCTTCAAATTCATTGAATTCTACTTTTAATATCTTAAAGCCACAGTTAGTATAGCATTGCTGAGCTCTATGGTTAAAATCTGCTACCCTTAATAATAGCTTTTTCATTTTTAGCCTTTCAAAATAAAAGGGAAGAAAGCTTTTAATGCTATCGGTTCCTAAGCCTTTATTTACATGATTAGGGTCGAAAACAATTCCCATTTCACTTGTACGCCTAAACCACTTAATGTTTCTTAAGGCTATATAACCAACTAAGCAGTGATGCTGATTATATATAACATAGCATTTTCTCGTAAGACTATATTTTTTTTTGTTATACCAGTAATTCATCTGATACTTATTCATTTTAGGAAAGTTATAGCTATAAAACAAAGGATCTTGATGACTTCCCCACTGCTGCATTTCATTAACATGTCTTCTCTCTAATTCTTTAATATAGGTGTTCTTTCCCCATGCTACTAACATCATATCCTCCACATAATCATTATTGATAATTACTTTAATAATTCTCCTTTAATAAAATCCCTTGTAAGTATGTTTTGTGGGTTTTTTAATAGCTGCTCCCTTTTACTAAGCTCTATTACTTCGCCACGATATATAAAGGCTATTTTGTCACATAATCTGCTGGCCTGCTGTAGGTTATGGGTTACTATAATGATGGTGGTTCCTTTGTCTTTGTTGATTTTTTTTATCATTTTTTCCATAACTAAAATGGTAGATGGGTCAATATTAGCTGTTGGCTCATCAAGAATAAGTAGAGATGGATTAAATATTAGGGCTCTTGCAAGAGCAACTTTTTGAACCTCTCCACCAGAAAGTGTCCAGGCCTTCTGATTTTTTATTTCTAACAGTTCCATTTCTTTTAGCATTTCGTCCACTTTTATAACAATCTCTGCCTCTTCTACTTTTCTAATCTTTAGTGGATATGCAATATTATAGTAAACAGTTCCCCTTAGTAAATAGGGCTTTTGTGCTACTACAGTTATCTTTTTTAATAGACTAGTACTTATTAGTTCTTCATCATACAGAATATTGCCAGAGGAGGCCTCCTCTAGTCCACCTAGAATTTTGGCTAGGGTGCTTTTTCCTGCCCCATTAGGTCCGATTAAGCCTAACAATGCACCTTTTTCTATTTGGAGCTTAGGTATGCTTAACACAGTTTTATTATTATATATCTTAGTTAGTCTATTAATATTAATATTCACTTAAATCACCCTGTTGATAATAATATAGTATGGAGTTTAATATAAATGATATTGTAAGTAATACAATACCTAGGGCTATAGCTATAGAGTACTCACCCATACTTTGAAGCATTGCAATAGTTGTTGTCATAACTCTAGTATGTCCCTTAATATTACCGCCTACCAGCATAACAGCTCCAACTTCTGATATACCTCTTCCATACCCTGCTATAATCCCTGTAAATATATTCATCCTCAGCTCTTTAACTAAAAGCACCAGCCTTTGACTTTTGCTTGCACCCAAAGTTTTTCCTAATGCTTGTATATCTGTACCCTTTTCCTTTGTTGCATTATAAACTAGGCCTATTATTATAGGCGTTATTAGTATTGTTTGAGCCACAATCATGGCAGCTGGGGTGTAGACTATTCCAAGTATTCCTAAAGGTCCTCGCCTTGATATAAAAAGAAAAACCAATAACCCTACTATAACTGGGGGAAGACTCATCATTGTGTATATAACCCTTATTGCCACTCTTTTTAACGGAAATTCCTTTATTCCCATTAATATACCTATTGGCACAGCAATTATTGTTGATATTATGGTGGCTGTAAAGGAAACAACTAAGGAGAGTATAATGATTCTATATAATTCTATATCAAAGGATATCAGCAGGTTAAAGGCCTCAATAAAGCCTTCTATTATATAATCCATAATAAGGTCTCTCCTTAATAAAGGTCTTTAGCCTTCTCTGTACTTTTCAAAGTCTAAAAATTTCTGATATTGCCCTAGCCATATTAGTTCAATAACTCCTGTCTCTCCGTGACGATGCTTTGCAATTATAACCTCTGCCAAATTCTTTTTATCTCCTTCAGGATTATAGTACTCATCCCTATATAGAAACATTACTAGGTCGGCATCCTGTTCAATAGCTCCAGATTCTCTAAGATCCGATAAAATAGGTCTATGGTCTGCCCTTAGCTCTGGTGCTCTAGAAAGCTGAGATAGGGCTATCACAGGACAATCCAGCTCTTTGGCCATAATTTTTAGATTCCTAGATATTGCTGATATTTCCTGTTGTCTGTTTTCTGTCCTTTTATCTCCCTGCATCAATTGCAAATAGTCGACTAGTACAAGGTCTAGCCCCTTCTCCATCTTTAGTCTTCTAAGCTTAGACCTCATTTCTGTTACGGTTATACCAGGAGTATCATCAAAGTAAATCTCAGCTTTAGATAGGGGAATCATGGCTTGTACTATTTTAGACCATTCCTCTTCGTTTAAATTGCCTGTTTGTATTTTATTTAGCTCCACCATCGATTCGGAGGCCAGCATTCTTAACATTAATTGCTCTTTTGACATTTCTAGGCTGAAAATTGCTGCTGAAGCCCCTGCTTTAACGGCTGCATTTTGAGCAAGATTAAGTGCAAAGGCTGATTTTCCCATTGCCGGTCTTGCTGCAACTAAAATTAAGTCGGTTTTATGAAATCCCCCCAGCTTTCTATTCAAATCTAAAAACCCAGTTGACATTCCAGTTATGCCTGTTTTGTCCTCATACAATTTTTCAATTTGATCGAAGGTATATGAAAGCAGCTGGTTAATTGGTGTTAATCCCTCATTATATCTATTTTGAGATAAGTCATATATGTTTTTTTGAGCCTGCTCTATTATTTCTGTAACTTCAACATCTGTACTATAGCCCAGTTGAACAATTTCTTCAGAGGCATGTATTAGATTCCTTAAGGTTGCTTTTTTTTGAACTATATCTGCGTAGTATTTAACATTAGATGTTATTGGTACTCCAGAGGCCAAGCTTGTTAAATAGGGTATTCCCCCTATAGCCTCTAGTGTTCCTCTGCTTTTTAACTCCTCGGTTAAAGTTATTAAATCAACAGGTTCACTTCTGTTAAAAAGCTTGTATATTGCCTCATATATTTCTTTATGGGCCTCCTTATAAAAATCTTCTCCCTTAAGGATTTCTAGCACCACTAAAATTGCTTCTCTATCTAAAAGCATAGAGCCTAACACCGATTGCTCTGCTTCAATACTATGGGGTGGTATCATGTTAAATCTATTAATTCCTTCCATACAGACCTCCCATTTTTAATTAAGGGCTGGAATCCCTCTCCCAACCCTATTTTCTATTCTTCAATAACATTAACTTTTAGCTTTGCAATTACATTAGGATACACTTTTAACTCAACTTCCTTCACACCTAGCTCCCTAATTGGTTCAGATAGAGCTACCTTCCTTTTGTCTATTTTAATCTTATGTATTTTTTCTAATAGCTCTACAATTTCTTTTGCTGTAACCGAGCCAAATAATCTGCCACCTTCTCCTACCTTTGCTTTTATTTCAATTGTAATTTTCTCAATATTATCGGCAACCTTTTTTGCTGCCGCCAGTTCCTTTTCTTTTTTAATTTGCTGGGATTTCTTTTGCTGATTTAATGTTTTCATATTTCCCTCATTAGCTTCCTTTGCTAAGTTTTTGGGAAACAAGTAATTTCTTGCATATCCATCACTTGCATTAGCAACCTGTCCTTTTTTTCCTAAACCCTTTACATCCTGTAATAAAATAACCTTCATTATTCTTCACCTTCCTCAAAGTATTCTTCAATTGCATTTACTAGTTGTTTTTTAGCTTCATCAAGGGTGTATCCTTCAAGCTGTGCACCTGCAACTGTTAAATGTCCTCCTCCACCTAGCTTTTCTAAAATAACCTGTACATTAACATCTCCCATTGATCTACCGCTTATAATAATATCATTGTCCTTTTTCCCTAATACAAAGGAAACTGTAATGCCTCTTATGTTTAAAAGCTCATCTGCTGCTTGGGCAGCAATTAACTGTATATTTTTTGTTTCGTTGCAAACCGATATAGCTACTGTTTTTTTAATGATTTTTGCATTTTTTACAATTTCTGCCCTAGCTATAATGGTTTCAAAATCATCTTGAAATAACTGTTTTACTATAGTGGTGTCGGCTCCTGCTCTTCTTAATAGGGATGCTGCTTCAAAGGTTCTTACCCCTGTTTTAAATGTAAAATTCTTAGTATCAACTGATATTCCTGCCAGTAGGGCTTCAGCTTCTATTTGCTGTATATTTATTTTATCCTCCATATAAAACAGTATTTCTGTAACTAGCTCACAGGTGGAGGATACATAGGTTTCATGGTAGTTAAGTACTGTGTTTTCAATAAATTCTGTTCCTCTTCTATGATGGTCTATAACTACAATATTCTCCGTCATATTTAATAGGTCAGGGCATTCAGTAAATTTTGGCCTATGGGTATCTACAACTACTAATAATGAATTATCAACTATTCTTGTTTTTGCTTCCTCACATGAGATTATAGCTTTATTGTACTGTTCATTTCTTATTATCTTATCATATAGTACATCTATAGATGGATTTGAGCTACCTAAAACAACAAAAACCTCTTTGTTTAGATTCTTTGCAGCTCTATATATTCCCATAGCAGAGCCTAATGCATCTAGGTCAGCATTTTTATGACCCATTACAAATACACTATCGGCTTGTTGAATTAATTGTTTGAGGGCATAGGCAATGACTCTTGCCTTAACCTTTGTTCTTTTTTCAACAGCCTTAGTTTTTCCTCCGTAAAAGCTAATTTTATCAATCTTTTTTACTGCTGTTTGGTCGCCTCCACGACCTAAAGCAAGATCCTTTGCAGCATTGGCAAAATCACCAGTTTGCTGTGGGTTCTCTCCGTCTAGGCCAATACCAATGCTTAAGGTTATAGGTATTTTATTACCTAGATTTATTTCACGAATTTCGTCTAGTATTTCAAATTTTTTATGTTCAAGGGTAGATAAGTATTTGTTCTCGAAAACAACAATAAACTTATCTGTAGAATATTTTCTTATTAACCCATTCATTTTACTAGCCCATAAAGTAAGCCTTTGGTCTATTTCTGCTATAACCATAGGTCTTGCTGCTTCTTCTGTTGTTTGCATTACTTCGTCAAAGTTATCAACCTGAACTAAAGCAATTGCCGTTTTTTCTTCTTCTAATTTATCTCTAATAACCAAATAATCTGTTCTTTCTATCCAGTAAAGCATTATTATATAATTTGAGTCTTGATCCTTTGATAGCTTGATTATATTATACAAAACTCTATAATATCTATCATTAACATTTATTTCGTTAATATTGTCCTTTTTATTCTGTAATACGTCCCTTAAATTAAATTCCTCTATTACATCTTGTATATTTTTCTCTAGTAGGTCTTTTTTGTCAACAATCTCTGGAAATTTTGAGTTATACCAGGTTATAGTACCATCAAATTCTACAATAGTAAGGGGTATTGGAAGATTTAATATTGCCTGCTTTGTGGCTGAGTCTATATCAGAGGAAAGACTCTCTATATAACGGGTCCACTCTTCTCTTTTTATATTGCTTATTTTAAGATTATAATAAATCAGATAAGCTAACACAAACACTCCAGTAATTGCAATTATATGATTATAATAGGCCATAGCTATAATAAAAAGAGAGATAATAATCATATATATTCGAGTATCTGGTATTAATATTTTAAAAAACCTTGTCCTTTTCATGAGATATCCTCCTATAATTTAACAAGCTATTCTTCTCTTAATTTTCTTATATCAAATACTGAGTCAATTAGTCCGATTAGAGAGATTAGTGTTAGTAAAGGACTTATTATTATCAATAATACAATTATCAAAACTCTTGCAAATTCTGGTATTGATACCTTGCTTATCATATATCTCATAAAGGCTATTCCCTGTAAATAAAATACAAACAGAAAAAGAATTTTTATGTTTTCATATAGACCTTCATAATTTATGCCAGCAACAAACCTTGTTAAATAGGTTAATATGAATAAGATAAATGAACCCAATATAATATTTGAAGGTAACTTAAAGTGTCTAAATCTTGGTAATTTGTATGCTTGAAATCTAAGTCTTCTCAATATAGCTATAGAAACGTAATAATTTATGAAGGTGATAACCATTGAGTGAACAATCAGTAATCCAGGTAAAATAATGGTTAGATAATCTATTATTTCATTAAGGCTAGTAATACTAACATTCATTGAGGTAAACATTTCCGATTGATGCTCCACTACACTTCTAAAGGTTTCTCCAATTAAATCAGCAAAATTAAACTCTACAATAGCTGAAATAGTTAATATACTAATAAATGTTGTTAATGCAGACACTGTGGTTCCTATACCTATAGTTTTAAATGGTTCTTGTTTTTTCTTAATGTAGTAGCCCATAATTAATGCAACAGGTCCAAAAATAATTATTAAAAAGAATGTAAATACAACTTCTGTTAAAATTCCAATTATTAAGCTTGTAATTATTAATGCTAAAACAGTATACTTAGTGCCTTGCCTTACTGCCAAAACAATTAATGGAACTGGAAGCAAGAATAATAATATTGTTAATACTGGTATGTATATAACACTTATTCCAAAGAAAGATGAAATTGTTGCAATAAATGCTGCCTCAATCATTGCCTTTTTATTGTTATTAAGCTCCAAATTAATTCACTCCTATAATCTATTTACCATGACCTTTTATATGCTGATTTAAACTGGTTAGCTCTCCATACCATTTCTCAAGGTGATGGTCCTGTAGCATATGTAGCTTTGCTTTTTCTTGAACCTTTTTGTCAATAGCTGAATAGTCTATTCCTATTCTTTTTCCTAATGAATATGTCACTAGTATTATATTTGCTAGTACTTCTAAAAGTTCCTCCTGCCCATTTCTTACTCCTTTTATCATGGTTTCAAACAGCATTGCAGTGCTATTTAATAGCTCGCATTTTAAAAACTCTATCATTTTAATATTTTTACCTATGTCAATATTATTCTTGCTATCCAATGTAATCACTCCCCTTATACATCAAAAGCTTTCCTGTTTTTGTTAAAGCATCTGACTGTTTGTATTATATCAAAAATTTTAAATTAGAACAAAAGCTTTTGTTTTATTGGTAGTTCATGATTTATTGGGGCTTAATATGCCTTGTTTTATTTCCCTTTGCTTGGTAGTAGGTCAATGAGAAGGGTTACCTTTGACATAAGCTCCTCTAAATTATAAATAACCACCATTAGTCTAACTACGTCATCTGTTGGATATTGATTAACCCTCGGATTATACTTCAGGCCCTTCTTTATGGTTCTTATTATATTTATTGATGGCTGTAGATTAATTAACCTCTTTTGCTTTTTTGATATTGGAAGATGGTTCTTCTTCATGCTATCCTTTAATATATTTATGTCTTCAATAATAATCTCTAACACTTCTTTCTTTACACCCTTTTCCAATGCTCCGTATAGGTTGTGAAGATGCTGTAGAGTCTCCTTTACTAAATTTAAGCGTATTTGCATTTCTTTAGAGTTATAAACACCATATACCTTCACCTTTTCTTCCTTTAATTGAAGCTGTAAAAACTTATCAGATTCACTCAACTCAACCTCTATCTCATTAATTATATTTGCAATTTCCTCTAAATAGTTTTCTTCATTAGTTAACATATCCACTGCTTTATCTATGCATAGCCATACTTGAGAAGAAACATTATTTATTACTGAAATAGCTTTTTTATCATAGGTTGGGGGAAATATTAAATAATTTACCCCTAAAGCAATACTAATGCCAATAAATGTATCTATCAATCTATTTACAGCATATATTATATGTACCCCTTCATCATTTAGTATGATAGCCAAAAATACAACTCCAGCAATATTAATGGAATCTGTCCATCCTAGTCGGTTCATAGTATATATCAAAAGAATTAAGCCTAAACCAACTAGTAAAAAGTTTATGGGGGCAATAAATCCAAATAACAAGCCTACAAAGGCCCCAATAAATGTACCTATGATTCTGTTTATTCCCGAATGCCAAGAATCTGAAACAGTAGGCTGCATTGCAATTAATGCAGCTATTAATGCAAAGAAAGGGTATTCAATATTTAAGAAGTCTGTAACCAGCATAGTAGTGCTAACCGCTATCCCTGTTTTTATTGTTCTTAATCCAATTTTCATTAAATATCACCTAGTCTTTATTATATTAATTTTTTTAGTCTACAATATCATAATACATCTATTTACAAAAATATACTAGCTTAATGAGGTGAACTATTATTATTTCTTAAATCCCAGTTGCCTTGTGGCTGCAATCAACTGCATAATATCTAATTATAAGGCTTAACTAGTCTTATAGTATCCCCAGGGTGGTGTAAATTAATTAACTGGAGTTTAGTATATAGTTTAAGCATCTGAAGGTATAGTTAACAAGTATGTTGTAGTAAACCAATGCTCTACTTTTTAATGTCAGCAGCTTTACTAATAAACCTACATCTAAAGAGTAGTTAAGTGCTGTCAAGCCTCGAAATGGTGAAGCAAGGTTTAAAGCAGTATTTTTAACATTAAAAAAAGAGCCTGTGGGTAAATTTAACCAACAGATTCTCTTAAGCCTCAAAACATGTTTAGCTAATATTCAGGTATAGTAAGGACTCCCTACAACTTAGTTTTCTCAAAATTAAGCTATCGCTGGTTGGTATACTATGTGTCTTCTTCTATAAGGCATTCAATATAATAAGTAGGATTACACCTGGAATTCCTAAAAACCCAGCCACAAGAGCGCTTATAGGATTTATAACTATATAGAAGTCAAAAAACCCGCCTATTATGTTAACAAAAAACAATAGGACACCACCAAGAATTCCATTCCAAATTAATCTTCCTATTAGTTTAATCGGCACCAATAAAAGCCATCCAACTATATAAAGTAGTATTAGCCCAATGGCATAAGCTAAAATAATATTTATCTCCATGCCTAAACCCATAATCCTCCCCCATTTCCTTTATCTTAAAAAGTTAGATGTTAAGTAGCTATTAGTATTATTGCATTTGTGTTAAGCTGATTTTTCAATATAAAACAAAAGAGTAGTTAGACACTACTCCTATATTATATAATTCTAATAACATCAATATGTCATCCTTAATGAAAATTCATTTTTATTCCTTCTTCTTTAGCTTTTTTTATAAGATAAAAATACCTGCATTTAGCGGCTTCTACCTTATATATAGCATGATCAATTAATTCAGGCTCAGAAACATTATGAAAAAAGGCTTCTGCACTTTTCCATTCCTCATGGGCCTTATGTATTATTTCTACAAACTCTTGATCATCATTTTTTACAGCTTCATTTATCAGTCCTGCCTTACTATATAGTCCTTCAAGTAGGTTGGTTATGTTTTCCATAAGCTTATCCTTTTTAGTGGTAATATATCCTTCCTTCAATATGGATTCCCCCTCCTTAATTATCTTTATCTAGTAGGATATCCATTTTTTACATCTTTATACTTAGCTCTATTAGTGTTTTATTTGTTCTACTGTTAAGTACATTTGTATATTGATGTTATATAGATTTCTCTTTATATATTCTTATGTTATGTTATTATTTTCAATGTGTTCTATTATATAAATAAATTTTATCTCAACTAGTTTACTATTACTGCTGTTTCTTATGGGGATATAAGTGACGTCAAGCTTCCAAGCAAATATGATTAGAGTTCAATTGAAGTAAAAACTCAACCTGAACTATGTTTTTTTATTTCCCGGGAAATATTAAAGAGATCAAATAAACTTGATCTCTTTAATTACAATTATTTAGCTTAAATATGCACGTAACATCCAAGCTGTCTTTTCTAAGTTTGATATTGCTCCTACCATAAGGTCAACGGATACTTGATCATTGTTTTCTTCAGCTATACCTATTCCTTTTCTTAAGTCAAGGATTAGACTAGTGAAGTCCTCAAGTAGGTCTTTTACTATGTCCTCTCCTTTTATGCTGGTGCTTTCAGCTTCTTTAAGGGTGGCCATTGCTAAATATTCCTTCATTGATGCTGCTGGTTTGTATCCTAGCATAAGAATCCTTTCAGCAACCTCATCAATTTCTTCTGCTGTATGATCATAAAGCTCCTCTAGCTTAGAATGTAGCTGAAAGAAATTCTTCCCCTCAACGTTCCAATGATAATTATGAAGCTTTGTATAAAGCACATGAAGGTTTGCTAAGTACTGATTTAATTCTTTAGTTACCTTTTCTCTTCCCTTTTTTTCTAACCCAATTCTTACATCCATTAAAAATTCCTCCTTTAAAGTTTTTATATTGATAGACATTTATTACAAATGCCTTTACAATAGACTCTCTTTTCTTTAATCTTAAAACCCTGCAATTCACTAATTATCTTATCGTCAATACTTATATTAAGATCAGTTATATTGTCACAATTATCACATTTAAAGTGACCATGCTCAATAGTATCTATATCATATCTTGCCTCTTTCCCATCAATTATTAATACCTTTACAATTCCTGCTTCAGCAAAAACATTTAGTGTATTATAAACTGTAGTTTTTGATAGCGTTGGAGCATCCTTTAAAAGACTATTGTATATTTCATCTACGTTTGGATGGCTATCCTTTTCTATTAAAGCCTCTAATATCTTTATTCTTGGGTAGGATGGCTTTATATTATGCTTAACTAGATACTCAACAATATCTTTTATTTGCTTTTTCATGGCAACCTACTCCTTAACATCAAATTATAGTTGTAATCATTTTAACTCTGTAATAATTTTAATTTTGTATTTATTACAATTCTCTTTTTTATATATACCTCTATCTTTAATCTCTAAACATTTTTAGTACAGAGATTTTTACAACCTAAATAATTGAGTATTGTTTAGACATATGCTTTACCCTGTTAAGCTTAATTTTCAATTATATATTTAAAGTATAAACCTTTGCCTTAGGCTAAGGTCAATAATTAATTGCAATAAAAAACATACCCCTATTAAATTTCACTTCTATATAGGTATGTTTTATTAAAATCTCATATATAACTAAAACTAAGCTTCTATAATTGCTAATATTTTTATATTTAACCCTTTAAATAATTTTTAGTCTATTATAATTGATGCTTAAGGGTAACAACAACCACCTCTGGTCTATTAAAAATCCTTAGTGGTAATATACTGTTACCTAGACCTCTGCTAACCACCATTGATGTGGCTTTTTCTCTATAAATTCCCTCTGTATATTCTGGAAATAGCCCTTGATTTGGGGCTACTATTCCTCCTATAAATGGAACTCGTATCTGTCCTCCGTGGGCATGTCCGCTGAATACCAAGTCAATATCTATACTTTTATACACATTAAACTCTTCTGGCCTATGGGAAAGTAAAATATTGAACTCTGTATCTACAGCTTTAAACAGCTCTTCAAGACTACTTTTCATATATCCACTACTATTGCCCCAAAGATAGGTTTCTTCACTATGCTGTTTTGCAGGGTCTGCTATTCCCATTAGTCCAATAGTGCTCCTCCCTTTTTTTAATATAGTATATTTGTTATCAATAATATCAACACTCAATTTTATTAGTTCTTCTTTCAACATCTCATATTTTTCTGATAACTGCTCATGATTTCCTGTAACAAAGTATACAGGTGCTAATTTAGTCATAGGTTCTACAGTATCTATTGCTATGTCTATTCTGGTTTTTCTTCTATCAATCAAATCACCAGTTATTACAATAATATCAGGTTTTATATCCTTAACCTTTTCCATTAGCTTACCATTATAGTCTTTGTTATGCAGGTCAGAAATCTGAAGAATTCTATAACCATCAAAGTCTTTAGGTACTTTGGCATTTGCATATTGGTAATTTGTTATTACAAGGGCGTTATTTTGCCATATAAAAAACATATATAGCACTACTGATAAAAAAAGTATTATGTAAAGCTTTTTCTTTTTAAACTTCAACATATTTAACCATCCTATATCTAGTTTATTTAATTTATTTTGAATCATATCTAAATACGCTAATATAGTAATCCTTTTCTGAAAAGTCGCCTAGATATTGTAGCTGTGTCTTTGAGTAGAACTCTCTTAGTTTTTTATTTCCGCTCCAGCAATCTAAATAAAGTGACTTAGCTTGTTTATCTGCATAGCTACAGCAATATTCTATTACATCCCTTCCCAAATCTTTACCCTGCATTTCTGGGGTTATTGCGATTCTATAAAGATATAAGCTGTTTCTATTTATCCACTCATTCACAGAGTTTTCCACCTCTTTAATTGTAAAGGTTCCTACAATAGACCTGTTTAATTCTAACACATAAATGTTTCCTTTTAATATATCAGTTTTGATTTCAGATGAGTCCCAGGGATAACTCCACTGATTAAACCCTTTACTTTTTAGGTCTAGTGTTGCTTTGTTTAAAGCATTAACAATACAGTTTAAATCATCCATACTAGCTACTCTTACTTCCTTATTCATGTTTATATGTCCTCCTTACACAGCAATATACTTGCCAAATTTTGTTTTTAAGATAGGGTAGAAGTTGTATTCTATAATATAATTACCCCTTTACATTATAAAGAAAACTTAGTTCAGATGGAGTTTTAACTCCACCTGAACTCTAGTTGCACTTATTTCGAAGCTTGGCGGCACTTAACTCCCGCTTAAGAGGCGGGAGTTTTAGTAACGCCGCTGAGATAAACTATATACACTGCGTCTGCTTTTAATTGTTATAACAACTACCTGCTGTAGCGTAGCCTAGTGGATTTATCACCAGTTTTTTAGCAGAGATTTAACACTCATCGTAAACTATAAAGCCCCGTGCATAACTGGCAAGACTTATCCTGCAGTTCCTGACGGGGCTTTCACTAATCTTTATTATTATATAGCAATCTTTATTTTGATTCATCAATGTTTATTGTTGTGGTACATCTATTGTATAATAGGCTCCTCTTCCAACTCCTTTAATTTTAACTCCATTTGTCTCCAATTCTCTCATGAGCCTTAAGACCTGTTGTCTATCCATACCAGTCATTTGCCTTATCTCTGTGTTAGTTAAATTTCTTTCTCTCAATATAGATAAGATTCTCATCTTTATAGATTCTCTATCAAGTCTTTTATCTCTATCATACTCTATTCCTCTTTCAAGCATTGCATAAGTTTCCCTAGTTAAAGAGTAATATTTCTTTTTAACAGTACCTCCAGATTCTACAAGTTTTAAACTATTCTCCATATAACTGAGTATTTCTCTAACTTGATCCATGCTTCTTTGACATATATAAGCAGCATTATCTGTATCTATTTCCCTATGTCTAAGAAGATAGTTTAGGATAATTAAATGATCTACATCAACTTCAATTCCTTTAATATTTAATTCTTTGATAAAACTCCTAAACTCAGGAACAATTGTTGATGCAATAAGTGTCAATTCGATGCATTCTCCTATTTCATTATACTGTGGTGGTTCTTTTCCTTCTATCAATAGGGACTTATATATTCTTGGAACTCCTAGATTACTTCTATTTACTAATCTCAATCTATCCATTAGGTCAGCAAGATGTAAGTTCCTTGCTACTGGCGGATGATGAAGTATATTACTTGGGGATATTCCTCCAATAAAATTACCGGGGTTAGTAATAATTAGTTTGTCTTTATAATGCTTTAGCATAACACTTCCTGGAATTCTATAGTCTCTATGTACAAAAGCATTTAGCAATGCTTCTCTTAATGCTATGTTAGGATAGGCAGAAAACTCAGGATGCAAAAATCCAATTTTGATTGTAGTTGTTGGATTTTCAGCGGCCATATATCTCTCTATTTCATATAGCCCTATTGGTATAGATGAATTTTGCCCCTCTTTTATTGCATAGTCTGTACTGTTTATCATCCTTCTAAAGTCCCATCTATGATTTGGAATATACTTTGATAATGCTTCACTATTTCCAACAATTAAAAGTCCTCCAAATGTTAATTTGCCATCTTTCAATGCTCCTATTGACCTTAATAAATCTTCATTTGACATTTTTAGTAATGTATCTGGTGCATGTTCTTCAGCCATTATCATTCTTATTCTTTCCATAGCAACTGGCGAAAAACAATCTTCCCAATATTCATCTACTAAAATTGATGTGAAATCTGAAACTCCTGTACTAGCAAATAGTTCTTTCCTCATAGACCCAGTAAGTGGTCTACATTCTTTACCCACCCTAATCGTGGCATTTCCATTTGTTTCAGTATAAGGTGGTATGCCGGGATATACATTCATCATCAATATTCTTTTATGTCCTTCTGGCACCACTATCCAATTAAATGTCGGAGTAATATGAGGGTCTGTTTTTTCATACACAGATTTTTGCATCAATAATGCATCAATATGAGGAGGGACTCCTATTATTGCATTACTTCTGCCTTTAATTTTGTCTTTTATTCCAAAAACTACAGTTCCTCCACCACCATTTGCCATGCAAACAGCCATTTTTACTGCTACATTCATATTATCATTAATACTTCTTTCTACCCATCCCTTAAAATCTAAATCTTGTGCTTCAAAATCATCTGCAATATGATTTTCCAATGAATCAAGCATTTTTAATATATCATCCTTAGACCTCAAATTTTATCCCCTCCAACATATTTGCCTCAATTAAATGCGTCATGATGCATTTAATTGCATCAATATATATATTATTGCATTATTTATTTGTAAAGTGCAATAATATAACAAATAAATCACTTAGCTGTTTTACCTTTTTATTAGAAATTTTCCACTGATGCTTTCCAATTCTGTATACATACATTTCTCCTTCATATTTAACCTTACCATCTTTATTTACGGTTACATTATAAACAGGACAAGTACCATAGCACATTGTTCTTTCTAACCTTATATAATCAAACATTATTCATCCCAAAACTTTATTCACAGAAAGAGTCTCAAGAGTAACTTCAAGGCTTCTTTAGTAAGTACGTAGCACTCTAATTAGTGCCTACTGTTATACTCTGATAATTCTTCTGCCAGTGGAAAACTTTTTAAAAATGACTCTACTACTATGTTCTCCTCTGCTATTATTAGTACAAGTGTTGAATCCCAAGGAACTATTTCTATTTTAGCAAGTGGATGTTGTATATTAAAATTATTTCGCCAATAACTTGGATTCCCATCTGCATAAGGCAAGGGATATTTTAAAGCATCCTCCTTTTTGATATCTTTTTCAAAAGCAGAAAATACGCCCCAAATGAATTGTATTTCATTTTCAAATATAATCTGGTTTAATTTTTCTCCTGTAATCCATACATACTCTTTTCCAAATGGTATCAGTTCATTAGGATAACAATTACACTCATAGTTTGAAATTAGCCAATTATACTTTAAATGAACATTAGTTAGTGCTTCAAAAACCTTGTCCATATAAGTGTAATACATTTTTTGTTTTGTAAGTATTGCTCCTCTCAGTATAATCACCTTCCTATCTCAGTAGCACTTTTATGCCTTTTTATCAATCACTATTTTTTGATGCTAAGCACCTATTGTTAAAGAATTTGTTAATATCGTATGAGGACCAATACCTCTAATTATATAATTATTCTATTACATATTTCTACTAGACACAAGATATATCAAGCATTTCACTTGTTTTATTATTTGCTTATTTCTTTAATACGATACGCAAGAGTGGTCTTAGTAGAGGTTAAATACGTCTCTCAACATAAAAAGCCCCGTGCATAACTGGCAAGACTTATCCTGCAATTCCTGACGGGGCTTTCACTAATCTTTATTATTGGGATACAACACTTAATATTTTTACTAAAGCTCTCTACGACCATCAAGAGCCTTTGCCAGAGTAACTTCATCGGCATATTCTAAATCTCCACCAACAGGAATTCCATGGGCTATTCTTGTTACCCTTATACCTAAAGGCTTAAGTAATCTTGTGATATACATGGCTGTTGCCTCGCCTTCAATATTAAGGTTTGTGGCTAATATGACTTCATTAACGCTATTGTCCTGAAGTCTTGCTAATAGCTCCTTTATTCTTATATCCTCTGGACCTATTCCATCTAATGGAGAGATTGCACCATGTAGAACGTGATAAAAACCATGAAATTCTTTAGTTCTTTCCATTGCAATTACATCTCTTGCATCTTCTACAACACAGATAACCGAGGCATCTCTTCTTTTATCTTTACATATTGTGCATATATCTTGATCAGTTAGATTAGTACAGATGCTACAATATTTAATGCTTTTTTTAGCCTCTATTATTGCCTTAGAAAGCTGGCTTGCATCTTCTATTGATAAGCTAATTACATAAAAGGCTAATCTTTGGGCGGTTTTTCTTCCAATACCTGGTAGCTTAGTAAATTCATCAATTAATCTGGCTATCGGTGCAGAATAATAGTTCATTTATTTCCCCCTCATTTCGATAAAACTAGAACAAACCACCTGGTAATCCCATGTTTCCTGTTACCTTAGACATTTCTTTAGATACCATTTCTTCAGCAGATCTTATAGCTTCATTTATTGCAGCCATTATAAGGTCCTGTAGCATTTCTGCATCGTCAGGATCAATAACCTCTGGCTTTATGGAAATTGCTAATAGTTCCTTTTTACCATTAATTTTAACAGTAATTGCACCCCCACCTGCGCTTGTTTCTAACTCTCTTTGATAAAGCTCTTCTTGTAGCTCTTCCATTTGTTTTTGCATTTTTTGAACCTGCTTCATCATATTATTCATATTTGACATTCCGCCCATTCCTTGAAATCCTCTTTTAGCCATAAAAAATCCTCCTTAAAATCAATATTTATAGAAACTTATGTCGAGTTATTACTCTTCATAAGATTTCAAACCCTGTATATCATATTCACTACTTATTCTTCTATCACCTGTAAAATTCCATTGGGAACAACTTGCTTAAGCTTTTCAAGTGAAGCATCCTGCTGTTTTTCCTCATGTGCTGATTCATTCTCCATTACAAAAGACAATTTTACTTCTTGTCCTGTAACTTGCTTTATAGTTTCTATTAGATAATCTTTTGATTTATCTTTATCTAAAGCCTCCCTATGGAAGCCATATCCCTCTTTAAAGCTAATAATCAATTCATTACCTCTTATAGTATGTAAATTACCCTCCATTAAGAAAGCCTTTATTTGAGCTTTTTTATTTTGTCTTAGCTTTTCCAATACATCCTGCCACTTATCTTTAATTATACTAAAATCAGCTGTTAAACATGTTTTTAAAATATCAGCTGAAGTATTATCTTTAGTATCCATTTCCCTCTTAATATAAGAGCTTTCTTCTTCATTATTTCCCTTTTCTTTTTGTACTTCATATGTTTCTTCATTTTCTTCTTTTATTGTTTTTAATTCCTTTGATTTTATACTATTTATTTCCTTGCTATTGGTATTAAACTCACCCTTTAAAACAAGCTTTTCTAGCTTTTCTATTCTTTCCAGCATCTCATTTATATTGATGTCTGGTCTTTGGTTACACATATCTACTATTGCTACCTCAACAATTATTTGTGGTTGAGTTGAGTACCTAATTTTAGCTTCAATATCAGATAGCTTATAAATCATTTCTATAATATATTTTTCTGTTAATTTTCTACCCTGTTCCTCCATTACCCTATGTTTTTCCCTAGAATCAATAGACAACTCTTCTGTTTCTACTTCTATTTGAGTTAATAGTAGCTTTCTTAAATAGCTAATTAATTCTTTTACTAGTAATAGGATGTCTTTTCCTTCAATAATTACCTTTTGAAGCTGCTTTAGGGCTTCTGATGTTTTTTTTTCTGTTATTGCTTCCACCAAACCTACTAAAAACTCGTCACCAACTATTCCTAATGCTTCTACCACCTTTTCATAACTAATATCCCCTTGAGTAAATGATATGCATTGTTCAAGTATACTTAATGAGTCCCTTAAAGAGCCTCTTCCATTAGCTGCAATTATTTGAAGGCCTTTGTCATCATAGCTAATTTTTTCAGCATCACAAATATTAGTTAGTCTTTCCTTAATATCCTTTATACTAACAGGTTTAAAGTCAAATCGTTGACATCTAGAAAGTATTGTCGCTGGTAATTTCTGAGGTTCTGTAGTAGCCAAAATAAATATAACATGCTTAGGTGGCTCTTCTAGGGTTTTTAATAAAGCATTAAAGGCTCCTGTACTAAGCATATGAACTTCATCTACTATGTAAACCTTATATTTACCTTTTGATGGGGGATACTTTACATTCTCCCTTATTTCTCTAATGTGGTCAACCCCATTGTTTGAGGCTGCATCTATTTCAATTACATCCATAACACTTTCGGTAATAATTCCTGTACAGTTTTCACATTCATTGCATGGATTTTCATCTACAGGGCTTAAGCAATTAACTGCACGAGCAAATATTTTAGCAGTTGATGTTTTACCCGTTCCTCTTGTTCCCGCAAACAAATAAGCATGAGATATGTTTCTAGTACTAATTTGATTTTTTAGGGTAGTTATTATATGTTGCTGACCAACAATATCTTCAAATATAATAGGTCTCCATTTTCTATATAACGCTTTATATGACATAATATCACCTTCACTTTAGTATAGTTACATTATAGCATAGGTTATTGGTTTGTTTCACTATAGGGATAAAATCCATTTTAGAAGAAAGTCAAACCAATTATTATAAAATTTATTAATTATTAGAGATTCTTCTATACCGTAAGCAATAGTGCCTGTAGGATTTCTCATAACCAGTGGTACTATAATAAAAAGAAATAAAAAAGCAATTATTAAGCCACGTATTAGTCCAACCATTA
Organism: Alkaliphilus pronyensis; assembly: GCF_009017275.1. Classification (GTDB taxonomy): domain Bacteria; phylum Bacillota; class Clostridia; order Peptostreptococcales; family Natronincolaceae; genus Alkaliphilus_C; species Alkaliphilus_C pronyensis. The sequence goes on along the minus strand of NZ_WBZC01000069.1, from coordinate 2,950 downwards.
TTCCACCGATCTTGTTAATTGGTCTCAATGGGGGCAGGTCAAATGCTAGGTCAAGAAGCCTACCTATAAAGATAATACTAACTCTTACAACAATAAAAATCAGTAACATTGCTATAATATTTAAAAAAAATGTTGTTATAGCTGTAATTACTTGATTTTTTACTGCCTCTGTGGCTTGAAGGGCATAGGCTTCAATATTAGTGTTTTCCAATAGGTTTATCATAATAGTGTCCCAAATTTTTATTGGGGTAGTGGCTGCTTCATATTCTGTAGATATCCAGCTACTAACCATTGCTTCAAAATTATTATAAACAAAAACTTCTATTCCACTAAATATATTTGTATTGTTTTTTAACCATTGGCTTAGCTTTATATAATATAGTTTAGATAAAACAATAGCAGCCATATAGCTGGTTAGGCTTAATAAGGTTTTGATTAAACCTTTTTTATAGCCTATTGCCGTGCTTGTTACTATAGTTGCTATTATTATAGCATCAATGTATGACATTGTATCACTCCATCATCTCTATTACTCTAAAATTCTTATAAAGGCTAATTTTTCTTTTGTGACTACAGACAAGTAATTGTCTTCAAATATAAAGGCCTCTTGTATATCACCATTATAATCATATTCAACCAACAAATCTCCACTTTTACTTAAAACATAAATTGTGCGTTCAGTATAATATAATATGTTTTCTTTGCTGTAATCCAGCCCCTTTATTGTATCCTTAAGGGCTTTTTCTCCCAATAGGGTACCCTTATAATCATATATTTTTATACCTATTCTGTTTCTTCCCTGCAATAAACCTGATTCCTCATTGGATCCAGCATGTACTACAAAAAAATCCTCTGATGTCAATACCACCCTCTGTATTTGTTTTACTTCATTGCTCCACCTTGCTTGTCCATCCTTTGTCAATGCAAAAACTGAGTTTGATAAGGACCCAATCATTTTATCATTCTTATAACATATATCTAAAACAATATCATTTACTTTATTTAGTTTAATTAGATCTCCCTCTAAATCATAGATGAGTAGATTTTTACTTAACTCTCCTGAGCTCCAATCAATGGTATGTAGGGCAACTCTACTTACCTTTCCTGATAATGCCCCCTTAAGTATGTCTCCACTATTTAAAGTGATTTCTCCTGTTATGGATCCCTCTTGGTTTAGAATGGTTACATGTTTTAGTGGAGATTTTTCTAATTTATCATGAATAGCTAAAACATAGTTTTGATGGCAAACCTCTATTAAATTTATTGTTTTGTCTAATATTTTCCTGTAGTCTATTTCCCCCAAACTGTTTATTTTAATTAATTGGTTTTTAGAATTATCATATAAAAATATACTGTCTTTGCTAGTTTTTATTAATGGTCTTAATGCTCCAATGTGTAAACTCCAATTCAGCTTTGTATTGCTATTATGATAAAAAAGTGTTCCGTCCCAATATTGAAGCAATCCGTCATTAAACTTATGGTAGCTTATTTCGCTGCTATGGGGTAATTGGATTTCTTTAGTTGTTATAGCTTCTTTGTTGGTGTATAAACCTTTGTTTTGAAATGCTCCCTTTGTAATTGGTATCAAAATTGATAGAATCCCTAATGCCATAATCACCAGCCATAGCTTTTTCCTTCCTTTTCCCACATTTTTTCCCCCTTGTTTCACGTGAAACCCACATATTATTTGTTGCTGCTGGGATTAAGTATAATTAATGCTAAAAAACCAAACCCTAGATAGCCAAAAAACGGGTAGGTTACTGATATTAAGCTTTTAAACCCAATAAGCGTAAGCGGTATAGCAAATATGCAAATCATAGCTGACACAACAGGTTTAGGCGACTTGATTAGCTGACAGATATTCATTATTCCCCCATGACCAGCAGCAATAGCCGTTGTAAACATTGCAAGTAACAGCAGAAGGCTGTATGCTTTTTTAATATTCTCGCCTAATGAAGATGCAATTGCTATCATCGGTATCTCTAGTTTATATATATTTGACCAGAAAATCAATAAAGATGATAAAATCAAAAAAGCTAATAAACCAAGCATTACTCCTCCAAAAGCCCCACCCATAACTGCCGATTTTCTATCAAGGATTAATGGTCTTATAGTGGATATAACTACAATAGTTATAAGAGTATTGTAAGAAACATAAATTAAGCCCTTCCACAATACCTGTATTATTAATGCTATTATATCAATTATGCTGGTATTTCTAAAGGATAATAAAAGCTTATTTGATTCATTAACTATAGTTCTCCAATCCAGGTGATTAATAAACCTAATAACTATCGTTACTGTTACAAATATTACTATAACTAGCATAATTGGAACAATTATCTCGTTAACCCTAGCAATTCCCTTTGTTCCATAATTAAATACGAAAAAGCAAAGTAATGACATTAGTATTATACCCTTTAGAGGGTTATACTGAAAATGTTCCTTTAGTATGGTACCACTGCCTGTAATCATAATCACATAGCTTCCAACTAAAAAAAATGTAACAATTACTTGTATTAATTTTATGAGTCTACCATTTAAATAACACAGTATAAAATCCTCAAAGGACATTATATTTTTACTATAGACCTTGTCGAGAATTAATACCCCTACTCCACAAAACAGAATTGTTGCAAATATTACCCCTATTACTCCATATCCATTGTATAATCCAAAAAACAGTAATATCTCTTGGCCTGATGCAAAGCCAGCACCAATTACTGTTCCAACATATATACTGGCTATTGTCCATACAGATTTAACTCTTTTCATAACACATCTCCCTTCAGCCCTTACTAATTTGCCTACAATTCCTTTAGTGTATTTAAAGGTATTAAAAAAATATTGCGGGGCAAACTGTTATAGAAATACATATTTTTATTTTTTTAATAATATGTTTCTATAAGCAAATATAAGATTAAACTTTTATAGGCATTTGCAAAATGCA
>NZ_WBZC01000068.1 GCF_009017275.1 Alkaliphilus pronyensis | reverse complement strand
ATTCAAATTATTTATATTTTACTATAATAATATCTTATTATTTGCTTTATCTCTTATATCTTTTTATTCTTCATTTTTAATTTTCATTTTTAACTTATTCTCTAATCCCTATTACTTGTTTTTAGGTTTTGCATTTCTAATTTTTAATTTTTAACTTTTAATTTTCAATTATGTTTTCTTGTTTTCCATTTTCAACTTTTAATTATCAATTATCATTTATAATTCTTAACTCTTAACTCTTAACTCTTAGTTTTTAATTATGTCTTCTTACTAGACTATTTCCATTGTTGAATAAAGACATATACTAAATAAGCTTTTTTTTATATAACACGTATAAAATCGCAAACCCAATTATTATTATTACAAAGGTTATTATAGCCTGTAGCCATGTAGGCATAATTATTTCCTCCTGTATATTTTTTAGAAATTTGTCTTATATTACTATTACTATAGTATTACAACTGTTATTTAACTTTATTCTAAGGTGGTACTTAAATGAGATTAATAATTGAAATAATATTACAGACATTATTGGCTTTTTGTGTGATACTTTTTCTTACCAGGATATTGGGAAGACAGCAGGTATCACAGTTAACTATGCATGAGTATGTTAATGGTATTACCTTTGGATCTATAGCAGCAACCCTTGCAACCGATCTAAATCAAAGAACGTGGCACCATCTTATGGGATTAATAATATTTGGTATTTTAACCTTTTTAGCATCATATGCAACTTTAAAGGTTAGGCTGGTATCAAAAGTAATACAGGGAGAACCAGTTCTGGTTATACAGGATGGTAAAATACTAGAAAAGAACTTAACACGATTTCACTATACAATACAGGATTTAAATATACTGTTAAGAAAGAAGGATGTGTTTAATATATCAGATGTAAAATATGGAGTACTTGAGCCTAATGGAGATTTAAGTATTCTAAAGGTATCAGAAAAAGAAAATGCAACTAAAGGGGATTTAAACATTTTAAATAACAGCCAAGATATGCCTGTAGAGATTGTTGTTACAGGCAGCATTATATATGAAAACTTAAAACAAAAACAGCTAACTGCCGAGTGGTTGTTTAAGCAGTTGAATAAAATGGGTGTAACCGACATAAGGGATGTTTTTTATGCCACAATAGACAAATCTAACAATTTATATGTAGATAGAAAGCAAGACATGCTAAAAAATAAAAGGAATATCTCCGAGAGTGATAATGTCAAAAACAAATAACAATATTAGGCTATAGAATCGCTGTCTAAAGTATAAATTGAGCTGCTACCTTTTTTAGCTTTTGTAGAAGCTAAGCTTGCTAAATTTATTAAGTCAGAAATAGTTGTTATTACATCATAATCACGTTTTCTTTTTCTATCTCCACCAGAAATTCCTGCCGACAAAGTTATTTTTATATTATTATGAAAGGTATGCTCTGCTACCTTTTTCAACAAATTGTTAGTTATTTTAATTGTTTCCTCCTTAGTTCTACTTGATACAAAGAGAAACTCATCACCTGCAAAACGACATAAGTAAGTATCTGATGGCAAAATCTCACCAATTAGCTGGGATATTTCCTTTAAAATAATATCTCCATGTATATGACCATAATCCTTATCGACTTTACCGAAATCGTTCACATCAAGGAAAACTACAGTTATCTCGTTGCCTGCCTCCATGAGCTTGCTGGCCTTATAGTATATATAATCTGCACGATACAGCCCTGTTAACAAATCAGTATATTTACTTGTTTCTGTTATTAGAGTTGTTTTAGTAAGCACCCCCAAAACTACGTTTGAGCTGGCTATAATAATGTACTCCTCTTCTTTATGTTGATTAAATATTTCTCTAGCCCTCCATAATGATTCATTGGGGGATATGGTAATACTGTGGCGCTTCATAGCATCTGCCACTAGACTATTGGGATCACAACAGATTAATTCATATGCAGTGATTATTCCTACTATTTTATCACTACATTTAACAGGAAATACAAAGTGCTCTTTTTTTTTCTGGCAATAAATTGATTTTATTTTATGAATACTATCCATAATATCAACTGTGCAAAAGCTTGTATTCATGATATCAGATACTTTACGCATAACCAAATACTGCCTCCTTCCACCTATTATGTAAGTAGACTAAAATGAGATTATAAAATGTATATATAAAAAACCGACAACTATTCATTAAATAAAAACACTATATATATATTACCATATATTACAAAAGTACACCATAAAAAATAGTAATATAGTCCTATAAAAACTGAATAATATATCTAATTTTTATTTTACGAAATATTAGTATACCTATAAAAGCTTATAATTTAAAGCAAAATGTGGTATATTTAAAAAAATCGATTATTTAGATGTTGACTAAATCTATAATAGATAGTTCAAAGACTTCATAATATGCTGAAGAGTTAAACTTGATATTTTACATATTTAAGGAGATGGAAATTTGATTACTGTAGAAGACATATTAAAATCTGCAACTGAAAAATTAAAGTCGTCACAAATAGATACACCTAGATTAGATGCAGAAGTAATATTGAGTAGTGTTTTAGGTGTAGATAGAATTCAACTACACATTTATCCAGAAAGAGAGATTTCCTGGGAAATTTGTAGAAGATATTGGGGGCTTGTAGAAAAAAGAATAAAGCTAATGCCCATACAATATATTATTAATCGACAAGAGTTTATGGGGTTAGAATTTTTTGTTGAAGAAGGAGTTCTTATTCCAAGGGGAGATACAGAGATACTTGTAGAAGAAGTTATTAATCTTAATAACATTTATTATAATAATACAGATGTTAAAATATTAGATATTGGTACTGGCAGTGGAGCCATTACAGTATCACTAGCAAAGCTAATTACCAATAGCTTTGTTATTTCCATAGATATATCGCCTTTAGCATTGACTATAGCTAAAAAAAATGCCAATAGTCACGGAGTACAACAAAGGATAAGCTTTTTAGAGGGAAATCTGCTGGAGCCTTTATTAAATAAAGGCTTAGAAGAAACCCTTTGTTTTATTGTCTCAAACCCTCCCTATATACCCACTAAAGCTGTAAATGAGCTTTCGGCCCAGGTAAAGGACTATGAGCCAGAATTAGCTTTGAATGGAGGAGAAGATGGACTTGACTTTTATCGAAAAATAGTTAATGAGTCCCCTAAATATTTAAAGAATAACGGATGGCTGTTATTTGAAATAGGATATGATCAAGGAAATGCCGTCTCTAGCCTAATGCTGGATAAGGGCTTTTCAGAGGTTAAAATAGTTAAAGACTTAGCAGGCTTAGATAGAGTGGTAAAGGGTCAATGGGTTAAATAGATCATTATTTTGCATACTTGCATTTAAATGTAAATTTTGGAATAATATAATTATATATTTAAATGGAAGGAATGTTAGTATGAATAAAACTGAAAAATTCGCTTACATTGCAGCTTTTATAGTTGTGGAGTCTATATAATTAATACCACAATAAAATATATTATAAATTGGAATATTACTGGTTTGATTGTAACAACAATTATTGTATATGTTTCCTTTTATATTTCATTTAAAGTTGATAAAAAATAGTGGGGGGAGGCACCCCCATTAATGTTAGCTTGCCTCTACAATTTTACATTTAGTTAAGAAATAAGCCCCATCATTTGAGCCATGCCTTTTATAGCTTTTTACTAAGCATGTGCTTTTCCACCACTTCGACCTTTCTATTTACATCTTCTATAAGGCTTAGCCTATCTGTTAAGCTACATATTATTTCTTGATATTTTTCTTCCCTTTGCTCCTGCTTAAAATCTCTTTTTTCTTGGGCCTTGAGGATATATATAATAAGTAAAACCGAAAGAGCAGCCCACAATCCTTGAGTTGATGCTAGCTTTAGAATTTCAGCCTCCATAGTCACACCTCCTATCACCTTTTATACTATTAATTATTAAAATAATAAATTTTTAAAAAATGTAAACCTATAGGTGTTAAAAACTAGAAAATATATGAAATGTATATTATAATAATAAAAGAATGCAAAAATATTAAAAAAGCCAACTCCTTGGTTGACATTTTAAAATGAAATTGTATTTTATTAATAGAGTACTAGAAAAGTGCTATTTTTTTACCCATACAAACGAACATATGTTCTTTATAATAAAAATATATAACAAAAATAACTTTTTTTGGTTGACAATTATGTTTCAACAAATATTTTAATAATAAAGACTTATAATTATAAGTATAATATGAAAAATTGTGAAGGGAGGGTAACAACTATGAATAGGTTAGTATCTAATTACGTAAACAGCCAAAAAGAAAGTGGAAAACAGGTTAACAAAGACAACTTAGATAACGTTAACAATAATGATACTGCTGCTGATAAATTTAATGACTATGTGTTCAGGGTCTACTTATATAGCTACATAAAAAAAACTATAGTATTTACAGCCTGGCAAATTAAAAAAAAGCAAAAAGAGTTGTATAACTATGAGGAGTTAAGCTTAGACGTTGTTGACCCTGGTTTTTCAGAGAAAAGAGTTAATTATATTATGGATACAGTAAAATCAAATGATATTGTTGAGGAGGAAGAGGGTAACTACGATTACACCGAAATATCCCATAAAAAAGAGATAACTGAAGCTATATCTACCCTTACTGAAAGACAAAAAGAAATAATATATAGATGTATAATCTTAAATGAAAGTGATACCAACGTAGCTAAAAGACTAGGCATTTCTAAGCAGGGTGTTAATAAAACTAAGATTACAGCTTTGAATAAGCTAAAGAAAAGACTGGGTAAAAAATATAAAAGGGCTATTTAAGAACGGAGGGAGAGTAGTGGATGATAAAAATCTAAGAAAAGTATTGAATAAGGCACAAAAAGGTGATGAGGAAGCTTTAAATACAATAATAGATCTTTTTCAACCTTTATTGCATAAAAATAGCTTTGTAGGCGGAGAGTTCAATGAAGATTGCTATCAAGAACTAATTATTAAACTCATGAAGTGTATTAAGTCATTTGATTCTTCATCCTGCAATAATGTGTCAAAATCTCTGGAAAAGCATCTAAAATAAAAAAAGGAAGCTGTAGGCTTCCTTAGACCAATGAAAAAGTCCTGTTTTTTTCGTTGCTTTAAAATCCTAGAACCTTTACAGAAATTAGAGGCAGGATTCAAGAAGCTAGAGGTGAGAGTTTTGCATTTTATCACGCTTCCAACCTCCAGCTTCTCATGTATACTATACCATAGAAAGTATTTCTTGCGTCTCTTATCTAAAGCATTTTAATTAGACTATATCATATTAAAGCACTTATCTATAATACTATAACGTAAATAGAATTATAATATCTGGATTAAGCACTCTAAATGTAAAGGATTCTGTAATAAATAGCTTTACTTTACTGGAATCGTGGCTTTGATATCCTATACTGAAATCTTGCCCTATGGTAAATTCAAGATCATCATGATCATAGGGAACCATTAAAGCTCCCTCTAGGGCTGGAGCATAAACTATTTCTGTTCCTAAGAATTCTTCAATTGCCTTTTTTAAAGGATAACCGTTTACCACCATGTTTATTTTTTCATAAGAAGCTTTACCAACTACTAGAGTATATGGACCCTCTGCATATGAATGCTTTAGCTTTAATAGCCCCTTAGACAAAGAAGACATAATAGCATTTGCATCACTTCCAAATTCAAACTTATGGCCTGCAGATTCAACTAGTCCCTTAATATTACCTGCTATGTATCCATTATAAATAGCATTTTCTTCAAATAGTGCTATTTTTTCTGCTGCTGCTTCTAATGGAGCCAAATCAGCATCCTTAGCACCTCTGATAATATTGTCCATTTCCCAACGATCTAGTTCGAATGTTATTCTGGTTTCCACAAGAGGCTGTACACTGTTTAATCCACTGCATACCTCGCCATCCTTTTCCTCTATTAGCTCTAGACGACCTTTAGGTACAGCATTATAATTCCAACCCTTTGGGCCGTCTACCTTAACCACTTGTCTAGCTGATAAATGGGTTTTAATCACTTCAGCTGCTTTTTCTTCAATTTCATTCCATGCTTCCTGTGTCAATGGAGCAAGAGTTCTTTTTAACATATCCATATTTGTTCCCTCCATTTATTTTTTAAGATTTCCGATATTTAATCCACCTGTAGATGCTGGTGCACCGTGGTCCTCGTCTTCGCCTCCATGGTCTCCTACAATAGGTCCATCCTTAAATAAGCAGCTTTTCATTTGCTCATCCCATACTGGCATATTTCTACGAAGCCACTCTAAAGTCATGCAGGCATGCTCGATTTCTTCATCTCTATTATGGGCTAGAATTGCCCTTAGCTCTGGATCCTTAGTTGTTGCAACCCTTTGATTATACCAATCAACAGCCTCTACCTCTTCTTTAAGGCTACTAATTGCTTTGGAAATGTTTCTTGTAAGTGCATCTAATTCTCCTACTGGCTCATTATAATTTGACATAATTGAATTTACCTCCTTGTTAAATAAAATAAATCATACACATTATTTTTTATCTACCCTAAAAAAACAAATCAAAACACAAAACATATATGAAAAATTATAAATAATTTTTAAAAAAATATGGTAAAATTAGAAAGGAAGGTAGGCAGCAGTATTGGTAAATGATAATCGATTGTGATATAATATATCAATGTGCAAAATAATATTATTTGAGGTGAAAAATAATGCTAGATAAACTAGCTTTCTTAGAAGAAAAATATATTGATTTAAGTAAAAAAATCAGTGATCCTGAAGTTATTAACAATCAAAATGAATGGAAAAAGCTTGTTAAAGAACATTCTGATTTAGAGCCTATTGTTAATAAGTATAAGGAATATCAACAAGCAGAAGAAGCTCTACAGGGGGCTAAAGAAATACTCTATGATAAATCCTCCGATGAAGAACTAAGAGAAATGGCCAAAATGGAAATGAGTGAAATGGAGGAAAAAATTGAAGCCTATAAGGATGATTTAAAGCTATTATTGCTACCTAAAGACCCAAACGATGAAAAAAATGTTATAGTTGAAGTTCGTGCTGGTGCAGGTGGAGATGAGGCGGGCTTATTTGCTGCTGAACTATTTAGAATGTATACTAGATATGCAGAAAAGAATAGTTGGAAAACTGAAATGATGAGCTTGAATGAAACAGGGGTAGGGGGCTATAAAGAAGTAATTTTCATGATCAAGGGTAAAGGAGTATACTCTAAGTTAAAGTATGAAAGTGGAGCCCATAGGGTACAAAGAATACCGGCAACTGAATCTGGTGGTAGAATACATACATCAACTGCAACAGTGGCTGTGCTACCAGAAGTAGATGATGTTGAATTTGAAATCAATTCAAATGATTTAAGAATAGATGTTTTTAGATCATCGGGCTGTGGTGGTCAAAGTGTTAACACCACCGACTCGGCCGTAAGGGTGACCCATTTACCAACTGGTTTAGTAGTATCCTGTCAAGATGAAAAGTCACAGCTTAAAAACAAGGAAAAGGCAATTAAAATTTTAAAAGCACGTCTTTTAGATCTTAAGATACAAGAGCAGCAGGCGGAAATAGCAGAAAATCGTAAAAGCCAAGTGGGAACAGGTGACAGAAGTGAAAGAATCCGTACCTATAACTTTCCACAAGGAAGAATAACAGATCATAGAATAAATGTAACCCTATATAAGCTTGATAGCTTTATGGAGGGAGAAATAGAAGATATGATAGAAGCTCTTATTACATCAGATCAGGCAGAAAAATTGAAGCAGGTAGAAAACTAAAAATATACCAATATTACTAATAAGCCATTGAATATAACATTTTATGGCTTTTTTGTGCGACAGGCAGTC
>NZ_WBZC01000067.1 GCF_009017275.1 Alkaliphilus pronyensis | reverse complement strand
ATTTCTCATAAAATACCTATTTAAACAGGAATCTGATAGTAAAATTTAGCAGGTATATGGTGTTGGAGAAAAATGAATAATAAAATTACAAAATTGCAATTGACATATAAATGAATTGCTGATATAATTGTATTACAAATATAAATTATTAATAATAGGAGGTATGGGTGATGACTCAAATAATTAAAGATTACGAAAATACTGAGGAAGTAAGGGAATGTGGTGTTTATACCTGTATTCATTGTGTAGTGAACACCTGTACTTTAGATGAATGCGAAATGTACGAGAGAAGATTTCTGCAAGAGGGCTAAAAAATTATGCATATTATATTATAAAATAAAAACCTCTAATAGGATGTAGAGGTTTTTATTGTTTTTTGTTATAGAATATTGATGCTTTGGTATTAAATAGGGTTTTAGACTTTATAGGCTACTCATTTTATGCTTATGCTGCTGGGTATTGTTAAAGGATTCCTTATATTGTAGCTGGTATAGATTAAAGTATATACCTTCCCTTTGTAACAACTCTTGATGACTCCCAACCTCACGGATTTTTCCCTTGTGTAAAACAATAATTTTATTACAATTTTGAGTAGTGGATAGTCTATGGGCAATTGCGATTGTTGTTCTGCCACGTATTATTTTTGCTATTGCATCTTGAATTAGGGCTTCTGTTTCTGTATCTATGTTTGATGTGGCTTCATCTAATATTAAGACAGATGGGTTATACACCAAAGCTCTAGCAAAGGCTAAAAGCTGCCTTTGACCAGTAGAAAGATTAGCTCCTCTCTCCATTATAGGCTGATTGTAGCCCTCTGGAAGCTTTTCTATAAAGGTGTGGGCATTTACATATTTGGATATTTCTATTATATCATCATCAGAAAGCTGCTTTTTATTTAAAACTATGTTATCTCTTACCGTACCAGTAAACATAAACACATCCTGAAGCACTACACCTATGTTTTTTCTTAATTCAGCTAAAGAGTAATTCTTGATATTTATTCCATCTATTAATATCTCTCCCCGTTGAATATCATATAGTCTGCTTATTAAATTTATTATAGAAGATTTTCCAGCTCCTGTTGCACCAACAATTGCTACAGATTCACCAGGATTAATTTTAAAGCTAATATCCCTTAACACCCAATCCTCTTTATTATATGCAAACCAGACCCCTTTAAATTCAATTTCCCCTTTGAACTCCCTTGCTTTAACTGGATTAATTGGCTCTTCAATTAAAGGCTTTTTATCAAGTAAAGCAAATATTCTTTCAGAGGAGGCCATTGCAGACTGAAGAATATTATATTTCTCGGTTAAATCATTAATTGGCTGAAAAAATCTTTTTATGTAGCTAATAAAGGCAAAGAGAACACCAAACTCTATGTTTTGCCTTAGCAGCTGTCCCCCGCCATACCATATAATTATGGCTATTCCAAGGGATCTTAATATCTCCATTGAGGGACGAAAAATTGAATAAATAAAGATTTCTCTTTTATTAGCAGCTAAAAGCTCTTGATTATTGCTGTCAAAGCTTTTAAACTGTTGTTCTTCCCTATTGAATATATGAATAGTTTTCATCCCAGTAAAGTTTTCGTTAAGGCTAGAGTTTATTTTAGCAAGCTTAACTCTAACATCTCTGTAGGCATCCCTTATCTTTATTCTAAAAATAGTAGCAGAGATTAGTATTATAGGAATTACCACAAAAGAAATGGCTGCAAGTCTTATATTCATCCTTAGCATTATAATTATGATACCTAAAAGAAGAAACAGGTCCTTAAAAAGATTTACTAATACACTTGTGTACATCTCTAAAAGAGTTTCTGTATCATTAGTAACTCTTGTAACTAATCGTCCAACAGGATTTTTATCGAAAAAACTTAATGACATGTTTTGAAGATGTGAAAACAGCTGTTGGCGTATATTGTAAATTATTTTATTACTGGTATGATTTAATATGTAAACCTGTATATAGTTTAAGAGAAAAGCTAAGATTATAATGACTAAGTATAATAAACTAAGCTTAAATAATGAAGCAACATCCTGTCTTCTAAACTCCTTTACTTCATTAGACGACAAAAGCTGAAGGGGAACTAGCTCTTCATCAGCTATTTGTAGGAATAAAGCATCAGCCCTTCTAATGAACTGGTAATCAGTGACTTGTTGTGGTATATCAGTATTTACAAGATAATCACGATTGTTATATTCCACTAACTGAACAATATCATCATATGAATAGGATTTCTGATAGTCATTAGCCTTTACATAATATTTATCCTGAAAAACAAAATAATTCAATTCCTCTGGTGCCTCTTCAAAGACGTATATAGGTTTTTCATATACATTAATGTAATCGTCTATTGCTATTTTAATTATATAGGGCTGGGCTAGATCAATAACTGATATTACTATTAGAAGCAATATACATATTGTTAAGGCAACCCAGTAGGGCTTGGCGTATTTTAAAAGTCGTGCCATAAGCTTTGAATCATATGATTTTCCCAAAACCTCTTCTTGAAAGCTATTATCCATTTTACCACCACCTACTCATTTGATAGTTTCTCTTCTAATAGTTGCTTTTGATATATTTCATAATAAAGACCGTTGTTACTAAGCAATTGACTATGACTGCCTTCTTCAACTATAACACCATTATCCATAACAATAATACTGTCACAATCCTTTATTGTAGATATCCTATGGGCAATAATAATACTTGTTTTATTCTTCATTTCTTCCTTTAATGAGTTTAAAATGCTTTCTTCTGTATCGGTGTCAACCGCTGATAAAGAGTCATCTAATATCAAAATTCTAGGCTCTTTAATTATTGCTCTAGCTATTGATATTCTTTGCTTCTGACCTCCAGATAAAGTAACACCCCTCTCACCCACATAGGTTTCATAGCCTAATGGAAAATCAACTATATTATTATGGACCTCTGCGATTTTAGCCATCCTTATAATCTTTTCCTTACTACAGCCATCAACTCCAAAAGATATATTCTCTGCAATAGTAGTAGAGAAAAGAAAGCTGTCTTGGTCTACATACCCAATCTGATTCCTAATGCTTTCTAGCTTAATATCATTTAGAGGAATTCCATCAATATAAATTGTCCCCTCATTAGCTTCATATAATCTTAGTAAAAGAGTAGCGATAGTTGTTTTGCCACTTCCGGTTTTTCCAATTATCCCTAAGCTAGATCCATTCCTAATGTTTATTGAAAAATTCTTTAATGCATACTCATTGCTGTTTGGATATTTGAAGGAGATATTATCAAAAGCTACATTTCCTGTCATATTATCAACTTCAATAGAACTATCCTTATCAACTATTTCAGGGCTTTCCATTAAAATAGCATTAATTCTCTCCATTGACGCAGAACCTCTTTGAAGTATGTTTATAACCCAGCCTATAGCCATCATGGGCCAAACCAGTAAGGCTAAGTAGGCTTCAAATGCTATGAAATCCCCTAGGGATATTTCTCCATAAATTACTAATGAGCCTCCGTAGCCAATAACTATTAAAAAGCTTAGGGCAGACATAAACTGTACAAAGGGAAAAAACATACCATATAGCTTCACCAGAGCCATGTTTTTGCTATAGACCATTTGGTTTTTTTCACTGAATTTTTCAATTTCTGATATCTCTTGAACAAATGACTTAATTACTCTTATTCCTGAGAAATTTTCCTGTACAGTGTCTGTAAGTGAAGAAAAAGACTCCTGTACTGCCTTAAACCTAGTGTTTATTACCTTCCCAAATTTAGTAATTGTTATGGCTAAAAAAGGTAAGGGTAATAGTGCAAGTACTGTCAAACGCCAATCTGTTGTTACCACCATCATAGTAATGGCTATAACCGTAATAAAAATGGCATCGGTAATCATAACTATTCCAGGACCCAAAGCCATTCTGATGGCATTAATATCATTGGTGGCATGTGCCATCAGATCACCAGTTTTATGATTGGTGTAATAGTTTGTAGATAATTTAAGCAAATGAGAAAAAAGTCTATTTCTTAATTCGTATTCTAGCCTTCTTGATGTGCCCATTATATAAATTCTCCATAAAAATCTAAAAAAGGCTATTCCGCAGCCAATCCCAATAATATAGATACCATATTTAAAGACATCTGTACTGGAGAGATTATTAGCCTGTAGCTGATCTGTAAATCTTCTTAAAACCTCAGGTATCAGCAGCTGAAGTATGTCTACAATTAGTAGCCAAGCTATACCAAGTATATAAAACCATTTATTACGTAAAAAGAAGCTCTTTAAAGTTATAAAGTGACCCATTACTTCACCTCTATTCATTTTGTCTTTTAATCTAAATATTCCCTATTCTATAATTAATCTAACATTTCCTTTATTTATTCTAATAAATATAAAGATAACTTATAGAATATTTGAAGTAGCATTTGGAAAAATATAATTATAAAAGGAGGTGTGTAGTATGAACTTAAACACAAAGGATATGATTACTAAAAAGCTCTTAGATGCACAGGAAATGGTGAGGGACTTTGAGATGTTTTCTAAGACTACAGAGGACAAAGAAGTGGCTAGTCAGTTTAAGGAATTTGCAGAATCAAGTGGAAGACAAGCAATGGAACTTCAAAGATTGGCAGATAAATATAGAGGTGATTAGAAGAAATGAGTCAGAGTTAATCTGACTCTTTTTTTAGAAACACAGGGGGACGGAGGTGTTGTGTTCTCATAGAAACACAGGGGGACGGAGGTGTTGTGTTCTCATAAATGATTTTATACTATTTTAGTTAAATAGCTTAATAATGATCCTAATAACCATAAATAGAACAAAACCAATAATGATTTTTATTAAAGATTTTTTATCTAATTTCATTTTTTCGGCTCCTTTTTTAGAAATTTATATCCCTAAAAGCATTGTAAAAGGATTTTAACCAAAAGCACAGGGGGACGGAGGTGTTGTGTTCTTATTACTCCATATGTCATCTGTATTGTTCCACTAAAAGCTTAACTAAGTGTAGAATAAGTTTTTGTGCTATAATATTAGTTTAATAATATTTAAAAAATAGAAAACATACCTTATTTAGATAAAATTGTATATTTTTTTTCTTAAAATGTATATTGTTTTTTATCTACATTGTTCGACATTATAAGGGGGAAAGCACAGGGGGACGGAGGTGGTGTGTTCATAAAGTAAGTTACAATCATCAAAACTTACTATATTTGTATATTAAATAGGTCGTCTCTTTGATATAATAATTGTATGGTAACAATATTTTATTGAGGTGATTAAATGTATGATTTCAAATCTATTAAGCTAGATAAGAATCAGTCTCAACATTTGTATATACAATTATATAAAAAAATAAAGGAATTAATACTACAAGGACATTTAATGGAGGAGGAGAGGCTTTTACCTGTAAGGAAAATGGCAAAAACCCTTGAAGTAAATAATGTAACGGTGGTAAAGGCATATGAGATTCTTGAAAAGGAAGGTCTTGTATATAAAAGAATTGGCAGTGGTACATATATAGCTAAGGAGCTACCACAGGAGCTAAATAATGAAGATGACATAAGTAAGCATCAAGCCTCAGTTAAAAACCAATTAATGGAGCAGGGACATGTGAAAGTGGAAAAAAATATGATTAATTTCGCCAGTGCAACACCTTCGGCAGAGCTTTTTCCAGTAGAAGATTTTAAGAGGGTTTTAAATGAGGTTTTAGATAGAGATAAGGGCCATGCCTTTGATTATCAAGAAGGTAAAGGCTACTACCCATTAAGAAGTGTTTTAAATAAGTATATTAAGCATTATGGTATAGAAGCCGATACTGAAAGCATTCAAATCATTTCAGGAGCACAACAGGGCATTGATATTATATCTAAGGCATTAATTAATTACGGTGATTATGTTGTAATAGAGAGTCCTTCTTACACAGGTGCTATGGCGGCATTCCATTCTAGGGGAGCAAAAATAATAGACATTCCATTGCAAAAAGATGGGCTAGACTTAGAAACCTTAGAGAAAAAGATTAAGATATATAAACCAAGATTCATTTATGTAATGCCAAACTTCCAAAATCCTACTGGAATATCCTATAGCATCAGCAAAAAAAAAGAAATATTAAATATATGCAAAAGGCATAATATTTACATTGTTGAGGATGATTATTTAAGTGACCTTGACTTTAACAGTAATGACAGTACTACATTAAAAAAACTGGATAATCATGAAATAGTAATATATGTTAAAAGCTTTTCAAAAATATTCATGCCAGGTTTAAGGCTTGGATTTCTAGTTATTCCTTCAAAGCTTCATCATAACCTTTTAATGGCTAAACATACTACTGATATTTCAACATCTGGACTTTTGCAAAGGGCCTTTGAGCTATATTTAAATAAAGGGATATGGCAGAAACACTTAGCCTACATGGAGGAACAGTATAAGGAAAGATTTCTATTAATGGAGGAATCTATTAATCAATATTTTCCTAAGTATGTAGATTGTCAGCTACCACTTGGTGGTGTAAACTTTTGGCTTAAGCTCCCTAAAGGCTTTTCCTCTAACAAACTATATGAAAGAGCAGTAAAGGAAAATGTCATATTTGCACCTGGCAACCTTTTTTTCATGGGAAATCAAGATGAAGGATATTTTAGGTTAAGTATTGCATCGGTTAATCCTTCTGAAATAAAATATGGCATTAAGCTATTAGGCAATTTGATAGGTGAATATATAGATAATAAAGAGGAGCTAAGGAAGGACATTACCATTAAACCAATATTGTAAATCTATGCTTAACTGGGGGAACCTATATGAAGAAATCAAAAATAAAAATAATATATAATCCTAATTCTGGTAGAAAGCTGCTTTTAAAAACCGTGCCGAAGCTATTGGATATTCTCGTTAATGAGTATAATATGGATGTAGATATGGAAGGAACCAAAGGAAAGCACCATGCTACAGAAATTGCAATAAAAAGTGGACAACAAGGGTATCATGTTATTATAGCAGCAGGCGGAGATGGAACGATAAATGAGGTTATTAATGGAATGGTTAATAATAGTGACTCAAAGCTTGCCATTTATCCTGCTGGAACTGTGAATGATTTTGCCACACATCTAAATGTACCCCGTCAGTTGATGAGATTTGCTGAAATGATCCATTTAAACCACACAGTCTATACCGATGTTGGTAAGGCAGGAGATAGATATTTTTTGAATGTTGCAGCAGGTGGGTTATTAACGGATGTGGCCTATAGGGTATCCTCCGATGCAAAGACTGTATTAGGCAAGTTTGCTTATTACCTTGAAGGTATTAGAGAGTTTCCTAAGCAGATATTTAAGCCAATTAGGGTTAAGCTGCAAATAGGCAACGTTATAGAAGAAAAGGAAATATTGTTCTATATTATAGCCAATAGTAAGCAGGTTGGTGGATTCAAAAATATAGCATCAGAAGCTAAAATTGATGATGGATTGTTGGATTTAATTGTTATTGAAAATACTAATTTAATAGATGTTGCTTCATTGTTTTTTCTAATAATTAAAGGCAATCATATTAATCATCCAAGTATAAAATACATGCAAGTAAAGGAATTTACTATAGAAAGTGATAGTGAAGTTGCAGTAGACATAGATGGAGAGATGGGTGGTAGGCTACCTATGACATTTAAGGTTATTAAGTCAGCAATACCAATAATTATTCCGCCAAAAGAGACTATTGAAAGCTATATAGATAAAAACCAACACCACCTATTATTTACAAAGTCTGATATATAATAAAAAAACCTATACAGGTTTTTTTATTTGCTGTCAGCTTCGTGAACTTGTTCATTTCCAAGCATTTTACAGGTACCTTCAAAGATGGCATTCTCATCTAAAACAAAGCTTTTTATATGGACATCACCAAATAGCTTACCTTTAGCTGCTATTCGTAGCTGTCCTGTAGCATAAATATTACCTTGTACTTCTCCTGCTACAAAAACATTGCTCCCGTTGACGTTTCCAATTACTCTACCAGATTCTCCAATATACAGGTTACCCTCTACATTAATTTCACCCTTTAGTTCGCCATCAATCCTAATTGTACCTTGAGTATTTATTCGCCCTTCAAAGCTACAATCTGCTCCTAGTAAAGTGTTAAATTTAGTATATTGAACATCATCCTTTTTACTAAACATCAAAACCCTCCTTTTACTAATCCTCTAATATTGATACTGGATCAATAGATTTACCATTCTTACGGACTTCAAAGTGTAGATGTGGGCCAGTGCTTCTGCCTGTACTTCCCATCTTAGCAATCACTTCTCCCTTTTCGACCCTATCCCCAACACCAACAAGATTTTTTGTGTTATGGGCATAAACAGAGGTGTAGCCGTATCCATGTGAAATTATAATCATACGCCCATACGCACCATTATAGCCAGAAAAGGTTACAACACCACTCCCTGCAGCATAAATATCTGTATTTCTCTTATTAGCAATATCTAAACCCTTATGGAATTCACGTCTTCTATTAAAGGGTGAAATACGATAGCCATATCCAGAAGTAAACCTTCCGATGGTTGGCTGTTTATTGGGCAATGCATCCATATACTTTAATTGCTCTTCAACATCATCAATTAGCTTTTTCATGTTTTCTTTTTGCTTACCAATTAAATTATCTAAAAACTCCATCTCAACATCAATATCAATGTCATCATTAAATAGAATACTCTTTCGATTTGATCTTGAAACAAGAATAGAAGGTAAAATTTCACCACCACTGGAATTTTCTGTAACATAAGCAAAATCAGAGGGTTCTAAACCAACCATGGCAAGCACCTGATTTTGCATTTCGTATAAGGATACAAGCTTATCTTCTATTTCTACTGTTCTACCCTTTAAATGGCTTATCTCTTCAAGGTGCCCATGTTTTTCAACCTGTAGATTGTTGATGGTATTATTGGCAGCTGAAAGCTTAGCTTTAGTATCGAAGAAACTGGTGGAAAATCCAATGGTTCCAGCAAGTAACGATAAAACAAAAATTATTGAGAACAATGGCAGCCAGTAGGGTATATTAAATTGAATAATTCTATTAGATGTACTGGGTATCACTGTGAAGGATAGTATTTTTTTAGGTTTTTTTGCGAGATGATTAAAACTCTTCATAAAAATTTAACCTCCTATTTACAGGGTGTTACAAATAATATTTATTCGACATAAATAATATAAAACCTTTTAGTAATAAATTTTTTTTGAAAAGTTAGTTAAATAATACTATATGAAATTCAAAGTTAAAAACTCCATATAAGAAATTATAAATGTTGAATGTTGAATGTTAAATAGAAAAGATTACAACCATATTCAAAATAAAAAACTAAAAGACAAAATGAAAAATTAAAAATGAAATTAAAAAGAAATCCTATAAAGTCAGTAAATGACTAATAGTGAATAGTTAATAGTTTAAAACCTAAAAGACAAAAGAAAACATAATAGAAACGGTAAGTATTGATTGGAAAAGAATAAAAAAACTTAAACACATGGGTTTTAAATTGAAAGATAAAGTAAATGTTGGTTTAAAAAATATAACCCAGCTTTATCGACAGGGTTATACTTTATATCACCAGCGTTATTTATACTCCTTCTCAATAAGAGGAAAATAAGTGTCGCTTAAGCTCTGAAATAAGAGAAGCGAAGTTTTTTTATTATTAAGCTAAAACTCAAAGAATATTGAAGAATAAATTAACATGAGATTAATAATTAATAGTGTGTAATTCCTATGTCCCAACCATACCTATCTAGGTTCAACCAGCTGGAAGCTTCGTCAGCTGTAAGTAGATTGTAGCTATTTAAGCCAGTGGGTACATCCCCTATATGATAGAATATTTCTTTTGCCTCACCTGTAGTTCCTCCATCTATAACTAGATGTGAGTATGTAATTTTAGCATATTGATGGGTTTCTAGTGTGAAATCTACTACTGTTGAAGCTATTGGCTTTTCTGTTGTTAACTCTATTGAATACTCCTTACTGTTTGTTGATATAATCTCTTT
>NZ_WBZC01000066.1 GCF_009017275.1 Alkaliphilus pronyensis | reverse complement strand
CCAGAAACAAGGTTATTGGACATTGAGGCAGTCAAGGGTCAAGATGAACGAGCAAGCTCGCCCTTGACTGCCAGGATATTTACTAACTAGATTTTGTGCAAAGGTAATTTCCATAACTGTAGAATTTACTCCTGCAAACCTGAATTTAAATTTTCATTTAAGTACTGTGACTTTTGCAGTGATTTTGGGCATTATATTAAAACACATGTTTTGTTAGATTAATTACTATATTATACTGCTATAGCATTTTATGGTTAAGTACATATAAAAAGAATTATACAAGGAGTTTGATAAGTAATGAAGGAAACAGAAACTTTTAAAATGGATATAGACACCCTATTGAAGGACTTAGAAGTTGATCCAAACCTTGGGTTAAGGGATGTTGATGTGGAAAAAAGAAGAAATGAGTATGGAGACAATGCCCTAGAAAAGAAAAAGGGAGAAACACTATTTGCAAAGTTTTTTAACCAGTTTAAAAATTTTATGGTTATTATACTATTGGTAGCTGCCTTAGTATCTGGGCTTCTCGGTGAGTTTAAGGATACGATAATAATATCTATTGTTGTTATTATTAATGCTATTTTAGGTTTAATTCAAGAGAATAAAGCAGAAAAGTCTCTTGAGGCTTTAAAAAATATGACTACACCACTGGCTAAAGTCACACGAAATGGGACTTTGCTTCAAGTGAAATCTACTGAGCTGGTTCCTGGAGATATTATTAATTTAGAGAGTGGGGATTATGTACCGGCGGATGGAAGAATATTAGAGGAGTCGAGCTTAAGGATTGAGGAATCTGCTTTGACAGGAGAATCAGTAGCCGTTGATAAGACTATAGAGGCTCCAGTGGGTGACAGGGTGCCCTTAGGAGATAGACGGAACATGGTTTACTCAACCAGCATGGTTACCCACGGAAGAGGCAAAATAGTTGTGACTAATACAGGTATGAATACTGAAATAGGGAAGATAGCAAAAATGCTAGAAGGTGAGTCAAAGCTGAAGACTCCACTTCAGGTAAAGCTAGAGGATTTGGGTAGATACTTAGGAATTTTAGCTCTTTCTGTCTGTGCTGTTATATTTTTACTGGGCTATTATCAAGGTAGACCACTGCTAGAGATGTTTATGCTTGCTGTCTCCTTGGCAGTAGCTGCAATTCCAGAGGGACTCCCTGCAATAGTAACCATTGTACTATCATTAGGAGTGCAAAGGATGATAAAGAAGAATGCCATAGTTAAAAGATTACCAGCAGTTGAAACCTTAGGTACTGCATCAATCATATGCTCTGACAAAACCGGTACTTTAACTGAAAATAAAATGACTGTAACTAAACTATATACATATGATGAAAAGACAGAGGCTATAGGCAATGAACTAAATAGTAATGAATCAAAAAAACTAACCCTAGAAATAGCCTTGCTTTGTAATGATTCTACAATTACGGAGGAAAAGGGAGAGAAAAAAGAAATAGGTGATCCAACTGAGATTGCTTTAGTGGTTTTAGCTTATCAGTATGGTATGTTTAAAAAATCTATGGAAGAAAGCAAACCTAGAGTTAACGAAATTCCCTTCGATTCCGATAGGAAGTTAATGTCAACTATACATAAAGAAGCTTCAGGATTAAGGGTATATACTAAAGGTGCTCCCGATGTATTGTTGGAAAGGTGTAATTACCTGCTGATAAATAATGAAGTTAAAGAGTTAACAGCAGAAGTTAGGGATAAAATAAGGGCTGCTAACCAAAATATGGCTAATGATGCATTGAGGGTATTGGCCTTTGCTTATAAGACAATTGAAAGTAATCCTGCAAACCCAACCTCCGACACCTTAGAGAATGACTTAATATTTGTTGGGTTAATGGGTATGATTGATCCTCCGAGGGAGGAAGTAAAAATGGCAGTTAAAAAGTGTAGAGCTGCTGGAATAAGACCTATAATGATAACTGGGGATTATAAGTTAACTGCTATAACAATAGCTAAAAAGCTGGGTATATTAGATGAAAAAACTACAGCTATTGAAGGAAGGGAGCTAGATGATTTATCAGATGAAGAGTTAGCAAGCAACGTTGATAAATACTCTGTTTATGCTAGGGTTTCCCCAGAGCATAAGGTTAGAATAGTTAAGGCATGGCAGGCTAATGATAAAACTGTTGCAATGACAGGTGATGGGGTGAACGATGCACCTTCATTGAAGGCTGCCAATATAGGATGTGCTATGGGAATAACAGGAACTGATGTTTCTAAAGAAGCTGCCGATATAGTTCTAACAGATGATAACTTTTCAACCATAGTTGCAGCAGTAGAAGAGGGTAGAAACATATATGAAAACATTAAAAAATCTATACATTATTTATTGTCCTGTAACATTGGGGAAATAGTTGCTTTATTCATTGCTCTATTAATTAACATACCTAGCCCATTAATACCAATACACATTTTATGGATTAATCTAGTTACTGATAGTTTACCGGCCCTGTCTTTAGGTGTAGACCCTCCTGAGGCTGATATTATGAGTAAAAAGCCAAGAATATCAGGGGAGAGTATTTTTGCAGAGGGTCTTGGAATATTCATAGTTCTAAGGGGTATTATTATTGGTTTAGTAGCACTGTTGGCCTTCTATTCTGGATGGAGCAACAGTGTAGAGATAGGCAGAACAATGGCCTTTTTAACTTTGGCCTTCTCACAGTTTGCAAATAGCCTAAGTGTACGATCTTTGGATAAATCTTTACTAAAGATAGGTGTATTTAGTAATAAAAGATTGATTGGCGCTATTGTTATTTCTGCCAGTTTAATGTTTAGCGTTTTATTAATACCCTTTTTTAGAAGTGCCTTTGAATTAGCCCTTCTAAACTTTAATCAATGGCTTTTAGTGTTTATATATTCTTTAATTCCCTTTGTATTTGGTGAACTGCTAAAAAAGCTATTGAAATCAAAAACAGTTAAAGCCATATAATACTCACTTCTTTGTTTTAACACATTTAATAGGCAAATTCAGTGTAAAGCATGCGCCATTCGGTAGCATGTTTTTTGCTTTTACAGTTCCACCATGGCCTTCAATAATAGCCTTTACAATAGCTAAACCAATGCCTGTGCCTCCATTTTCCCCCTTATAGAAGCGTTCGAAAACAATTTTTTCTTCTCCTTCCTTAAAGCCTGGGCCATCATCCTTTATTACTAACTCTGCATAAGATTCCTTAATATGCCCTTCAATATCTATATGGCTATTGGCAAATCTTAAACAATTACCTAAAATATTAACCATCGCCCTTAAAATCTCTTCTCCATTTAGGGTAGTAACTGGATATTCACCAGATATATTAATGTTAATTTCTCTTTCTTTGGCTATTGCCCTAACCCTTTCTACTGACTGATGAACTATATCCCCTAAATCAAGCTCCTTTTTATTCAAGCTATTGTCAGAGCTTTCTAATCTGGTCAAATATATTACTTCATCCACTGTTTTTTTAAGTCTTTGACTTTCTTCAATAATTATTTCTAAGCTCCTTTTAACATCATCTCCCTCAACTATACCCTCCTTAATGGCCTCGGCATAACCCTGTATAGACATTAAGGGAGTCTTTAGCTCATGGGAAGTGTTTTGCAAAAACCTCATTTGCTTCTCGTCATAATCCCTAAGCTTACTTGTTAAAGAGTTAAAGGTTTCTGTTAAATCTTCTATTTCATCTCCAGTTTTAATTTGCAAAGGCTTAGAATTACTTATACTGAAGTCTTTGATATAGTCGGTTAGCTTTTTTATAGGTGAGGTTATTCTTTTTTCAAAGGCAAATGCCATTATTATAGCTATAACACCTGCAATTATTAAGCTAAATAACTGTACCCTACCCATTAACCAATTTATGGCCTTTATATCTTGGGCTTTGGCAACTAATATAACCTGTCCTACCACCTTGCCTGAATTACTATTTATTGGTAATTTTGTAGTAACATAATCTCTATCCCTCTTTGTTCCATTAATAATTCTACTATATTGTGAAAGCTCCCCTGCTTTGATGTTTGAGAATATGATTTTTCTTTCATTGTTTATAACAAATATTTTAGCTTGAAGGTTAGATGTAATTAATCTTAATTCCCTATTAGCAATTAGCCTATCCCTTACACTCATTTCTGTTAAGGGGTAATCCTCTATCTGATTAACGATTGTCTTACCCTCCTGAAGCATTTGTTTTTTAGCTACACTAACTAAATACCTATGGGATATAATATTAAATGTTAACCCCGTAATAAGTATAATTGAAAGTAGCAAGGTAAAATATGAAATTAACAATCTTTTTCCGATTTTGCCCTTTTTAGCCATCTACCCTATACCCATATCCCCATACAGTTGTAATATCAACTTGAGATTCCTTTTCCTTCAATTTTTTCCTCAGTCTTTTTACAAGGTCGTCAACAATTCTTGAATCACTTATGTAGTCATAGCCCCATACCCTTTCCTGTAGCTGCTCCCTAGTGAAGGGTTGATTTTGATGCTTGCATAAAAACTCAAATAGCTCATATTCTTTATTTGAAAGCTTCAGCTCTTCACCATTACATTCTACATAACGTCTATTGGTTAAAAGCTTTATGTTCTTTAGGTTAATCTCTTTATCCTCTATACTAGCACTCTGTAGTCGTCTAAAAATATTTTTAACTCTAGCCACCAGCTCTCGAGGGCTAAAGGGCTTTGATAAATAATCATCTCCACCAATCTCTAAGCCTAAAATCCTATCAAACTCCTCATCACGGGCTGACACAAAAATAATAGGTAGATTACTTTCCTTCCTTATCTCTTTACAAAGCTCCAAGCCGTTAATGCCCGGTAGCATTATATCCAGCACTAATAGGTCTGGCTTTAATCTATGAATTTCTTCCATAATTAAGCTACCATCCTGAAAGGTTATTACACTATAGCCCTCCTTTTCAAGATATTTCTTAATTAATTCTCTAATATTAAACTCATCCTCTACCACAAATATTTTCTTCATAAAACTCTTCACCCCTAAGACTATTATATATAAAGCTATACTATTAAGTAAAGAGAGATAGGCTCCAGTTCACCTATCTCTAATGTTATGTCTATTTTTTTAAACAATAGCTATACGCTATTACTTTAAATCTCTACAGTTAGTATTTCTATTATATCATCCATTACACTTATTTTTTCTGTCATCATGTTATTTATAGCTGTTTTATTAGTAATGACGTTATTAATATACTCTCTAGCTTCATCTGTTTCATTATTTTTTACCGCCTCTTTAAAGCTTTTAAAATCTTCCTTTACAGCTTCTCTGGTTTCCTTTAATTTACTGTTAATATCCTTTATCTCTTGCCTTGCTTCCCTCGCCTGCTTAAGCTCCTCCTGCATTTCATTATCTCTAGCATTGATGTATAAATCAAGAATTGTGCCTTGCCTTTCAGTTACCTCTATTCTTAGCTCTAATCTTTCAATTTTAAGCTTATTTAATTGCTGTAGCTCTTCTTGAAACTCCTTCATTGCTGTGAATCTTTTTGATTCTCCCCTTAGCTCTTTAAGGTCAAACTCTCTATTTAGCATCTTCATGTTTTCCTCTAAAGAGGCTGTTCCTTCTACTGGGTTAGCATAAACACTGGCTACTCCTACAGCAAATATACACAACATTAAAGCCACTGAAACTAATTTTTTCATACTTTATCTCTCCTTTTTTTTATTTTTTTTTACTACAACCTTATTATAGGAGAGAAGTTTGGAATAACTATGTAGAAAATGTGGTAAAATTGTATGAAAAATTTTAGTATAGTTTTTTATATATGCTTAAAATATCCTCCCTTGAAAGCTCCACATAATTGTTTGACAAAAGTCTTTGTTGGGTATTTAAAACGCTATCTGCAAATAACTGAATCTCTTCTTCTGTCATGCCATAGGTTTTAAGTGGGTTTTTAGGTAAAAGCTCTCCAAGAACCTCTTCTAGTTTTATATAAACCTTGTCTTCACTAACCCTTAATATATTTGACAACAATAAATTAACTTCTTTTATTCTTCCATTAGGCTTTTTATAATTATAAGTCTTAAATACCTCAGTAAACAGCTGATAATTTGCCTCCCCATGGGGTACATGATACTTCCCCCCAAGAGGGTAGGATAGGGCATGTACAGCGCCTACTCCTGTGTTTCCAAATGCTATGCCTGCATAGTTGCTTGCTATCAGCATATCCTCTAATTTCTCAAACCTATATTCTTCTCCCTTTTTAATAATGCCTAAATATATATCCAATATTGTTTCTATAGCCTTACTACTATATATCTGTGTATAATGATTAGACCTTGGGGATACATGGGATTCTATGGCATGGATTAGAGCATCTATTGAACTATATATGTAATATTTATAGGGTAGACTTTTTAAAAATTCTGGCACCAAAACTGCATAATCAGGAAACAATTCTTCAGTTGCAAGTCCCATTTTGGTTGACCTAGACTTTATTTCTGCTATGGTTATATTTGTAACTTCGCTACCAGTTCCACATGTAGTTGGAATAGCAATTAATTCTCTGCTTTTTGTTAAAGGAACTTTCTTATCAAATGCATCAACAACATTATCTATATCCTTAAGTATTAATAGCTTCCCTATATCCAAGACGGTTCCTCCACCAACTGCTATTAGCCTATCATATTCTACTTTTTTTGCTTCCTTTATAATTGAATTTATCATTTCATCTGTGGGCTCTCCACCACCAAACTCCTCCTGCATTATAAACCTAGAATTTAGCTTTAGGTCTGTCATAAATTCATCATATAAAAATCTATTTGTCAGTACTAAGTCTCTATCTCCTAAGCCAAATTCCTTGGTAAAGTCTTTAAAAGTTTCTGATTTATGAATTTTTGTTTTTAATCTAAATATCTCCATTTTCCTCCCCCTTCTGTTTGTTATTAATAATCAGTTTTGCGACTTTCCAATTAAATTATTAATATATTTATAATCAAATTCTGAATTTCTAACTTTATAGTAACCTGAATTTCTAACTTTATGGTAACGCCTAGAAAAACCCGAAATACTTCTGTTACTAGAGATATTAAGAATAGATAAATCTCCCGAAGATATATAGTTAATAAATACTTTAGAATTAGATCTTGTGTCATAGCTAAGCATATAATTAAACTTAAGATCCTCGCTTTGTATGTTATCATTTCTTTTTCTTTTTATAGGAATTAAATCAAGATCACTCAAATATTTAAGAATAAGTTCATTGTTATCTTTATTTTCACTACGACCTATAAAAGAATCGTCAAGATTAGTTCTGTGTCTATAGTCCATACAGTGAATAGTACTTGGTATACCCATTTCTATATCAGAAATAGGATTTCGAGGTATTAGATAATATATATAATTTTGGTAGATGATTTTTCCTAAAAGCAAAAGAACGATTCCAATAATTACGTATTTACACTTAACTTTTCTCATAGAAGACTGCACTCCTTTCACTTTATATACTCTACATCATATTGATATTTACATTGCGTTTTAGAAAATTAGTTGAAGGTACTTTAATAAGCATTAAATATATTATATCAAGTTTCTTCTTATACATATACCCGAAGTTTTGCAGCAAGTAAATATATAGCTAAGTCTAAATCAATGTAATACTAATTGATTTAGACTTTTTTTATTTTATTTTATAAATATTTTAGATTAATGTGCATTAATATTGTATTATTGATTTATATCATAATTTCTCTCTATTTTAGTTGAGTAAAAACTAATGCAATTAAATCTTATTAGTAAGATTAATTACTTCCTTTAAATATTTTTTTCTACTTATCATATAAAATATAAACTGAGCCATTGAACCCCAAATAAAAATCATTAAGGCATTTTTCATAAACATTTCTAGTATTTCTGAGTTAGATAGCGTTACATACAGGTAATATAGCCCCATTCCTCCCCCAATAATTACTGGGGCAAAAAAGGTTATGGCTAACTCTTTGGTAATAATAGATTTAATCTCTTTTTCTGACATTCCTATTGTGGTCAGGGCTTTTAGCCTTGTTTTTTCATCATCTATATCAGCTAAAACCTTGTAGTATAAAACTACTCCATTAGCTACTACAAACAACAAACCTATAAATATCATAATAAACAGCACCATTCCATTGTTAGTCAGTTGAAGTCTTTGAAGCTCATTTTTATATATCGGTCTGTAGGCTTCCGCAGTACCCCTCTCATCATAGGATGTTGTACCCCAAAGGTTACCCTTCCTCCAGTATGAACTATCAAGACCATTTACATCCCTTAAATGGGTGAGCAATGCTTGAAAAGTCCTATCTCCATTTTTCACCTTCATTAGGTGCAGTTTCTTTAATGATTCTTCCTCTAGGTTTCTTTTTAATAGTTGGTAATCATTATTATCTAAAATAAATGCATCGCCAGAGGAGTATTCATTAGTTAGTCTATAATTAGTGAATTCTACACCCTTCTCTACCTTTATCATTTTTTCATCAAAGTATAAGGAGGTAGATTCTTCTATAATACTCTCAAACTGTTTTTTACATATTTTATAGTTGTTTCTTGATGTTATCTCCTTAACCTTTTTTATTTCTTCTTTGCTTAAAACAGTTACTATAGACTTTGGTTGTTGATAATTAGTCTTCTCATTAAACACCATTACATAAATGGCTTCTTTAGGTTTTACATCTACATTAGTATTCATATGGGCATTATAATTACTTTCACTTATAATTGTTTGTCTAGCATTTCTAAAGGTTAAATCTTCACCCTCAGACCAAAACAACGGTGCTTCCAGATATTCTAACACTTTGTATTCTTGTATTTCCCCATCATTAGTATTAATTTTATTAAATACTTCTTCTTTGTTAACCCTATTATATTGGCTGCTTTCCACAAACATAATATCATAGGGGTTATTCTTATTTATCTCATCTCCAGTTGTTGCATATAGGGAATAGCTTGCCCCCACAAAAAACATCCCCCCTGCCAATAGTAATGAAAGCATATATAAAATGTTTTTGTAGGCTAAAAACCTATGGGATAAATTAGATAAAACCATTATATTATTATTGTATAGCATTGGAAATCTACTAAAAACATATTTAATAATTGAGATTATCGACCCAATAATCATATATGGAGATATTATTGTTAAAATAATAAACACCCATACCATATAGTTTTGCTCCTGAAAAATCTCTTTAAACAATGCCTTTGGCAAGCAATATATAGAAACTATAAACACCACTAAAGAAATAACTCCTATTAATATCCTTGCTTTTCCTACTTCCTTTTTACTATGGACTTTTAAAACATCAATTATTGATGATCTACTTATAAAAATGTAATTAAATAGAAGGTTTGCAAGGTATATTAGGGTAAAAACACCAACGCTTAATAAAACACTCTCATAATTAATTTCATATGCAATAGTAGTTCCTTCTAATATTTTGTTTAGCCCCATATAAAATAATCTTCCAAATAAGCCACCAGCTATAATCCCTGTTATTAATGCTGCCAACATTATTCCGAGGTTTTCTATAAATATTAGCTTGTTTAAATCCCTAGTAGTCATCCCCAATGTTAGATATACTCCAAATTCTTTACCTCTATTTTTTAAGAAGGATATATTGGTGTAGGTGATAAAAACCATTGAAAATATAATTATTCCTGTTAGTGACAGGATAACTGTTTCGTATAGGGCTGATTGTCCTATACTCTTTTCAATTGTTGAGTTAAACATTAAGCTGCCATACATAAATAACATAGCAATAACTAGGGAATTTACAAAGTAAAAGGATATATATTTATTGAAATTGTATATAAAGTTTTTCCGTATTATACTAGAAAAAGTCATTAGCTAACCCCTCCTATAATACTCTGTACTTCTAATATCTTATCGAAAAACTGTTTTCTATCGCCGTTGGAGTTTATCTCCATTTTTACTTTGCCATCCTTTATAAAAATCACTCTTTTGCAAAAAGATGCCGCAAAAGGATCGTGGGTTACCATTAATACTGTACTACTGATGTCTTGATTCATTTTACCCATAATACCCATTATATTGTTTGACGATTTTGAGTCAAGATTTCCTGTTGGTTCATCAGCAAAAACTATTGCTGGGTCATTTATTAAAGCCCTTGCTGCAGCAACTCTTTGCTTTTCTCCTCCTGATATGTTATAGGGGTATTTTTTCTTTAAATCTTCTATGTTAAAAAAGCTCATAAGCTCATTAACTCTATTTTCAATATTCTTAGGATTCACCTTATCCAGTATAAGGGGCAGTGCAATATTTTCTTCTAATGTCAAGCTATCTAATAGGTTAAAGTCTTGAAATATATAACCAATATTTTTTCTTCTAAATAGAGTAACCTCATCTTTTTTCATGGTGGTAATATCCCTATTATTTAAATAGACTTCTCCTGATGTGCCTTTATCTACTCCAGAAAGGATATTTAAAAGGCTAGTTTTACCACTTCCACTAGGCCCCATAATTGCAACAAATTCACCTTTACCTATAGATAGGCTTATACCATCTAATGCTTTTACTTCCTTTGCTCCTTTAAAGGCATTGTAAACCTTTGTTAGACTATTAACTCTTAATATTTCCATTTTTTTGCCCTCCTTATATACTAAGAAAAAAACTAAGCTTTCTTTATATCCTTAGTATAAAAGGAAACCCATATCTATCAAATGGATTCCCCTTACATTACCTTACAATTTTGAAAGGTTACTTATTTAAAATAGTATTATTCTTATAAAAGGTAATCTTAACAACTGTTCCAGCCCCCACCTTTGACTGAATTTCAACACTATGTCCAAGCTTTTTTGCTATAATCCTAACCATATAAAGACCAATACCAGTTGACCTTCTTTCTTTTCTACCATTACCACCAGTATAAAAGGGTTCAAAAACTCTTGCTAATTCTTCTTTAGCTATTCCAATACCTTCATCCTTAATAATCAGTTCAGTTGAGTCTTTGCTATTAATTTCATATATATGTATTTTGTTTCCTATGTTACTGTTAGAGTATTTAACTGCATTAGCTAGTATTTGCTCTAGCATGTAGCCACACCATTTTTTATCTGTGTAAACATAAGTGTTCTCATCTATATCTACCTTTGGAAATACTCCTTTATATATAAAGTCTCTTTTCTTCCCATTTATTGTATGATTAACAAGCTCCCTTAAACTACAGGAGCTTGTTACATAATCCCGTGAAAAGTCCTGTAGCCTTAGTACATTTAATGCCTCTTCCAAATTTTTTTTAAGCATATTATTTTCTTCTTTTATATCATGTAAATATCTATTATCTTTTGGCTGTAGGCTAATTTTTTCACTGGCTAGATCTATTACAGTAATAGAGGTTTTCATATTATGTATCCATTGGGAAAACAGATTATCCCTATCACTAATTGCTTGTTTTAAGGAATGTAGCTTCTTTAGATAATAATCATGAATATAGCCTATTGTATTAAACACATCTTCTTCACCAGAATCTTTATTATTAAGGCCATAGTCTGGACTTACCTTGCTTTCCTTTAATTTTTCTAAAAATCCCCTATATTTTATGGTTACAATCATGAAATAAACTAAAATTATAAATCCACTTAACATAAGTGGATATATTAGTTCACTGTTTTGGTATAGTAGATTGAAGAATAGTAAAATAATAAGGGAATTCAATATCAGAGTAATTAATTCTAACCCTTTAACCCTTACAACCTTAATTATCAATTCCATTAAAGACATAGCCTACCCCTCTTTTAGTTATAATGGCATTATGGATTCCTAGATTACTTAGTTTCTTCTTCACTCTAGTCATATTAACTGTTAATGTATTATCCTCCACAAAGGTAGTATCATCCCATAGGGCCTCTAAAAGATCCTCCCTTGTAATGATTTTTCCAACATTACTTAACAGCATATTAAGTATTATATATTCATTTTTTGTAAGGTCTATTATTTCATCTTTATATTTTAGCTTCATACTATCATGAACTACATATAGCAAGCTTTCATTCTCTTCCTCTGCTTCTGTATACTGGCCCACCCTCCTTAGTAGGGCTTTTATTTTAGCAAGTAAAATTCCTATACTAAAGGGCTTTGTTATATAGTCGTCTGCTCCTATCTCCATTCCTCTAATCTGTTCACCCTCATGGCTTCTAGCCGATAGTATTATTACTGGAATACTATAGGCTTTTCTTATAAGCTTTAGGTAGTAGAAGCCATCAAATTTAGGCAAATTAATATCTAGCACTATTAAATGTGGTTTAATCTCCTCTACCTTAGCCAGTACATTATCGAAATCATCAATTGTAACTGCATTGTAGCCATAGGCCTCTAAGTACTCTTTTATGTAATCCTTTAGTTTTACATCATCTTCTATTATTAGAATAGTCATATTCTCCACCTATTTATTTAAATTAGCTCTTTAGTTATTATATAGCCTAAGTGTAATTTAACTAAATCCTTTTATCATTAGCCCAAATAATTTTGAAAACTCTACTGCTTGCATAGGTGAAACAATTGCACCCTTAATATCATCAAGTCTTACACCTACTTCTTCAAGATTTGAGTCACTTAAGTCTATTCCTGCCAAGTTAATATAACTTTGGTATTAATTTAAGAATTTATATATTGTGTTTATTACTATTATCTAAATGGTACTAACTTGCTAAATTAAACTATGTACGTATATTTAAATTATAGTATTCATTATAATAATAGTCAAAAGTAAAACATAATTAGTTCTATCAATAAAATTACAAAAGCCGAATGGTAAACCATTCAGCTTCTATAAAAACTAATTATATATTTTTTTATATTCTTTCCCTTTCTTCGTAGTGGGTATGCAGTAATCTATGGGCTTTATCCCCAAAGGGTTTGCCTATATATTCTTCATAAAGCTTAAGTACCTCTCTGTTTTCATGGGACTTTCTTACTTTCTTTTCCTTATCTTCTTGGTATAGTCCTTGCTGTCGCTTTTTTATAACCTCGTCATTGCCATGATGGTAGGGTTGACCTCCTCCCCCAATACATCCACCTGGACAGGCCATAATTTCTATAATGTCATACTTTGACTTACCCTCTCTTATTTCCTCCAATAGCCTTCGTGCATTTCCAAGACCACTTGCTATACCTATTCTTATTTCTCTATCTCCCATTTTGACAGTTGCATCCCTTAGTCCCGTTGCACCTCTTAACTGTTGAAATACTACATCTTCTCCCTTTAATTCATCTCCAGTAATCCATTCATAGGCTGTTCGTACAGCTGCCTCAGCAACTCCACCAGTTGTACCAAAAATAACGGAGGCTCCAGTTGTTTCTCCAAGGGGATGATCAAACTCACTATCGGGCAATTGAGTGAACTCTATCCCTGCTTCTTTAATCATTGCACCTAGCTCACGGGTGGTAACCACTATATCTACGTTATTATGCTCATCTTTTGTAAGTTCAGGTCTAGCAGCTTCAGCCTTTTTAGCTATACATGGCATTATAGAAACTACTACAATATTATCTGGGTCGATGTTATTCTTCTCTGCATAGTAGGTTTTTGCTATAGTACCAAACATAATATGTGGTGACTTAGAAGTTGAGGGTACCTCTAATAGCTCTGGAAACTGATGCTCTATAAACTTAACCCAGGCGGGACAGCAGCTTGTTAGCATAGGTAATGTCTTATTATTCTCTAAGCGATAAATAAATTCTGAAGCCTCCTCCATTATGGTAACATCAGCACCAAAGTCCGTATCAAATACAGCATCAAACCCCATACGCTTTAATGCAGTAACCATTTTTCCTGTTACCCTTGACCCTGCCTCCATTCCAAATAGTTCTCCTAGGGCTACTCGAATGGCAGGGGCAGTTTGTACAACCACATGCTTATCTGGATCGTTTATAGCCGCCCATACCTTGTCTGTATGATACATTTCTGTAAGGGCAGCTGTGGGACATACCTGTACACATTGACCACAATAGGTACAGGATGATTCCACCATTGGAATATTAAAGGCTGGCCCTACAAATGCATCGAAGCCACGTCCTATCCCTGATAATATTCCACAGGTTTGAATTACATTGCATCCAGTCTCACAGCGTCTACAGTAAATACACTTGTTTGAGTCCTTTACTATTGCATCGCTGGACATATCTTTGGGGTAATCCATTCTTTCCCCTTCCCAGCGAATTTCCCTTACATTTAGCTCATCTGCTAAGGCCTGTAGCTCACACTCTAAGTTTTTGGGGCATGTAAAGCACTGGTTAGGATGATTAGATAATAGCAGCTCAACCGCCATTCGCCTAGCTGTTATAGAACGAATTGTGTCGGTTCTCACTGTTATACCTTCATAGGCCTTTGTTACACATGCAGGTACAAGCTTATTTTTACTGTTATCCTTTGGGTCAACCTGCTCAACCATGCAAACTCTACAGGATGCAGTTTTATTATATAGCTGAAGATCATGTAAATCTAAATGGCATAGAGTTGGAATTTTCACGCCCGCCTCATGGGAGGCTTCTAAAATAGTAATGCCCTGTGGCACCTTCATTTCTAAATCATTTATTTTAATATTTATTTGCTTCTTATCTTCATTGTTTTTATTATTCATAGTCATATTTTCACCTCTCTTTATTAGGCATCTATTACAGCTTTATTTTTTACCTTGGACTTTTCTTCTTCCTTTGTTTTGTCAGCATCCTTAATAAAATCTAAGTATTCATTCCAAAAATGCTTCATTGTACTTATTACTGGGTTTGGAGCAGTTTGGCATAAACCACATAAAGAGCTATCCTTAACCATGTAGGATAATTGCTTTATTGAATCTAAATCCGCCATGGTTGCATTTCCACTGGTTATTTTGTTTAACAGCTCATATATTCTTTTGGTACCTATTTTTCCTGGAGCACATTTTCCACATGCCTCGTCCATGGTAAACTCCAGATAAAACTTAGCGATATTAACCATGTTATCGTCCTCGTCCATTACAATCATACCGCCTGACCCCATCATAGAGCCCTTTGCAAGTAAGCTGTCATAGTCTATGGGTGTGTCTAGGTCTTTTTCTGTAATAACACCTCCAGAGGGTCCTCCTGTTTGTACAGCCTTAAACTTCTTACCCTTGGGAATTCCTCCTCCTATATCAAAAATTATTTCCCTTAAGGTTATTCCCATAGGTACTTCTACCAAACCAACATTGTTTACCTTCCCAGCCAATGCAAAAACCTTAGTGCCATTGCTTTTTTCTGTTCCTATTGATGAAAACCACTTTGCTCCTCTATTTATGATGGCGGGAATGTTTGCAAAGGTTTCTACATTGTTTACACAGGTTGGGTGACCCCAATATCCCTTATGGGCAGGAAAGGGTGGCTTAAAATTAGGCTCTCCCCTTTTTCCTTCACAGGAATTTAGTAGTGCTGTTTCTTCTCCACATACAAAGGCTCCTGCACCCAGCTTAATGTCTATATCAAAGCTAAAGTCACTGCCAAATATCTTTTCTCCCAGTAGACCTAGCTCTCTAGCTTGGCTTAAGGCGTTTTTAAGTCTTGCTATTGCAAGGGGATATTCTGCACGTATATAAACTAGCCCTTTATCTGCCCCTATTGCATAGCCTCCTATTGCCATTGCCTCAACTACACTATGGGGATCTCCCTCCAGTATACTTCTATCCATAAATGCTCCTGGGTCACCTTCATCTGCATTACATACCATAAACTTGACATTGCTGTCCTGTTCCTTAGCAATCTCCCATTTTACTCCTGTAGGAAAGCCTCCACCTCCACGTCCACGGAGACCTGATTCCTTTACTTCTTTTACTACTGCATCCGGTGTCATTGAGGTTAAAGCTTTTCCTAATGCTTCATATCCACCTAAAGCTATGTATTCATAAATATCTTCTGGGTTAATTAGCCCACAATTCTTTAGGGCTATTCTCAGTTGCTTCTTGTAAAAGGACATATCCTCATGCTTATCAACAGCTTCATCCATATCAGGCTCTCTAAATAGTAATCTATCTATCTTTCGTCCCTTAACAATATGCTCATCCACAATATCCTTGGCATCCTTTGGGCCTACCCTTACATAAAATATATTATCGGGATCTATTTTAACTATGGGCCCTTGCTCGCAAAAGCCAAAGCATCCAGTTTTAACAACCTTAACTTCATCACTGTATCCTCTTGCCTTTATAATTAGCTCTAAATTCTTAGCAACTTTTTCACTTTCACTTGCTAGGCAGCCTGTTCCTGCACAAACCAACACATTGGTACGTTCTCTAGCCATTAAGTATAACCTCCTATCTACTTATGCTCTTTCATGACTGATATTTATTGTTGAAGCTTTTACTACTTCTCCTTTTATAATATGGCTTTTCACTATACTACTTACCTTATCTTCAGTAATATTTCCATAGAACACAGGCTTATGACCTGGAATATTAACCTGCACTGTTGGCTCTGAGTGACAATATCCTATGCAGCCCACAGAAACTACCTTTACATTTTCTAGCTTTTCTTTTTCTATCTCCTTGACAAATGCATTGAGTGTTTCTCGTGCCCCTGATGATATACCACAGGTACCCATTCCTACAAGAATCTCAATAAAATCCCCTTTTGCCTCTCCATGTCTTAGGTTAACTCTACCCATAGACTCTTCTCTTATTTTTTTTAGCTGGTCTAATGACTTTATCTTCACTTAGATACCCCCTAGCTTTTATATTTTTTTATAATATCATCTAGCTCATCCTCTTTAACTCTTCCAAAAACCTTGTCATCCACCATTACTACTGGAGCAAGTCCACAGGCTCCGATACACCGAACATCCTTTAAAGTAAATAGACCGTCTTCAGTTATTTCATTGGATTCTACATTAAGCTTTTCCTTTAGTCTTTCAATAATTCTATCTGCTCCCCTAACAAAACAAGCAGTCCCCATGCAAACACTAATTGTATGCTTTCCCCCAGGCTTTGTAGTAAAGTATGAGTAAAAGCTTACTACACCATATACCTCTGCTCCTGGTATACCAAGCTTTCTAGCTACAAATAGCTGAACATCCCTAGGTAAATATCCGAAAATGCTTTGGGCCTTATGCAATATTGCAATTAAGCCTCCCTTAGTGGTTTCCATTCCATCAATAAACCTTTCCAGCTCGTGAAATTTTTCCATTGGCAGCTCCTGATTTATAGGTGCTGTAACACTTATGGATTGTGGTTTAGTCATGTTTTCCTTCCATCCTTTCCATATTGAATGATATTATTGAATTTATAGCTAATTTAATTACCTTTGAATTTTATTATTTTACTTTATCGTTATTTTTATATGTGTTTTACTTAAATATTTCACTTTTTCTAAAGACACAGAAAATATAGGTGTCTAAAAAAATTAACCTAATATAATCAAAGTAATAATAAAGTAGGGTAACTAT
>NZ_WBZC01000065.1 GCF_009017275.1 Alkaliphilus pronyensis | reverse complement strand
CCTATTGGAACATACCCTGGGGTGGATATGGCATTCATGGTACCGACACACCAGAATCTATAGGTACAGCAGCAAGTAGAGGCTGTATTAGAATGTATAACGAAGATGTTGAAGAGTTATATGATATTGTTCCACTAGGTACGCCAGTTAGAATAACAGGTGATAACATGACTGGTAGAATATTAGATATTGGTGTAGAACCAGGTCAAGACGTTTTTTCAGTTAAAACAATATTGACGGAGCTTGGCTACTACACAGGCGAAATTGATGGTGTATATGATGAAGAAATCAAAGAGGCAGTGTCGAATTTTCAAAGGGATTTTAATTTAATTGCAGATGGAGTTGTGGGTGTAGAAACCTATAATATGCTTCAGCTTTCAAGGGATCAGCTTTTTGATGTAAGAGAACCATAAATATAGAAAAAAATGTGTGTTATACAATATGTGTATTATACACATTTTTTTTTAGCATAATAATAATAAACACATGTAAAACATACAATAATCCATGGTTTCCTTGACAGTGGATTTTAAAACAAATATAATAAATGTATGTATTAATATACAAAAACAAGCATAAATATAATACAATTATAAAGAAAACTTAGTTCAGATGGAGTTTTAATTCCACCTGAACTATAGTTGTACTTATTTCTAAGCTTGGCGGCACTTATCTCTAGCTTAAAAAGAGAGAGTGTTAGTAACGCCGCTGAGATAAAATTTTAGGAGTGGTAAATATGTTTAAGGAAAGAAAGCCTTTAAAGGAAAAAGTAAATATTAAAGAAAGCATATTAAGTAGAACTAAAGCAGACGATACCTACAAAATATTACTTGAAAACCGTAATAAGAGGAAAGAGGTTATTAAAGTCCTTTGTAATAGATGACAATTAGATATTATATAACACCCATATAAATAGCTAAACAGCTGGCTAAGTATAATAAACAGCTATATAGACCCTAGGCTAGATAAACCATATTCTACTTTATTTGACAAAATGTTTGTGATATAATTGCAATGACAAAATTAGTAAGGGGATATCAGCTACTGCGCCAGTAAAATTACTATTTTAAAGTCCTTTAAGGAGGAGGGTGTTAGTGAAAAAAGTCTATTTATCTCAGTTGAAGGATGGCGAACCAATTCCAAAGGATTTTTATAGCAAACACGGAGCAGTGTTAATTAAGAAGGAAACACAAATGACAGCTGCCTTAAGGAAAAAGCTCTTAATGAATAATATAGACTGCTTTTATACTGAAGCTGCTATATTTAATCCCAATTTAGATGACTATCCAGATATAAGCGATGAAATAGTTAAGGAGATTGAAGCTATTCAAAAGGTATACCATAACTCCTTTAATGAGTTTAGTAAGCAAATGGATAACATTAAAAATAATCATGCCTTTAATAAGAAGGTTATTAATGAAATTGCCAATGATCTTGTAAACTGTATAACACAGCATAAGCAAGTATATTTAGGTATAGAAGGTATTCGTAAAAAAGATTATTATACATATGTACACTCAATAGATGTAGCAATATATGCAATAATAATGGGAGAGACATTAAAGCTGGACAAGAACTATTTAAGAATAATTGCCCTTGCAGCTTTACTTCATGATATCGGGAAGATAAGAATAGAAGATAATATATTAACTAAACCATCCAAGCTAACCTATGAAGAGATGGAGCTAATGAAAAAGCATACAACCTTCGGCTATAATATAGTTAAAGATGAGCTAGGCTATAGTAAGGAAATGGCTAAAATCGCATGGGAGCATCATGAGAGGTTAGATGGTAACGGGTATCCAAGGGGAGTAAAGGGCAATAGCATTCACTTATTTACTAGAATTATTGCTATTTGTGATATATATAATGATATAACCTCCGATAGGGTTTATAGAAAGGGAGTATTACCCCATAGAGGAATTGAGTATTTAATGAGTATTGTGGATAGCCATATAGATAGAGAGCTTACAAGAAAATTTGTATTTAATATAGCTATTTATCCAATAGGCACAAAGGTGATGTTAAGCAATGGAGAAGAAGGAACCGTGATAGACTTTCAAAAAGGTTTTCCCTTACGACCTATTGTGAAAATAAAGGGCAAAAACATAAAACGAGACCTACTTAAGGAGCTAACACTTTTTATAAAGACAGTAGTTGAAGAATAGGGAGCAAACTGCTCCTTATTTGTGTTTCATCACTTATATTAAATAAATTTTCTTCGACATATCAAAATAAGTGCCAATATTTGTGTTATAATATAATAATCTAGCTATATATAATTAATTGTGTGTTTTTAACCGAGGCTTGTTATAAAGAAAACTTAGTTCAGATGGAGCTTTAACTCCACCTGAACTCTAGTTGCCCTTATTTCGAAGCTTGGCGGCACTTATCTCCCGCTTAAGAAGCGGGAGTGTTAGTAACGCCGCTGAGATGAACAGCAATTAATGGGGGGATTACAATTGATTTCAATTAAGATATTAATACTTCAGCCTAGAGAAAATACAGGGTGCTTTATGAAGAACTTATTAAGAAGATATGGATATGAGGTAATTCAAGCTCCAATAGAAGATGAGACCTTAGACAATATATTAAGAATTATGCCGGATTTAATTATACTCAACAGCTATGAGGGTAAGCATAATGGAGTAGAGATCTTTAAAGAAATAAAAGAACATAGTATTCTAAAGGAAATTCCCTTTATAGTTCAGTTCAATGGTACAGCTGAAAAGTATAAAATTGACTTTATAAATCATGAAGTTAATGATTATATAGAACAGCCATATCATGAATCAGAGTTAATATTAAAAATAAAAAACCAATTTAAAATAGTAAAGCTTCAAAGAAAGCTTAAGTCTTCTCAAAAAGCACTTGAAGAAAGCATTTCAGTCATACAAAATCAAAAAAACGAGCTTGAACGGAACCTGAACTTAGCAGCTAAAATTCAAGAGGCACTTATTCCAAAAAGCCTGGGCAGCATACCCAATTGCTCCTTTGTTTGGCACTTTCAACCTTCAGGTAAAGTAGGTGGAGACATCTTTGATGCCTTTATGTTGGACGACGACCATATGGGCTTATATATGATAGACGTAATGGGTCATGGGGTAGCCTCTTCTATGCTGGTGGTTGCATTGTCAGAATTTTTAATTCTTGATGTGGAAAGGGGTTCTCCACTCAAGAGGAAGATTAATGAATTCCCATTTTATGAGATTTTATCACCAATAGAGGTTATTAACTATTTAAATGAAAGGTTTCCCTTTAATAAATATAAGCATTATTTTACAATTTTCTATATGGTGCTGAACGTAAAAACAGGAGTATTAAAATATGTAAGAGCAGCCCACCCAGCTCCTATACTTATAAAGAATGATGGAGGTATGTATGAGCTGGATGGCTATGGAACCCCAGTAGGCTTTGAGTTTGCTGAAGGCTATGAAGAAAAAACAGTTTGCCTAGATACAGGGGATACAATTATTGTTTATACAGATGGACTGATGGAAATAAAGGATGAAGAGGGGAAAACATTAGAATATGAAGGACTAATGGAGCATATTAAAAGAGAAATTAACTTTGAAAATCATCTTTTTACATTGAACCTTAAAAAGCTTTCAAGAAGCCAACCCTATATAAAGGACGACATATCAATTTTAGAAATGAAGTGGATAAAGTTTATTTAACAAAGAAGCCCCAAAGGGCTTTTTTTAATTTTACTAATAAAGGCAGGATTTTGTAAAAAAAAAAAGAATAAAAGAAATTAATAATAGATTTTTAATACATAATTCGACAGACTGGAGTTTACTATGAAGCTAAAATATAAAATACCCTTTTATAATTTAATGATACTACTTATGGGTTTTGCTATTCTTTGGGGAATGGGCTTTAGCAGCATACGCAATTATGTTATTGAAGCTGAGCATAAGAGTGCAATAGTTAATATTAATACACAGGTGAGTGAGCTAGAGGCCCTTTTGTTAGAGGGAAAGTATCAATTAGTAGAGATGAGTAAGCAGAATTATATAAAGGATTTAGATTGGCAAGAAATTAAGCCTGAAGTAGAGCTTCGTTTAAAGGATAGTGTTTTTCAAAAAATTGGGCTGGTTTATCCAGATGCCACATATCATATAACAGGAACAAATAAAAAGGGAGATTTATCCGATAGACAATACGTATCTAGGGCATTTAATACAGGTGATATAGTAGTTTCTTCACCCCTTTATTCAAAATCTGATGAGGCTTATCAGGTTGTTGTTGCTGTGCCTATATATGAAAACACAAGTATTAATGGCTTAATTATTGGTACCATTTTAATGGAGGATATTGAAGAATTAATAAGTAAATTAAAAATAAACGGGCATGGATATGGCTTTTTATGTGAACCCTTTGGTGAGGTGTATACAGAGCAGAAGGAAATACTTTCTAAAGATTTATGTCTAAGGCTTTCTGAAGAGCTGGTTAAAAATAAAGATGGTGGATATCTACACTATAAAGACAATGATGACAATAAAAAAATTGCCTTTTATACAAGCCTAAGGGAGGCAGACTGGGGAATTGTAATTACTGTTGATGAAGGGGTTATATATA
Source organism: Alkaliphilus pronyensis (assembly GCF_009017275.1). GTDB lineage: Bacteria > Bacillota > Clostridia > Peptostreptococcales > Natronincolaceae > Alkaliphilus_C > Alkaliphilus_C pronyensis. Next base: position 13,622 of record NZ_WBZC01000065.1, on the reverse strand, counting down.
GGCCTGTAGTAGAGCTATTTACTAATTCAGCAATATCCTTAATTATTGTACTTATACTATTAATATTAGCTATGTCTACAGGCATAAAAATCTTTTTAAAGCAAATTAGAAAGCTCATTGAAGATATGCAGAAGGTAGAAGAGGGTAACTATATGCTTCAGGTGGAAATAAATAGAAATAACGAAATAAGTGATATAGCACAACAGTTTAATAAAACAGTAGAGGCAATTTGTCTTAGAGATGAAGAACTACAAGCATTAAATGAGGAGTTAGCAGCAAGCTCAGAAGAAATAATGCAGACGAATCAAAAGCTTGTGTGGGCCCATGAGGAAATAGCAAGTAACCTTCAAAGGCAAAAACTAATTAATCAGTTGGGAGAAATACTATACTCAGTTACAGATAATGAAACTTTGGTTGAAACTATATTAGTTCATACACAGGAGATGGTACAGGCGGATAAATCAACCCTGTTTTTATATGATAAGGAAGACCATAGCTTTAAGGTGAAATCCTCCTTAAACTACACAGAGGAAGAGGTTTCACATATGAACTTTCCTGCAGATAAAGGAACATTTCAATGGATGCTGGAGAATAAAACCGACCTGTTTATACCAAATGTTTTTGAAGATGAGAGGTATGTTGTTAGGTTCCATGAGGATGAAAAATTTAAAGTACTATTACAAATCCCTATATTTAACGATAATAATGATGTTATTGGTATTATAAGCTATAGGGCCTATAACATTAACCTCGGCTACATACCCTTTTTAAAGCAGATATCTAAAATGGTATCAATTGCCCTGCAAAATAGCCAGCTGATAAACCAAATAGAAGATACATATTTTGAAGTAATTGTAGCCCTTATAAAGGGAATGGAGCTAAAGGACAGCTATATGAAAGGTCATAGCGAAAGAGTAATGAAATATAGCCTAGCCTTAGGTAATAAAATTGACTTATCCAATGATCAATTAAATATACTTAGATATGGTAGTATATTACATGATATTGGAAAAATGGGTGTTTCTGATGATATAGTACTAAAAAAAGCTGCTCTTACCCCAGAAGAATATCAATTAATAAAGGAGCATCCTCAAAAAGGTGAAGAGCTAATAAAGGGACTAAAGTTTTTAAGGGACTCCTTACCCATTGTACGAAACCATCACGAGCGTTATGATGGATTAGGGTACCCTGATGGGTTAAAAGGAAATGATATTCCTATTCTTGCAAGAATAGTTTCTATAGCAGATGCTTATGATGCCATGACCTCCTTTAGAGCATATCGTAGTGCAATAAATAAGGATAAAGCCATAGCTGAGCTTAAGAATAATAGTGGTACACAATTTGACCCATATCTAGTTGATTTATTTATACAGGTATTACATAGTAATAACTTGTAAAACAAAACATAAAGTAGACATAAGCCGAAGTATATTATATATTAATAAAAAGGGATATAAAAAATTATATATTTTGTATTGGGAATAGAATAGGAGGTATTAGCTTGATAGAAAAAAAAGTAATAATACAAAACGAAATAGGACTACATGCAAGACCTGCAAGCTTAGTTGTAAAAGCTGCAACTGGCTTCAAATCAGACATTTATTTTATTAAGGATAAAAATTTATTTAATTGCAAGAGCATTATGAATGTTCTTAGTATGGGGGCACTTAAGGGCCAAGAGCTTATTCTTCAAGCAGATGGACCTGACGAAGAAAAGGCTATTGATGCTATAGTTAGGTTAATTGAAGTGGAACTAATAGAAAAAGAGTAGAATAGAATAAATAATATATTACTTATATACCAAATACAATATTTGGTTTTTTTTATAGCTGATATTAATTACTAAAGGGACTAAAGTGCAATATGTGGTTAAAGTTGTTTAGTAAAGGGATTTATAAGGTTTTATTAATAAATCACAGGGTTATTTAAGCTTGATAGGGTTAAAATACTATTAAATTTTAATATGTAATAAATGTATAAATTTAAATTTAAATTAATACTTTTACATTATAACTGTTTACATACCTAGTGAACTACTGTATAATCAATATTAAAATTAAAATAACAAGAAAAATCTTCGACATTATACAAATAAAAAGAACTAAACACAATATATAGTTCGTAATAGGAGGAATATTTATGACAAAAAACCTAGAAGAATTATTGTCTAAACCATTAATTTATTTTTTACCACCCTGGACCCATGATTCAAAAACCTTGACAAAAATATTAAAGGCACACCCTTCAATTAAGTTTGTTTCTTTAGTTGGAGTAGATCTTGGAGGAAACAGTACAGACGAAAAAATACCCATATCTTTATTTTTAGAGGATATAGAAGGTTTCCTAAGGGTGGGAGTTCAAACTGACGGCTCCAGTGTTGTGCTACATGATATTGCAACATTAAACAATGCAAGGGTAGATATTATTCCAGATTTAAGTGTTAATTGGTTTATAGATTATAATTACGAGTACCTTGATGAAAAAACAGGACTTCCTGTTGGGACATTAAGGATCCCATCCTTTTTAGAGCATAATCATAGACTGGTGGATTCAAGAGCAGTATTAATGCGAACCGTAGATTATTTTAGCGATCAATTAATGAGGCTATTTAGGGACTATCCCCATTTACTTAATGAATTTGGTATAGATTCATATGACGATATTCAAGAAATATCCTTAACTACAGCAACAGAGCTGGAGTTCTGGGTTAAAACCCCAGAGGATTTAGCTGATGAAGAAAAGCTATCCACCTCCCAAATGCTAAAGGAGCAGTATTGGAAGCGTACAAAGGGCTCTGTCAGATCAGCATTAGAGGAAACAATGCTACTTTTAGAAGCCTATGGCTTCGAGCCTGAAATGGGACATAAAGAGGTTGGAGGAGTTACAGCGAAAATCACTGGCTCAGGCAAGCTAAATCACGTCATGGAACAGCTAGAAGTAGACTGGAAATATAGCACAGCTTTACAATGTGCTGACAATGAGTTATTTATAAGAGAGTTTATTGAAGAGACCTTCGAAAGATATGGGCTAGAGGTTACATTTAGAGCTAAGCCAATTGAAGGCGTTGCAGGTAGTGGTAAGCATACCCATATGGGTGCCAGTGTAAAGCTAAAGAATGGTAAAATAAAAAACCTGTTTACTGCTAAGTCTAAGGATGAGTATGTTAGTTCAGTTGGTTGGGGTGCTTTAATGGGGCTACTTAAAAATTATGAGGTTATAAATCCCTTTGTAACATCAACCAATGATGCCTTTAATAGATTAAAGCCAGGCTACGAAGCACCAGTATGTGTAGTTGGCTCAGTGGGTCATGGAGTAGATTTTCCATCAAGAAATAGAACAGTTTTAATTGGGCTAGTAAGAGATGTAAATAACCCACTATCAACAAGATACGAATTAAGATCCCCTAATCCTATATCGAATACCTATTTGTATGTTGGTGCATGTTATCTAGGGATGTTGGATGGTATTGAGTATGCAGTTTCCAATAGGCTAACAAGTAAAGAGTTGGAGCTTGAGTTCTCAAAGGATGCAGGAGAGGATAAGCTTTACTTAGAAAAGGAACGGGCATATCGCAGCGAAAAGGATGTATTTGAAGACTATACTGAGGAAGAAAGAAATAGATTGTTTACAAAACCTCCAGCTACTGTTTGGGAAAATTTAAAGGGCTTTATAAATAATCCAGAAAAAACTTCAGTTTTATATAAAGGCTCTGTTTTTAATGAGGCTATAATAAATTCATATAGGGTGGCTATGCTAGATCAGTGGATAACAGAACTAACTGGAAGAATTATACCTAATAATATGGATATAGTAAGGCATTGTAAAAAGATAAAGGATATAGATAATGTAACGGATTTAGACGTAGTTAATTGGGAAAAAATTAATGCATTAAGAAATAAGCTAATGAAGGATAGCCTAACCTATAAATCAATATTTACAGTAATTAGAGAGGCTATTGAAAAAGACAACTATGATGCAGTTTCCAGTCTTCAATTAGAAATGACAGATTTAATTATGCAGCTTAAGGCAGCATATATAATTTATAAAAGAAACCTATTAGTAGAGGTAAATGGCTTTTAAAATATTGAATATAGTTAATACTAGAACCCAGCTTAGCTAAGCTGGGTTTATAATTAAAAATTATGTGAAATAAAAGGAAATTAATACTGGGAATAGAATAATGTAGTATTAGTATAAAGTTTTAGTAAATTTTTTGTGGGTATAAATAAAACTATAATAAGAAAAGGAGAGATTAGGGATGAATATAGGAAAAATTGAAGAAAAGGTAGAAGCCATAAAAAAAATCCTCGACCCGGAAAGAGCTAAAAGAGAAAGGGCTAAAGAGAGGGCTAAGGGCGTTGCTAAGGGACTAGCAATAGGGTCCTTTATTGGAGGCTTAGCAGGTATATTTTTTGCACCAGACAAAGGTGAAAACACAAGAAGAAGGGCAAAGAAGGAGCTGGAAAAAGCAAAGGATATTTTAGAAAATAACATGGTAGAAGGAAAACAGAAGTTCGAGGGTTTTATGGAGGAGCATAAGGAGACAATAAACGATAAGCTTATGACTGTTAAGGATAAATTTAAATGTAAATGTAATGCTGAAGCCACAGAAGAAGATAAGCCTGAAGAAAAAGTTGATTAAACTATTTTAATGCAAATGATAAAATATTGGAGGGAATAAAATGTATATTGATATTTGGGTGTTGGTGGCAATTATCCTTATTCCATTAGCACTAATAGGATTTGGAATAACTATTGTAATATTATTAAAGCTTAATGACATTATTAAGCAAATAAAGGATATGTTAGCGAAAAATGAAAAAAATATAAATGAATCCCTAGACAGTATGCCCAAAATATTAAAAAATGTAGATGAAATTACATATAAGGCAAATGAAGAGATGAAGCATTTTCAAGGGGCTGCAAAAAATATAGAAGAAACAGTTGGTTATGCGGCTGCAACTGCTCAAATCCTTTCTCGGGATATATTGGAACCAATAGGAGATGTATTAAGCTTACTAGGGGTTTTAAAGGGGATATTTATAAAGGAAAAGAAAAAGGGATTATTTAAATAATTAAAGAGGATATTATTCTTTAAAGAATAATATCCTCTTTAATATTGCATTTCAACATCTTTGTATTTCCCGGGAAAGCAATAGACTGTATACTTAATAAAAACTTGTTTTTTAAAAATAATATAGAATTTGTAAAAGGAAAAAATGTTTTTTTATAGAATAGTTAGTTATTCGAAAAATTACTTGAATTTTACAATTAGTAGTAGATTTGATAACATTATTGGGGATAATTTTCACCAATAGAAGCTTAACAGGGGACATGAGCTGAGGCTATTTAAAACCGATATAATTGGAGGTTTAATAATAAATGATATACATGCTACAATAAGACTAAAAAAATAAAGGAGCATATAATCTTGCTTCTTTATTTTTCAGTTGATTAGCATAACAATAACTGGGAATCAACCATTGATTTCTAAGGTATTTTAGGGGGATAGAGTTAAATGCAATGGGATTTTCTACAAGATAAAGGCGATAACATATATAGAAAAATTATATTGTTTTTTCTATTATCACCAGTTGCAATAGTACTAAGCATGAAAAACTATACAATGTTTTATTTTGTTATAGAGTTTATTTATTTAGTTATTAGCCTATTGATTTTTTTCACAATTATTAACTTCTATAATAAATCAACGGAAAACTACCTTGCTTTTTTTGGAATAGTAATTGCATCAATAATAGGTCTTCAAATATTAAGCTTAATTACACATGAAGGGGTATATATTTTTCAAAGCCAATTAAATATCAACCAAAGCCTATTAATGACTACAAAAAGGCTTTTAATGGCAATAGGAAAGCTTACAATGCTTCTCATTTATAATTACAAGAAACATCTTTATGTTGTTATAATATATAGTGTCTTATTTTTTATTATTTCAACCTTCTTAATTAATGGAGAGGCTATTAGCACTAATATCGATAACCTTACTATAATAAATACTGCATCTGTAATTATTATTCTTGTGTTGATTACCAGTTTATTATTACTGGCTAAAGGGAAAAAACACTTTTTAGATTATACATATATTTATATTGGTATATCCATATATGCAAGTACATTTTCTGAAGTTTTCTATGTGCTTTCTAATAACCAATCAAACTCTTTTAAAATATTTGCATACCTGTTGCAATTAGCAGCCCTTTATTTAATAGGCAATGCAATAATTAAGGTAAGCCTTAATGACTCTTTTTTACAGGGAAGCAACCATTTGGTTGAAAAGCTAAGCACTGTTAATAAAAAGCTTGAAAAGGAAGTTGTTACACGAAAGCAATCTGAGAGGGAACTGCAAAACAGTAAAAATAAATATCAAAAACTAATTACACTCCTGCCAGATGCAGTTTTTATACACAATGCAAATAAGTTTTTTTATACTAACTATAAGGGGGCAGAATTGTTGGGATTAAAGGCTCCAGAGGATATAGCTAATATGGAGATATTAGATTTTATAGACCAAGAATACCGACAGAAATTTAAGGAGAATATTGGGAATGTATTTACCTACAACTCAATTACAAGTCTTGGTAAACTGAAGCTTGTTAGAATAGATAAAAAAATTGTTGACGTAGAGTTTGCAGCTATGTCCATTTTTGAGCTGGATGAAGGACTAATCTTAAGTGTTGTTAGGGATATTACCCATCGTAAGAGAGCAAAGGATTTAGAGAGACAAATAGAAACTGCTATTGAATATGACAAAGTGAAAACAGAATTTTTCGCAAATATATCCCATGAAATGAAAACGCCAATTAATCTGATTTATAGTACTATTCAGCTATTAGAGCTAGATGATAATATGAGTGTAGCTAATAATAAAAAGATTAAAATACTTAAGCAAAACTGTAATAGAATAACTAGATTAGTTGATAATATTATTGATATTACAAAGCTTGATTCAAACTATTTTCACCTACAGCTATATAATACTGATATAATTGGACTAATTAGAAGCATCACATTATCAGTTAAAGAGCATATTAAGGATAAATCCATAAAGGTGAATTTTTTCGCAAATCGTCAAGAAAAAATTATGACCTTAGATCCAAATGCAGTGGAAAGAATTGTTCTAAACCTACTGTCTAATGCCGTTAAGTTCTCAAATAAACAGGATGAAATAACTGTAATAGTAAATGACAATGGTGAGAATATTGAAATAATAATAAAGGATACAGGAATAGGTATACCAAAGGACAAGCTAGATATAATCTTTGACCGCTTCACACAGGTGGATAAATCATTAACAAGAAACCATGAGGGCAGTGGTATTGGGCTATCTATAGTTAAATCTTTGGTGGAATTACATGGTGGAACAATAAAGGTAAATAGTACCTTAAATCAGGGAACAGAATTTGTAATTAGTGTACCAGTTAAATTCTATGAAGAAGAAGATATTGTATATAAAGAGTATAATATTGATAGAAGCGTTGAGAAGATTAAAGTAGAGTTTTCCGATATATATTCATTAGGAGCATAAAGAACACACCACATTAATGGTGTGTTCAGACTAATGAAAAAGCCCTATTTTCTTTGTTACTTCAAAATCCTAAAATAAAGTTCGCCTATTCTCCTTCACTCTCATTAACGATTTTATAATAATACCAGGATACAAATGTGGCTATAATTGTATAGTAAACTGCTCTAACAATAAATCCAAGGGCATTGTTGTAACTACTGTAAGTAAACACATATGAAACAGGAGGATTACCCGTCACCAATAACACTACAAATCCAAATAAAGCAATACCACCAGCTAATCTTTTTTTTTGATCCTTGGTGAGCTTTACTTTATTTTCCTCTTTTGATGTATATATTCGTTTATTAATAATTACGATAGGTGTAAGAACAAAGGCGATTATACATAAAGTTAATAAATAACCTAAAATTAGATTGTCAATCATAATATTTTCAAGGATACTATTCAATTCCAGCATTGATGTTACAAGGCTTGCAACTAGAATGACAAAAATTGAACTTATAACCATAACAATATCTTCACGTTTCAATAGCAATCAATCCTCCAACATCATATTCTCTATTCTTTGTTCCAAAATAGGTCAAGTCACCGCTTAGGGCTTCTAGCTCTGATTGATTTAATCCATCAAGCACTAACTCTGATCCATTTCTATTTCCTTCAGTTACAACTGTAAAATTATCACCTATATAATAGTTTCTTTCTCGCCATACATTTCATAACTTTGAACATCATGCGCCTCTTTTATATATGTAGAGACACTTTCTCGGGTAACAGAATTAAACTTGTTACTTTGCTCACAGTTATCCACTCCTTCTATTATATTCTTGCTTAATTGAATCTGCAATACTATTAGGAATACATTTTGATAACAATACAGTTTTTATGATTATTTCGCATATGTCATATACCTATTAATGCTACTAAAAAAAATTAAAATAGAAATTTTTAAAGAATAAAAACATAAAAAAAATCCATAATACTTAATGAACTAAAAAAAGAAAGGAGTTATTAAAATGACACAACTAAATGAACTTGAGTTACAAAACCTAAGACACCTAATTGGCTCCCATGAAACAACAGCAAATAAGCTGGAGGCCTACGCCCAGCAGTGTACAGATCAACAAATTAAGCAATATTTACAGCAGGGTGCCCAGGAAGCAAGAAATACTAAACAAAAACTAATATCTTATCTAAGATAAAGGAGGCTAAACAATGAGGGAAAAAGATATGGTAAATGATGTGTTATCAATGATAAATAGTAGTTTAACAGGCTACGCCAATACAATATCACAAACCAGCAATATGCAGCTAAGACAAGAGCTAATACAAATTAGAAATAGAGATGAGCAGAGCCAATATAAGCTTTATCAGATGGCAGAGCAAAAAGGCTATTATAAATCTGCACAACCTGCTCAGCAAAATGAAATACAACAGGTAAAAAGTGAATTTATGACCTCTTAAGCAAACATAGATGCTGAAAAATAATTATTATTTATGAAGGATTGAAAAACATTTTGTCGAAATGATTGACAAAATGTTTTTTATTTTTAAATTCTTTTAAGCAGGTGATATTTTATGCGCAAAATATTTATGCGGTTTTATATAGTATTAATACTTATGGTAGTAGTTATGACTACCTTAGCATATAGTCAGTATAAATATTCGGAAAATGTAGTAAGTAAAGAGATAGAGATAAACACTAGACTCTCACTAGAGAAGCTACAAGCAGAGATAAACAGCTTGGTATTAGCTAATAGCAGCGTTATAGTTGATATTGTAGATTTTATTGAGCTACACAACTGGGATGATGCTGAACTCCTAAGCTACATACAAAAAAAGCTTAATAATAGCAATTATTTTTTTTCTATTTATTATGGAAAAGCAAACAACAAAATGATTAATGGAAGTGGTTGGGTTCCTCCAAAGGATTTTGTACTAACCGATAGACCTTGGTATAAAATGGCTAAAGAAGAAAATGACTTAATAATAACTAATGTATATGTTAACGCCAGTGATAATGATTTAATTGTAACTATTGCTAAGCCTGTAAAAGACAAGGGCAATAATCTTTTAGGTGTAGTTGGTGGGGATATTTCCTTGAGTACATTAATTGATACTTATATACATAAATTTGAAGAAAATGGTTTATCCTTCTTAATTAATTCATCAGGACAAATAATTGCCCATCCTGAGCTGATTCATAGGGACAGCCTTGAATTACCTGAAGCATCAAATCAATATAGACAAATAATTGATAGGATATTAGACAAGAAATCTGGATTGGAAAAAATAGTACTAGATGATGAAGAGGGCTATCTGGCATTTATGCCTATAGGAAAAACCAATTTGCTTCTAGCAAGCTTTACCTCCCTTGAAGAAGCACAGGCCTCATCGCAGCAGCTAACCTTATTTTTTTTCCTAGTAGTTGCACTTTCCATTGGAATTTTTTCTGTTTTTTTACTTCTTCAAAGGAGGTATATTGCTAGCCCACTGCTGGAATTAGTTAATAGTATAAGTGCTATAAACATAGAAAAAGACCTTTCCTATAGACTAAACATAAAGGAAAGAAGTATAATGAAGGATCTTGGAGAAAAAATAAATGATCTACTAAGCAAAATAGAATTTTTTGTTTTGAAGATAAGAAACGATCAGGAGGAGCTTCAAGCCATGAATGAAGAGCTTGAAGCATCTATGGAACAGATGGCAGCTGCGGAAGAAGAAATTTTAAGACAGAAGCATCAATTTGAAGCCCTTTTTAAAAACTCAACCGATTCAATTGTAATCTTTAATAAAGACCATCATATTATTGACATTAATGAAAGCTTCACTAAATTATTTGGGTACACAATAGATGAAATATACGGGAAGGAGCTGGACGGAGTTCTTTCAGTTACCTACAAAAAGGAGGAGGCAAATAAGCTCACCAATGACCTATTAGATGGCAAGGAGGTGGCATTAGAGTCGGTAAGATACGGAAAGGGAGATATACCCATAGAGGTAGGTATAAAGGGAGTACCAATAATCTTTGAAAACAAAGTCATAGGTGGCTATGGAATATATACTGATATCACCGAAAGGAAAAGGGCAGAAGAGCAAATCCTATACATTAGTAGACATGATAGCTTAACGGGGTTGTATAATAGGGCATACTTTGAAGACCAGCTATTAAGAATAGAAAAACAAAATATTTTACCAGTTAGCATTTTAATAGGAGATGTTAATGGGTTAAAAATGACAAATGATGCCTTTGGTCATGATGTAGGAGATACTATATTAAAACGTATTGCAGGTATACTAACAAAAACATGTGGAGAAGATGCTATAATCACTAGAGTTGGAGGTGACGAGTTTGTAGTTATTTTACCATATACCGATGAAGCTACAGGACTTGAGATATGTAATGAAATAAAGAAGAGCTGTCAGATGGAATCAAAAGACACCCTGCAATTAAGCGTATCATTGGGTGTTGCCACTAAAACAAAGTCAAAGCAAAGCATATATAAAATATGTAAAAAAGCAGAAGACATTATGTATGATAACAAGCTTTTAGAAAGTAAAAGCATAAGAAACTCAATTATCACCTCCTTAAGAAAAACACTTGAGGAAAGAACCCATGAAACAGATGAACATAGTAGTCGGTTAATGACTCTAAGCTTATGCTTGGGACAAAAGCTAGGCTTAAATGATAACCAGCTTAATGAGCTAAGTCTGTTGGCGGCCCTACATGATATTGGTAAAATTGCTATCCCAGACCATATTCTATTAAAGCCAGGCCCATTAACAAGTGAAGAGTGGCAAATAATGAAAAAACATAGTGAAATTGGGTATCGTATAGCCAGTGCATCCTCAGAATTAGCAGTTATTGCAGAAGCTATTCTGCATCATCATGAGCGATGGGATGGAAAAGGGTATCCTCAGGGCTTAAAGAAAAACAAAATTTCTTTAAGTGCTAGGGTAATAGCTGTAGTGGATGCATATGATGCCATGACCAGCGATAGACCCTATAGAAAAGCAATGGATAAAGCAGATGCTATAGAAGAGTTAATTCGTGAAAAGGGTAAGCAATTTGACCCCCATATAGTTAATACATTTTTAGAACTGCTTGAAGAATAAGTGCTAGCAAGTCTTCGCTTTCATTAATATAAAATAGAAAGCACACCATTGTTATGGTGTGCTTTCTATTGTAGACAAAGTCTTCAAAATGGTAGACTGATCAAAAAGTCTTAGTTTCGAGGCGCAAAAAATCCTAGCGATCGCAGCGTATAAGTTAGAAGTTAGAAGTTGGAAGTTAGAAGCTTGAGAAAATAAAAAAACTCTCACCTCTAGCCTCTTGCATCCTGCCTCTAAGTTACGTAAGAGTGCTAGGATTTTGAAGTAACAAAGAAAATAGGGCTTTTTCATCAGTCTGAACACACCATAACAATGGTGTGCTTTTTATTGTCGCCACTTTAAAAACCGTTCCTCCAATTTAACAATTAGTTGATACATAATTGCTGTAGCAATAGCTAGAATAATAACACCTGCCATAACCAAATCTAAACGAAATACCTGCCCTCCATATACTATTAAGTATCCTAAGCCAGCCTTAGAAACAAGAAATTCTCCAACTATAACTCCAACCCAAGTCATTCCTATATTTATCTTCATAGTATTAATCATATTTGGTACACTGGCTGGCAATACTGCCTTCTGAAGAATCTGTAATTTGGTGGCGCCAAAGGTTTTAAGCATTTTAATCTTTTCTTCATCCACCTCCTTAAATCCATTAAAGGTAGATAGAATAGTAACCACCAATGATATTGCTAGGGCGGTAACAATAATACCACTAATACCAGCTCCAGCCCATATTATTATTATAGGACCCAAAGCAATTTTGGGAAGGGCGTTTACTACAACTAAGTATGGATCAAAAACCTTAGCCAAAAACTCTGACCACCACAAAAGTATGGCTATAAAAGTACCTAAAATTGTACCCAATGAAAATCCTACTATTGCCTCGAATACAGAAATGCCTGTATGCTTAAAAATAGAGCCGTCTAAAGCTAAATTATATATTAAAATAAAAATGGAGGAGGGCTTACTTGTAAAAAATGGATCAATCCATCTTAAATTAGCAGCTAGTTCCCATAAAAGCAAAAACCCAATTAAAAAACCTAATTGGCTAAGCTTTACATGTAATCTTTTTCTATAAACCTTTCTTAAATAATTATAGTGGTCTATTGAGGAATTAAATTTTTGGGATGATTTTTTATTTAACATAAACATCCAGCTCCTTCCAGATTTTATTAAAATAATGCCTAAACTCTGGAGCCTCTCTACATTTTAAAGGAGTCTTTTCACCATCTCCACAGGAAAGCTTAATATTATAAATGCTTTTAATAATAGCAGGACGATTAGAAAGAACAACTACTCTATCTGCCATGGATATCGCCTCCGCTATATCATGGGTAACCATAACTGCTGTTTTCTTTTCACTGCGTATAATTTTTGATATATCATCACTAACTGCCAGTCTACTTTGATAATCTAAGGCAGAGAAGGGTTCATCCAATAATAAAAGATTTGGTTCAATAGCCAGTGTTCTTATGAGGGCAACTCTTTGTCTCATTCCACCGGATAGTTGATTTGGGTAATGCCCCTTAAAATCTCCAAGTCCATAGGTATCTAAGAGCTTTTCTATCCTTGCGATGCTTTCCTCAGTAACATTGTTTTGTATCTCTAAACCTATCAAAACATTTTCTAAAATAGTTCTCCACTGAAATAAATGGTCAGCTTGAAACATATAGCCTACTCTTTTATTAGCAAGACTAACCCTTTCCCCATCTATTAAAACCTCGCCAGAGGAAGGCTCAATAAGTCCCGCTATAATAGAGAGAATAGTAGATTTTCCACAACCGCTAGGGCCAACTATAGCAATTATTTCTCCCTTTTCAACATCAAAGGAGAGCTCCCTTAAGGCTTCTGTCTCACCATCTAAAGTATGATAAGTCATTGAAATCCTTTTTATATTAACTATTTTTTCATTACCCATAACTAACCTCCTTAATAGGAAATCGTAGTGTTAATCTATTTTAAT
>NZ_WBZC01000064.1 GCF_009017275.1 Alkaliphilus pronyensis | reverse complement strand
ACTGCCTGTCGCACAAAAATGACCCCTATGGAGTGTAGGTGTCATTATTTGCTTGCAGATTATATTTTTGAGGGTTTAATTAGACTTTAAGTTGTTTAGTTACTATTTATTAACTTCCTCTAATATGATTTTACTTGGATAAAAATTATAATGTTTATAAAAATCTATTACAGCCTCGTTGCCTGTAGCAACCCCTATAGTCTTACTCTTAACCTTATGCTTGTTCAACCAATCAATGGAATTAACCATTAGTTGATGTCCAACACCATATTTCCTATAATCTTCATCTACATATAGAGAGTCTACTTCACCATTTAAATCATCAGATATTGTGCTTATGCAATAGCCTATATATGTATTTAAAGCCGTATCCTTAACTAAATTTATGTAGATATTTTTTACATCCTTAAACTTATTATTTCTCTTTTCAAATGTCATGCTCCTAAACCTATCAGCATAATGTACTGAGTTATTTATATGGTGTATGTTTAGCTTTTGCCATAAAGGTTTTACCTCTTGTAATAGCTCAAGTGACCCTTCAATATATTGTATGTTTTCCATTTTAATCATCCCCTCATGTTGTATACTTGTTCATTTACATTATATTAAAACCGGTAATAAATAATCAATTATAAACATTCGAAGCTGTAGTAGTACAGATTTAAAGGAGGCAATATATTTGTTTAGGAATGTAAAAACTATAGAACTCAACTAGACAGTGAGAAGCTAATTATTTATGTAGAAACAAAAAAAGAAGCCAAAAACCTCTTTTGACTCCTGTTAAATAAAAATACAAAGCAATAGCTGAAAACTATTTAGGCATAATATATACGATTTCCTGTATACGTACAAAGAAGGTAGTATCATTACCACTGGATTGTAACACGATATGATCTGGTCTTACATCTACCAATACCCCCTGCAGCCCTCCTCTAACAGTTTCAATAACTACATGGGTACCTATAATAGTTTTTAATGTTTCTACTACAAAGGGGTCTATTAATGTTGTATAATTTAACATCATTTTATCAAACTTCTGCATCATTGGATTCACATAGGGCTGATAATACATTGTTATACCTCCTATAGGTTGAGTTTTTCTTCAATACATATTATGAATATTGTAGCGTTATGGTTCAATTATATTTAGTTTCAGTCTGTTACGTATATCTGCCAGTTTGTAATTCATTAAGCAAATTGGTACTTTTTTTTATCTTATTCATATTATAGAAGCAAAATTTATTTATAAGGGTGATTTAAATGAATAATATCTATAGCGTAGGCAAGCCATACTCTTTTACCCATAACCTACAATTTCAACAAAGCTGTAGCCCAATTAATATTTATGCTGCATTTATCGGGCCAAACCCAGTTACATCCTTTATTCCCTATGCTTATTTCCCAAGCATAGATCCCTCTAGTCTAATTGGACCCTTTTCTACCATAATTGGAGCAGTTAAAATAAGCTCTAATGTATTTATTGGACCAAACACATCAATAAGGGCCGATGAGGGCTACCCCTTTTATATTGGAAAGAACACTAACCTTCAGGATGGTGTAATTTTACATGGTCTTAAAGACGAAAGAATTAGAGTTAAAAATGACTTATACTCAATTTATATTGGTGATAACGTTTCATGTGCCCATGGCTGTATTGTTCATGGACCCTGCTTTATAGGTGATAACTCCTTTATTGGCTTTAACTCAATAGTACTAAACGCTATTATTGAGGATAATGTGTATGTATCTTCAGATTCTACTATTACCAATGGGGTAACAGTGCCAGCAAATAGCTTTGTACCTCCAGGTGCATCTATAGATACCCAAGAAAAGGCTAATGCTTTAAATGGGGTGCCTGCTGATAAAGAAGCTTTTGCTAAAGAGGTTATTCGAGTTAATACTGAGTTTCCTAAGAGCTACTCTATTCTATTGGGATGCCATACCTGTAGCTGTGGCTTATCATGTGATGATCCCCTCTGCTCAAAGCTGTAGACAGTAATACTGTAATGTAATAAATTAGCACCTAGTAATACTAAGTTTCATTGTTTAAGTATTATATCCAGTGGTATTTATAAATTATAGTGACTACTATGGCAATAGGGTTTTCAGACCCAAACCAGTTAATATAATGAAAAAAACAAGCAGTAAATTATAAACAGTAGAACTAAATTATTAGGATTAGGGGAGATCAAAAATGTAAAAAACCATTACCATCATTGGAGCAGGCCCTGGAGGACTTACCGCAGGAATGTTATTGGCAAGTGAAGGATATGAGGTTAATATATTTGAGAAACAAGCTTTTGTTGGGGGGCGGACTTCTACCTTTGAGATGGATGGTTATAAGTTTGATCTTGGTCCTACCTTTTTAATGATGAAGGATGTTCTTGAGGACATGTTCTCCCGTAGTGGTAGAAACATTGAAGATTACTTAAGTATTGAATCAATTAATCCTCTATATCGCATTGTATACGGAAATGGAAGGGAGTTTTTTCCCTCTGGTGATGCTGTACAGATGGAAAAGGAGCTTGAGAAACTGTTTCCTGGTAATGTTGATGGATATAGACGCTTTATGAAGAAGGAAAAGAAAAAATTTGATTTGTTATTTGACTGTCTAAAGCAAACCTATTTATCTCCTAAGGACTTCTTAAAAAAAGAATTTCTTAGGGCTGCTCCCTACCTCGGAGCCAATGAAAGCCTATTTGATGTTTTGGGAAAATATTATAATGATGATGACCTTAAAATGGCCTTTACCTTCCAAGCTAAATATTTAGGAATGTCGCCCTGGGACTGCCCTGGCGGTTATAGTATTATCTCCTATATTGAGCATGCGGCAGGTGTGCATCATGTTATGGGGGGCTTTGGAGAAATATCTAAAGCTATGGCTAAGGTTATTGAAGAAGAAGGTGGAGCTATTCATCTTAATACTCCAGTTAAGGAATTGATTATAGAAAATGGTAATGTTATAGGGGTTCTCTTAGAAAATGGCTCTAAGCACCTTAGTGATTATACTGTTATTAATGCTGACTTTGCCTATGCAATGAATAATTTAGTTGATGATAAACACAAGAAAAAGTATACCCGTAAAAAAGTTGAGAAAAGCAAATATTCATGCTCAACCTTTATGCTGTACCTAGGGGTGGATAAGGTATACGATATTCCCCACCATAATATTATCTTTTCTAATGACTATAAAAAAAATGTAGAAGAGATTTCCCAGAGTAAGATTTTATCTCAAGAGCCATCTATATATGTTCAAAATGCAGTCATAACCGACAAAGCTTTGGCTCCTAACAGTAAATCTACAATATATGTGCTTGTACCAGTGCCTAACAACACCAGTGGAATAGACTGGGAGAAGGAAAAAGCTGCCTATAGGCAAAAAACTTTAAATATATTAGAGGAAAGGGCAGGCCTTTCGGACCTTCGTAAGCATATTGAGGTAGAGAGAATGATAACACCAATTGAATGGGAAAATGAAATGGCTGTTTATAAAGGGGCTGTCTTTAATCTCGGTCATAATATCTCACAAATGATGTACTTTAGACCCCATAACAAATTCAGGATTTTAACAAATGCTATTTGGTTGGAGGAGGGACACATCCTGGCAGTGGTTTGCCCACCATCTTTGAGTCTGGTAGAATTACTTCTGACCTTATTCTCATTGAAGATGGCAGGCCTGTTCCAAACAGGGATAAGCAAGGTAGCTTAGCTTTATCTAAATAGTTTTAACATAAAAGCTGTACAACTCAATGTACAGCTTCTCTTTATTATAGAAAGCGATAACCTACCCCCCAAATGGTTTCAATGAACTGAGGTTTAGATGAGTCATATTCAATTTTTTCACGTATTTTTCTTATGTGGACTGTTACCGTAGATATATCTCCTATGGAGTCCATTCCCCAAATTCTTTCAAAAATTTCTTCTTTACTAAAAACTCGATTGGGGTTACGTGCCATGAGTAATAAAATATCAAACTCTTTTGCTGACAGATTTATTTCTTTATTGTTTATATATACTCTTCTGGAATAGCTATCAATGGTGATACCCTTCATCTCTATTACGTCGTTTACCTTCTTTTCTTTATTAACCAATCGGTCATATCGGTTAAGGTGAGCCTTTACTCTAGCCACCAGTTCATTTGGACTAAAGGGCTTTGTGATATAGTCATCTGCACCTAATCCTAGACCACGTATCTTGTCAATTCCTTCGGATTTTGCAGATACCATTAAGATTGGTATATCCTTTTTCTCTCTTAGCTCTTTACATATTTGAAATCCGTCTATGGAGGGAAGCATCAAATCTACTATTATTAGGTCAAAGTTTTCCTTCACTGCCCTTTCAAGCCCAAGCCGCCCTGAAGTCTCAACCTGTACCTCAAAACCATTTATTTCTAAATAATCCTTTTCTAATTCAGCAATGCTTATATCGTCTTCAATAATTAATATTCTACTCATACCTGTTGCTACCTCCTTCCACCTTCATTAGAGAAAAGAATATACTGGTTCCTTCATTGAGCTTACTTTCCGCCCATATTGTACCTCCCAGCTTTTGAATAATTTGCTTTGATATGGCTAAGCCTAGTCCGCTACCTCCTATGGAGGTGTTCCTTGACTTATCTGCCCTGTAGAACCTATCAAATATATAGGGTAGGTCTTCCTGAGATATGCCCTTTCCATTATCCCTTACTTCTACAACAACCACTTCTCCTTTGTCCTGTACAGTAACATCTATCTGTAATGGCTTTTCGCCAATGTATTTGATTGAGTTACCAATAATGTTACTAATCACCCTCTGTAGCTGCTGTATATCTACCTTTACCATTAGTTGCTCTTTGTGGTGGTTTAACTGTATTTTTCCACCCTTTTTTTCTATATCTAACCCTAAATCCTCAACACAGTATTTCAAGTACTCTACAATGTCTACAGGCTGTAGGTTAAAACTAACCTCCTTCAGCTCTAGCTTAGAAAATAGAAATAGTTCGTTAATTAAAGTCTCCATATCGCATGCTTTTTTATAAATGGTATGAATGTATTTATCCATTTTTTCAGGTGATCCTGCAATACCATCCTTTATTCCTTCTATATGTCCCTTAATTGACATAATTGGTGTTCTAAGATCATGGGATATATTGGATATTAAGTTTTTTCTATTTTCTTCATATTTTTTCTGTACATTAAATGATTCCTTCAAGTTCCTTCTCATATCTTCAAAGGCATTGCTTAAATCTCCAAGCTCATCATTTAAGTGGGGTTTAATCTCATAGTCCAGCTCCCCCTCTTTAATTCTTTTGGAGGCCTCCTTTAGTTTTTTAATAGAGGTAATAATCGGCCTATGCATAGAAAAGGTCAACAGACTGGTAGTGCATATTAAAACACCAATTACTTTTAGGGTAAAATCCCTCATCCATCTGTTAACTCTTTGCTTTGCCCTTTCTATATTGATAACGAAAAACAAAGAGTTCTCAGATTGATCCTGAAGGTAGTAGTCCTGCTGTCCGTAGATAAAATGCTTCCTTTCACGAAATGATATATGTTCTTGCTTTTCTGTTGATTTAAAGGCTGGAAGTAGAGACTGTAAATCCTTTATGTCTAAAATACTTGATGCATACATAACTTCACCATTTTTTCTCCAAACTATCCCAGCGTGAATATCCTCTAACCCATTGTCAAGTGACTGAATAAACTTTAAGTCACCTAGCTTTTCCTTCTGAGTAACTTCTTGATAGTTTACTTTGTTCCATAACTCTTTATTTTCTAATGTATATAGAGCTTGAAGCTGAAATGGATTATTGGCACCTAACATTCTAACATCCTCTCCAACAAAAAAGCTGTTTGAAAAAACTGTTAGAACAATAATTAACATACCGGGAATTACAATCATTCCAATATATGACAATATTAATCGTATCCTAATTGACATGGAAACCTCCTATTGTTATGCCTTTATCCATATCATACCTCAAACTCCATGGTTAGACAAACTCTTATACATACTGAGTCTAATTTTGATTTACAACTTTAATCTCGGTCTGTTCATCAATATACTCATGACCCATAACTATAAGCATATCTCCTGCCTTTAGTCCTTTTACAATCTGAACCTCTCCATCCTTTGTAAGGCCTTTTTCAACGGCTACCTTTTTAGGCTGTTGGTTCTCTACAATATATACATAGCTTCTACTGCCTTCTGATAATATGGTCTTTTTAGGAACTACAATTTGATTATCTAGTGTTTCCAGCTCAAATGCTATTTCTGCAAACATTCCATGCTTTAAGAAGGAACCATCATTTTCAATTACTATTTCTACAGGGTACATATTACTGTTATTAACTCCAACTGGATTAATGGTTTTTACTTTTCCTATATATTGCTGTTGCTGAACAGTTACTTTTACTTGATTCCCAACGGATATAGTATTGACAAAATCCTCTGATACATTTGTTTTCACAAGCATTGGGTCTAGCTTTGATATTATGAAGGATGCCCCTGAAGTCCTTTCTCCAATTTCAATATTTCTGGAGGATACAACTCCAGCTATGGGGCTTCTAATTATTGTATCCTCTATAGATGAATTAAAGCTTACTGTATTGCTTTCTAATGTCTTTTTTGCTTGCTGGTAATTTAGACTTGCTCTATCAAGGGCTACTTGAGCATTCTCAAGATCTTCTTTTGAAACAGCGTTGGCTTCATACAAGGATTTAATGCTATTATAGTTCCCTAATGCGTCCTCGTACATAATTCTGCTATCCTCTACAGTTTTTTGTAAGCTATTTTTTTGCATATCAATGTTATTTAGCAAATCTTTGTTTTCTAATGTGTATAATATATCTCCTTCCTTTACTTTATCTCCAACATTGAAATTAATGGTTTTTACTATACCATTGGCATTACCAGACACAATGACTTCCTCATATGCATGTAGCTTTCCTACTGTGTCATACTGCTGAGTTATTGTTTTCACATCCACAGCTATTGTTTCTACAGGAACTTTACTGTTTGTATCTACAACCTTCTCACCTCTTGCTGATGCACAACCAGATAACCCTATGGCAATAGTTAATAATCCCAATAATAGTATTTTTTTAATTTTCAATGCTAACCTCTCCTTTCGATTGTCCTCTTTCTACAAATATAGGTATTCTTCTTTTAACCCTTACTTTTATTCCCTCCACCATTGAATATAATATTGGAATCAAAATAAGTGTAAGAAGTGCACATACCATCAGACCAAATATTAAAACAAATCCTATTTGACCATAATCCTGCTCCTTCAAAGCTAAGGGTAGTATTCCACCTATAGTTGTGATGGAGGTTGCCAGTACAGGTAAGAATCTGGTTTTACCCGCTTCTATTATGGCTTCCTTCATTTGATTTCCGTTTTTTCTAAGGTAGTTTGTATAGTCCACCAGAACAATAGCCTCATTAACGGCAATACCTACTAGTGCTACAATTCCCATAAATGCATACAGTCCAAAGTTATTATTGGTTATAATTAAGCCTGCTATGGCACCTATCACAGATAATGGAACTGCAAACAATATAACAAGAGGCTGTGATAGTGAGTTAAACTGTACTGCTAATATAATGAACACTAACAATATTGCCACCATCATGTTAAAAAACATATCTGTAAAGGATTCTGTAATGCTTTCGTTATCACCACCATATGAAATGGTAATTCCCTTAGGTATTTGGTAGTCCTCTATTTTAGACTGAAACTGCCTTAAAATTTCCGTTGAGTTTGCTCCGGCCTTTATATTACTGTCAACCGTAACCACTCTTTCCAGATCTTCGTGTTCTATGGCACTAATTCCCTGAGTTTCAACAAGCGATGCTACTCTAGAAAAGGCAATTTTTTCTCCGCTGGTAGAGGTAAAGTATAGCTGTTGAAAATCATTTATACTTGTAAGTTTCCCCTTGCTAGTTTTTATTCGTATGTCTGTTTCCTCTTGATTC
The DNA here is from genome assembly GCF_009017275.1 of Alkaliphilus pronyensis. Lineage (GTDB taxonomy): Bacteria > Bacillota > Clostridia > Peptostreptococcales > Natronincolaceae > Alkaliphilus_C > Alkaliphilus_C pronyensis. Next base: position 13,260 of record NZ_WBZC01000064.1, on the reverse strand, counting down.
TTTTTTAGGGTTGATACATCCACACCTTGAATAGCATTTCTTATTTCAAGGGATATTTTTTGTGGGTCTAATCCCAACATACTGGCTTGTTGTTTATCTATATGAACCTGAAGCTCTCTTTCACCTTCTCCTAAGCTTGTTCCAACTTCAGTTGTACCAGGTACAGTTTTAAGGATGTCCTTAAAGTCATTGGCAACTATTTCTAGCATATCTAGGTTGTCTCCAATTAGCTTAATGTTGATGGGACTTCCTGTATTAGGTGCAAAGGTGGATTGCTTAACCATTATCTTGGCACCAGCAATATCAGCAAAGTCAGCCCTCAAGCTATCCATAATCTCAACACTACTACGCTCTCTTTTGTTATCCTCCACCAGTTCTACAGAAATTTGTGCAATGTTGGGATTGTCACCTCTATTTACCAAATCATTTCCTCTATTTCCTATTTTACTTACAAAACTAATCATCTCTGGATAGGTGAATAAAGTCTTTTCAACTTTTTCTACTATATTTTGTGTGTCCTCCAATAGATAGCCTGAAGGTGTATCAACATCAATAGTTAGATTAGTGCTATCGGATGAGGGTAATAATTCAATCTTTAATAGTCCTAAAGGAATTGTCATTAAACTCCCAAAGAATAATAGTATAGCAATAAGAATGGCTGCTACTCTCTTTCCCTTGCTATTCAGTAATGTCTCCATCATGGCTTCGTAATACTTTATAAATGATATGTCTCCATGACTCTTACCAGCAAACTTAAATTGCTTTAGTGCCATAGCTCCTGAAAACAAGACTCCACAAATTATAGACAGCATACCTATTCTTCCGTCCTGCATAAAGGCATACAAGGAAAGTATGAAAATAAAGACTACCGATAGGATTTTTCTTGCCTTTACCAGCTTTCCTTTGTTTTTAGTTTCTTTGACTTTATGGATACTTAAAAACCTAGAACAAAGGGTGGGGGTAATACTAAGAGACATAATAAGTGATGCGGCAATAGAAAATATAATTGTTATGGGAATATTCTTTAAAAACTCTCCTATCATTCCAGACATGGTTGCCATAGGTAAAAAGGCTACAATTGTTGTTAATGTGGAGGAAAAAACCGCTGGTGCCACTTGATTTGTAGCTTTCTTAGAAGCTGTAACCACATCTAAGCCTTCTTCACGAACTCTGTCTATATTTTCCATAATAACTATGGCATTGTCTACAAGCATACCTAATGCTAAAATAAGTCCAACCAAAGACATGGAATTTAGGCTCATATTACTGAACTCCATTAGGTAAAAGCTAATAAACAAGGATAGAGGGATAACAAGTGCTACAATAATGGATTCTCTTAAGCCGATTAATAAATACAATACTATAATAACAACTAATAATCCTGATAAAGCATTTCCTACAACATCATCAAGGGTTTCATTAACCTCAACCCCTGTATCATCAGTTATTGTAACAAAAACATCCTGGGGATAAAGATTTCCCTTTCCTTCATCAAGTATATTTTTAATTTTCCCACTTAGCTCCGTTGCATCACCATCACTGTCCTTCATAATCGACAGTGTAATTACAGGTGTAGACTCTTTTTCTTGAGATAATCTACTATCATAAATTTTTGAATAGGAGGTGGCTTCTGTTGTTGTATCCACAACCTGTGCAATGTCCTTAACAAAGATAGGGACCCCATTTTGAAGGGTGACAATAATATTCTCAAGTTCATGTATATCACCAAAGGAAGCAGGTACACGTACATTAAACTGGGTATCATCCAGCTCTATATCTCCTCCTGGCATACTAATATTGGCGTTAACGATGGCACTTCTAATTTGGTTGGTAGAAACATTATAGGTAGCTAGTTTGGCAGGATCCACATATATATGAATTTCCCCCTCTACACCTCCAACCATAAGCACCTCACTGATTCCCCCCAATTGCTGAATTTCCTTTGAGACATCTTCAGCTATATGGGTTAAGGTTGTTAAATCATACTCGCCACTGATGTTTAATGCCATCATGGGTAAATCGCTAGATTCTATACCTCTAATTATAGGTGACTGACTATCCTCAGGTAGTTCATTCTGAATCTCGCCCATTTTGTTTCTAATCTCATTAATTTTATCGTCAATATCAGTGCCAACTTCAAATTCGACTCTTATTATTGACATACCATTGCTAGATGTAGACTTAATAGATTCTACGTCCTCAAGCTCCTTAAGCTTACCTTCAATCTTATCGGTGATAAGGCTTTCTACTTCCTGTGGAGCAGCGCCAGTGTATACTGTGGTCACAATACCCATTGGCATTGTCACGTCCGGCATTTCTTCTCTTGTTAGATTAAAGTAAGATAGTAGTCCTACAATTATTATGGCTACAATGATTAGATAGACAACTCGATATCGGTTAATAAACATGCTGCTAATTTTACCTAATAAATTATGAGACTCGTTACTAATATAGACTCACTCCTCTTATTGACGTTAGTTCTATAATAGGAGATGAATCTTAAGTATAATGAAACAAATTATTAAAATTATCTTAATCAAAAACTAAAAAAGTATTAATTGCTTAAATATAGCATAATAGCCATTCCTATGAAAATTGTAGCTAACACATTTTTAGTTTTATAGGCGATAAATGAAGCAATAATACCCGCAATAAGATAACTGTTACTAAATGTTATATCTAAATAGCCCTTAGGTAGTATAATAGCTGGAACAATTAAAGCTGCCAAAAATGCTGTTGGTACGTGCTTCAGCCACCTCTCCAGCCAAGCAGGTATTCCTGTATTGGCAAATATAAGCTGAGCTCCAATACGTGTGATAAATGTTACTAAAGCCATACCTATAATGATAGCCATTAATTTACTATCCATTCTCTCTTCCCCCCTCAATTAAGCCTCCAACAACACTTGCAACCAAGGCAGCTAAAATAATATACCATTTACCAGGTAGGTACAAGCTCCCCAAAACAGCTACCACAGCAGACACTAAGGTTACAATTAAAGGGGTTTTACTGGTTAATCGAGGTATTAGTAAAACCAGAAAGGTTAAAGGGATGATAAAGTCAAGACCCCACTCCAGTGGATTAGGTATACTATAGTAAAGAGAAGCCCCTATAACTGTTGCTATTGCCCAAACAATGTATAAAAGAAAGCTTACCCCCAGCTGATAATAGCCACTATAGCCCTTTTTTTCAGTTCTACTGATGGTTAAGGCATAGCTCTCATCTGTCATACTGAAGGCTAAAAGATACTGGATGGCTTTAGATTGCTTAAAAAGATGAGGTGCTAAGGATGCCCCCATCAATAGGTGCCTTAAGTTTATTAAAAAAGTGGTAAATACTATTACTCCCCAATTCAAAATACCAGAGTTAATCATTGCAATTGCCATAAACTGTGCTGCCCCTGCAAAAACCGTCAAGGACATAAAGGTAATTTCAAATACTGAAAAGCCTGCAGTTCTGCCCATTATTCCACAGGTCAAGCCAAAGGGGATAACCCCAGCAGTAATTGGGAGACAATCCTTAAAAGCCTCTTTCCATATGAGAACCTTCGTTCTTTTTAGTATATTTGATTTAGATTTACTCATTATTAACACCAACTCCCCTCATTTTTTATTATAATTAAGAAGGAAACATTAATTAAATATCCAATTACATAAATATTCAGTATAATTGGATACCAAAGAAGGGAGTCGTGATTAATGGATATATCCAAATTGATAGTTAATACACAATTAAATGATTCTTCTCCATACTATCTTCAGATTGCAACAATAATAAAAGCTAAAATTGATGATGGCTCCTTAACAGTTGGAGATAAACTCCCTTCAGAGAGGGAACTGGCATTATTGTTTAAGGTCAGTAGAACCACCGCAATTAATGCTTATCGCCACTTAGAGAAGTTAAGCTATATACATATAAGGAAAGGTAGCGGTACATATGTCAGGGACAAGTATGCTTTGCAAGTTAAATCCACTGAAATTCCTTGGCCACAGCTGCTTAAACCCTATATTCAGCCTTCGATGGCTACACTTATGAGTGAACTTTTGGTTAATAATGTGGGGGACGATAAAATATCTCTTGATGCTGGTATGCCAGATCCTAATTATTATCCTATTAATGTGTTTAATAAGCTTCAAGTGGATTTTTTTCCAAAACTAAATCCTAGGGATTTTGGGCATATACCTGTTCATGGATACCAGCCCTTGAGACATACTATTACAGAGATGTTAGGTTCAGAAGGTGTCAAGTGCCATTGTGACGATGTAATAATTTTATCAGGATCACAGCAGGGCTTGTACCTTTCTGCTAGAGTATTAATTGAGCCCGGGGATTATGTTATTATACAAGCCCCTACATACTTAGGAGCTATACAAGTTTTCCAGTCATTAGGAGCAAGGATATTAAGCCTACCTGAAGGCAATAGCTTTCCCTTTGAAATATTGGAGGATTATTTAACACGATACAGACCAAAATTAATGTACTGTATTCCTAGCTTCCATAACCCAAACGGCAATACTATAACCATTGAGGATAGAAAAAGGCTTATTCAGCTGGCAGCACGTTATAGACTAGCAATTTTAGAAGATGACCCTTATAGTAAACTATATTATGAAGACATACCACCACTAAGCTTAAAAGCATTAGATACCTATGGAGGAGTAATATATATGAGTACTTTTTCTAAAATTTTAATGCCGGGTTTAAGACTGGGATATATGGTGGCCCAACCAGCTTTTATTAATAGAATTATTTTGGAGAAGCAGTATGTCGATTTACATAGCAGTAACATTTCCCAGTGGCTCCTTAACCTATTCATTACAGAAGGATACCTAGAAAAGCATTTGAAAAAAATGCGTACTATCTATAAAAATCGTAGAAATGCTATGGCTGAGTACCTTAGCTACAGTCTTAAAGCAAAGCTATCATTCCAGGTGCCTAAAGGGGGATTTTACATGTGGTGTAAAATCAATGAAAGGTTTTCATCAACAAAACTACTACAGGAGGCTTTAAAAGTTGGAGTTTCCTTCATACCAGGGGAAGGGTTTTACTCTACTTCAGAAAACAACCAGGAGCTTCGCCTTTGCTTCTCCCAACATAATCAAAAAACAATAATTGAAGGTATAAGTAGATTAGAAAAAGCAACTGGTAGACTATCAAAATTTAAGCTATCTAATCCTAAAAGAAATGTAAAACCAATAATTTAAAGCTAACAGCAAAACTAATGCTTAGTTTAAAGTAGATGCTATGCACCTTAGGAGTGACTTTATTGTTTGCTATAAAAATAGTTGAAGGGAGTTAATATTATGAAATTAGTGTATTATTTTAGTGGTACAGGAAACTCTTACTATGCTGCTAAAATTATAAGTCAACAACTAGGTGCAACTTTACTACCAGTGCTTTCGTTGAAGAAGGGGGATTCCATCAAGGCGGATTTTTTATGCTTTGTCTTTCCCATATACGATTTTAAAGCACCTAAAAAAGTATTGGAAACAATAGAAAACTTGTCAGAGGTTCAAGCAAACAGTATTGTTGCAATAGCCACATATGGAGTGGCACTTTCAAAAGCACTGTACAATTTCAATGAAGTTTTAGAGAAAAAGGGAACTGGTTTATCACAGGGCTATGGAATTAAGTTTCCCCACAACGCTGTTGGTTCCATCAGCTTAAGCCAAAGTGAAATTTCCAGCAGGCTTAATAAGGCAGAGGAAAAGCTAACACAAATAGTATATAACATAAAAGAGCAAGAATACTCCACCATAGAGAAAACCTCATTGTTTGAGGATATGACTATAATTAAACAGATGCCAGTATTACTAAAATTTCTGTATATCCTACTCACTAAAGGTGCTAACTCCCTTAAATTTAATACAACTAAGGATTGCACCAGCTGTGGTCAATGTGTAAAAATATGTCCTGTAGATAATATACAGCTTAAGGGAAGCCTTCCTGTTTTTGGTGATAATTGTACATCATGCTTTGCATGTATTCAATGGTGTCCCCAACATTCAATTCATATGGGAAAATATAGCTTTAAGGAAATTTATATACAGTCCTACCGCCATCCAAAGGTTAAGGCTACAGATTTAATGTAGTAAAGCAATACATAACATATTTAGTCTAGGTTTGGTAATACTACTTTAAACACGACTTATATTATAACGAGGTGGTTGGACAATTATGAATTTACAATCTGGCAAGTTTTATTGGCCTACAACATTAGAAAACACCCCTGTTTATGAATCTTTAAAAGAAAACATTGAATGTGATGTTTTAATTGTGGGTGGCGGAAGCTCAGGTGCACAATGTGCCCACTACCTTAGTGAAGCTGGATTAGATGTTGTTATTGTAGATAAACGAAAGGTAGGACAAGGCAGTACATACTGCAACACTGCTCTCATTCAATATCTAGGTGAAAAAACCTTTACTCAATTAAGTAATAGCTTTGGTGAAAAAAATGCTGCTCATCATCTTAAGCTATGCGAAGAAGGAATGAATGAAATTGAAAAAGTTTGTTATTCTTTAGATATACAGCCTGACTTCCAAAGAAGAGACTCTCTTTATTACGCAAGCTATCAAGAGGATGTAGAAAAGCTTGAAAAGGAATACTCCCTTTTAAAGAAACACGGCTTTCAGGTGGAGTTTTTCACAGAAGAGGAAATTAGCAAGCACTATCCCTTTAGTAAGCATGCCGCCATTTACTTTAGAAATGATGCAGAGTTAAATCCATATAAGTTTACCATTGGTTTACTTGAGAAGGTTAAGAGTAAAGGTGTTAGAATCTATGAGGAAACAGAGGTGAAGGGTAGAGGCATTGAGAAGGATGGAGTAGTCATGTTTACAACTAATGGATATTCCATTAAAGCTCAGCATGTAATTGTAGCTGCTGGTTATGAGTGCTTAGATTTTAAAAAGGATAAAAATGCAGTAATAGTTAGCTCCTACGCAGTTGTTACCACTCCAATAGATGACTTTTCCTCATGGTATAAACGCTCATTAATTTGGGAAACTGCACGACCCTACATTTATATGCGTACAACAGCTGATAACAGAGTAATCATTGGAGGCCTAGATGAAAACACTAAATATCCTCAGCAAAGGGACTCTATGTTAACAAGCAAAAAGGATAAAATAATTGATGAGTTTAACAAGCTTTTTCCAGATATTTCAGTAGAGCCAGAGTTCTATCTATCTGCCTTCTATGGTGGTACCCATGATGGTTTGCCTATGATTGGAATTTACAAGGAGCTTCCGCACTTTTATTTACTCATGGGCTATGGTGACAATGGTACTGTTTACAACATGGTTTTGGCTAAAATTTTGAGGGATGTTATAACTAAAGGAACACATCCAGATTTAAAGCTGTATCTCCAAACTCGACCAATAATAAACTAATGATACATCTCGTTTAAGACATTAGACCAATGAATAAAATACCTCAGCTACTATAGCTGAGGTCTATTTTATTGTGTGCATAAAAGAAACAAGCAGTTGATTAAACTCCTTATAGTTATCATAATTTGCATTATGGGAAGCGTTTTTTATTACATTTAAAGGAAAACCTGTTTTGTCTGCCCAGCAATCGTTGTATTTTTTCACATATCCAGTATTATCATACTCACCATAGGTTAATAAAACTGGACAGTTAAAATCAACCTCCTCTTCAACCTTTAGGAACTCACCATAGACAGAAGAAGCAGCCTTTAGCATATCTTTTTTACCCAGCTTCACAAGTGCATTGTGCATGTTTTCTCTGGACTCATCAGTTATTGTAACAGCTTTAGCACCTGCTTTACAGTATAGGCTATAGGGGTAAAGCATGGCAATACTGGAATAATGCTTAATCCAAAATAGCTCAGATTTCTTATAATAGCTATTGCCAAAAGGGGTTGTACCAACGCCTACAAATCCAATTACTTTTTCCTGATATTCATTGATAAAGGCCTGAGCTATATAGCCTCCAGCCGATTGTCCCACTAATACTGTCTTTTCAACCTTCTCCTGTTTAAGTATTTCTAAAAGCTCTTTGTTTACATTAGCGAAGGAGAAATCCTGATAGGGTCTTGATTTTCCATGCAATGGAATATCCCAGCTTATTAATTTATAGTCATTTGCTAGATGCTGTACTTGCTTGTCAAAAAGGGTATGATCTGCTGTTAATCCGTGGCAAAAAACAATAGCCAATTCATTTTCGTTATTGTTCTCATTAGTCCAATAGTAAACTGTTCCTCTTTTTGATTGTATCTTTTTTTCAATCATTTTATCTCCTTCTTTATATGACGTGTCAGTCTGACGGGGTTGTTGGCACCCTATTTAATTTACATTATCTTGTTTTAAATGCTACCTTAACCATTGCAATTAAATACAGTGGTACTGCTGCCACCAGCAGTGCCAAGGGTATTAGCTCTGTAAAGCCTGTATCTAGCTTGCTTTTATAGATATTGTTATACACAATTGATGAAGTCAAGGGTATTAACAATAATATTGGATACTGCCATTTTTTTGTCTTTACCTCAAATCCATCAAACAGTGAATCCCTTTTTTCTGATTTGCCACCTATCCACAAAGCCAAGCAAGTAATTGCCACCATTGGAACAAAGTAGAGAATAGGTAGTATCCCTAAGGATAGTATAATAGTGATAAAGCAAAAAATACTAAACACAGCAAATAAGATAATTTCTAGTTTTGAAATAGCCATTTTAACGGGATTAAAGCTATCAATTGACCAATAGGCTATAATCAATAGAAAAACTGTAAAAAAGCTATATATTACAAAATCCGTTGGTGCTATGGGGGACAAGCCTTCTCCCCAAAACCAAGTAGCCCATATTCCCCAAAAGATCCCAAGAGCAGATGAAAGTAGAACTGTATATAGTGGTTTATTCATATGTAAAACTTTTCTAACCAAATACCACCCAAGAAGTACATCCACAATGACATGCCATCCTATACTGGGCCAAAAAATTGAGTAGGGAAGGGCTTCATAGTAAATTGGAATCACTATGCCTTCTGTCCACCAGCCAAACAGTGCTCCTGCCAGTATTAGCCCCCAAATATTTCTTACCTTAAACTTTTGCAATGCAATCAACATGCTGTAGGAGAAAAAAGCATACATAATAATAAACTCAATGAGGAATACAAGTCCAACAGGATTTGTAGTTAGTGTCTCAACTAAGCCGATAGCTGGCTCTTCATTTAAAAAATAGTACTCAGAAAAGAACAAAAGTATATATGCACTAGCAATAATCATCCATAGTCTTTTTAATGTTTCCATCTTATTTCCTCCTTATGTCGGGGGGACGGGGTTGTTGACATCAATTGAGTATTCACCTCTTATACTGCTGAAGCGTAAAATAAGCAAAAAATAAAGTCCTTAATATATGCCTTAAGATTTCTTAACCATCATATAATCATCATAGCCCTTTGGACAATTGCTAGTAATCATTACTGCTTTATAGCCTCTTTTTTCATAAAAACCTTTAGCTTGAAATGTACAAGTGCCTAAATAAAAATTCTTATAACCTTTCTCTATCGCATCAGCTTCAATAATATCCATTAGTTTTGTAGCAATATCATTACATCTATAAGCTTCATCTACCCACAAAGTTGATACATACAAGTAATCTTGCATAATATACCCATATACTCCACCGACAAATCTTTCTTTATCAAGTGCTACATATTGAATTTCAGTTTTTGCTTCATTAATCTTAAACTTTTTATTATAGATTTTCACTTCTTCATCTACAATCTTTGTGTAATTTTCATGTTTTTCTTTAATTATTTCTATACAATATGTATGATTGACTGGTATAACCGTCATGTTTGTATTTGTCATTATATGGGATTCAAAGCCAATCGGTTTGTCTACTAGCACACCTAGTACTTTGAAGCCTGCTAACTTAAAATCTTCAATACGATGTTTGATATAAGATTCAACTATTATACCTTCTGCTTTTCCTTTATAGAATTGATATAGTTCATTCATAATTGCTATCAAAGCTTTTTTATTATTGTAAAATAGTGATTGCACATTTACCCAATTCCATATAAGCTGTGTATGACAGCCTCCCACTAATTTTTTGTCATCAAGAACATAAACATTAGACGTGGTAGAAGGCGAATCACCTGCAAATGCTTTGTTATATGAAGTCAACCCTTTAATCAAGTCTGTTCTATATTCTAGTTTATGATCCTTTATATAATTAATATTCATTATTCATTTTCTCCTTAATAATAGTATGTCGTATGTCGAAAGAACGTGTCGGGGGGACGGGGTTGTTGACACCTTCAAGTGGAGTAAAATCTCCAACTGACCTAAGTTTTTTTATCTTATGTAATTGTATTATAGTTTTTTACTATGCTTAGTTATGAAAGAGTAAAGTGTTATATGATTTGTAATTTATTTTGCTACAATATATATTTTGAGTGCTTTCAAACAGGTTGTTATATAGCTTTAATTTTATTGTATCACTTTTTAAAAATTAGTAAAGTTTTACTATTCTTGTTTCAACACATACTATATGTTCATTTAATATAACTTAATTTTGTAATAATAACACTATTTTATTTATTAAAGTAGTTTTTTTGAATAAATCAAGGTCATATCTTCCAAAGGCAATGACTTAAAAATAAGTTTGTACTAGGTTAAACATACACCCTATAATTATAATGCCTATAGTTACTATGCTTATAAAAATAGCAAGTAGCTTTTTGCTTAATACGCTCCTTAGCATTATCATGGATGGTAGTGATAAGGCTGCTGCACTCATCATAAAGGATAAAACTGTACCTACCTGTACACCTTGACTAGCAAAAGCTTTACCTATTACAATAGCAGACATCTCATCTGTATATAGAGGTACTCCTATTAATGTGGCTATCAGTACAGATAATGGATTGTTTTCTCCTAAAACTCCAAGAATCCAACCTTGAGGAATCCAGCTTTTTATAATAGTTGCTATCGCTATGCTAATCAATATGTATTTCCATATGCTTTTTAACAGATATATAGTTTCTTTTTTTGCATAAATAATTCTATCAGACACCTGCATTAAGTCTTCATTAACTTCATCACAACTACTACGGTCATTTTGATTTGTTAATATTTTGATTTCTTTACTCAGTTTTAGCCTTTCAATAATAACACCGCCTATTACAGCTAGGAATATTCCAACTAATACATATGCTATACCAATACTAAATCCAAATAGGCTTATTAGAAACAATAATGAGGCCATATCTAATAGTGGTGAAGCTATAAGAAATGAAAAGGTGGCTCCAATTGGAGTGCCTGCTTTATTGAGACCAATAAATAATGGTATAGATGAGCAAGAACAAAAAGGTGAAATTATTCCAAGTGTTGCTCCAATTATATTAGCCATAAAGCCTTTATATCTATAAAGTATTCTCTTTGTTCTTTCTGGAGGAAAATAGCTTTGTATAAATGATATAACAAATATAATGACAAATAATAGTATTATCATCTTTATAAACTCATTTAGTGTGTAGTTTATGCTTTCACCTATTTTAGTTACGGTTTCTGTTTTAAATAGTCTGATCAAATGTGATATTATAACATTTAACCATACTATAGGAATTAACTGCTTAAATTCTAAGATGTAATTTACCATATATGCTTCCCCCTTATTGTTATATCAACTTTTTTTGATGTGTGTAGGAAAAAAATTTACTAGTTAGTTCTAATCAATTAATGTGTTGACTATGCATGTGAATTCAGCTTTTACAACTGCCTATTCAAAGACACTTTTTATAACATTTTCTGTTAGTACTATTGTTAGTACTGCTTTATTTATTTCATAATAGTTCCATTTGCCTTCTGATGTCTTTGTTATAAGATTTGATTCTAATAATAACTTTAGATGATAAGATAATTTTGATTGAGGTATATTAACCTCTTCTACTAAATCACACACACATTTTATCCCATTAATATTTAATGTTTTTAATATTAAAATTCTTTTTTTATCAGCTAATGCTTTAAATACCTTATCATAGTTCATATTTATTCTTCTCCTGTTAATAATATCAACTTTTTTTGATATGTTTACTATACACATATTTTTCCTATTTGTCAATTCCTTCTTTAGTGTCACGGGGACGGATTGTTAAGGGCATGGGCATACATACAAAAGCAGACAAGCTTATATCCCCTTGTCTGCTTCTTTTTATTCTTTAGTAAAATCGCTTTTCCTAAAAATTGACCTTAGTAATATAATCCAGCCCCATGAGATAGATACAGCAGGTAGAGCTGCTGTTAGCCCAGCCTCTAACGGGTGCATTTTTGAGAACTTTAGTGGTGTGAAGAAAATAATAAATGTGATTGTTAGCATTATGAATAAAGTAATTCGCTCGAACATAGATTTTGGAGGTGTAAAAAATATTTTTTTAATATCCATTTGTACTTTCTTCATTTTACTCTAATCCTCCAATCACTTTTTCTACAAGCCTTACAATATACTCTGAATGAATTAAGTCCTTTAAAGTATTTATATGGGGGTAAAGATACATATCCTCTTCCATCACAGGTACTTTTTTGGCTATCTCATCTAAAACTACCTTTGTTGCTTCTGCTGGCATAAGGCCTTCCTTTACATATTGATGGGCCTGGTACACTGATAAAAGCTCTATTGATAGTATATATTCAAGCTTATCTGCTATCTGTCTTGCCTTCTTAGAAGCGTTATATCCCATTGCAACATAGTCCTCTTGATTACAACAGGTTGGTATTGCATCTACTGTTGCTGGATGGGATAAAATTTTCATGTCATTCAATAGTCCGGCTTGGGTATATTGAGGTACCATAAGACCTGAATTAAGTCCTGGCTTTTTTATTAAAAACCATGGATATTCTGATAGACTACCGTCTATCAGCCTATTGTTCCTTCGTTCTGACATCTTTCCAAGCATTGTAGCTGCTATACATGCAGAGTCCATTTCAAGCCCCACATAGGATGAATCAGGGTGCCCTCCCGAGATAACTTCTCCATCCTCCCCTTCGGACCAAATTATAGGGTTATCGCAGCATGAGTTGATTTCTATTTCAATGGTTTTAAGGGCATCCCTTAATGTTTTCTTAGCGGCTCCATGTAACTGTGGTATACACCTAAGTGATAGGGCATCCTGTAGCCTATAGCTTTTATATTCCTTTGCTATCTGAGAAGTTTGTAATATATTCCTTACATTCTTTGCTGTATTTATTTGATCTTCATGGGGTCGTGTACTCATAAGTCTTTCATCGAA
>NZ_WBZC01000063.1 GCF_009017275.1 Alkaliphilus pronyensis | reverse complement strand
GTCAGTTAACTGACTCTTTTTTTGTATCACCAACAGCAGTTCTATTGAGTTCATAGAAAGTGAAACTGTAACATATTAGCAACTTCAAATTTCTTTATAATAAACATTTTGATTAGATGATAATTCCTTCTGCTTTAAGAAATATCTATTAATTGATATTTGCTGAACAAGCTGGAATATATTGCTTATTCCCCAATATAAAGTTAACCCCGCTGGAAAGCTTCTACCCCACCAAAAAATCATAATAGGCATAAAATACTTGGTAATAATAGTAGTTGAGTTCTGCTGGCTATTAGTGTCTGTTGATGCAGTAATGCTTGTTAAATAGGTTGTGAAGCCTGCTATTAAAGGCAATATCCATGGATCTGCTTCAGATAAATTAGCTATCCATAAGAAACCAGCCTGTATTACCTCTTGAGAAAAGCCGTAATCTATAGGATTCCTCAATACTGTAAACAGGGCTATAATTATTGGCAATTGTATAATCAAAGGTAGGCATCCTCCAGAGAGGCTTACATTATGCTTTTTATAAAGCTCAGCTACTTTAATGTTTAATTTTTCTTGATCATTCTTGTATTTTTCTTGAAGCGCCTTAAGCTCTGGATTAATCTCCTGTATTCTTCTCATGGATTTTGTCTGCTTCAAGGTTAAAGGAATCATTGCTAGTTTTACAATTACTGTAAATATAATGATTGAAAAACCATAATTTCCTACAATATCAAATATTATCTTTAGAAGAGCCCCTAACGGCTTTACCAAAATATCCAAAATTAAAACCTCCATGTATTAGTTTTACAATAGTCCACCTTCTTTACTAGCTTTAGTAACCGATGAAAGTATCCTTTTTAATATTTTTTTTCTTAATTCCTTTATCCTTTAAGATAGCTTCCATAGAATTAATCATTGCCTTTGATCCAACAATAAAGTATTCAGCTTCATTACCATGTTTATCAATAAAGCCTTCTATTTTCTCACTTAAGCTTTCCCGTTTATTTAGATAATTGACTTTTATTAAAGATTCCTTAGCTGCTTTGTCAAAGTCCTCTCTGTATATAAACTCATCTCGACTGTCCATGTAAAGCAGCTCTACATCTTTGGAAAGCTCAGCAGGGCTAGTTATAAGGTTTCTAATTAACGCTCTATAGGGAGTTATACCTATACCCCCTGCAATAAATAAAAGAGGATTGTTTTTTTCAGTATAGAAGGATCCTATGGGGCCCCTCATAGACATTTTCATGCCTGGTTTAAGATTTAGTATAGCTTCTTTAAACTCACTTGGCTTTTCACTGATTTTCATTGATATTTTAATGTGTCCCTCAGATGGAATTGAGGCTATACTAAAAGCTCGTGTAGCTTTATTTATCTTTTTATGGCTTATTGTGAATACACCATGTTGTCCTGCCTTCCATTTTATTTGCTTTTCCGTTTCAAATATAAAGGTATAGATATCCCCTACCTCTTTGTGCTTTTCCTTCAAGTAAATATCATGCTTCTTAAATATTGGTAATATATCCTTTAACAAAATCATAATTTACTCATCCCCTTTTATAATTACTTTTTTATTTTAATACCATCGACTTTAAACCAATAAACAATTATTTTTAAAATACCTATACTCCTTAACTTATTAGTCCATCCCTTCTAAAGAAAGGCATCTATGTTGTCTCGTGCAAAGTCATAAAAAGTACGGGGTTTTCTACCAGTTAATTCATAAAAGCCATTAGTTACCTTTTTAGCAGTACCCATTCTAGTCATAAAATATAGAGCTACAGTTACATTTACATAATTTTTATCTAATCCTCTTTTATTAATGTAGTAGCTTCTATACCTTAAAAAGCTTGGCTTTTTATACACAATTTTTTTGCCAGTAACACTACTTAGTATATTGGCCACCTCATAATAATCCAAGGCCTCAGGTCCAGTTATAGTATGGGCTGTATTCTTATACTTTTCAGGCTGGTGTAATAGGGCTGCTATTGCAAGGCCAATATCTGCAGCATCAATAAAGCTTGTTTTGCTATTACCAGCTGGAATAAATATTTCATTCTTCTCTTTAATTTCCACTGAATGTATTCCAGATAGATTTTGCATAAAGAAGCCAGGTCTAATGTGGGCATATGGAATGCCTAGTTTTTCAATATACTTCTCAATTTTATGATGGGGTGGAATAGGATTTTTTTCAACTCCCATTAAAGATAAAAAGGACACTAATTCTATAGAATGTGACTTCATAGAATCTACGAAGGGATATATATCCTCTGGCTTTCCAAGATGTGGAGGTCTCATTAAAAATACACGATTTACTCCTTTTAAGGCATTGTCAAAGGTTTTTTCATCCTCAAAGTCAAACTTAACTACTTCAACCCTATTTTCAAATATATCTTTTAATTTTTCAACATTAGTTCCTGCTGCAACTACACTCTCCCCCATATTAATTAGCGCTTCAACTACATATCTTCCTACATTACCGGATGCTCCAGTTATAAGTATCTTCATTGTTTTTTTACCTCCTTTAATATGTCATTTGCACTTTTCAATAAATTAAGAAATACAGTAAAGTCCTCTACTCCCATCTTATCCTTAAGCAGCTCTATAATCTTAAAGTAATCATCATGGGTTGAAGCCACAAGCCTTTGCCCCTTGTCAGTAATGCTGACGATATAGCTTCTTCCATCAGTGGGAGATGGTACCTTTGTTAAATAATTCTTTTTAGTCAAGCCATTAATCATTGTGGTTACTGAGGGTTTAGCAATTTGAAAGAAATTGCTTATCATTAATGGAGTAACTGGTTCAACTTGCTTCTGAACATAAATTAACACACCCATCTCACTGGATCTAATGGGCAGGCCTTTTTTTACATACATTTGCAATCTACAAAACATAGCTATTTCTTCCGCTGCTAACATGATGTTTTCTTGCATTATATATTCTCCTTTGTTTGTAATTAGTTAGTTAGTATAACTAACTATATTGTACACATTTATTCAACTGTTGTCAATACCTTTATTTATGCTTTAATATACACATTTGAAATCAGACTATAATTATGCTATTAATTGTTAATATTTTATCAATATTCTGTAAAAAGAATGATAATTTTACAAATAAATCTCTTTGCTTATAGTGTTTTCTTAAGTATTAATGCAATTTATATAGAAATATTTAGATAAACATAGCTTATTTGACTCTATTGGTTTTGATATTTTTTTAACAATATTGTATGATTACTTGGTAAAAGCTATAGCTTTAAAGTCATATGTCTATACTCTATCAATTAGGCTTTCTAGCAAGAAATACAGAACATTAGTAACGCAGCTGATAAAGGCCTTTGAGGATATTAGACAAAACAAAAAAACTTCAGGGAGGGTATTAAATGGATATTATGGCAATTGTAAATCAAATTAATAGTATTTTATGGGGTCCTGTTATGCTTTTTCTATTGGTAGGAACAGGTGTTATTTTTACCTATAAGTTAAGGTTTATACAAATAAGAAAGCTTAAAATCGCTTGGGATCAAACCTTTGGTGGTCTTTTTAAGAAAAGTGATAAAGCAGATGCAGATGGAATGTCATCCTTCCAGGCCTTAACTACAGCCATAGCTGCCCAGGTAGGTACTGGTAATTTAGCTGGGGTTGCTACTGCAGTAGCTATGGGGGGACCTGGTGCTATTTTCTGGATGTGGATAAGTGGCTTCTTTGGCATGGGAACCATTTTTGCCGAGGCGGTTTTAGCTCAGCTTCATACCGAAAGGGTTGATGGTGAAATTACTGGTGGACCAGCCTATTACATAAAAAAAGGCTTAGGAAGTAAGTTTTTAGCAGGCTTCTTTGCAGTTTCCATCATACTGGCTTTAGGATTTATGGGGAACATGGTTCAATCCAGCTCTATCGCTGAATCTGTATTGGTTGCATTCAATATACCCAAAATTGTTACTGGATTCATTGTTGCTTTATTGGTTGGTTTAATTGTTATGGGGGGTATTGGAAGAATCGCTTCCTTTACTGAAAGGGTTGTACCAATTATGGCTGCTTTTTATATACTAGGGTCATTAATCATTGTTTTGATGAATTATGATATGATTTTACCTTCTTTAAGAATGATTGTTGTGGGAGCCTTTAATCCAATGGCTGCAACTGGGGGAATAATTGGGGCATCTATTAAAGAAGCCTTCCGTTATGGTATAGCCAGGGGATTATTCTCCAACGAAGCAGGTATGGGCTCTACTCCACATGCCCATGCGGTTGCAAAGGTTAAACACCCAGCTGAGCAGGGACTAGTTGCCATCATGGGAGTAGTAATTGATACAGGTATTGT
The DNA here is from genome assembly GCF_009017275.1 of Alkaliphilus pronyensis. Taxonomy (GTDB): domain Bacteria; phylum Bacillota; class Clostridia; order Peptostreptococcales; family Natronincolaceae; genus Alkaliphilus_C; species Alkaliphilus_C pronyensis. Next base: position 18,085 of record NZ_WBZC01000063.1, on the reverse strand, counting down.
ATGTACTTTAACTGCATTAGTTATATTAAATACGGGAGCCTTTTCCTCTGGACTGTTTGGAGCACAGTTAACTCAAGAAGGATTTATTAGAGGGTTTGGTGGCTTTGGAAGTACCTTTGTAGCAATTTGCTTGTTCTTCTTTGCTCTATCAACTATAATCGGTTGGTATTACTTTGGAGAGTCTAACATTAAGTTTCTCTTCGGTAAAAAGGGAATTAATTGGTATAGAATTATTGTTTTAGTTTGCATTGTAGTAGGAACCACCATGAGTGCTGAAATAGTTTGGGAGCTTGCCGATACCTTCAACGGACTTATGGTTATACCTAACTTAGTTGCATTACTGGGACTAGCCTCCTTTGTTGTTAAGGTTGTTAACGATTACGAGGAAAACTTTACTAAAGATAAGCCTTCAACCTATCAGAATAGCTAAATATATTAAACAAAAAAATACAATACTACAAAGGTCAGGATTGTCATCCTGACCTTTGCAATAAAATTTAATCAGTTGTTTTTGCGTAATTAATATCTGTAGCTCCTTGAGGTGCTTTAATATAGAAGGTTAATATAGCTCCACATAGACTCAATACTCCTGAAATAATATAGCTTAATGCATAGGCTCCTGTTTCATCTCTAACTATTCCACCTATTAGAGGGCCGAATACCCCACCTATCCCCCAGGCTGTTATAACCAATCCGTAATTCACACCAAAATTCTTTAATCCATAATAGTCAGCTGTTACAGATGGGAAAATGGTAAGCATTCCTCCAAAGGTAAAGCCTACAACTGCAATACCTATCATTAAGGTAGTCGGTGCGTTTAAGCTTGGGAATAATGCATAAGCTATAACCTGAAGTAAGAACATTAAGAACAATGTCTTCATACGACCAAGCTTATCAGATATTATTCCACAGCCTATTCGCCCAGAAAAATTAAAGAGGGCATATATGCCTATAAGCATATAAGAATTTTTCATGTTAGCCTGCTCTAAACCAATTTTGGCTAATTGTCCAATAATTAAAAGTCCCGCAAAGGTTCCAAAGCAAAACATAGTCCAAAGCAAATAAAATTGCTTAGTTTTAATTACCTCTCTCCAGCTATAGTCAATTTTACTATCATTAGAGGACTTCTCCTTTGGTAAGGAATTACTATCCTGTAAATCTGCTGGTACATAGTCCTTGGGGGGATTTTTTATTAACTGGGCAAGTAGCATGATTAATACGAAAAAACCTCCTCCTAGTATAAAAAAGGTTGTTCTTAAATCAAATGTAGAAAGAAGCTTTGTAGTTAAAGGGGCAATATAAACTGGTGCTAAACCAAAGCCACTTACAACTATACCTGATATAACTCCCCTTTTTTTAGGACTAAACCACTTTACAGCAGCAGGTGTTGGAGCAGCATAGCCTATACCCATTCCAGCACCAAAAACTATACCATAGAAAACCGTTAAACCAGTAATGGTCAAGAATAGACCTGAAAATATAAAGCCAATGCCTGCTAATACAGCAGAGGCCATAATAACAGGTCTCGGCCCAAGCTTATCCTGTAGTCTTCCGCCAGGAACCATAGAAAGAGCAAAAAGGGCACAGGCAACCATGTAGGGTATTTGGGTGGTGGTAGCCTTCCAGCCCAACTGATCAATTAAGGCAGCTGAAATAACCCCCCATGCATATAATACACCTAGCATTAAATTCACACCTAAACCAGCCATTGTTACTATCCAACCACGATTAAAACTCTTGGTCATGAACTCACCTCTAATCATTTTTTTAACTTCTTATTTTAATATCATAACATAAGAATGACTAGAAGCAATATAGTTTTTTGACATCAACTTGCCACAGTTATGATTATGTCAGCAGTTGCTGTTCCTTGGCTGACTATTATGGTATAAATTGCATAGAAAAAGCCCATAAGTAGAGGGCTTTATAACTAATCTACTAAAATATCAAACTTTAAATAGCTTGTCTAGTTTTTTCTATTAATTTGTATTCCATATTACCTAAACCAATTTTTTCTGCATGCTTTAAGGATATCCTACCATTGTCAAAAAGCTTTTCTCCACTACTTTCTTGAACTATATCTAAGCATGCTGTGTCTAATGCCACTGGGTCCCTTGAAGCAAGTATGCCTATGTTGTCAGTAATTGGTTCCATTGGTTTACCCATACAATCACAATCCTTAGTAATGTTATGAAGAAAGCTGATATATATATTGTCCTTGTCTTTTGCTGCTCCGTAGGCATATTCTGATAGCTTCTCGAGAAAATTTGATCCACCCCACGAGTTTCTTATAGCTCCCTTTGGGCAAATTGCTATACATCCAGCACATCCAATACATTTTTTCTCATCTATAACAGCAGTATCAGTTCTAAAAATTGCATCAAAGTCACATTTCCCTACGCAAAGTCCGCAACCACTACATCTTTCAGCACTTATAACAGGAGATATATCTGAATGCTGTTCTAGCTTTCCTCCCCGTGCCGCAAAGCCCATTGCCAATTGCTTAAGGGCTCCACCAAAGCCAGCTTGAACATGTCCCTTGAAATGACTCATAACAATAAACTTAGAATATTTTTTAAACCCTCTACCAATTTTACATTTTTGTATGTATTCTTTATCTATCACTACCTCATGGTATTCTGTACCAATTTCTCCGTCGGCTATAACTATTGGTATTTGTGTAAAGCCATGTCTTATGGCTGTTTCAATATGGCTTTGTGAGGTGGTTCTTGCTCCCCTATACAATACATTTGTTTCGATGTATACAGGTGAAACATTATTTTCCTTTAAATAATTTATAGTTTCATCATAGCATACTGCAGGAATAAAGGTAGTATTACCCTTTTCACCAAAATGGACTTTTATAGGTACTTCCCCTTCAAGGCTATATCCAGTTTCTGATACTATTACTTTTAATAGTTGTAAAGCATCCTTTCCTAATTCGGCATAGTTTGCAGACGAATTTTTAATAAAATATACCTCACTCATTATAAATCTCTCCTTATTTACTCTAATTGTATTGCCGCAGTATCTCCTTAGCTTGCCCCCAACTAAAAAACTAAGCTCCAATTACCTTCAAGCTTGGCGACACTTAACTCCCCCTTTAGAATAGGGAGTGTTAGTGGCGCTGTTGAGATAAACAACTTATAGGTATGTTATGTCCTTAATGATTTTAACTTTTTGACTGGAGGTACCTAGACCCTTTTCTAGAAAGTCAATATAATACTCTAAATACTGATTTATTATCCCTATATTACTAGAATCTAAGCTAATGCCTGAGCTTAAGAGAAACTCTGTAAAGCAAGTGGTCTGATAAGACATTAAGCTACAAATAAAATCCTCTGGCAAATTTTCTCTTATTTTATTATTATAAATACTGTTTTTTATTACTTCCTTCAGATGATCATCATCACTGTCTCCAAATAAATCCTTCACCTTTAGTTTGATTTTAGTATTAGGTTCATTTGCAACATTAATAAGGAACTTGCTGTGCTTTGGGTACTCTATTCCAAAGTCTATAGAAGCTTTTATCCTCCTTTTAATTATTTGAAAAATTGATGTAGTATTATTATTTACAACCTCTTCTTCCCTTTGCTGAGAAAGCTTCTCCTTCATATTTTTTGATTCCTTTATTAATTCTATATACAGAGCCTCTTTATTTCTAAAATAATAATAAAAGGTCCCTTTACTGGTACTGGAGTTTTCTATAATAGAGTTTATAGATGCAGCATCATAATAATAGCTGCTAAACTCCTCTATTGCTGTATTTATAATATCTTCCCTCTTAGACAATTTTCTTTCCCTCCTCCTATGTTTAGACCTTTAAGTCTGGACTATATGGTTTAATTCTAATATAGTGGCTTTTAAATGTCAATGTACAGTACCAAATTGTTCTAACTGTTCAGCTTCTATATCATTAATATTTGCTTTAACTACACATATCTCAGCGGCGTTACTAATACTCCCGTTTCTTAAGCAGGAAATAAGTGCCGCCAAGCTAGAAAGTAAGCGGAGCTATAGTTCAGGTGGAGTAAAACCTCCATCTGAACTAAGTTTTCTTTATAGCTAAGGTAAATTATTTACTATATAGCTCATAGAATTGCTAAAACTGGTTACTCTACATTAAGAGGTGATTGGTTTGCGAATAATTAAAAAAAAATCAAGAAGGCGAAATTCTAAGCCTCAAGATGAGGAAATATCTATAAAGACAGATGGTGAAATTTCATCCCATAACTTAATGAACACTCTAGGGTTAAGCAAGGATGTTATATTCACAAGTGTAGACATTGGTGAAAAGAATAATGTTTCCCTAACAATAGTATATATTGAGGGGTTAATAGATAAAAAAATATTAAATAATGATATTTTAAAACCACTGCTTCATGACTCTATTATTGCTGTGGCAAATAGTGAAGAGGATATTATAAAGCATATAGAAAAGGGCAATATATATTGCTCTTACCCTAAAACTACAGGAAAAATTGAGGAATGTCTAAATTATATCATCAGTGGAAGTGTTGCATTAATATTTGATAATAAAAGAATTGCCATTACTTTTGATATTGAGAATTATGATAAAAGAGCCATTACAGAGCCAACTGGTGAGAATGTTGTTAAGGGATCTAAGGATGCATTTGTAGAAACCCTAAAGGTAAATACCGCAATTATACGTAGAAAGATAAAAACACCTAAACTTGTTATTGAGGAAACCGTAGTAGGCAAGCAAACCCTCACAACAATTGCAATAGTATATATCGACGGTATTACCAACAGACATATTGTAGATGAAATAAAGAAAAGACTGGATAGCATTGATATTGACGAGGTTTTAGCTACGGGATTCATTGAAGAGTTTATTATAGATAATAATTACTCTCTATTTCCACAGGTTATATGTACTGAAAGATCAGATAAGCTGTGTTCCCATATCGTTTCTGGTAGAGTCGGATTGCTTATAGACGGCTTACCTGTAACCTGTGCTATACCTGGAACCCTTAATATGTTTTTACACGCACAGGAAGATTACTCTCAAAATTTTTGGGTAAGCTCTTCTAAACGTCTACTTCGATACGTACTCCTTGTATTAACCTTATTACTACCTGCATTTTATGTTGCAATAACTGCTTTTCATCAAGAGATGCTTCCGATTGAATTGGCAATAGCTATTGAAGTTTCAAAGGAGGGGGTACCTATTCCTACCTTTATTGAAATACTAGTAATGCTAATTGCCTTTGAGGTGTTGGTTGAAGCAGGTATACGGCTACCTAGAAGTATTGGACAGACAGTATCTATAGTTGGTGCTTTAATAGTAGGAGAAGCGGCAGTTAACGCAAAGCTCATTTCCCCAGTGGTGGTGATTGTTATAGCAGCAACAGCTATATCAGGCTTTGCAATGCCAGACCAGGATTTAAGTAATGCCTTGAGGATTTGGAGGTTAATTCTAACTGTTTTTGCAAGTATTATAGGTTTATTTGGAGTTAGTATAGGAGTCCTTTTACTGCTGTTTCACTTGGCAAAGCTCGAGAGCTTTGGAGTTCCCTACCTTTCCCCCTTCGTTGCACAGGAGGGTAAGCAGATGGAGGATTCAATAGTAAGATTACCACTTAAATATTTTCAAAAGCGTTCAATTTCCTTACAAGCAACCAATAAGAAAAGACAAGGCTAGGGGGAAGATGCATGAAAAGACTTATGATATTATGTAGCATTATATTGCTAGTTGGCTTATTTAATGGATGTAAAAATCCTATTGATGGCCGTTCAGAGATAGATAAAATAATGTTTGTGACTGTTTTTGGAATTGATAGCATCGCAAGCGATAATGATAGTGTTAAAATCACCCTTACCTCTCCCATGGTTACCCAGGCACAGGAAGAAGGGAGCCAGGGAAATACTGACTTTCATGTAATAACTTCACAGGGAAAATCGGTATTTGAAGCAATTAGAAATACTCTCTTTTTCACAGATAAAAGAGTTTTCTTAGGTCATGTTGGCTATATAATTATTGGGGAGGATGCAGCTAAAAAGGATATTGCAAATCTATTGGACTTCTTCACCCGTGACCATGAAATTAGATTAAACTCTGAAGTATTAGTGGTGAAAGGGCAAACTGCTGAAGAGTTAATAAAGTCAATGAGGGGGGATAAGGAGCTGCTTTTTGAGCAATTGGAGAATATACAAGCTAATATAGCTGGGGTATCTAAGTCAGGAAGGGTGGAGCTTATTGAATTAATGAAATCTATTGATAATGTTTGGTCAGTCCACTACATTCCCTATATTACATGTGATATGAATACCTCCTATCCTGAGTTAAGGTCAGAGGGAAAAAATATTTACCTAGAGGGCTACGGTATTTTCAAGGATGCAAGGCTTTATGGCTATATTATGAATGATTTAGCAAGAGGATTAAACTGGACAATAAATGAAGTAGAGTCAGGATATATACATACGAAAACTGAGGAAGGCAGTAACATTACAATGGAGATTATAAATTCCCATGCAGAAATACTCCCCTATTTAGATAATGAAGACTTAAGTGTCACTATAAAGGTTAGAATGACCACCAATATTGTTGAAATAGACAGTGGGGAAGATGTTTTTAATGAAAAAAAACTTACCTTCCTCGAAAATCAGCAGAGTCAGATTGTAAGGTCTGAAATTAACTCAATTATTGACTATGCCCAAACAGCAAAGGCTGACATTTTTGACGTAGGTAATGCTATACATCATAAGTACCCAATAAAATGGAAAAGCATAGAGGGTGAATGGGAACAGCTGTTTCCTAGTATTCCCTTTAACATTATAGTTGAGTCTAGTATTAGTAGAACCTATAATATTACAAAACCAAGTAAGTATAGAAGGAGATAAGTAAATGTTAATTACATTCATTCTATTAGTTTTAGTAGTAAGTTGCTTTGAAATTTTAAGTTTGGTAAAAAGAAAACTTAAAAAGGAGCTTGTTGCTTTTTGTTGCTTTTCTATCATTATATTAGCCTTTGGTTACTTTTATCTTAGCAATCCTTTTAGAAGTAGCCTTTCATATATTATTTTATCATTTTTTAACCTAGTTTAAAGGAGAAGAATACCATGCTTTCAGACAAAAAAAAGATATCTACCAGACAAATGATAATAATATTTATTGTTATGGTTTATTCTCCTGCCATAAGGGTTATTCCAGCTTATACTTCAGAGCAGGCCAAACAGGCAGCCTGGATTACTCCCCTTATAGCCTTCTTTGGTTTACTTATTATTTTTTATGGGCTACAAAAAACCTTTCAAAAATACAAGGATGCTTCTTTAATGGAGATTATATATGATATTATAGGCTCTTTTATTGGAAAAATTATTGTGTCAGCTTACATAGTATGGATTACATTATTAGCAGCCCTTTATGTCCGCTATTATAGCCAGAGAATCGTTACCTCCATCTTCCCAAATGTAGATATAAGGTTATTTATAATAGTGATGCTTGTTTTTGTAGCCTACACAAGTAGATATGGGGTGGTTGTTCTGGCACGAATGAATGAGATAATATTTACAATAATTGCAGCTCTTTTTGGAGTATTTGTATTATTTTTAAGTCCAAAGCTTGAAATTCAAAACCTTACCCCCATAAGCTATTTAGATATTATGCCCGTGCTAAAGGGAAGTCTTGTTATTATAGCTGTATGGGTGTATGCTATATTTCTTTTCATGCTATCGGATCAGATAAACGATAAGGAAAACATAAAAAAATTTGGTATTCAGTCCTCATTTTTTTTATTAGTTACCAATATTCTTATAATTGCTGTAACAGTTGGAACCCTTGGACATACAGTTAGTGCCAGAATGCCTTTACCCTTTCTTTCAGCTGTAAAGCAAATATCCTTTTTGGATACTCTTGAGAAAATCGAGTCCATTCTAGTAGTAACCTGGATAGCGTCGGATTTTACTTTAATCTCAATATTACTATATGTCATATTAAACATGGTGAAATCAGTATTTAATTTTCAAGATACCAAGCCCTTCATCAATGTTTTATGTCTGTTTTTGTTTATACTATCCCTTTATTTAACAGAAAGCAGCTTTGAGCTGGCAGAGTTTTCAACAAAAATAGCATTGCCAGTTAATCTTATACTTGGGCTTGCTATCCCTGTGCTGTTATTCATTACAGGCAAAGTCCGAAAAAAAATATAACACAAGTATAACACAAGTAACACAAGGGGACGGTTCTTCTGTGTCCTCGTATGAACACAAGGGGACGGTTCTTCTGTGTCCTCGTATGTGGACACAGAAGAAGAACGAAATCGCTAGCACGATGGCTTTATAGAATTAGTAAAAAACCCCAAAAAAATGCAAAGGTATGTATTCTGTGGTATTGTTCAATTTGTGAAAGAAAACAACCAAGGAAGGAACATACTTTTTTATGAATAATAGTATAGCATACTCACTAAGCAAATAAATATTTTTTTCATTACAGCTCGACCTCCTCCTATCTTTTTTTGTTGCCTACATATGTAAATAGCCACAATCAGAAAATTAGGGAAGGTACAATGGGACAGTTTCCCTGCCCCCATACTTGTATTTAAATTTTTAATGGACCAGTAAAAACCTACCTTAAGAATTCCTTTATATTGCCCTTAATGAAAAATCTTTCACTATTCCCATAAAACCCACCATGATTTAAGAAAAGTAGGCTAAAAAAGAATCATCTTTGATTGACACCTCTATAATAAAAAAGATAACATGTAAAAGTAAGGTGGGATGAATAATGAATAGATATTTTCAATATGGGCAAAAAGAAATTGAATATTTAAAGAAGAAGGATAAAAAACTTTCAGCTGCTATTGATAGAATTGGCATGATTAAGAGAGTTGTTATGCCTAACCCTTTTGAAGCATTGATTTTTAGTATAATTGGGCAGCAAATATCAAATAAGGCAGCAGAAACAGTATGGAATAGATTTTGTATTCTTGTTGGATCGGTTACACCTGAGAATATTTTAAAGATTAAAAAGGAGGCTATTCAAGAATGTGGTATGACAACCAGGAAGGCAGGGTATATCCTCGGTATTGCTGAGACTGCAATGGGCGGAGCAATTGAATTCCATAAGCTTCATTTACTTCCTGATAAAGATATAATAAAAATATTATCCTGCCTTAATGGAGTTGGAATTTGGACAGCAGAGATGCTATTAATTCACTCCCTAAATAGGTTAGATATAGTGAGCTATGGAGATTTGGCAATCCGTAGAGGTATGATGAAACTGTATGACTTAAAGGATCTTTCCAAGGAGCAATTCGAAATATATAGAACAAGATATTCCCCCTATGGCTCTGTGGCATCCCTCTATTTATGGGAATTGTCAGTAGAGTAGATAACAAGGAGCATCGCCTATTAACTTGCATTTGATTGCTAAATAACACAGTAACACAAGGGGACGGTTCTTCTGTGTCCCCTTGTGTTACTCCCCTCGTGTATTCTATACTTGGTTTTTCTTCTGATTTGCTATATGTTTCCATGAAATATCTGGATGGTTATACCTTCCTAACTTTTTTTCATAATGTTTTACACCTATTGCCTGCTCAGGACAAAAGTTAAAGCATGCGTAACAATAATAACAGTTATTATGGCTCCAAACGGGTTTTTTTTCTACCATTACAACACGATAGGATGGACAAACTTTTTCACAAAATCCACATCCAGTACAGGTCTTATCTAATAGAAAACTAAGCTTAGGATTTGAGTATTCGTTTATTTTCCATGATAGTTTTATTAAATGATAAATTAAGCCACGAGACTTATCTTGTAATACTTTAATTGACTGAGTATCCTTTGATTTTATGGCTGAGATTATTGAAGGCACTTGTTTTTCAAACCTTTTTTTCATATCATTTATAGAGTCTTTATCAATGATTTTTTCCCAATTCAAGTTCATGAGCGGCTTTGGTGCGACTCCTTTAGGTGTGTTATTTATCATAGTAACTTCAAAGTATCCATTTAATTCTATTCCCATTTCCTTTACAGTATTTAAGAGGTAGCTTCCTGCCATACCTGGTATACCACCGTGAGTTGCAACTGCATAAAAATAGCAACCACTTCTAGGTTTAAGCTTACTTATAAATTGTCTTATAACTTTTGGTAAAGCGTTCATGTAGATAGGATATACCAACCCCACTGTTTCCGTCTCATCACTTATTTCTAATGTACCCTCCATGTCTAAACTCAAAACAGGAATAAGCTTAGTATCTCCAAGTCCCTCATATAAAGCCTGTGCAGCTGCCAGTGAGTTACCTGTACCAGAAAAATAATAAATTAAGTTTTTCGACATAGCTTTTCACCTCCATTAAATTTAATATATGTTATATAGTATTAGTATATCATGGCGTGTAATCATGTTAATTAAAATTTATGTTAATTCATACCATTTTTTATTATTTCAAAAAACTCTAGCCAAGTAAGGCTAGAGTTAAAACACAAGGGAAAACACAAGGGGACGGTTCTTCTGTGTTCTCGTACGAGGACACAGAAGAACCGTCCCCTTGTGTTGTTCTTGTGTTGTTTGTCCCCTTGTGTTGTTTACAGGTTATTGACTGCTAGTGTCTTTTTGTAGTAATTAGTATCGGTATTAATTTCCTCCTTTAATGGGTTCTTTTTATCCCTTGCTGCAATGTATACCATATATGCAAATACACCTACATTAAAGAGGAAAGAAACTATGCTAATTGTCATAAGTAGGCTTGGGTTGTATGTTGGGAAAACTTGAAAAAACGACGCCCCTTGAAAATCCACTGATAGTGAGAACATAGCATATAGAGATAATATTTGAGCCCTATGCTGTAGCCATGCACCTCTTTTGAAGAAAAACTCTGCAATAACTGCTGCCAGAAGAATTCCAAAGCCTGCATACATAGACCTAGTAGAAATACAATTATAAACATAGGCATAATTCCATAATGTATAGCCTATTATATACATCCAAGTCATGTCTGGCCATATCATATCCCTTGACTTATCCTTTGAAACTCTTATACCTCCAAAGCCAGTTAAAGTAAGGATACACAATATGCCTGCTATACCGTTCAAAATGTTCCAAGTACCTCCAAGCACCAGAACCCCCCCTGGGTCCACAGTTAAAGTTTTATAAGTGGCAAACACTTCAAACTCCCTATAAACTGCCTCAGCAATGTTTAATGATAATATCCCTAATGGAAATAATGCCGCAAACCGTTTTTGTCCCAGCTTAGTGAATCGTATTAGCATAAAGCCATATACACCAGCAAGAGCTGACACAACCTTAACCCACGCAAACCATGTCTTTCCTGCAGGTGAGCCCAGAACTCCCATATAAACACCTAGTGCTAATACAATGGGAAGTACGCAAAATGCCACCAATGATAAGACCTTAGATTTTCTTGTCACTTCGTTTAAAAACAGTAACGCAGCAACAAATACCACAAATGCCAAAAAGCTTGTAACAGTTAAACCCTCGTATAAAAAGCCCATAATAATTCCCCTTTCTTATTAATATTTATATTAAGTATACATACTTAATAAATCCAAAGGTAAAGATTTTTCTAGTAGGCTACAATTTCTTTAATGTTAAATTCTTGCCCAGAAATAAGCTTGAAATCCTGACCATCACATTTAGGACAGACCTTTCTATTGGAAATAATGTTATACACCTCTTGGCAAATATTGCATTCACCATTTGCAGGAAGGGAAATAATCTCAAGCTTTGTTTCCTTATAATCAGTTTCATCCACCGCTGCAGGGTAGCACTCCTCTATAAATCTAGGAATGGCCTGAGACAATTCTCCAATTTCCAGTACAATTTTATCCACCTTAGTTAGTTTATTTTCCTTAACAAAGCCATCTACAACTTTAATGACTTCAAACACAATTCCCAGTTCATGCATATAAGAATCCTCCTGCTCTTATAGGTAACTTCTTATCTTGTTTGTGTAAATGGATTAATTTTGTTTAGAGTTATTTTTACCTTTCTAGCAATAGCCTTTTTAATTACTGCTTTTGGTACATCATCTATATTATATCCTTTAACGTCGTAAACTCGATCTAGTCTAATTGCATCAAATTTACATTTTAATGTACAGGCCCCACAGCCAACACATAGGTAGTCATCTGTTTTTGTAGCTCCACAGCTAATACATCTTGCGGTTTCTTTTTGAACTTCCTCTTCTGTCAAGACTCCCCTTAAATCTTTGAAGGTGGTTTTTGAAACTTTACCCTCTACATGGTTAGTTCTTTGCCGTTCTGTTCCGTCGTAGTCAATTCTATCGTCAAGGTTGTTTTTGTCCAACATCACGTATGAATGGGTATCTCTTCCAAACACTAATGACTGTCCATTCTGCACAAATCTGTGAATTGATACTGCTGCTTCTTTTCCAGCTGCTATGGCATCAATAGCTAATCTTGGTCCACTGGCAACATCCCCTCCAGAAAAAATGTCTTTCTTGGATGTTTGTAGTGTTATTGGGTCTACTTCAATGGTATTTTTATTTGTAAGGCTTATATCTTCCCCCTTCAACAGACCTCCGTAATCGTAGGTTTGACCTACTGATAATAAAACATAGTCACATGGCACCGTTTCTTTGTGGTTGTCGTCAAACTTAGGGTTAAACCTTCCCTCTTCATCAAATATAGATATACATTTTCTAAACTCTATTGCTGTTACTTTTCCCTTTTGGGTAATTATTCTAGTTGGTCCCCAGCAGTTGTTGATTGTCACTTCTTCTTCTAGGGCTTCTGCTACTTCTTCTTTGTGGGCTGGCATATTCTCTCTTGCTTCTAGGCAGTATATTTCTGTTTCCTTTACCTTCTCTAGCCTTGCCGTGGTTCTAGCCACATCAATTGCAACATTACCCCCACCTATTACAACTACTTTACCTTGTATGGTTGTTTCATCTCCTAGGTTAAATTTTTTAAGGAAGTCTACTCCGTTTACCACTTCAGGTGCTTCTTCCCCTTCTATTCCAAGGTTTCTTCCTGCTTGTGCCCCTATGGCTATATAAAATGCCTTGTAACCTTTTTTCCTTAGCTCTTCAAGTGTAATATCTCTTCCAATTTCTATTCCTGTTTCAAATTTTACTCCCATCCCTTTAATTACATCTATTTCTGCTTCTAGCACATTCTTTTCTAGTCTATATGATGGTATACCTAAGGCAAGCATCCCCCCAAGCTTTTTCTCTTTTTCAAATACTGTAATATCATATCCATCTAGTGCAAGGTCATAAGCACATGTTAAGCCTGACGGACCCGAGCCAATAATAGCTATCTTTTTGTCACTATAGTTATGTCTTTTCTTAGGAATATATCTTGTAGATTTTTCAAGATCTTTTTCTGCGATGAACTTCTTAATATCGTCTATTGCTACGGCTTCGTCAAAGTCGCCACGGGTACAATCCTCTTCACATAGTCTAGGGCATATGCGACCACATACCGCCGGCAGCGGATTATGCTTTTTAATTAGCTCTAGCGCCTCATTATATTTTCCTTGAGAAGCAAGCTTTATATATCCCTGTACTGGTATGTGGGCTGGGCATTTTGTAATACAGGGTGCTGTTCCAGAATCTAATGTGTTTTTTCTATTTATTCTATAATTGCTGTTCCATTTGTCTTCTAACCATTCTGTGTTTCTCGGTGTAACCTTTGTAATTACCTGGTCTATTGGAGTTTTTGAACAGAGCTTTTGTCCTAATCTTAGGGCATTGGTAGGACAGACATCTACACATTCTCCACAGGCTACACATTTTTCTTCCTCTACTACTGATTTGTAATTTGATCTTACTATGTCGTTGTTTATAAATTCATTTGCTAATCTCATTGCATAGCATCCACATCCACAGCAATTACAGATTGCATGGGTGTGCCCTGGCTCATCAAGATTTGGTATTGAGTGCATTAGACCGTTATCCTCAGCTTTTCTCATTATTTCTAATGCCTCTTCCCTTGTGATTTCTCTACCTCTACCGGTTTTTATGTAATACTCTGCTGCGTGATCCAGCTGTATACACATTTCTTCCTTAAGGTGTCCACAGCCTTCTCCCATTGCTTCTCTTGAGGTTCTACAGGAACAATCTGATACTGAAAACACAGTTGCATCCCTTAAGTGCTTTGAAATCTCCTCATATGTAGCTCTTTTACTGTTGCCATCTATTGATCTTTCTATTGGTATTACCCTCATTGGCCCACTTCCTATAGGCATAATACCTGCTGCCATTGGACCTTTTTTACTACCTAAATAGTAGAATGCTTCAGCCACTTCTGGATGCTTTTCTACTATCTCTTTATTATTGTTTATTAGTTCCATATGTCCTGGTACAAATATATCTTGCCAGTACATATCTACGCCCTCTATAGTATTAACAAAGGCTAGACCTGCCCATGCCAAGTATTCTAATGTTTGTTTTACCTTTTCATAGGGTTCTCCTGCTGCTTCAGCAACCTCTTTTGCCGTCATTTTTTTTCTAAATTCCAAATACATGGCAGTTCGTGCTTGATAGGGGTTAAGGATGGGTTCTAGTGCATAATATTCTGGTCCGAATGGAATTGCTTCTCGACTTGATCCTGCCTTTGTTCTTCCTATTTTGTTGGCAAGGTCTAATATTTCTTGACGGTATTCTCTTCCATCTACGTCTCCCCATGTTAATGCAAAGTTAAATCTTTTAGATTTGTTAAAATTGGTTTTTTCTAAATTTTTACCCATTAGCTCCTCCCCTTTACTTGTTCTTTTATCCAATTAAGCCAAGCTTCTACACCTTCTCCAGTTTTAGAGGAGATCGGTATTATTTTTATGTCCTTGTTTAACTTAAGTACTCTTTCTTTTAGTCGTTCCATTTCAAAATCAAAATGCTCCATAACATCAATCTTGCTAACTATTAGCACGTCTACTTTTCCAAAAATTTTAGGATACTTTAAAGGCTTGTCGTCACCCTCTGGAACACTTAATACGGCAATGTTTTTCATTGCTCCTGTATCGTAGCCTACAGGACATATTAGGTTTCCAATATTCTCCAAAAACACAAGGTCTAAATCTTCAACTTCTAACTGGTCTATTCCAGCTCTAGTCATTGTTGCATCAAGATGACACAGACCACCTGTATGCATTTGAACAGCCCTTGCTCCAGCATTTTCTACTGCCTCTGCATCTACATCTGAGTCTACGTCTGCTTCAATTACCCCAATATTCATTTCATTCTTAAGAGCTTCAATAGTGGCTACCAGTGTTGATGTTTTTCCGCTTCCAGGTGATGACATTACATTAATTAGGTAGGTATTGTGGCTTTTTAGATATTCTCTAGTTTCATCTGCCACCTTTTTATTGTCCTCATTAATGTTCTTTTTGATTGTAAATACTTTAAACTCTCCCATATGCTCTCCTCCTTATGGATTAATCATTAAGGTTTTTAACTATATATTTTACTGCTGTTTCCGTAGGTTTTAGCATAATTATATCAAGTTGAATTTTTATCAACAACACCTTAGCTTTTAAGAAAACTAAAGTATTTTTACTTTAGCTTTGTGTTTACAGTTTAGGGATATAGACGAAATTCTTAATCCATTTAAAATATCCTTATTTTTTTACTATGATTGTAAACACTTTGATAAAGTAAATTTTTTTTAGCTTTTCACCTTATTGTGGAAAAAAGCTTTGTATGTTAAGATTTTAATAGGTGATAATTACATGGATAAAGATTTAAAATTTGCAATTATAACTGAAGGGCAAAGGCATGGGGTTACTTTGACCTGTAAAAAACATAATATATCAAGAACCCTATACTACCGTTGGCTAAAGAGATATAAGAGCTTCGGCATCAGTGGGCTTGACAATACCCAAAAAAACTTTACCCCTGTAAATAAAACAAAGGCTGAGATAGAGTTGACAATCTTAAGGCTTGTTAAAAGGCATCCCGATTATGGACCCAGACAAATAAAATACCTATTGGAGGAAATCGGTCATAACATAAGTGAATCTGCTGTCTACAATGTTATGAAAAGAAGTAATTTAACCACCAGATTTAAAAGGATTCGGTTTTCTAACAAAAGAGGAAAAAGAGACAATAACAACTATCCAGATTTTAATGAGTTAAAAAGCGGTGAGTGTTGGTTGTTTTGGACTACATACTACGGCTTCTTTGAAGGTATTGGCGACATTTATGAATACACAATTTTCGATTACGTTAGTAGAATTGCTTGTAGTAGGCTATACAGTAATCTTTCTATAGAAAATTTGGAGAATATTTTAACGGCAGTGGCAATTCCAGTTGCACAGAATTTAAGCATAGAAGTAAAGCACCTATGCTTTTTTCAGGATAGTAAAATTATACACAAAAAGACTGATTATTGTATAAGCTACATAGATGGCATTTTTAAAAACAGTGGATTTGATATTAGCGTTCATGTTTTAAAGGAGCAGGATAAATTGAGTAATGCTCCATTAGAAATTTTTAATAGACTTAGAGGTCTAAGAGAAGGATATACTGACGGCTGCTTGTCTTATCTAATGGCATTTACCCACAGTGCTGCTACCTTTAAGGAGCTTAAAACACATTTACAAAAGTACATTAGGGATTACAACATCAACTACATGTCAGATTACGGTGGTAGACTTTATTCACCTGTTGGCTATCATGTTAAACAGACAAATTCAGAGATGGTTTTACCACTTTGGGCGTATATTGAAAGAGAGTACTAAAGGCTATTACATAAGGATAGAGCTATCTTAGAAAGGATAATGTATAATGTTGATTCAATAATCATTATACAAGGTGTTTAAATGGGTTATGCAATAGTTGGAGCTGGTTTTAGTGGTATGCTTGCAGCTTACCTTCTTGAAAAAAGGGGTATAGACGTAACTGTGTATGAAAAACAGGAATATACTGGGGGACATTGTCGAACTATCGTAAATAAAGATCTTTACGTTGAATTGGGAACTGTTTTCTGTTTCTCAGAGCATATAAAGGAGCTTTTAATTGAACTGGATATTGAATATACCGAAAGGTTTACCTATAGAAACTTTTTAGATGCTAATTTTTCCAAGGTTGAACAGGTTTCAAGAGAGAAGGTAGCTTCCTTAATGGATGAGCTGAAGAGGCTAACAGCAATAATTGACTCTTGGTACCCCACAATAAAAGAAACTAACTACGGCTATATTGACAAGGGTTTAATGGTTTCCCTATATGACTTTTTTAAAGCTAATAACCTAAATACAATTATTGAAGTGGTTGGCCCCCATTTATCCTCCTTTGGCTTTGGAGATATAAAGGAAATCCCTGCCTATTATGGTCTTAATGTTTTTAATGTAGATACCATATATTATTTTATAAAGGGTAATAAGCTGCTATTTATAAATACGGGTTTTTCAGAAGTGATTTATAAACTAAGCAAAAACATCTCGGATATACGATATAATATCGAAGTTAAAAATATTCAGCATTTAGGGAATAAGGTTAAGGTTGAAACCGAATATGGCTATGATGTCTACGATAAGGTACTGGTTACCACCAAGCTTCCTAAGGATGTAATTAAGGATGGTCTATACAATCGGCTGATGATGAAAATTGATACAAACCCTTATATCACCTGTGCCTATGAGGTTGAAAACAAAAACCTTGTAACCACCTACTACAAAGCCCATCTAGGCCAAAGGGAGAAAATTCAGTTTTTCCATACCTTCAAGCAAAGTAATAAAACCATACTTGTGGCTTACTGCTATGGGTTAATAAGCAAACAGCTAATAAACAGTATTACTTATGATATTAAAGCCTCTGGAATTAAAATAAAGCATTTAATCACCCCTAAGCAATGGTTTATATTCCCTCACCTAAAGGCAGATAACTTAACTGAGAATTTTTATGTAGATATTAAAGAGCGACAAAAGGAAACCAATATATGCCTTATAGGATCTTTGGTTTCTAAGCCCTCAATTTCTAATTTGTACGTTTCAATAAAGGAATTTATAGATTTCCTCTAAAGGACATAACACAAGGGGACGGCAGACTGCGTAAAAACAAACTATAAAATAGCATATAAAAATGTCTATAAACGTTTAAATAATAAGGTTTGTATGATATAATTAAAGAAAAAAAGG
>NZ_WBZC01000062.1 GCF_009017275.1 Alkaliphilus pronyensis | reverse complement strand
ACATGTGTTACAAAAGAGTTCATGCAGGATGTCTATGAAATTAAATGTGATGTAATCAAAAGAGGAATTTCCCCTTGCAAAAAACAGTGATAGATGATAATATAATCACATCATAGTGTCCATCAACCGCAATAGAAGTTGCTTTAAAGTTACTAGAATTACTAACTTCCCCTACTTCATCTAATAAAGTTAGAGAGATAATGGGCTATTAAGTTATTCAAATTCAAATGAACTGTTTAGTGGTACTATAAAATCTTCAGTCATCGGGACTCCCTATAACAGCATGTTTACAAAAGGTGTGGGCGGGCACGTATTGAGGGAAAGATCAGCCCACCACATCCCTTAACTGGTAGCGAAGCTCCGCAAAGATGGTCTATCTTTTGGGTCTGGCTCAGGGACGTCGTAAACACGGAAACGTTACACGAAACCACTTTACTCATTTCGGAGTATTCCTTTTGGGCAAAACCGAATATGGCTAATAAATGTGATGATTAAGGCGTATATATTAGTAGAATTAAATTACAATAGGTTAAAAGGGTTAGGTGGAAAATTATATGAAAGCGAGGTGTGGTGATGGAAGATAATAGAACACTCAATGTAAATTACCGTAAAGCAGGAATTATTATGACCCCATTCGTACTTATAGGATTAACATTAGCATATTTTTTAGGTGCTCCATCAAGTGCATTAGCGACAATAGCTTTTTGTGGCTTAGGGTGTGCTTTGATTCTTATTATGTTGGGTAATAGAGTAAAAGTACAAAAAATGTGACAAATAAACCTACTGTAGAAAGTATTTTATAAAATAAATTTTCCTACCTAACCTATATTGAAATTTAAACTTGAGAAATAGACTATTCCAAGACCATAAGAGTAGTTCTATGTATAGAAAAAGGACAAGTTTTTATTATAGAATACTTATGTGTACTAAAAAAGTTGATGTAGAAACTCTTAAACACGTAAAAGCTGAGTAAAATAGCTTTGTCTAACAAGATATTTACGTTTGTTGGAGGAGGGAGTTTTAGCGGGTCCCCAAGGGGAATTCCTCTTAGGTCGCCCTCACACATTCCTTAACCTAAGCGCGTCGCAACAGTCGGTGCATTAATCCTTATTCAGGGCATGAGCACCTCCTTCTAAGGTTGAGAAACGTCGTAAAAACGAGAACGTTACACGAAATCATTAGAGTAACAGTGGCTAGTAAAATGATTCTTTTGATGAGAATATAAACTTATATGAGTAAAAATTATATAATTATTATATAAATAACATTTTGAAAAAGGTGGTGTAAACAAGTGAAATGGGAAGAAGTAAGAAAAATATATCCTAACAGATTTGTTAAGATTCAAGTTCTAAAATCACATATTAATGACAATATTAGATATATTGATGATATGGCAGTAATAGAGTCATATGATGATGATAGAGAAGCAACAAGAGAGTTAGTGAGAGCAAAAGACGATATTCTAGTTTATCATACTGCAAATGAGAAAATTGAGATTGAAATAAAACAAATATTTGGATACAGTGGTGCTGTTTGATGAAATTAGAATTTAGAGATGGGCTAATATTCACTTCAATCCAAGTAGTTTACAAAGGAAGAACTATGGTAATTAAAAATGTAGTAATAGACACGGGAGCAGCTGAAACCATTATTTCTCCAGATGTCGTTGAAGAATTAGGGGTAATAGCTGAACCTACTGATAAAATCAATTCTTTTTACGGAGTGGGAGGAAGTCTTCATAACTTTTTTACAAAAATGGTTGATGAAATTATTTTAGATAAAAAGAAGCTTTCAAATATTAAAGTTGATTTTGGAATCATTGATCCTAGAGGATGTATAAATGGACTATTGGGACTCGATTTACTTATGAAAATTGGAGTAGTAATTGACTTAAAGGAATTATCAATTAGAGTAGATAAGTAAACTGTTATATAGATAGTCGCCTCAGTTGCGGCTATCATTTATTGCTGTATGACTCCGTGTAACACAATGTTTACGGAAGGTGCTGGCGTGCACGTTTAAAGGGAGAGGTCAATACACATTTAATAAAAATGAGTATTTCCTTTTACCATGTAAAATTCTCCTTATTTCAATTACATCTTCAGTAACTACATAAAAGATAAGATAGTACTGTACAACTAATGCTCTATAGTTTAGATATTGTAATCTTGTATCTTTCGTATTATGTCCAATAAAAGGAAAATTTTCAAGCTTGGAAATTGATGAATCTAATTCATCAATAAAACTAATCGCAGCACTAAGGTTATCATTTTGGATATATTCCAAGACTTCTAAAAGGTCTTTTTCAGCTATTGGTAAATACTCTATTCTATATTTCTTTTTCATTAGCTAAAAACCTCATTTTACTCATTAACTCTTTATGCGTTATTCTGGGGGTACTTGAAGAGCTTTCAGCTTCTGCTATACTGAGTTTCTGGTATAGGTCTAACAAAGCCTGTTGTTTCTCATATAGGGCAATACTCATAACTACTAAATAACCTTGTCCATTCTTAGTTATAAATACTGGTTCATTTTCTTGATGGCAGATTTCAGCTATTTGATTAAAATTGTTTCTTAGGTCAGAAACAGGTCTGATATTTGGCATTAGTCCCAACTCCTTATCATAATTTATAACTATATTATATCATAATAATGATGAAAGAACACATTTTTGACCAGATAACCATATGTTTAAGGAAGGTGCTGATTGGCACGTATTGAGGGGGCGAACAGCGCACCACATCCCTTCACCGGGAACGAAGTTCCGCCAAGAAGTTCTATCTTTCGGGTCCAGTTCGAAGGCGTCGCAAACACGAAACCGTTAGATGACAGACTAGTAATGTTTGATGTAGTCTTAATATTATAAAAATTTGGAAAAGATGATATAATGAGATTGAGGTGAAGAATATGAAATCAATCAATCAGCTAAAAGAAAAAAGAAATGAAATACATAGAATTGCTAAATTATATGGAGTAGTTAGATTATGCTTGTTTGGATCAGTAGTACGTGATGAAGATAATGAGAATAGTGATATTGACTTCTTAGTTGAATTTGAAGAAGGAAGAACCTTGTTTGACCTTATCAGATTAAAACAAGACTTGGAAGCATTGTTAAAAAAGCCTGTTGATGTAGTTACGGAAAAGTCCTTACATCCTTTATTAAGAGAAAAAATTGAAATAGAGGCGGTGCAAATATGAAGGATGATAAAATTTATTTAGTCCATATCAAGGATTGTATAAAAAACATCCAAGAGTATACACATTCTGGTGAAGTGTAATTTTATCAATCAAAGCTTGTACAAGACGCTGTAATAAGAAATCTAGAAATAATTGGAGAAGCATCTAAAAAAATATCTAGTGAGTTGAAGCTTAAAGAATATGATATTCCATGGAGAGAAATGGCTGGATTAAGGGATGTTTTAATTCATGATTATTTTGGAGTTGATTTAGATATCATATGGAACGTTGTAAAAAAAGAGTTACCAGGAATAAGAATTTCTATTGAAAAGATAATAAATGAGATATAAAAAGGGAGTTATTATAAAAGTGATAACTCTCTTTGTCCATCATCTAACAACGTGTTTATAGCAAGGGTACTGGCTGCATGTGTCAAGGGAAAGTCAGCGCACCACATCCCCTCACTGGGAGCGAAGTTCTGCCAAGACGATATATCTTTCGGGTCCAGTTCGAAGGCGTCGTAAATACAGAAATGTTAGATGAAATAGTGATATCATTTTAGAATATCACTCTGGGGTCAATAATAAATATATTAATTAGTATCCAATATAATTATTATGATTTTATCAGTTTTTATAGGATTGATGAACTAATAGACCAAATATAACATATGCAAGGCTAACTAAATATAGTTTTAATTTTAGGAGGATAATATGATCCAAAAAGATTGGTATTTTAGTAATCAAGATTCTATTTGTAGCTTTAGAAGTGCTGGCGTATTAATAAGAAACAACAAAATTTTACTGCAACGTGATAAAGGTGGAGCAGAATATGCTTTGCCTGGTGGCCACGTTAAAATCGGAGAGACTGCGGCAGAGTCATTGGTTAGAGAATATAAAGAAGAAACAGGAGCCATTATTACCTGTGAAAAACTTGTATGGATAGAAGAATGTTTTTGGCATTGGAATAAAAAATCAGCAAATACAATTTCATTCTATTATTTAATAAGTCTCGTTAACAACTCTGAAATTCCTGATAACGGTGAATTTATATCTCAAAAAGACAATTGTGATGTTTTATTAGGTTGGATGCCATTGGAAAGTATTCAGTCTTTAACTATTTATCCTTCGTTTATAAAGGAAAAGATATTTAATATTTCTGATAATGTAGAACACTTTATAACAGTAGAGTAAGTGTTTTATATGTTAAATTTTTGATCTACAATCTATCCCGCTATTTAACTACGTAAAGATGAATAGTGACTTAAGTTTTGCTTTTAGTAAGGCGTTGGAGAGTGACATTATTTCAGAGAACGACTCTGAGGTCATTACAGACTTATTTTAAAGTGTTATAGCAGTTTGAGAAAGATATTTGGTTAGTGAACCTCAATTATATTTAAGGAGGTAATAGAGTTATGAAAAATAGAACTATTTTTGCGTTTGTAATGTGGATAATTATGATATTAGTCTTGTCAGCTTGTTCAAATAGTGGAACGCAAAGTGATATATCCACACTTCCAACGCAATCTTCTGGACAGATTTATTTATACGGGGAAATCCATGGTAACGAAAACATTTTAGATAAAAAATTTGAATTGTGGTACGAAAAATATCACAATCAAGGGATGAGACATTTGTTTATCGAAAGTGCCTATTTTACTGCAGAGTTTTTGAATATATGGATGAAAGCAGACAACAATGAAATACTAGATGCTATATATAGGGATTGGTCTGGTACTCTTGCTCAAAACCCTAAAGTAAGAGAATTTTACAAGAAGATAAAAAAACATTGTCCTGAAACTATTTTCCATGGGACTGATATTGGACATCAATACCATACTACAGGTCAACGCTTTTTGGAATATCTTCGAAATAATAATTTAGAGACCTCACATCAATATTTACTTGCACAGGAAGCTATAGATCAAGGCAAGCATTTTTACAGAAACCATGATCGTGTGTACCGTGAAAATAAGATGGTTGAGAACTTTATTCGTGAATTTGATAAACTAAGTGGTGAAAGCATTATGGGAAGTTATGGTGCGGCACATACTGGATTAGAGGCGATGAACTATACTAACTCTGTGCCAAGCATGGCAAATCAACTAAAGGAATATTATGGTGACATCATACATTCAAAAGATTTGTCTTATTTAGCAATGGTCATTGAACCGTATAGAGTAGATATAATAGAGGTTCTTGGAAAAGAATATGAGGCAATGTATTTTGGAAAAGTGGACATATCAGCATTTAGCAAAGATTATGCATATAGGGAATTTTGGCGTTTGGAGAATGCATATGATGATTTTATGGATAGACCTAAAACTGGGTATGTATTACCTTACGATAATTATCCCATGCTGGTAGAAACAGGGCAGATTTTTGTTATAGACTACACAAAAACAGATGGTTCTGTCATGAGGATGTATTATCGTTCCGATGGATATGTTTGGAACAATAAGACGTTAACAGAGGGATTTATAGTAGAATGACATAAAAAATAAACATTATCAAAACTTATATAAAATGATGAATTTAGCTTAGTCTAGTTACTGGAATTATGCAAAAAAATGCACATTATTTTAACTAGGCAAACAGT
This sequence comes from Alkaliphilus pronyensis, assembly GCF_009017275.1. Classification (GTDB taxonomy): domain Bacteria; phylum Bacillota; class Clostridia; order Peptostreptococcales; family Natronincolaceae; genus Alkaliphilus_C; species Alkaliphilus_C pronyensis. The sequence continues at coordinate 18,176 of NZ_WBZC01000062.1, read as the reverse complement.
TGTTTTATAGATAGATATAATATAAATATTGAGTAGAAATTAATAGAAAAGTTTCTTTTCGCAAAAATTTAAGTAAAGTATTGGAAAGTGGTATCACTCCATCATTTAACACTGTGTTTAACGCAATGGTGCGGGTGGGTACGTGTTGAAGGAGTGATCAGTGCACCACATCACTTCACCGGGAATGGAATTCCGCTAGGACAGTCTATCTTTTAGGGCCGGCTCAGGGACGTCGCAAACATTGGAACGTTATCTGCAATCCTTAGCATAATGCTGAGATAGTAGTTGCTTTGATGTTGAAAAAAGGAATAAGTAAGATTCTGATGCTAATTATTATTCATTTAGGAAGGTGAGTATAAAGTGGAGCGAGTAAAATTAGTTTGTTTTGACTTGGATGATACTCTGATCAGAGAAATCCATTCCGTTATGTTACCATGTATTTTAAATGGCAAAGAAAAAGAACATTCTTTTATTCAAGAACAGGAAGAAAAAGGTGTGATTAACTACATATCAGCAGATTACCTTAGAGCGGAATTGCTTTTAGGTCTTGAGGAAAACAATATTGCCAAAAATTTTTTGAAGATTGCAAAACCTTTAAGGAATATCAGAAATGTAGTGGATGCATTACATAATCATAAAATTAAATGTATTGTAATAACTGTTGGACCAAAGCAAGTCGCAAAAGTTGTTTGTGATATTTGGGGGTTTGATGGATATTATGGTAGTGACTATGAAGTGGTGGATGGAGTATTTACAGGAAAAATCCTTAAGTATATTGGGGCTGAACAAAAAATTGACTGTTTAATAGATTATTGTAACAACAGTAAAATAAGACCTGAAGAGTGTATTGCTGTAGGAGACGGTTCAATAGATATTCCAGTTTTTAAATACTGTGCAAAGTCAATCGCTATAAATAGTTACCCGAAAGTTCGAAAGAGTGCAACGTATGCAATTGAGACAGATGATTTAACAGATATTCTTAAATACATAATATGAGAAAGATCCAAATTATTTATACTTAGCATTCTTCATAAAATCGCCATCAATGAATAAAAGGAATTGGTTTGGTGCATACAGAGTGTTTTGTTAACCGGACAGCAGATAACATTGTTTTTGCGCAAAGGTGCCGCAGGAAAGGTCAGTGAAACTTAGTCCATAGCCATAACGAAGCAAGGTCGGAGAACCACATCTCTTCACCGGGAGCGTAGCTCCACCAAGGGTAAGGGTCAAGAGGGTCCAGCTCAAAGGCGTCGTAAACACTGGAACGTTATATGAAACAAGTGGATTACTTCTGAGCAACTACCATAGGGTCTTAATTTATCAACTATTTGGAGGGTCATTATATTTTACATAGGATTTTAAATGGAAGTATAATTGGAAAAGGGGAAAAAACTATGAATTTATATGAAACATCAGCATTATTTAATCAAAATATGTCTAAAAAACAGCAGGATAAACTTTTAGACTTTTATAAGCAAGTGTTTAGCCAATATCAAATAACTAACATTCATGATTGCTCCATAGGAGCAGGTGGTACAACTATACCATTAGCTAAACTTGGGTACCAAATTTCAGGTTCTGATATAAGTGAAAACTTATTATCAAAAGCAAAAGCCAACTTCGAAGCAGAAGGTTATAATGTTGAACTTTTTATATCTGATTTTCGAAAACTGAGAGAAGTATTACCTAATACATATGATTGCATAATTTCGACAGGAAACTCTTTACCACATGTCAACAATCAAGATGTAAGTAATTTTATTAATAATATTTCTACAAAAATAAATCAAAATGGTTTTATATTTATTGATATAAGAAATTGGGATAAAATTCTCAATAAAAAACCAATTTTCAAGGCGAGAGACCCTTTTGTTATGACAGAAGAGGAGCATGTTAGTCTATATCAAATATGGAACTGGCATGATGATAGCTCAGTAGATTTCATCTTTGTGACCTCAATTGATAAAAAAGGTAAGCATGAAAAGACATCACTTACTTATGCTCCTACTTACTATCCTTTAAGGTACGATGATTATGAGAAAATGTTAAATGAAAATGGATTTGAAATAAAACAATGCTTTGATGTTGATTGCTTATGGCTTAGTTCTAATAAAGAAGAGATTAAAAGAGTAAACTTCAAAGAAGATTTTGACAAAATTAATTGGTACGCTGTACTTGCACAAAAAGTAAGATAAGAATTCATAGTTTTATTAGTTTTAGCAAAGATAAAGTAAAAATGATAAAGTGAGGCAGGCTTCAAGGGGCTTATCCACTTGCTTCATATAACACAGTGTTTACGGGAGGTGCGGGCGGCACGTTTTAAGGGAAAGGTCAGCGCACCACATCCCTTCACCGGGAAGGAAGCACTGTCAAGACGGTCTATCTTTTGGGTCCAGCTCAAAGGCGTCGTAAACACTGGAACGTTATATGGCAGAAAAGTAAGGTTGTACTTAATCAAAATTTGCAGGACTAAATTGTTATTACTTCATATGGAAGTTTTACAAATAGAATAGATACAACAGAAGAAAAATAAGAAGTAATATAGTTTAGGGATAGGGGGAAGAGCATTGCTCGCAGTTAAAGAAATAGTTGACAAAGATTTAAAAACTAGTATTACATTTGAAATTATGAATTCATTACCCACGTGGTTTAGCCCACCAGAGCATATTGTGGAAAAGTCAATTGAACATAGAGAAATGCCATTTTTTGCTGCTTTTGATGAAAGTAAAGTTATTGGATTCATCGCTTTAAAAGTGCATAACGAGTACACAGTAGATATGTATAATTTAGGTGTGTTAGAAGAATATCATAGACAAGGGGTAGGTAATACCATGCTGACAGCTGTTGAGAGTTATTGCAAGGAAAATGGATTTAAGTTTATTACAGTTAAAACACTTGATTCTTCTGCACAATATGAACCATATGAACGTACAAGAGCGTTTTATTGTAAGAATGGATTTTATCCTTTAGAAGTATTTCCTTTATTTTGGAATGAAGAAAATCCTTGTTTATTCTTAGTAAAATATATTGATTAGTACATATTATTCTTAATAAACAAATCAAGTTGCCAGATAAGTGTAAAATAAGACTACTTAATGATTATAAGGGAGTGAAAGTATTGGAAAAGGATAAACAATTACCATTGGCTATAATTATATTAGCAATTAGTATAGTTTTTAGTTCTATATGGATAGGACAATCTTTAAAGCAAATTGGGTATGAAAGAAATGAGATTGCTAAAGAAAGTGTTTCTGTTAGTTCACTACAAAGTGATATTTTAGGACTTGAAGAAGCTGCAAAATATTTAGATATCAGTAAGTCAGAACTACTATATATTGTAGAAGGAAAAGGTTCAACTATCAACTATATTAAAATTAATGGTAAATATATATTTAGTAAAGAAGGATTAGATAAGTGGGTACAATCAAGTAGATTGGAAATACAACAGTAATTTTTATTTAAATTATTTAGAAATAAAATAAACGAGTTAAGTTGCCAGATATGTGTAAAAAAGTTAGAAAAAAGGACTTAACTAGAGAGTTTCAACTGATTCCGCCATATAACAATGTATTACACAGGGGTGCGGTATTAAGGTGACTAGAACTTAATCAATAGCTATAGTGAAGTAAGATCAGAGGACCACATCCTTCACCGGGAGCTAAGTGCCGCCAGGACTATCTATCTTTAGGGTCCAGCTCAGGAACGTCGTAAACACTGGAACGTTATCTGACATTGCTATGTAAGGAGGTGATGGAGATGAATAAAAGAAAAGCTTTAACTGTTCTACTTATTCTGTTAATAGTGGTAAACATATTTATTATAAATGATTATTATGATATACAAATGGAGAAAACTCAATTGGAAAAAGCAATTATTATGAATGAGTTTAGTGAAAGGGCAAAAGCATGGAGAAATTTCATTCAATTTACAGGAAATCTATCCTCTAAAAAAGAAAAATACTTTCCAATTGCTGAAGAAGAATCTAAAATACACTGGGAACTAGCGAAGCCGATGGAATCGATAATTGTGAAAGTTACAGACAAAGTAAATCCTAATTATTCTTCATACAGCGAGTACTTAATGTTTTTAGAAAAATTTGATTTAGAGTATGAAGCAATTATTAATCTATTTAAATTGAAACTACCATCAATGAGTAAAGATCAAGTAATATCTTTTTCTAGTCAATTAGATGAAGCATACAGTTTTTTTATTGGTGAAGCCATAGGTGAATGGACTGTTGGTGGTGACGGTTATTTAGATATAAAATTTGAACCTGCTAAAGATAAGCTTAATCTAGTAATTGAAATGATGATTTTGATTAAAGAAGAGATTGAAAGTATCTAATACTACGAGACTATCACATAACATAGTGTTTACACAGGGGTGCTGGAGGCAAGTTCACCGAAACTTTATCCATAGATAAAGTGAATAAGGATTAGGCACCACATCCCTTCACCGGTAGCAAAGCTCCACCAAGCCAGCCTATCTTTCGGGTCCAGTTCAGGGATGTCGTAAACACAGAACCCCCCTCTGTTAGAATAGTGTGTCTATAATAGATAAAGTATGGTAAAGACAAAATTTCAATACATTTTAAAATAAATATGTATAAAAAGAAAGAAGGATATTAATTATGGCTACTTTTGAGGATTTTTTGAAGTTAGATATTAGAGTAGGGGAAATTATTAAAGCAGAAGTTTTTGAAAAAGCTAGAAAGTCTGCATATAAACTATGGGTAGATTTTGGTGATGAAGTAGGTATAAAGAAATCAAGTGCTCAAATTACCCAGTGCTATAGTATGGAAGAACTGATAGGCAAGCAAGTATTAGGGGTAGTAAATTTCCCACCAAGACAAATTGCAGATTTTATGTCAGAAGTATTGGTATTAGGAGTTTATGCTGAACAAGGTGTTGTATTAATCCAACCAGAACAAGGGGTAAAAAAGGGAGATAAATTAGGTTAATTCACAATTTTCTTAACATACGAATCAATTTGCTAGATATGTGTAATAAAGTAAGAAAGAAGGACTTAACTAGAGAGTTTCAACTGATTCCGCCATATAACAATACTTTTACGTAAGGGTGCCGAGTGCAAGTTCACCAAAACTTATCCATAGCCATAGTGAAGCAGGATCAGGCACCACACTTTTCTCACTGGGTGCAAGCACCGCCAAGAGGTACTCCTTTTGGGTCCAGCTCGAAGGCGTCGTAAAAACTGGAACGTTTTATGACATTATTTTTTAATAAGTTATAGGCAAGGGCAGTGAACTATAGCTAAAAAACAACTTAATGTTATGATATAATTTACATATAAGTCAGCTCCTACAAGAATGGGGTTAATAATGAAATGGAAAGAAGTAAGAGAATTATGTCCCAATCAGTTCGTGAAATTTCAAGTTTTAAAATCCCATATTGAGGGTGATACTGAGCATGTTGACGAGATTGCGTTAATTGGGCCAGTGGAGGAAGATAATGCGACAAGAGAATTGCTAAAGTCTAAAGAAAATATTCTTGTTTATCATACTTCAAAAATGAAATCAAGCTTAAGATTAGGACAAGAATTGGTTTAAGGAGAGCCTAATGATTATGAAAATTATTTATAGAGACGACTTGATTTTTACAAGCGTTGAAATTAATTATAAAGGACAAAAGAAGAAAATTGACAATATAGTCATTGATACAGGGGCATAGCACACTTTGATTTCTCAAGAATCTGTCGATTAAATTGGCATAAAGGTAAGTGCTGAAGATGAGCTAGTTGTTTCATACGGAATATGTGGGTAAGAGCATGCATTTTCAAAGGAAGTTGATCAAATCAGTGTTGGGAATTTCTATATTAAAGAATATAAATTGCATTTCACAACATTTTAATATGAAGACATAAATGGCCTGTTGGGTTTAGACATACTAACTCTTGGTGGCTTTACAGTAGATTTGAAAAACCTTCAATTATATCAAAAAGAGTTTTAATGGAAACTCTTTTATTTTACACACCAATGGTAATATTATGTATTTAATGAATAATATGTAGCAAAAATAACGTAATATAACCATATGTTTAAAGAAGGTGATGGTGGGCACGTATCAAGTGAAAGGTCAGGCACCACACCTTATCGCTGGGTGACAAACATCACCAAGACGGTCTATGTTGGGGGTTCTGCTCAGGGACGTCGTAAACACGGAAACGCTATATAACATCGGTATATTTTTTAAGATACAACTTAACGAGTAAAGTTTGTTGAAAAGAGGTGTGGTGGAATGATATCTCGAAAGAGATCTAAATTACCATATTATTTTGGAATGTATATTATTCTATTCTTTGCATATCAAATAGATATAGTATATGCTAACTCATCATGGAGATGGCTGACTTCAAGTCCCAGAGAACTATTACCAATTGCAATAATCTTCACTTTAGCCATTGAATATATAGGTATAGTGGTTTTTGGCAAGGTAAAACAGATGAATTGGAGAAGAACAAAGATTTTGGGGATTATTATTGCTGCTAATATTGCCTCATTTCTCCTACCATTTGTTATGAGAACAATTGCTATGAGAGCCACATCTGTTAATTGGTTAGAAGCATGGGAAGATGCGTTCGGTGCAGGTCCATTTTATATAGTTTTATTTGGTTACTTGTTCATAACCATATTGTTTGAAATACCAGTTATGTATGGAAACCTGAAGAAGCATACAATGTCAAAAAAATTATTATTTAGGTTAATTATAGCTTTAAATATTGTAACGACATGTATAGTTGCGGTTTTAGAAAGAATCCTGTATAAAGGACAATGGTAAAAAAGATTATAACTAAGCCCCCCTCTAAAACAACTGATAATATGCCGACGTTACCTAACAAAGTGTTTACGCAGGGGTGCTGGAGGTAAGTTCAACCTAACTTAGTCCATAACCATATTGAAGTAAGGTCAGGCACCACACCTTCTCATTGGTTGGCAAGCATCGCCAAAACGGTCTATCTTTTGGGTCCGGCTCGATGGCATCGCAAATACCAGAACGTTATCTTGCATCTAAGATAATGGCTATGTAGTGTGAACTATAATGTTATAACCTTTTTGATTAATTTAATAAAAATGAAAGGAGAAAACTAAAATGAAATGTGAAGTATGTGGAAGTAAAGTATCAGTAAACTATGGTAATGCATATACAGCTTTATGCAGTAATTGTTCTGACACAGAAGCAGGCCATAATGAATTGAAAAAAAAAAGACTATAGAACATAAAATTAATAAAGTATCAATAATGAATATCAACAAATTGGTTGAGGTTCTAGGGGTTGCAAGTTCCATAATTGGAATTTATCTTATGGTAGTAGGTATAGCGGAAAGTAACTTCTCAAACTTACTAAGTGGAGTATTAATTGTTACTTTTGGGGTAGGAACATATGCATTTGGCAATATAATTCCATATATAGTATCTATAGAGACATGTATTAGAACATTAAAAGACGAGTTAGTGGAAAAAAACAAGGTTACTAAAGGTGAAAAAGAACTGTAAGAGAAGCCTATGTGGAGTGGCAGACTTAGTTCTACCCAGACGGCCTATTTCAGGGGTCTAGCTCAAAGGCGTCGTAAACACTTGAACGTTATACTAAAGTTAAAAATATTAGCTATACTAAGGAGATTTAATTAAAAACATATTTTAATGGGGTGATTTCATGGTGAAGGCTAAGTATTTAATTATTGTAATGGCAGTAATAATAGCTCTATTAGTAATACTTCAATATAACCAATATAATGAAAACACTGAACTTAAGAAAGAAATTGGTAGAATTCATTACGATAATATTCATTATGTTAAGGTACATGTCATTTCAGAGATAGAAGAGTTGTTAAATGAGTCCTACAATATAGAGAAATATTTATGTATGAACCAATGGAAATTTAACGAATTTATAACATTTGGCTTGCCAGCGGGCTTCTTTGATATTTACTTTTCATCAATAAAACATGATTATCAACTATTAACACAAGAGTTAGAAGCTAATAATGAAGATAATATTGATGCCATAAAGCAAAGGCTAATAGCTAAGCTCATTGTTATAGAGGATGAACTAGAATTAATTCAAAATCATTGTGGAGAAGATCTAACTAAATATTATGAACTTACACAAGATAGTGAGTTAATAAGAAAAGTGGAAGCAAGAATGCAAAAAGAACTAATAAAAATTAAAAGTCAATAAGGAGTTTTTATAGTGAAATAACAGGATATGAAAAATGGTCTACAGTAGACTTAAAAGAAAAAGGTTGGTCTCATGATAAAAACTACCGCGTACATACATAAAGTGGAGAGCAATTTTTATTACACATATCAGATATATCTGAATATTAAATAAAAAAAGAGATTATATCACATTAAGTCAAATAGCAAATTTAGATATAAATGTATTCGAGTTAACAACTTTTGGTGTGTGTAATGGAGTGAAAGAAGTATTTATGCTTCTAACCTAGATAGAAGGTAATGATTTGGAAGAGGTATTACCTTCCTTAAGTGAGAGTGAACAGTATAAACTTGTGTTTAAGGCAGGAGAAATACTAAGAACGATGCACCAAGTATTTCCAGATATAGAACTAGCACCATGGGAAGAAGGATTTAATAGGAAATTAGATATGAATATTGAGAGGTATAAGTGTTGAGAAACGTCGCCACTAAAAGGTGATGTGACATCACAATATCGGTGCAGGACGTTGGGTTCACCTGATTTGTCTGATGCTTTGAACACTAAAAAAAGGTGAAAAAACGCTGAATTATTTTAGAAGAATTATCAAATGATTTTCTGTACATTATGTATAAGAAAGAAAATGAGGGAGGTAAGGATGATTACATTTTTTATAGTTTACTTCACACCTATGCTTTTAATTGTATTTGGAATATTAATTAAATATTTTAAACAATATTGGCTTATTGCTGGATATAATACTGCCTCTAAGGAAGAGCAAGAAAAGATAGATATTGAAAAATTAGGACGATTTATAGGTAATATAATGTTTATTTTAGCAGGTATTAACATATCAGGTCTTTTTTTACGATATTTAGATTATAGGCTACTGGGAGATTTAACTTGGGGATTATTCATAATTGTAATTATATTTACTGTAGTGAGAGGACAGCATTTCTTTAAAGAGAATAACTTTAGCAATGGAAAAGTGAATCGCTTAAGTTTAATAGTGGTATTAATAGTAATGTTGCCTGTGCTGATATTTGTGTTTGGATTAATTGGTTATGGAAATGTTCAACATGAAGTAATAGTAGAGGAGGAAATAATAAGAATTACTGGTATGTATGGAACTTCTGTATCTAAGGAAGCTATCACCTCCATCGAATTACTTGATGATATTCCCAATATTGAAAGAAAGGTCAATGGATTTAATTTAGGAAATGTGCGTAAAGGGATTTTTAGATTGGCGAATTGGGGCAATGGACGACTATATTTACAATCTAATAAGGGTCCATATATTAGTATCAGATATAATGTAGAAGGCTTTATTTTAATCAATTATAAGAGTCCAGAGGAAACAATAAAGGTATACGAGATGATTTCTTTTAATTAATAAGGTGGTATTCCTTCGAGGTCCAGTTTGAAGGTGTGGAGAATGGCAGAGATGTTCTCCAAAATCACAAGCAAAGGTTACAATATCCTGTGGCAAATAGAGAAGAATTATTCAAAAAACTGTTTTAATGCATACTTATGGATTATAGATTGTTAAAAAAACTTACAAATAACCCAAAATAGCAATTCAGATAGTAGAGTAAAATATAAATTAAAAATGCTGATAAAGGCAGATAGATTAGTTATAACTGAATTAAATGAAAGCATGATAGAAAGCCTACATCTGAATTAATTAGATGATGACAATAGACGTTTTGTACCTGTTAGGGTATTCGAAACGGTTGATGAAGCACGTGAAGCTGTAGAACGGCTTATTTCTTGCTTTCGAGGTAATGAAGGACCTTATGCTTATCCCATATTGCTACAAAGTGGAGAGAATATTGGATATGTACAAACAAGTCCAGTTGAGAATGGATGGGAAATTGAATATCATGTTGCTAAGCCATTTACATGCAATGGATATTCAACAGAAGCAGTAACTGCTTTTTTACCAGTGATAATGAAAAAACTTAAAATATCGGATATTTATGGAACTTGTATTGCTGAAAACATTGCCTCGCAAAGAGTATTGAGTAAGTGTGACTTTGTTATGGAATACTCAGGCATGGGCAAATATCAAGGTGTTGAGAAATCAATTTCAGATATAAATATAGTATAAATTTCTATTGGCAGTTTTATCAAAAGAGTAGACACGATAATAATAAATTATGATGTAAAGTAAAATAACAAGTTGTGGGGAGAGAAAGCATGGAAAGAATAGTTTTATTAAAGATTAAAGAGCAAATGATTGATGATTGTGTGGATTTGTATATTAATACATTCACTAAAGAACCCTGGAATGATATTTATGAATCAAGAGAGCAAGTAGTGGAATTTTTTAATAATCATTTTAACAATAATTACTTTGTAGGTTATGCAGCTTTGTTAGATGATAAGCTAGTGGCCTTGAGTATTGGCATGAAAAAGCCTTGGATAAAAGGTTTTGAATATTATATTGATGAATTTTGCATTAGTTACGAAATGCAGGGTAAAGGTATTGGAAGCTGGTTTTTAAAAGCAATAGAAGAGGATATTAAAGAGGAAGGAATGAAAGCAATCATATTAAACACAGAAAAAGATTATCCAGAACACAAATTCTATGAAAAAAATGGTTTTAAAACACTAGGTGGTTTGGTATTCCTAGCTAAATAGTGGAACATAAATATAAATCTATATATGAAGGCAATAGATCGGAATAACTAAACAATGTGTAATTGATATTATACACTTAGAAAAGAAAGTGAGGGACAGAAGAGTTTCACCAAAGGATTATAACTGATTCCGCCACATAACAGTTTTTGCAAGGACTCTAGAGGCAAGTTTACAGAAAAAATAATTCACAGCCATAATGTAGAGAGTTTAGAGCATCGCATCCCTTCACTGGGAACGAAGCACCGCCAAGACATTCTAACTATTGGGGTCAGTTCGAAGGCGTGGCAAATACAGAAGTGTTAGCCACAGGATCAATTAGGCGCTTTAATACAATTTATATTTATATATGGACTATAGTAAGATTAAAGAATGAGATGATAAACTTGTATTTGTAACGAAGATAATGAGAAATTACTCTTGTATCAAAACAGAGCTACAGAAAATTTATGTTAATAAGAGGAGAAAACAATGAGTGAGTTTAATATAGGCACGATCGTGCCCTTTGGCGGTTATGATTGGCGCATCCTTGATATACAAGGCAATGCAGCCTTGATTATAACTGAAAATATAATAGAACAACAATCCTATACTAATCGCAGTGGTGATGTGACATGGGCTGACTGCTGGCTTAGAGAATATCTTAACGGAGAGTTTTATAATAAATTCACCGAGGCTGAACAATCTAGGATCAATCTAGTGTTAACCAAAAACTACGATAATCAGTGGTATGGTTCAAAAGGTGGAGAAGATACTAAAGATTACATATTTCTTTTAAGCATTGAAGAAGTAGTGTGCAAATATTTCGGTGACAGTAGTAAAATCCTTGAAAACCGCAGCGCCAAGCAAAAATACTGGTTTGGAAGCAAAGACAAAAACAACAACAAGCGAAGAGCCACCTTGGATGGTTATGTATGGTGGTGGTGGCTTCGTTCGCCAGGACGAGACAATAAAAGAGCCGCATATATACACGGTGATGGCAATATAGGCATTCAGGGAAACGGTACTTTCCGCTACAATAGCAAAAATGTTCTCCCTTCTTCAGGAGATAATAGAGGTGGAGTTCGTCCCGCTTTGTGGTTGAACATGGAACTATAAATCTTTTATTGATGGGGTGCTCCGCAATGAGGACATACAGCATCATTGGATACAGGAGTATCAGAAGACATAAAAGAATATAGACGTAGTAGTTACCTAAGAATTAAAAGAAAGCCAAGAGAACCGTCCCTGCGGATGTGCGATAATATATGTAAAGGCGATATAGTATAGAATTTTCTATACGTAGTAGAACAACATGTTTGCACAAGGGCCAATCATTAGAGATATAAGCTTAGAGAAGTGAAGGCTCACACCTTCTCATTGGCAGCGAAGCACCGCCAAGGGGTAGGGTCAAGTGGTTCCAGCTCAGGAATGTCGTAAACACATAAACGTTATCTGCAATAACACGATGAGACTACCATCAATAGCAGGATTTGATAATCAAAAACCCTCAAATCAATAATTAATTTTTTGTTTATTCAAACAAATGTATAGATTGCTCGTATTAAAAAAATGAAGGGATGTAAAGTCTTTACATAAGAAATAAGCGATGTAACTACTCGGTGCAGTTATAAATCTGGCAGCAAACCGCATCGTTTTTCATAATACCCAAAAACGAACAATGAAAAGAGGTTTAGTTATGAAAAAATCACCTTATTTAAACATAAACCGCATTGAATTCTTTACAACCTACCAATGTAGTGGAAAATGCAAGCATTGTTCTGTAGGCAAAAAGATTAACAAGAGTCCAGATTTTAAGCACATAGCGTCTAAACAAGCGTCAGATACAATTAAAAAGCTTTCTCAATTATTTTCTGTGTCTTCTATAATGACTTTTGGAGGAGAACCATTATTATATCCTGATGTAGTTTATGAAATACATGAAACAGCCGCTTTATGTGGCATAGGTACAAGACAGCTGATAACAAATGGCTATTTCTCTAAAAATGATGAAAGGCTAATGAGTGTTGCATCAATGTTAAAGAAATCGGGAGTTAATAATTTATTGCTATCTGTTGATGTATTCCACCAAGAGTTTATTCCATTCCAACCAGTCTATAATTTTGCCAAGTATGTAAAAGAAGTTGGTATTAATGGATTTCAGCTCCATCCTGCTTGGGTTGTAAATGAAGTGTACTATAGTCACTATAATTTAAAAACTAAAGAAATACTCGCTAAATTTACAGATTTGCAAATTCCTGTTTCAAATGGAAACAACATTTTCATGGGGGGAAACGCTGTAGAATACTTAGCTGAGTATTACGATAAGCCTCAATTAGATTTATCTGACTCGTGTGGGTCAATGCCCTATACAGAGCCATTAACAAACATATCTTCAATACAAGTAATACCGAACGGTAATGTTATGGTTTGTGGATTTGTAATTGGTAATATTTATAATGAGAGCATAGAAGAAATTGTGTACCGTTACAATCCATATAATAATGAATGTATGAGTGCAATCATGACAGGGGGTGCTTCAGCCCTAATTGCATTTGCAAAAAGAAATAGAATAACAATAGATTATACAAAGTGTTATAGTATCTGCAATATATGTCATAAAGTAAACAATGAATTATCAGCCTATAGCCTTACGACATGATGATGTTATTTATTATGTACTTTTAGAGTTTTGTTTTAGGGAGTGCCCTTCATGGGACTCTCTGAACAAGAGGCTGTGGCACTACAGCAAACTATCAGCTATGTTTGAAGGGAGAGCATAAATGAAAATCACAAAAAAGGTGAATACATTATTAATACTAGTTTGTATAAGCTTTTTATTTACGAACTGTACTAAAACTGATGAGGAGATAAGTGACTTTACAACGCATTCTAATGATTATTATACTATACAATATCCATCAAACTGGCTAGAACCTGAAGGAGACGACTCATATGTAGTATTCTCAAAGGATGATGATCAATTATCATTACATGTTACAACAAACCGCATCAATCCATATACAGATAATTATCTTGAAGAAAAGATCAAGAAAACAGATTTTGACGTTGAAGAATGTATTATTGGTGGAAATAGAGGATACAAAGTTAAACTTAAAGTAAATGATGAGATAAGCACTGCATACGTTGTTCAAGAAAAAGATTTATTTTTAGAAATGAATTTTGTATGTGAAGCTGATAACTACAGTTATTATAAATCTACGATAAATCATATAATAAAAACTTTTGAGTTTAATAACTTTGAGAAATTGGAATATAGCAGCAAATATGTTAGTGGTGATAGAGATGCTAAATGGTTAGCTGATATTGATTTTTTATCAGAGCAATTACCTAAGCATCATAAGAACTTATTTTTAAAGTTGAAAAAGAAGACTTTATAAGTAAGGTAAGAAGCATAAAAGAAAGAATACCTTCATTGACAGACGATGAAATGATTGTTGAAGTGAGTAAATTGCTAGCAACTGTAGGGGATGCACATACATCACTTTCATTTGATTCAAAGGGAAAATATCCTTTTGTATTTTACTGTTTTAATGATGGAATATACATAATAGATTCTTTGCCCGAGTACAGTGAGTTTATTGGATATAAACTAATAGGTATAAATGAAAAAAGCATTGAAGAAGTAAGAAATCTATTTCGACCTATTATTTCTCATGAAAATGAAGCATGGTTCAAATATAAATTTGCAAATAATTTAGTCGTTGCAGAATTTTTAAGTGGTTTGAGTATTACAGAATCAGAAACAGCTAACTACATTCTTATGGACAAAAACGGGTATGAAAAGAGTGTTGAAGTTAGAGCTAGGCCATTTAAAAAGATGGATTTGGTAAGTAGAAATATTGATAAATCTGAAAGAATGTTGTACTTAAAAAATAGTGATATAAACTACTGGTATGATTTTCTTGAAGATGATAAGCTATTATATTTTCAATATAATGTTTGCTATAATATGAGAGGTAAATCGTTTTTAGATTTTAACAAGGAGCTTTTTGACTTTATAGACGATAACCCTATTAATAAATTAGTAGTTGATTTAAGGAATAACAGTGGAGGAAGTACACTTGTACTGGATCCGTTTTTTGTCGAACTCAAAAGAAGAGAGAGTCTAGATCATCCCCAAAAACTGTTCGTAATAGTTGGAAGAAGAACATTTTCAGCTGCAATAGGAAACACTTTGAATTTTGATAAAGAAACTAACGCGACTATTATTGGTGAACCTACTGGGGCTAAACCAAACCATTATGGAGAAGTTCAATTTTTGGAATTAAGCAATACTAATATTAAAGTTAAATATTCAACGAAATATATTGAAATCACAAGTGAAGACTTAGATTCATTTGTCCCAGATATAATTGTTGAACAAAACACAGATGATTATTTTAACAATATAGATTCAGTAATGCAAAAAATATTAGAAATAAATTAAAAAATAAAGTTGGGATTGACGTTGGAGATGAGGTTATAACCTGACAAAAAACCCGTCCCTTAGCTACGCACATCCATTCAACAGATGCAAGCACCACCAAGGAGAAGCTCTTTGGGAGATAGACTAAGACACAACGTAAACCCTGGTACGATATGTGACATCAAAACTAGTGTGTTATAGTGGTGGATATCGTAGGTGAATATAATTAATGTTTCGTAGTAGATGTTGGTGGGAAGGGAAATTAGAATATTTGAGACGAGGAGTTACACTATGAAAAAAGCTACAAATATGATTTATGGTAAGCGAAAAATGATTTTCTTGGCAGTGATTTTAAGCATTGTTGTTTTGTTAGGTATGGCATATTTTATCACCTTTGTTTATGGAGCATACATTAATGTTGAAAATTACGGTGTTAGAGAAGTTTTAGTAGATGAGAGTAGCTTGAATTTCAAAGGATATACAATTAGTAGTGCACAAGCATTTAGTGGGTATCAATATAAAATCAAAGGTGAAGATGTATATATAAAGATAAGGTATAGTATGGTAAGCAGATTTAATCGTAGTGGAAATGCTGACATCAATATTGAAGGCAACTTTGAAAATGTAAAAAATGTATATTTACAGGGAAGGAAAAAGGATGACGTTAGGTTGATATGGAGTAAGTAGGTAGAGGTAATTTAGGGTAGTTGAAACGCATTTCTTTAGTGTGAAGTACAGGTAAGGAAGGTGAAGCTATGGCGATGTGGAATCCGTGGAGAGGTTGTCGTAAGTATAGTGAAGGATGTAAGTTTTGCTATATTCACAAAGGTGACAGCAAACGAGGAGTTAACACCAACAATGTAGTAAAAACCAATAACTTTAATGCTCCCATTGAACAAAATAAACAAGGCCAATACAAAATAAAATCAGGACAAACAGTCTATCTGTGTTTTTCTACAGATTTTCTTATAGAAGATGCAGACCAGTGGAGAAATGACTGTTGGTCTATGATGCGAGAACGTCCCGACTTGCATTTTATCTTTTTGACAAAGCGTATTGAAAGATTTATGCATTGTATTCCCGATGATTGGAATGGTGGCTATGATAATGTGACAGTTGGTTGTACAATAGAAAATCAGGATAGAGCGGATTTTCGACTTTCAATATTTTCAAAGCTTCCTATAATACATAAAAATATTATTTGTCAACCTCTTATTGAACCGATTAACATTAAAAAAAATCTTAATGATGTAGAGCTAGTTGTAGTTGGAGGTGAGTCAGATTATAATGCTAGACCTCTTAATTATGACTGGGTTTTATCAATTAGAGAACAGTGTATTGACAAGAATGTTCGCTTTGAGTTCAGGCAATGTGGTACACATTTTATAAAAGACAACAAAAACTATACTTTAAAAGTTAGAGAGCTGTGCAGTCAAGCAAAAAAAGCAAATATAAACTGCTAAATAATTATTTAGTAAAAGCTTTGAGCATCCTTTGAATTTGTAGATATAAAGTTGTTTTTATAGAGTATATTGGCAGAAGTATGATCAGTCTAGGAAACATAGAGCTAGACCTAAAGACCTTAAGCATAAAGCATAGAAGAAAATGGAGATGATATAAGGTGAATATGTTTATAAAAAACCTTTTAAGTATTCAGCCTAGTCAACTTTATATAAATAGAGAAAAGCTGGATAGAGTAAATGAATATTTAGATTCTGTAAATATTGGGGATATTGATCCTCTCCCTATAAAAAAATAGGAGACAATATCTTTTTTACTGATGGTCATACTAGGGCATATGCACTTTTAAAAAGAGGTATAAGAAAAATTAAAGTATATTGGGATAAAGATAACTTAGATTGGAAGTTTTATTTAAATTGTGTTAGTTTATGTAAGAAAGAAAAGATATATAGTATAGAGGATTTAGAAAACAGGATAATAGGCTAAAAGGATTATTTAGACTTATGGATTAAAAGATGCGAAAAATTATCTGAAAACTTAAAGAAGGAAGAAGAATTAATTTCAAAATTGAAGAGGTAGTCGATAGTCAATTAAAAACTAAAGTTTGCAAAGCTGTATTGAAAGAGTTACTGGAATGGTTAAAAATATCTATAGTCCAAATGAAAACTTGTAACGTATTACTACGATGACATAACAGTACTTTAGCCACATCGCAATATGGGAGGATAAATGAAAGCGAGGCTGACTATTTTTAAGAGGAGTTGAAATAATTATGAAAAAAACAAGAAAAAAAACAGTTATGCAGGAGGTATCGGAATGGGCTGTGTATTTATTAATAGCTTTAATAATTGTACCATTCTTAAATAGTGAGGTATATGCATTGACTGAAATAAAAAAAAGCTCTATGGAAAACACATTATTCGAAGGAGAAAAACTATATGTAGATAAGATTTCTTATCATTTTTCAGAGCCTAAAACTGGAGATATTGTTGTGTTTCTTCAAGGTGAAATAAATGAAGGATTCAATGAAAGATTTATAAAAGTACTACAAGATATGAAAATGAAGTTCAATGGTGAAACTCGCAGAAATAGATTTGTTAAAAGGGTGATAGGAGTACCAGGAGACAAAATTAATATTAAAGATGATAAAGTTTACCTAAATGATAAACTTCTTGATGAGAAATACATTAAAGGTAATACAATCAAAAGCTCAGTTGAGTATCCTGTTATTGTCCCTAAAGGAAAATTATTTGTAATGGGAGATAATAGAGAAAAAAGTGACGATAGTAGGAGATTTGGCTTTGTGGATATTAAGAGTATTGAAGGAAAAGCAATATTTAGGCTTTGGCCAATTAATAAATTAGGAGAACTAGAATAGGCATGAAAACATGTGTGACAGATAATACTGGAACGTTAGTAGAAGCTAAATGCAGAGGAGTATGCCGTCTATGGGATAAAAGATAAAAACATACAAACGAGCTTCCTGTGATATTGTA
>NZ_WBZC01000061.1 GCF_009017275.1 Alkaliphilus pronyensis | reverse complement strand
CATCCCTTCACCGGGAACGAAGTTCCGCCAAGGCGGTCTATCTTTTGGGTCCGGTACAGGGACGTCGTAAACACGGAAACGTTATATAAAATTGCATGCAGAGTAGCTGCCTCATCGTGTGGTGGATTTAGTAAGATGGATTAGGCAGAGTCAATAAGAAATGGAGGAGAAGAAATGGCTATTGACAAACAATATTTATCAGATTTTCAAGTAATACTATCACACAGGTATGATAATGGCGCAGACTACTGGACTACACCCGACAAACGACTAATAAAAGGATCACCTTTCTCTACTCTAGACTGCGTGTCATACTTGTTAGAATTGGGTATGGAGTCCACTGAACCTTTACTTAAAGATTGCGCTGACTTGATATTTAGCACATGGCAAGAAGATGGAAGTTTTCGGTTGTATCCGAAAGGCTCTATTTACCCATGCCATACCGCTCATGCTGCCAATGTACTTTGCCACATGGGATATGTTTACGATGCTAGATTGCAGAAAACATTAAAACATCTTTTAGATACCCAATATATAGATGGGGGTTGGCGTTGTAATAAGTTTAGTTTTGGTCGAGGACCAGAAACTCAGTATTCAAATCCCTTCCCAACACTTAATATCTTGAACGCATTCCGTTTTAGCGACTATCTCAACAAAGAGGCAGCCCTTGAAAGAGCTGTCGATTTCTTACTTGACCACTGGACAGTTCGGAAACCGATCGGTCCATGTCACTACGGAATGGGCACGTTGTTTATGCAAGTTGAATATCCCTTTCGCAACTATAATCTTTTTTGTTATGTTTATGTGTTATCCTTTTATGACCGAGCAAAAGGAGACACTCGGTTTCTGGAAGCATTAAAAGCGCTGGAGGCCAAAATGGTTAATGGTCAGATTGTTGTTGAGCGTATTGTTCCGAAGTTAGCCAAGTTTTCTTTCTGTAAAAAAGGTGAACCAAGTTCATTGGCAACAATACGCTATCACCAAATCTTAAAAAATCTTGGATCAAATTTATAACCAACATTTGACGATATGTTCAAGCATTTTATTAACGTGATTAATCATGTATATTAATTGGATTAGTTTAGTACGTACCTCACTTGGCGAGTCTGGCTTCGAGAGGCCCGTAACTTTACATAACAATATGTTTACAAAAGGTGCGGGCGGGCACGTTTTTCGGGAAAGGTCAGCGCACCACACCTTTTCGCTGGGTGGCAAGCACCGTCAAGACGGTCTATCTTTTGGGTCCAGCTCAAAGGCGTCGTAAACACTGGAACGTTATACGTCATTAGTAATTAGGAGGGTTATATGAATATAAATGAAGTACCTAAATGGGAGAAACTTTATGATAATTTTAAATATCCCTATGGTGTATATTATGATTTAATTGTTCAAGGTACTGAACATCCTAGAAAAATAGAGTTAATGGGAGCATGGAAAACTGGAAGTTTGAGAGAGAATGCAGATGAAATTGTGTATACGGATATAAAAGGTATCACATATGGATTCACAAATAGATGGAGTGAAAATACTCCAGTAGGATATAACATTTGGAAGGAGGTTTCAGATAATTGTAAAACGATAAAAGAAAAGATTCCTGAAAAATTTCCGTTAGAAGAACCAGAAGTTGTGATAGATTTGAAGTCAAAAAAAGGTTTTGGTTTTATATGGACACTTTTTGTACTCCACAGTTTTTATCCTAAAGTATATCCTCTTTTTGATCAGCATGTATTTAGAACATATAGATATATTGTTACAAATGGAGATGATTGTCCAAATTTAGCACATAATGAGTGGTCATCATATGTATCATATAGAAACTTTTTTGTTAAGTGTGTAGAAAAATTAAATGTAGATTATTGGAAATTAGATAAAGCATTCTGGGCATTTGGAAAAAACTTAAAAAAATCAAAAGTTAAGTTTCAAGGAAAAATGAATAAAAAGAATAAAGATGTAAGTAAGGATACAAATATATGGGTGAAATACTTAACTTTAGGAGGAAAACAGAAATGCTTTAAATGGAGATTAGATGATGAAGGTAATTTAATTATAAGAAGAAAATACAAGACTGGAAAAGAACATACTAAAAAAATAAGCCAGAATGAACTTGCTAGAATTTATAATTATATTGATGAAAGAGGTTGGATTAATTTGGCTAACAATGTGTCTAAACTTAAATCTAACAAAGAGAAAGAAGGGCTTGGAAACTTCTTATATAATAACTTAGACTGGTCTATAGAAAATGCACAATTAGCAAGTCACTTAGGATCACTATTTGTACAAGCTAGTATTTGGGAGTCAAATGGGAAGAAAAGAGGAATTATATTTAGCCCAAAAGTAAATAACTGTGAAGAAATGTTAAAGAAATTTTATTATGCTAGGGTTAAGAACGACGTATAACAATATGTTCCAGCAAGGCTGCACGGAAGAAGTTTTTTGGGGTAGTGTGCACCACATTCTTTCGTCTGGTGCAAGCACCACAGTGGGGTATTAATTTGGGGTCTGACTCAGGAACGTCTAGAACACGAAACGTTAAATGAAATTGTAAACTAGTTCACTCAAAATGGGCATAGGGAGTGAATTCCAAATGGATATTAAAAGAATTATATTAGAAAACTATGATTTATATAATATTAATAAAATAATTCCATCAAAATTAGGAAGTAGTAGTGCATTCATAATAGAAACAACAACAGATAAATATATTGCCAAGATGAATGAGCGTAAAGATTTTATAACTGTTTATGACAAAGTGCAAGAAAAATTAAATAAAATTGGTATGATTCAAAGTAAAATTGTAAGAACTAATATGAAACAAATCATAACAGGTGAGGGGATAGTCCTCTACGAATATATAGATGGAATTTCATATAGAGAATTTAATGATATTCAGATGAAGAAAGCAATAAAGTATGTTGCCGAATACAATAGGGTATTAAGAACAGTTTCTTTTTCGAGTAATGACCTTAAAATGAAAAATCACTGGGATTATGCAAAGTCAATTGATTATGTATTATCAAAATTCCCTAATAAGCTAAAGAACTATAGTTTGCCAACTGAAAACAGAGAGTCCATAATAAATGCAATTAATATGTTATCTGATAATTTAGAAAGACTATTAGCACTAAGAAAACAGTTGATACATACAGATTTAGGATCTGACAACTTTATTCTCGATGAGAATGATGAAATAATATCAATAATTGATTTTACTCCAGAATATGATTCAGAATATTATTCTCTTGGGCACTTTATATATTGGAATTACCTTTGGAGAACTGCAGACACAAATTTTGATACGATAATGGAGGTTAAGAACATCTATGAAGATGTAATAAAAACGAGGCTAGACGATAATATATTCTACATATTACTTATTAGAGTAGCTATCTTTAGAATTGTTGGACCAATATTAGAGTTAATTGAGAAACGTATTAGCTATAATAATTCATTGGATAAACGCTTTACAATATTAACTAATTTACTAAAGATACAATGAGTTTCCGTTGACAACTTCATTTAACAATATATTTCCGTTCGCTACGCACATCTCTTCACCGGGTGCAAGCACCGCCTACGAAGAAGGGCGCTTAGGGTCCGGTTCAGAGACGTCGTAAGCACGGAAACGTTAAATGAAATTGGTCGCAAAGACCGTGCCGTCCTGGCGCGGATTTACTTATAAGAAAGAAGGGAGGAAAAGTATGAGAGATAGGACAGCCATAAATACAATCAAAGGTTATTTTTATCAATTCGACTATTCTATTTTAACGATACTTGAATTAAGAGAGAATACTGAAACGGTTACAATTGAAGGGATTGAAGATATTGATATATCAGAATTAGAGAGTGACACTGCGGCCCAGTGTAAATATTATGCGAGCACAGAATATAATCATTCAGAGATAGCATCAGCAATAAGGTTTATGTTAAGTGATTTTAAACAAAGAATTGATTTCGGAAATGAATTAATACACTACAAATTGTATGGATATTACCAGAAAGGACAAGAAAAATTACCAACTATAGTAACAATAGAATTTCTGAAAGAACACTTTCTAACCTATACACATAAAAAGGTGAAAATTTTATATCATGAAGATTTACATATAACAGACGATCAACTCCAAGAGTTTCTTTCACATTTACAAATAGATATAAATGCAAAAGAATTTGAACAACAGACTCAAGAAATCTATTTAAGACTTCAAGAACAGTATGGGTGTACACCATTTGAAGCAGAACATTACTATTATAATAATGCATTAAAAGTTATCAAAGGGTTAGCAACTTCAAAAAGTATTGAAGATAGAAGAATATGTAGGTGGGATTTTATTAATTCAATTGATAAAAAAGAACTACTATTTAATCAATGGTTTTACTTTTTTAAAGGAGAAAGAGAAGTATTTAAAAAGCTTAGAAGAGAACATTTTACGAATTTGAATGTTTTACCTATTGAGAGATTTTTCTTAATAGAAGTTGATAGAACAGACTATTCAAGGGCTGAATTAAAAGAAGTAATTCTAATAATATCTTCTAAATGGTCAAAGTTATCTCAACGTACACCAAATCCATTCTGTCCTTATATTTACATAAACAACTTAGAGAGCGATGAGTTAATTGCTTTAAAGACAGATTTATACCAGGAGGGAGTTGGGTTCATTGATGGAGTACCATTTAATGGTGCAGACTTTAACCCTAAAAGCATTGCAATTTGTGCTAATTATCATAATCAGATAAAGATAAAACTTATTGATAAACTGGATTATATTAATTTAATTTTAAAAGAAATAACCAAGACAAAAGAGATATATCAGTTTTACTTAGATAGACCCTATTATGAGTTAAATGACCCAAGAATTAAACATATTATGATCCAAAACTTAAAATTAAAAAATGTAAAGGAGATTATTTAAAATGGAAGAGCTACAAAAGATGAATGCAGAAGTTATATCTGTTTTCCCTAATAAAATTAGAATCGTTGTAGATAATTTAGAAGAATTCAAGCTAGAAGATGAATCTTTGAAAGTCGGTTCATACTTAAGGGTTGCTGATAATGAAAACTCAATATTAATTGCTATCATTGAGAATTTTTCGATAGAAGTTAGTGACGCTGGCAAACGGGATTATATCATAGAAGCAACACCTCTTGGCTTAATTAGAGATGGTGAATTTGTACGTGGTGGAGATACAATTGCAATACCCCCTAAAAAAGTTGAGCCTGCATCTAAATCGGACATCGAAAAAATCTATAACGACTCTATAACGCTGTCAGAACAATTTATCTTTTCAACTTTATCCTCAAATAGAGAAATAAAAATACCAGTAAATGGAAATAAATTCTTCAATAAGCATATTTCTATAATTGGTTCAACAGGGTCAGGGAAATCGCATACCGTCGCATCAATTATTCAGAAGGCAGTAAACTCAAAAGCAGGAGAATACTCTTTAAATAATTCTCATGTAATCATATTTGATATACATTCTGAATATAAAGCGGCTTTTCCTAATGCTAATATTATTAATATAGACAATTTAACACTACCATATTGGCTACTTAATAGCGAAGAGCTTGAAGAAATCCTCTTAGATACTGGTGAACGGGATGATTACAATCAATCATCAGTTTTTCGTACTTTAGTCACGGCAAATAAGAAAAAATATAATCAAACATATGAGAAAATATTTTATGATACCCCAGTCTTTTTTGATATTAATGAAATTGTAAATGCCATTATCAACTATAAGAACGAGACAGAAAATGCAAAATGTGCAGGTCGATATATGATAAATGACGGGACATATAGCTTGACAGATGGAAAAACGACTGAGCAATCTGGAATAAAGTTAACAAATGAAGAAAGAATCAATAAATATTTTGAAAAAGAACTTAC
The DNA here is from genome assembly GCF_009017275.1 of Alkaliphilus pronyensis. Classification (GTDB taxonomy): domain Bacteria; phylum Bacillota; class Clostridia; order Peptostreptococcales; family Natronincolaceae; genus Alkaliphilus_C; species Alkaliphilus_C pronyensis. Next base: position 36,370 of record NZ_WBZC01000061.1, on the reverse strand, counting down.
TTTCTACCCAACTAAAGGTCAGAATGTAACAAAAGGTGATTATGCAGATGGGACCTTAGACAAATTTTCAATAAGATTTCAATCTAAAGTAATAGATAAAAGATTAGAATTTTTATTTGGTGATAAGTCTAAAACAATAACGTTTGAAGAAACACTACAAAAGTTAATGGGTTATTGTGGAGAAGAACCTAATAATGTTACCGTCATTGATTTGAGTGGGATTCCGTTTGAAGTATTAAGTATTACAGTCTCTTTAATATCAAGAATGATATTTGAATACGGCTACTATTATAAGCGTTTGAGGTGTAGGGAAAATCCTGATGAGAAGATAAATAACGATGTCCCAATTCTTCTAGTATATGAAGAAGCTCATAAATATGTTCCTAGAAGTGAATTAACTAAGTACAGATCATCTCAAAAAGCAATAGAAAGAATTGCTAAAGAGGGAAGAAAATACGGCATTACGTTACTTTTAGCTAGTCAAAGACCATCAGAAATATCGGAAACCATATTCTCTCAATGTAACAATTTCATCGCCATGAGATTAACAAATCCTAATGATCAAGGATATGTTAAAAAATTATTACCAGATACATTAGGTAATCTTATCGATAAAATGCCATCTCTTTCTGCGGGTGAGGCACTCTTGATAGGGGAAGCTATTATATTACCATCAATAGTTCAAATTGAGAAATCCTCATTACCGCCATCCTCTAACGATATTCCTTATTGGGATTTATGGAAAGAAGAATGGAAAAATTTAGATTTAACTGAAATTAAAGCAGAATGGTATAAATAATTACTTGAGGAGTCGCCGACCATGGCGACTTCTGAATATGGGGGCGACCAACTTCACTTAACAACGTGTTTACGGGAGGTGCTGGTTGGCACGTTTTGAGGGAAAGATCAGCGCACCACATCCCTTCACCGGGAACGAAGTTCCGCCAGGACGGTCTATCTTTGAGGTCCGGCTTAGGGACGTCGTAAACACGAAGACGTTATATAAAATTTGGCTTTATGGGCAGCGGGCTGAAGCCGTCGGGTGCAAGAAAGGTCTGCAATCCTTAGATGTTTTGATATAGGAGACAATAATTTTGGTTGAGGGGGAAGTGTTATTGATTGTTTTGAAAGGGAAAAAAGTAACTTTAAAAACCTTTACGAGGGGAGAACATCATCAATTTTGGCAAAAATATGTTGCTGATCCTGGTATGGATCCTGAGCCTTATATTTATGATAAAGAACACGTTGATAATCGATATGACATTATTACAGAAAAAGAATCATGGTATCCAAGGGTAGGAGTTTTTTTGCAAGATGGAACACCTATAGGAGAGTTATCATTTAAAAGAATTAATTATGAAAAAAGCCAGTGTGAACTAGGCATTGTTTTGGCCAACGATGACTATAAAGGACTAGGATATGGAACAGAGGCTTTTGAACTAGCAATAGATTATATATTTAATACCTTAAAGCTAAAAAATATACTAGCTGATACAATGGGTTCAAATGTAAAAATGCAGAAGATACTTAAGAAATTTGGATTTGGATTATTCAATCGAGAAGGGCAATATTATGATATGGGCAATAGAAAAGAAGATAAGCTAAATTATAAGTTAAGTATTTAGACAAAGTAATTTTTGAATTATAGGTGTGTCCAGCCTTGACCTCTGGGCGTGCGGCTGGACTATGAGCCAAACTTTACATAACATAGTGTTTACACAGGGGTGCTGGAGGAAAGTTCACCGAAACTTAACCCATAGCCATAGTGGAGCAGTGTCAGGCACCACACCTTCTCACTGGGTGGCAAGCACCGCCAAGACGGTCTATCTTTTGGGTCCGGTTCAGGGACGTCGTAAACACTGGAACGTTATATGTAATGCCACACAAGGTTGGAAGTCTATCTCAAACTTCAATAAAAAATAATTTAAAGTTGAATTGGGGGACCCGTTAATGAAAATTATTGATTTATCTTATGGAGATGATATATATATTAAGCAAGCTGCAGAACTTTTACATACTTGTTTTGAACATGCTTAGAGTTCACTTGAGGAAGCTATTGAAGAGGTGAAACGCTCTTTGAGAATTGATCGTATAAGTAGAGTAGCAATAAATGATGAGGGAAATTTGATTGGATGGATTGCAGGTATCAAACAATACGATGGTAATGTGTGGGAGATGCACCCCTTAGTGATTAATAAAAACTGGCAGAAAAGAGGAATTGGAAGACTGTTAGTAGAGGATTTTGAAAAAAAAGTTAGTGAAAAAGAGGGCCAAACTGTTTTACTTGGCACAGATGATGAAACTTGCAGTACAAGTATAGGGGGAGTTGATATTTACTCAGATACATATCAAAAAATGAAAGATATAAAAAATTTAAAAAATCATCCTTTTGAGTTTTATCAAAAAGTTGGATATAAAATTGTTGGAGTAATACCAGACGCGAATGGTTTTGGAAAACCTGACATATTAATGGCTAAGAGAGTAAAGATTTAAAAAAATTTTAATAGCATATATATATTGAATAGGTGCCTTAGGCACTACATATAACAATGTATTTACACAAGGGTGCCAGGGGCAAGTTCACCGAAACATAATCCATAGCCATAGTGAAGTAACCACACCTTCTCGCTGGGTGGCAAGCACCGCCAAGACGGTCTATCTTTTGGGTTCAGCTCGAAGGCGTCGTAAATACAGAAACGTTATGTGAAATATGCTTCCAATGGTGATTGTTAGTCGGAAGTTTTTTGATAGCTGATCAAACTATATGCTGATAATTTTTTAAAATGAAGAATAGGGAGGACATTTTATGCGGTTTAACTCAAAAAAAGATTTTTGGCTTGGTCTTTTAATTTGGATTCCAATTGGTGGAGGATTTATTGTTTCACTTATGAGTGAAGGTTGGTTAATTAAAATTCTAATGCTAGCAACAGCAATTTTTGCTGGTTGGATATGGTTTGGTACAAGCTATTATATTTCAGAGGAAATACTTATTATAAAATGCGGTCCATTCAGTGAAAAGATATCAATAAAAGATATTAAAAGCATTAAAAAAACACGAAATCCACTTTCATCTGCTGCTCTTTCAATTAATAGGATTGAAATAAGGTATGGATTTTCGGGTATGACCTTAATATCTCCAAAGGATAAGGAGCAATTTGTTGGACTCATTTTACAGAAAAATAACAATATCGATATTAAAATATAAGAAAGATAAAAAAAATACATAGAGATAGTCGAGGTTTGCGGTGTGTGCATACCTCACATAACAGCGTGTTTACAGGAGGTGCGGGTGGGAATGTGTTAAGTGAAAGATCAGCGCACCACACCTTCTCACTGGGTGGCAAGCACCGCCAAGATGGTCAATCTTTGAGGTCCAGTTCGAAGTCGTCGTAAATACAGAAACGTTATACGCCATGCATACTAAATGCAGTCTACGCCCAAATATTTGTTTTACATTATTGGAGGAGTTATATATGTTTAAAAGAAATAAAAAAATATTATTTCTTGTTGGTCTGGTAATTTTAGCATTTTATATTTACTGCATTTTCCCCAGAAATATTGAGAAAAATTTAGTTGGAATAGAGTATAGACTAGGTGATAGTAGCTACAAAAAAGAAGTTTTAGTTACTATTGAAGGTCAATATTCAAGAAAACTCTTTTCAAGCGATTATTTTGAAGGCTCTATGACTATTGGTGATGTTAAATTAACACAATTACAGTTATATATTAAAAAAAGTGGAGAAGTATTATTGGGGAAAAAAGACGGATCTTCTGAATATGAGAGTTATGGAGCTATTTATACTAAAAGTAGATTCGAAGAGCTTACAATTAATATTTTTGAAGATGAAGAAAAAGGTAAAGGAAGTTGGAATTCAAAAAATGGTCTGATGATTTCAGCACCTGCTAAGAATAGAGATGAAGCCTTGACCTTATCAAATAATTTAATGAAGAGTATCCTTGGAAAGGATACTGTGTTGAAGTAATAATGACCGTTGCACGGCGTATAACAGTGTATTTACACAAGGGTGCCAGGGGCAAGTTCACCGAAACATAATCCATAGCCATAGTGAAACGGGATCAGGCACCACATCCCTTCACCGGGAACGAAGTTCCACCAAGACGGTCTATCTATGGGGTTCAGCTCGAAGGCGTCGTAAATACAGAAACGTTCTCTGAAATGCAGAAGTATTATGTTCGTCCTGAATACAAAAGAATCATAAAGAGAAATGAATATGGGGGAAATAAATTTGGAGTATAAAAAATTAGGTAGAGTTACATTTGATGAAGAAGTAAAAGAATCAATTGATAAGAAAGATGGGATTCATAGTATTGTTTACTATGTGTATAATATTATGATGATTTGGTTATTTGGATTGCTGATTTTTAAAACACAAATATATACTAGTTTAGAAATATATTTTAATAGCAAAGACTTTTTTAAATTCTTGTTTTACATGCCATTTGTAATAATTCAAATTTTACCAGTGTTTATAATTCTGTATTTCAAAAAACAAACTATTAGTAGCATCGGTATAAAAAAAGATAAAATTATGAAATCAACTCTTATTGGAATAATAGGTTCAATTCCTTTTTCAATATTAAATATAATTGGTCCAATTAGCAGTGGGAAGACATTAAATCCAAGTTTAGTGGACAATTTTTGGATTTTTTTATTCTTTTTAATATGCATCGGTTTTGTAGAGGAAATTATATTTAGAGGCTTTTTACAAACAAGGATTGAAGAACTAATGAAAAGCAAATGGACAAGTACTATATTTGTAGGAATAATGTTTGGATTAATGCATGTTCCTATTCAAATGATTCAAGCTGATATGTCACTAATAGAATTTATAGTATATGATTTAGGACATTTAATTATTACAAGCTTAATGCATATATACTTTGTATACTTATATACTAGAGATAAAAATATCATTGCACCGACAGTTGCTCATGCCATTATTAATTTTAGCTATGCGATATTTGTGTAAGAAATAAAATAATTTAGTCTCCAGTAAATGGGGCTTCGAAGTCCGCTGCACATCAGAGAACAATATATTTGCACAAGGGTGCTGGAAGCACGTTTTCAAGGAAAGGTCAGCGCACCACATCCCTTTACCAGGAACGAAGTTCCGACTAGACTGTCTATCTTTAGGGTCGGGCTCAGGGACATCGTAAACACTGGTACGTTATGTGAAATCCCCTCTAATTGAATTGGTGAGAGTTCATATACATTGCATCATATATAGTTTGTATTAGCATTCATAGTGTATTGATTTTGATCGTAGGAAGTAGGGTGAATGAAATGCTTAGAAAGTTTAAGATTGGTTATACCATTTTTGTAGGAGTTTCAATTATTTCCTTATGGATAATGTTGTTTGCCACATCACAAGTTCCTGAGTTGGAGACTGAACCTTTTAGCCTAACACTGCATGTTCTATCAGAGTTGTTATTGGCTGGATCTCTTATAATTTGTGGTATTGGTTATATTAAGAATACTAGATGGGTTCCGTATGTTTTTATGTTTAGTATGGGTCTGTTAGTGTACTCTGTTATAAATGCTGCAGGGTACTATGGTGAATCTGGCGACTTTGCCATGGTTATTATGTTTGCTCTGTTGTTGACTATCGCAGCCGTATTAACAGTTCTGAGCTTGAAGGAAGGATATTATACGTAAGAATGAAGGTTAGATTAGTTGGTTCAAGTTTCGAAGTATTAAGCGTTTCGATAATGAACATATATTGATAAGTTATCGAGGGGACATTACATAACACCATGTTCCTGCTTCGGGTCAGCAGAGGGGACGGCTTTGGAGTAAGAATGCTGACCAAATACGGCCGTCTAAGTCTTACGAACACTTGACGCATTAGTCACCACAAGGGTGCCATGAGCGACTACGTTCTAATGCGCCAGCACTTCAGGAACACGAAACGTTAGTCGACATTAAAGGAGGGTTAGCCTAATATGAAATTTATCAACTTATTTAGGGAACAAATAGGACTATCTCAGAATACAAAACTAGAGTTGGATTATCGAGAATTTATGAATGGTTATTATTGTCTATTTTCAAAATTTAATAACATTAATATATCGAAGGATAGATTAATTGAAGTTATAGATGATAATATTAGTCAAATTAAAAACAACGAACAAGAAGAGATGCTACAGTTTTCTTTAAGGTTAGAGAATGAAATTGTTAAAATTTCAGAAAAAATTGAAAAGAAACTTGAAATTATAAATGCACCAGACACTGTTTTGTTTATTGGAGATGGCAGCATTGATGGACACGGAATAATTGTTGAAGGTAAAACGTATGGTATCTTTGAATTAACAACGTTGAAGAACTCTATAAATTTATATAATTCAGATTTATTCTTAGCGCATGAGTTAATTCACCCAATACATTATCGGCTAAATAAGGAGTATTTTCCAAAAGAGTGGGGTTCTGTTGAAGAATATTATTTTAAGCGGATGATTAGTGAAGGTATTGCAACTTATTTTAGTAAAGAAGCATGTGAAACATCAGTAGATGAAGCATATTGGTTTGGATATCTTAAATTAAAAGAACTTCATAAATGGATTAGCTATTGTGAGGAGATTAAATCTGAAACTTCTATAAAGTTGAGCAAATCAATAAGTGAAAAAATATTAGATTCGAACTTATATCGACAATTGTTTAGCATTGAAGGATATGACAATATTTCAAAATATAGATTAGCTTATTATTATGGTTATCACATAATTGAAGATATAAGTAAAAGTTATACATTTGAGCAAATTTTGAAATTAAAATATAAAGATTTAAGACATTATATGTTAGATTATTTTAGTATTAATAACGTCGACTAACAATGTGTTTGCACAAGGGTGCTGGAGGAAAGTTCACTGGAACTTAATCCATAGCCATAGGGAAGTGGGGTCATGCACCACACCTTCTCACTGGGAACGAAGTTCCGCCAAGACGGTCTACCTTTGGGGTCCAGCTCGAAGGCGTCCTAAACACTGGAACGTTATCTGCAATCCTTAGCATAATGTTGTGCTAGAAGTTGCTTTAATATTGAGACAAGGAATAAGTGTAAAGAAAGTCATAGTAGGATTAGATGAAGTATATATTAAATAAATTTTTACAAATAAAGAAGAGTAGAAAAGGGTAACTAATTTTCTTGTTGCTCTTTTAAAATTAGAGGAGGGTAAATGATGATAAACGGAATTAATCATATTACATTTGCTGTGTCGGATTTAGAAAAGTCGGTGGATTTTTATGTGAATCTATTAGGGCTTAGGTTGGTTGGGAAATGGGATAAAGGAGCATATTTATTAGCAGGCAACCAGTGGGTTGCGCTCAATGTTGATGATACAGTGATTTTAGAGACGAAAACTGATTATACACATATTGCGTTCAATGTCTTATCTACAGATTTTCAAATTATGAAAGATAAACTTGAAAATGCAGGGGTAAAGTCCTTCAAGGAAAATTCATCAGAAGGAGATTCATTTTATTTTTTCGATCCAGATGGACACAAATTAGAATTACATTATAATACTTTAGAAGATAGATTGAAGTGGGCAAGAGAAAATGACTGGTCAACATTTGAACTTTACTAGAGAAAACGTGTGATGAACATTCAGGATTGGGTTTAGTGGAGGTAGAGGGTATTGAGCTGACGGACAGCAGGTAACAATGTCTTGACAGAAGGTGCAGGAAGCACGTTTTGGGGGAAAGGTCTGAGCACCACATCCCTCCACCGGGAACGAAGTTCCGCCAAGACTGTCTATCTTTAGGGTCGGGCTCAGGGACGTCATAAACACGGAAACGTTATGTAATATACAATAATGTTAGGGGTAAAAAAATCCCATCCAAAAATCGATGAGATTGAAATACAAACTATTATTGCTCTAAAAAATCCTCTAACTTAATAGCCGCTTGTTCAAGAATGCTTTTGAGTGTTCCTTTAGCAATTTCATCGTGCATCGGTATGATAACAATCCTAGATGGAGTACCAGTTTTCTTATATTTTACATGGCTACCTTTTTGTGAAACATATTGAAAGCCAAACTTTTCAAGTGCTTTTATAGTTTCTTTAGGAGTTAACACAGGATATTTAGAACCCATTATAAAGCTACCTCCATTGTTGTAACAAATGTTGGCAAGTTTGTGTTCTCAGGCATCATATCCTCAAAATATAGCTCTAATGCTTCACGTAAATTCTCGATCGATTCTTCAATTGTTTTTCCTTGAGAAGCAACACTATTTTCAACACATTTAGCTACATACCAGTTTTCTTCTTTTTGAACTATAACTGTTACTTTGATTTTCATGTTATCACCTCATTTAGAGTTATCATACTAATATTATATCATAAAAAGGAATTAAATAATCAGATTTTAGTAGGGTCATCGGTGGTTTGATGGTTAATGCTTCCAATGATGTGAAGAAGATAGGATATGCAACAAACCTTTCTTTAGATGTCATTGAAAGTGCAAGAGAACTGGGAGTTGATTTAATTGTAACCCTATTGATGTACTTCAATAACACTAAAAACAATACATACTGACAGGAAAAACTAAGCTGAATGGTTTACCTCCAAGAGCGGTTGTTTTTGGTATTGATTACAATAATATTCAAAGAGCTTATCCTCTTTCGTCGATAGCTGATAAAAATGTGTTTGTAGATAATTTTGGAGATAAAGTCTTAATCTTAAGCTTTGATAAAAATGGAGGATTTCTTTATGCTAAGGAACCTGATAGCCAGTCTACTATAATAGTTGAGAAGCATTGGTGGTTAGGGTGGAAAGAATTTCACCCTGAAACAGAAATATATGGCATATAAATCAAATATAAGAACAATGTAGCTTGGAGGGATTATTTTGAAAAGATTTATAGTTCTTTTAGTTGTTTTAGTCATCATACTAATGAGCTTAAGTTGTATATCTTATGCATGTACAAGTTTTGCTGTATACTCTGAAAACAGTATATATGGAATGAATTTTGATTATCCTGATACAGAAATTAGACTTATTATTTATAAGGAAGAAGATGTGAAAGCTCTCTCCATGGAATTTAAACAGGGGGATGATTATTTACCATTTGCTGGGATGAATAACAAAGGTTTATTTGTTGCGACACAATTGCTATATCCTAAGAAACCAGCAGAGACAAAATTGGATGAAGATGAAATTTATATTGGTTCGCTAGGTGCACTAATAGGTAAGTATGAAAAGGTAGAACAAATAGAAAAACATATTGAGAATAAAAAACTAGTAAATATGCCAATTACAATACATAAACTATTTGCTGATAAGTTTGGAGATTCTATAATAGTTGAAGTTGGAGATAATGGAAATGAAATTGTAAAGGTTAATGATGATTTTGCAGTCATGTCAAATTTTTCTAATTATACTTTTAAAGATGAAACGTATAAAAATGTATCAGGTGTTGGTGCTGACAGGTATAAGATTGCATATGAGTATATAAAAGAAAATTTTAATGATTTCAACATAGAAACCGGGTGGGAAGTATTAAAGAAAACATCTCAAACATCAGGGAGCTTTAATACACAATGTTCTATGATATTTGATCCTCAAAATCAGGATATATACATAGTTGTTAAAAGAGACTTTGAAAAAATATGGAAGGTTTCTTTAGAAAAAGAGACTATAGAACCTATAAAAGGTTTTGAAAATTCAACAGAAATTAAAATGAGCTCTAATGGCATCTTATTATCAGATTTAACAAGTACTAGCAGCAACTCAGAAAGCATTTCTGCAAAAACATATAGTGAAGTAAAAAGTAACGATAGTGCAAAAACATTTTATTGGATACTTGGGATAGGATTTGCTTTGATTATTTCTATTATAATTATTGGTATTCTGAAGAACAAAAAGTCACATCTAAAATAAAGATTAGAAATGACTTGCAAAATTACTAGAGCCGCTTATTACAACCACGTCTAACAGTATATTTCCGTTCTATAGATAAATGTTTCAACCATTGTGAGGAGGCATTTAAATGAGTAGAAAAGTGATTATTTTTATAGCCACAAGTTTAGATGGGTATATAGCTACTGAAGATGATTCATTAGATTGGTTATTTAAGGTGGAAGGAGAAGGAGATAATGGGTATTCGGAGTTCTATGACACTATAGATACAATAGTTCTTGGTAGAAGAACCTATGATTGGATCATGAAGGTAGAGAAACAGAATTTTCCCTATAAGAATAAGAAGTGTTATGAATTCACTAAATCTAAATATGAGCCAAATAATAATGTAGAGTTTGTTGATGGCGACATAGTTAAATTTATAGATACATTAAAGGGTGTTGAAGGTAAAAATATCTGGATTGTTGGTGGTGGAGACTTAATATCCTATTTTCTTAAAGAGAATCTTGTAGATGAGTTTATAATAAGTATTGCACCTACCATTATTGGAACAGGAATTCCTTTATTCAATAAACAGAACATAGAAATTGAGTTAGAATTAAAAAGCATTAGGCGGTTTAATCAATTTGCTGAACTTCATTATGTTAAAAGGCAAAGTGATAACATTTAGTGTGAATATATGCTCCTGCGCACAGCATCAGACAGGAAAATCAACTACTAAATATAAATATGAAAAGGGGTACTTTGATGAATCAAGAAAATGTTGAAGTTCTTTTAAAAAACTTAGCTGATAGAAATATTGAGGGATATTGGTTTGAAGATTTTGCTACTGCAAAATCAAAAATTATGAGTATGATATCAATTAAAGATAGTGTTGGTATTGGAAACTCAATCACATTAAAGAACATGAATTTGAGTTATGAGCTAAGTGAAAGAGGAAACTTAGTTTATGATAAAACACTAGCCAACAATAAAGAAGAGGTAAGGGAGTTGAAAAGAAAAGCATTGTTAACTGATTGGTATGTCACAGGATCAAATGCTATCTCTATGGATGGACACATTGTCAATATGGATCACAGTGGCAACAGAGTTGCTGCCATGTTATATGGTCCCAAATATGTAATTATAGTAATCGGTATAAATAAGGTTATACAAACCTTAGATGAAGCTATCTATAGGGTTAGGAACATTGCTTCACCGAAAAACGCCAAAAGGGCAGGAATGAATCCACCATGTGTTGATTTAGAAAAATGTATTGATTGTAGATCTCCAGAAAGAGTTTGTAATAATCTAGTGATAATAGAAGGACAATATGAAAAGAAAAGAATGAAAGTATTTATTATAAATGAAAAAGATGGGTTTTAAACCAGCAGAAACTGATCTACGTCATTAGTAATAGATGAGATTGGATGTTATTGCTGAAAACATACATTATCATTGATGATAATATTAAATACTAAACTATTCCCTAAATATACATTTAAAGAACAGTAAATTAACTAGAAAAAACAGGAGGTCTTTGACAAATTAAATAACCTCCTGCTTTACCTGAAATAATTATTACTATCTTAATCCTTCATTAATTATTTTAGTTATTTTGTCGGTATCTCCAACACTATTTTTATACCACAGTAAATCCCATTTCTCACTTCTATCATATTCATCTGCAAGCTCTCTTAATTTTTCAGCTGTGTCAAAGCTTTTTTGTGCATTCTCTCTAATCTTCTTTACTAAAATCTCTATTTCTTCTTGATTTCCATTTTCCTTAATAAGTTTTAGTAGTTCTTTCAAATCATCCTCTGAATTATCAAGAAACGAAATTACTTGAGGATAACCTTCAGTCCCCAGTCGTACGCATTGTCTAAGCATATTTCTGTTGTTAATTATCCAAGTTAATGATCCTTCGGTGATAGTACCACTACTTGTAACACCACTCAACACCCAAATTCCTGAACCTAAAGCATCTGTTACTATAGTAGATATTTTACTCCCATAGTTTATTTAATTTCCAAATTGCTATTGTATTGATAGATATTCAGTGCGATTAAAGCAATTATTAATATAGCCAATATTAAATTTTTAGTATCTTTTTTTATAATAATCAACCCCCTTTAATCTGTAACCGTTAAGCTAAAGGTATTCTCCAGCCATCATTGGTAGCAGAATTAGTAATGATCATTCATCTATTATTATACAGGTGATTTCATGTAACATATGTCGATATTTGTTACTTACTTATGCTTTTATATTATGATTTTTAGAAATTTTACTAACTTTAAAAATAACAATCAAATACCATTGTAAATCAAGAATATTTAGTCATTGACTAAATTGTGTATAACTTCAATTTTTATCCACAGATATTGTTAAATATTTAACCCTTTATTGTTTTTGATTTGTTAATATTCTACAAAAGCACTTCCTTCTTTACCTAGATACTCATTTGTTACTTATTAACAAACCCTATAGCTTAGTATCATTCGACATTATTTTTATTGTCGATTATTGAAATATTTGTCGTATTAAATTGTACCATACTTATATACTTACACACCACTGAAATGTATTTATTTTAGCTAAGCTTTTTAAAAAGGAGTTAAGTTTTTCGTAATCCTTACTATATTTAGCAGATTAACCTATAACATTAAGGGAATGATATTTATGAGGTGATTTTAGTGATAATCCGATTTGGTTATGTTGCTCTACCTTTAAACCTATATAAAGCTTCACCTAACAAAATCATAAATTTTAAAAGGTTTTGTCAGCTACCGGATGAAGAAACACAGCTGTATAAGCTTAAGAGCATTGTAAAGGAAAACTTAGATGCTACAAGGAGAATTTTAATTTATAATGTAGCCCATGATATAAGGATTTATAGATTTACATCTAAATTGGTGCCTCTTGTTACCCATGATGAGGTGTTTGACTGGGATTATATAGATGAGTTTAAGGACATGTTTAAAAGGATAGGTGATTATGTTAAAGAACATAATCTAAGAGTTAGTGCTCATCCAGATCACTTTACTGTTATAAACACTCCTGACGATAACATATTAAGGTCGTCTATAAAGGACTTAGAATATCATTTAAAGATTTTTGAAGCAATGGGTCTTTCAGAAAAGGAAGCAAAGCTGGTATTGCACGTTGGTGGTACTTATGGCAATAAAAAGAAGTCTATGGAACGGTTTATAAGGCAATTTAGATCTATTGATAAGAAAATACAGGATAGAATTATTTTAGAAAATGATGATAAGTCATATACTGCAATGGAGGTCTTGACTCTATGTAATGATTTAAAGATTCCAATGGTACTAGATATACATCATCATTGGTGTAACAATAATGAAGAAAAAATAGAAGATATATTAGGGGATATATTTGATACTTGGAACAATGAAGTGCAAAAGCCTAAAATACATGTTTCCTCCCCGAAGTCTTTAAAGCAGCCAAAAGCCCACGCCGATTTTGTCGATATAAATTTTTTACTGGATTTTATTAATAAAGCTAAGGTAATAAATAGAGATTTTGATATTATGATTGAAGCGAAGAAAAAGGATGATGCTTTATTTAAAGTAATTGAAGAGCTGAAGCTAACAGAAGGTATTCAGGTTATAGATGGGGCAACCATTGAAATTTAATGAAAGCATTAGTAGAGCCGCAAACATAGCTACATTGTTTACGGCTCTTTTAGTATTATTTATATGGATTAATATTTAGTAATTCATCTACAGTAACAAAGGTGTATCCGTTTAATTTCAGTGTTTCTATTAATTCAGGAAGAGAATCAACTGTGGTTTGCATGCTAACTCCATCTCCACTTGCATCATGGAAAAGAACAATATCATTATTACTTACATCCTTTAAGGTATTAATTATAATCTGGTCAACATTTTTGTCTCTCCAATCTACAGAGTCTACTGACCAATTAATTATTTTATACTCCTTTGCCTTTAGGTTTTCTACAACATTAGCTGAAATAGCACCATAGGGTGGTCTCATTAATGTTGTTCTTAGTCCTGTAATTTCAAATAAAATATCCTCAGTGGTTTCTATTTGATCAGTAATAGCTTCATTAGAGCTCTTTCTAAGGTCTGGATGATTCCATGTGTGATTTCCTATAGTATGACCTTCTGAAACTACTCTATTAACTATATTAGGAAATCTTTCAGCCCTACTACCCATTATAAAAAATGTTGCTGGTACATCATATTTTTTTAGGGTATCAAGTACTTGATTAGTATAAGTTACATTAGGTCCATCATCAAAGGTTAAAGCTATTCTTCTTTCATTACCACTACCCTTTAAATAAATAGTATCTGGGTACATTTTTCTTAATTGATTAACAGAGTATTGGAAATCTTTTTCTGGCTGTTTTTTTACTGGTGCAGGAGCTTTCTTCTTAGGGATAATTAGTTCTTGCCCTAAATAAATCATATTTATGTTACTAATACCATTAGCCTTTGCTATAGCATCAACAGTTACTCCTTCTGCTTGTGCAATCTTAAAAAGAGTATCCCCCTTTTTAACAACATAAACTTCTTTTCCGTTGTTACTATAGTCATCTTTTGTTTTTTCAGGCACCTGCAGCTTCTGTCCCACATAAAGCCTGTTGATATCTAATAGATTATTTTCCTTTGCTAAAGCCTCCATAGGAATACCTAAAGCTTTAGATATTTTATATAGAGTATCACCAGGTTTTACAACATAGAGATCATCTATAGGTATAATCAACAGCTGTTTGTTATAAATGACCTCAGGGCTTTTCAAAAACCTATTACTGCCTTTTAACTCTTGTAAAGTTACTCCATAGTCTTTAGCAATTTCAAACATAGTTTCACCCTGCTGAACCCTGTGAACCATTAGAGCATTACTATTTAGTGGAGTTATTACAAAAGCAGTTATTATTAAAAAAGCAAAAAAATGTTTTATCCTATGCATATATTATTTCCCCCCTTTTTATACATATTAGTTTAATAGTAAGACATTATGTAAACTAAATCCACCTGTAAAAATTGGGAGGTAAATATTAATTATCTCTATTTTTGTGTTCTGGCCCATTCACCTGCCTTCTCGTCAATATTTTTTATAAAGGCATCCTTACCTTTACAATATGCGACATTATCATATTTATGTTTTTGAGCCAGCTCCTTTTTCAGTTCCTCATATTCCTTCGCCTCATTTGGATGGCATATCATATAGCTCTTAAAGTTTAAATGCTTTGCTACTTCTTGATTTCCTTTTTCAAAAACATGCAGATGGTGGGTTCTATTATATAAGCCTTTAAGAAAAAATCTTCTACCCTTAATACCATATTCGCCCTTTGGTATATAACCTAACTCCTCTAATTCATTATTATATTCATCTATTTTGTTAATATCCTTTACTACAATCATAATATCAATAACTGGTTTAGCGCTAATGCCAGGAATTGAAGTACTGCCTATATGGTGAATTTCAATTGCTTCTTTGCTTAAAATCCTAAAGAGCTTTTTTGACTCTTTTTGAAACTCCTCCACCCAGTGGGGATTGTAGGGTACCACTTCAATTATTCTAACATTTTTATTATCCATTATATATCCTCCAAAACATGTTTTAAAACTTAGTGATTAGGCTTATAGCTTTATTTCAAACTCTAACTGACAATCATAAGGCTCTAGCTCATGGAGCTTTTTATTTATTTCTTTAGTAAAGACACAACCCATTCTCTTATAAAAGATTTGTGTGTTTTCGCAGGAAGAGGCAGAAATATATATTTTTTTTGCACCATATTCACTTGCTTTTTCAACGCATAAGTTAAATAAGGTTTTTCCAATACCTAAAGAACGATAATCCCTTGTGATGTGAAGGTTTGATAATTGAATATACTGATTTTTACTACCAAAGAATTGAGATTCTAAGGAGGCAAATCCTACTAGCTTTGTTTTATCATAGACCCCTAAAACTGTACCTCCTTTAATAATAGTTTCCTTTAATGAATTTTGTACCGTTTTTAACTCTTCCGAATCCCAACTTTCAGTATAATAGACGTCTTTTAAGTAATACTCTCCCTTTTCCTTTCTCCAAGCACGATATACCTCTTCATATCTATCAAAATCATCAAGTAATGAAGGAGTTATATCCTCTAACAACAAGCTTTTGTATTCCATATAATTTCCACCCCTCAATATAAAATAAAGTTATTCATTAAGTAATTATCCTAAGATATTAATTATATTGTAACTCTTCTATCTTTTTTTTAAAATCCCTCTAAATAGTTTAATGCTTAATTGTAAATGCTTAATGGTAATGAAAAAATCTATAGATAACTAATTTATTAAAACAAAAATAACCATAAGGAATGGTTATTTTTAAGTTGGCTTATATTAGTACATTTCAGAATCTATTTATAGGAATCCTTTAAGGATACTGCTCTATTAAACACCAGCTTTTCATTAGATGTGTACTTTGAATCAACACAGAAGTAGCCATGTCTTAAAAACTGGAATTTATCCTCTATGCTTGCCTCTCCTAAAGATGGTTCTAAATAGCAATCATCTAATATAATGAGTGAGTTTGGATTTATTTTTTCCTTCCAGTCCTTTTTATCTTCCTTATCAAGAAGGAAATTGTCATATAGTCTAACCTCTGCCTTCACTGCATGTGAAGCTGATACCCAATGTATTGTGCCTTTTACCTTCCTTCCAGTAAATCCTGTTCCACTTTTTGTTTCTGGGTCGTAGGTACAATGAATTTCAACAACCTCTCCAGTTTTATCATCCTTTATAACCTTTTCACATTTTACGAAATAGGCATGTCTTAGGCGAACCTCATTACCTGGAAAAAGTCTGTAAAACTTTTTAGGGGGATCCTCCATAAAATCTTCTCTTTCAATATATATCTCTCTTGAAAAGGGTATTTTTCGTGTGCCCATCTCTGGGTTTTCTGGATTATTATCTGCATCTAGCCACTCAACCTGTCCCTCTGGGTAATTGGTTATAACAAGCTTTAATGGCTGTAGTACTGCCATTCGTCGAGGAGCCTTAAGCTTCAAATCATTCCTTAAGCTATGCTCAAGCATAGCACCATCAACAAGACTTCCATCCTTTGAAATCCCAATTTCCCCTAGAAAATGTCTAACTGCTTCAGGAGTATAGCCCCTTCTTCTTAATCCTCTAAGGGTGGGCATTCTAGGATCATCCCAGCCATCAACATAACCGCCTTCAACCATTTCTCTTAGGTATCTTTTACTTGTGACTACACCTTTTAAGCTCATTCTACCGAACTCCCGTTGTTTAGGAGGTGTCTTAAAATCATCAATCTCATTTAATACCCAATCATATAAGGGTCTGTGGTTTAAAAACTCTATAGAGCATAGGGAATGGGTGATATTCTCTAAGGCGTCTGAGATAGGATGGGTGTAATCATACATTGGATAAATACACCACTTATCTCCAGTTCTATAGTGCTTAGTATATTGAATTCTATATAAAACAGGGTCCCTCATGTTAGTATTTGGTGAAGTCATGTCTATTTTTGCCCTTAGGGTTTTTGCTCCCTCTGGAAATTCTCCATTCTTCATTCTCTCGAACAGATCTAAATTTTCTTCTATGGTTCTATTTCTATAGGGACTATCCTTTCCTGGTTCAGTTAGGGTTCCTCGATATTCTCTAATTTCTTCAGCAGTTAAGTCACACACATATGCTTTACTCTTCTTAATTAGCTTAACTGCATATTCATACAAAGCTTCAAAGTAATCTGAAGCATAAAACAGTCTGTCTTCCCAGTCACAGCCTAACCATTTCATATCTTCAATGATAGCATTTACATATTCTACATCTTCTTTTTTAGGATCAGTATCATCAAATCTTAAATTAAACTTACCATTATACTTCTCCTTAATGGTATAATTAATGTTAATTGCATAAGCACTGCCTATATGTAAATATCCATTTGGCTCTGGAGGAAATCTAGTATGAACTCTTCCCCCGTATATACCCTCTTCAATGTCTTTATCAATAATTCGATGAATAAAGTTTGAAGGTACAAAATCATTATTCCCGTTATTCATTTCTGACGACATTCAATAACCTCCTTTATAAATATTTCATTTGATATTAGCATAGATTTATTTACCTGTCAAAGCCATATATAATGTAATGATTTTTTTTATGCCTCCAGCTCAAACCAGCTAACTACTTCATGTAAAACAAATCCTATTCCAAAGGCTAGGTTCATAGAGGCAGTATTATTCTCCTCAATGTGTACAAAGGGTAATTCTCCTTGTTTTCTAATCTTTTTTATTATGTCTAATGTTATATCTGTTGCAAATCCCATTTTTCTAAAGTCAGGCATCACATGTAAAAAGCCTATAGCCCCATCGTCTTGAGTTAATGCCCATCCAACAGGCTTACCATTATCCCTTATACATGATCCAACCCCATTGACTATTCTTTCTGTTATATAATCTACAGATAAGTATTCTTTATAGTCTGAGTTATTATAAATATATTCTGCATCATCTACAGTCAAGTTATCAGTTATTTCTCTTGGTCTATTAACAGCTGCTTTAGGGGGAAGATATAAACGCATACTTGATAGCTTCCATTTTACTTCCTTGCCATAAGTTAATATTGGAAGCATCCAATTTTCAATTACAGCAAATTCTCTATCCTCCTCCCTTAGAATATCCTTTATCTTTAATAATTCCTTTTCAGATTTACTACTAATATATACCCAGTTTCTATCACTTTTTCCCTTTACTAGTACTGATTCACCAACTCTTTCAATTAAGCTACATTCATAGGATTCTATAAAATTAACTATGCTTACATTTTTTATAATGTCTTTTTTTAGGTATTCTAAAGCTTCTATTCTATTAACCATATTATTACCTCCTCAACTATAATATAGTATATATTTATTAAGTAAAACATGCAATAAAGAAAACTTAACTCCAGTTAATAAGCGGAAGTATTAGTAACGCCTCTGAGTTATAATTTAATATAGTATTGATTAATTAGCGGATTTAGTTTACATAATCTATTTATGTAAAGTAATACTTGCTACAACAAGGTATATAGTTTAAAAATATCAAAAAAAGTAGATCAAAAGCTCTACTTTTAATCATCCACCTGCCAATAAATGTATAACCTTTACATCGTCTCCGTCTTTAATTAAGGTTATATCATATTCCTCTTTTTCGACTATTTCTCCATTTATAGTAACGTAAATTTTGGGGAAGGTGTATTTCTTTTTATCTAATAGCTTCTGAACAGTAAGTCCTTCCTCCCATTCGAAATCCTTTGAGTTCACCTTTATCATATCAAACCTCCATAGTAGTTAGATATTAAGGTAACGGGTAATAATACCCGTCACCTAATTCAAAATTTAGTTAATCTCTAAATATGGTTTTTAACTACCTCTACAAGCTCTGGTAACTCCATTCCAATTTTACTTAGGTGCTCTATGGTAGGCACTCCATTTGGAGTCCAACCTCTTCTTTTATATACCGCATCCGTTAAAAGCTCATATTGATTTAATCTGTACTCCCTCATTATTTTTATTTTTTCTTCTGTTGTTTTCCCTTCGGGGTTATAGTCTAGTAAATCCTTTAATTGTTGATCGTACCTTTCCTTACGTGATTCATACTCCTCAAATGTAACTGGGCCTATTGCTCTGTATGGCATTGCATCATGCTTTCTTAGACCTTTTCCTCTTCTTATATTAAATATTCTTTGGAAATTATATATTCTTTCCGATTGCAGTATTAATTCATCCTTATCGATATTACTACCAGTAACGCCATTATAGATGTTTACATAATGCTGAACATGCTCTGGCATTTTTGCAGGCTCATCTGTTAAGTGATTATCTGGTGGGGAGGTATCATTCCAGGGAAGCTTACATAGACCCATTAAGCCAAACCAGGTTCTAAACATTGGGAAATAATGCAGGGCCTCTGCTTTGTCTTCAAAGGTTGGAATTTGATTATTTACCATATCCATAAATATTAACCAAGCTTCATCATGCTGTGGTCCTTTATTGGTAAGTCCATACCCTCCCTGTTGAGCTAAGGATTCCTTAGGTAGATATTCTGATACCTCAAGACCTTTTTGCTCCATTCCAATATCATTTAGGAAGTCTGGGTCAGCACCATGTTCTTCAACAAAAATTCTTTTTAGCTGCTTAACTCCAAGACCTATAAGTGCTCCAAAGCCCTCTCCCCTTGACATTTGATGTAGTAGTTCTAATTGAGCTATTGCATTTCCAAATTTAAGCTCTAATCCACCTGTTATTTCTTTATTAATTATTCCTCTTTCATAGCATTCCATTGCAAAGGCACAAATTGTACCGAAGGAAATAGTGTCAACTCCGTAGGTATCACAATAGAAATTAGCTTCTAGTATCATTTCTGGATCAAAAATTCCACAGTTTGAGCCTAATCCAGCTGCATTTTCGTATTCTGGTCCATCTATTGTAACCTTATGTCCTTTATAGGAGCCTGTTTTTAACTCAAAATTATCTGCTGCCTTTGCACATGAAAGTGAACAACCAAACCAGCAGCCATCTGGCATACCTTGAGTAATGTATTTTTCAACAAAAACATTAGATGCAATTTTATGGGTATCTGGATGATTGCCATATTGATAGTTATGTGTTGGTAATAGATCATATTCATCCATTACCTCTATAATGTTTGCTGTACCTATTTGTCTCATTCTACATTGAACATCATCATAGTCGTGTATTTGCTTATGGAGCTTAATACCAGCCTTATTTATTAAGCTTTGATTTGCAGGCTTATTTAAGTCCCCCTTTGTACCTTTAAACTTAATAACTATTGCTTTAATCTTTTTATCTCTTAGTACTCTACCAATACCACCTCGACCTGCCTGCTTTAGTCTAGCTACCCTTCTTCTTATATCATAGAAGGAAAAATTTAATAGACCAATATTGGCATGGTTTGCTGCTGTACCAGCAGAAATAACTGATATATTCTTTTTATCCTCCTCTGAGTCAGCATACATCTCAGTTAACTCTTCAGATACTACATGACCATCAATAGCCTCTAATGGTGCTTCATCAATTCTTATAACACCGTTATTACCATCAATGTAAATTATAATGTCCTCCTTAGCCTTACCTTGAATCTCCAATGCGTCCCAGCCGGAAAACTTTAAGTATGGACCAAAGTAGCCACCTACGTTACTGTCAATGGGAATATCAGTCATTGGTGAAATTGTTACAACCAATGATTTACCAGCACCAGGGTATTGAGTGATTCCACATAATGGTCCACCTGCAATTACTATTTCATTTTCTGGATCATTCCATTTAGTTTCTGGTGTAGTAGCATCCCATAGATACTTAAGTCCATAGCCTTTTCCACCAATAAACTTTTCCTTCATTGAAGCTGGAACATCCTTAGCTTCAATTCTATTATCACCTATATTTATATATAGGGTTTTGTCTGTATAGCCCTTCTTTAGCTTAGCTGGCTCATACTTATATTCTGCTAATAGCTTATGTGCTGCCTTTAAAGCCTTTACATCCATATTAAAGCCTCCTTCATAAAGTAGTGAAAGCTAATACTCTCATTTCTATAAGTCATTATAATTTTTCTTTTCCTTCCTTTTCAACATCCTCTATTGCTATTGCTGCAGTTGGACATTTTCTTGCACAAAGTCCACATGCTACACATTTAAAGGGTTCTATATAGTCGTCATGCTGTCTCATAGAAAGCTCAGGACAAAAACCCACACACATAAAGCAACCAACGCAATCCCTTTTATTTATTCTAACTACACCACTTTTATTTCTGCCTATTACCATTACAGGACATATATCAATACAGACACCACATTGATTACATACATTAATCTTGTTATCTTCACCCTTTTCAACTTGAATACAGGATTTTTCAATGTTGTTCTCCTTGAAATAAGCTGTAGAGCATACCTCTTCACAGGCTCCGCAGCCAATACATAGGTCGTCATTTTTAACAAGAATTTTCATAGTCTTAACCCACCTTCGCTATTATAGTATTAAACCACTGAAGGCTCAAATATGAGTTTTCCTTCTTTAAATCTATCAAGGTTTAGCATATCAATTGGTAAAGTTGTTTCCTCCCCTAAAATTGATTCTGCAATCACTCTGCCTGTTGCTGGTCCAAGCATAAATCCATGTCCACTATAGCCAACTGCCAAATAGAAGCCTTCCACCTCATTGACAGGCCCATATATAGGCTGTCGATCAGGTGACATATTGTAAAGCCCAGCCCATTGCCTTAAAAACCTTGCATTCTTTAAAGGAGGAAGCAGCTTCGTTATGGTTTTAGACATTTCTTCAACAAAATGCCAGCCTGAAGTTATCCTTAAGTCTCTAGGTTCTCCTTCGTCTCCTCTTCCCATTATAAAGCCACCATGGGGAACCTGCTGACAATACAAATTAAGTGAAAAGGACATTACCATTGGGTCTAAAATTGGTTCTAATGGTTCGGTTACTAATATTTGATGTCTTTCTGAGAACAAGGGTAATTCTACACCAGCCATTTTTCCTATCATTTGAGCATAGCCACCAGCAGCATTAACAACAATATTGGTTGATATATCGCCTTTAGTGGTTTTAACAGCCTTTACCTTTCCACCTTCAACAATTATGTCAGTTACCTCCGTAAAGGTTAATATTTCTGCACCTAATCTTTTGGCAGCATTAGCATAGGCCTGTGTAGTATGAAAGGGATTTAAATGTCCATCTTTTTGACAAAAGGTTGCACTTACTAGGCCTTCTGTATTTAAAAAGGGAACTATTTCCTTTGCCTCATCAAGTCTCAATAGCTTTGATGGTATACCTAGACTATTTTGTAGCTTTACATTTTTTTTAAACTGCTCATGCTCCTTTTCTGTACTGGAAACTATTAGGTAGCCACCCTGTTTAAACTCAATATCACCATCATATTGTAATTCTTCCTTTGCCCTTTCAAATTCATCACAGGAATACTTAGCCATACGGCAGTTCATTTCTGTCCCCCATTGCTGTCGTATACCAGCACCACATCTGCCTGTTGCACCACTTGCCAAATATGATTTTTCAACTACAACTATGTTTTTTACTCCTTTCTTAGCAAGGTTATAGGCAATTGTACAGCCAGAGATACCCCCTCCTATAATTACAACATCTGCTGTTTTACTCAAGATAGCTTTCACCACCTTCGATTGCCTCTTCTGTAAGAGCTTCTAGCTTTATTGATTTTACTGGAGGTCTAAAGGTCCCTGGAGATAAATCAGACATAGGTATTCCAATTGCTATAGAAATTTCCTTTAATACCAGTGGTAAACAAGTTCTACCTTGACATGGGCCCATACCCACTCTACTTATTCTTTTAATTTCGTCAAAGGTTGTATAACCTTCATTAATAAGATCTCTTATATCCTGTTGGGTTAAATCGGAGCAACGACAAATGATAATGCTCTCCTTCATACCTATTCCTCCAATCTAATGCTTCTAATTATTTTGGCATATTGCTTTTTTACTGCTATAGCGATTATTGGTGTTTTATCTAAGGCTTTACTATCTATAACCTTAATGACCTTTACATCTGTAACCTCTACCCCTTCTCTATCTAATCCCTTTACAATTTGATTCGGCTTTGGAAGAGGTATTAGCTCATAGGGTATTTTTAGTAATGCTTCATCTTCAGAATATGTCATATCTAATATGCTAATAGCTAAGCCAGGACAATTGCTAACACATAGGCTACAGCCATTACATAAGCTATGGTCTACAGTAGGTAGGTCATTTATGTCTGCAAACTCCTTTATAGCACCAGTTCTACAAACTGTATAGCAAGGATTACAGGGTATATTTTGATAACACTCAACAATAACAGTGGGCCCCTGCATTAGTCTTTCTTCAGTTGGAAAAACCCTTTCTAGGTCTTCTTTAGTAGGTATACCTGTAGCATCTAACATCATTAGTCCTCCCTTCCTTTACAAAGCATCTACTGAAGCAGCAGCTTCATGCTCTATTGTTAAATTAGAAATACCCCTTCTTATTTTTTCACCTACTGGACCATGCCTTAATGAATCAAGCTGATTCATTAAATCCTCCTTTACTAACTTCATATTGTAGAGCTTATAGCCTAAATAGGCTGCTGCAGACATACCTGCTATGTATCCCTCAACCATTGCGCTACTTGCTTCTTCAACGCCTGCAACATCTCCCGCAACAAACAAGCCCTTAACAGAGGAATGTAAATTGGTATCCCTTACTGGTACAAATCCCCCTAGCTCATGAATATATTTCATTTGACAGCCTGCTTGCCATAAAAGCTCTGAAAGTGGTGATAGTCCTACTGATATGCAAATTACATCAACATTAAGCTTCTTTTCAGTACCTGGTATACCCCTCCAGTTTTCGTCTAATTTCCATATTGCAGCTGACTCCAGTGAATCAGTGCCATAGGCTTCCTTAATGGAATAGCCTGTTAAAATAGGGACACCCATTCTTCTAACCTTAGAAGCATGAACTAAGTATCCACCTATTGTAGGTGCAGCTTCTACAATTGCTTCTACCCTTACACCTGCTTGAATTAGTTGGTAGCTTACAATTAAGCCTATGTTACCTGCTCCAATCATTAGTACTCTATTCCCTGGCTTTACACCATATTCATTCATCAAGGTTTGTACTGCTCCTGCACCATAAATACCTGGTAGATCGTTGTTAGGAAATGCTAGGTTCTTTTCGCTTGCACCTGTAGCTACTACAATTGCCTTTGGCTTAATCTTTATATATTTATCCTTGTGTTCTAAGGAGACAACTCCATCCTCATAAATAGCTAATACAGTAGCCTTTCTCATAATTTCAACATTTTTCATCTTATCAATTTTATCTAATAAAATATTGGCGATATCAAAGCCCCTTGTAGAGGCATACTGTTTTTCTGATCCAAAAAACATATGTGTTTGCTTTACTAACTGACCACCTAAGGTGTTATTTCTATCTACAATTAAGACCTTACTCCCCATTTCTGCTGCTTGAACTGCTGCACAAAGCCCTGCTGGACCGCCGCCAATAACTAGGATTTCAACGGGTATCATACTAAATCACCCTTTCCTGTTTGAGTTCGTATAATCAAGCCTTCTTTTACCTCCTCAACACAAATTCTTACATTTGCTTCACCGTTTACCTCCATTAAGCAGGAAGAACAATTACCTATTGCACAGAATAGACCTCTTGGACGATGCTTCTCGCTACTATGGCTTAACGTCTTAATACCAGCAGCATGTAACGCTGCCGCAATGGTTTCTCCTTCATAGCCTTCAATAGTTTTGTTGTTAAAGGTGAAGGTAACCAACCTTTTCCTTTCAAAATTCAAAATTGGATGCTTAAAAATTCTCATTAACACACCTCCTGTTGACTTATATTTGGATTCTCCTAAGACAGGAGAATCCAATTAGTAAAATTCATTTCTAATTTATTAATAAATTTAGCACCCTTGTATTGCCACAAAACCTCTTTAATTTCTCATTAATACCTATTGAGCTTTTTTGTTTCCAAATGCCTTGTTTACCAAAATAAGAAAACCACCTATATAAAAACCAAGGATTATAATCATCATTACTATAGAAGAACCTGACATATTATAGCCTCCTTTTACTTGTTTTCTAAAGCATCATATATATTATTTTCTGAATATCTTCCCTTGCCAATTTTATCTGCAAGCCAGTTATTTGTTAATAATGCAATAACTATTAATATAGCCCACTGGAATATAATGGTGCCAGCGCTAAACACCTCAAATGGATGCCACCAATTGTCTGGATACCAGCTTATAGCCTGAATAAACCACCAGCCAGTTACCCAAACAAAGAAGACAGGGAATAATCCTATACACCAATTCCACCATTTACCTACTTTAAAATCAGCCCACTGGGTATTGATTTCCTTTGATCTGGCCTTTTCTATTCCATATTTTATTAAAGCAAAGGCAACAAACAAGCCACTAACCAGTAATCCTACACCCCAAACCCAGTCTTGATTATCTAAGAAATTAAGACTATAGGCAGAGGGGATACCAAATAGAAAACCTAAAACTAATATATAAGTAGTAGCCTTTTTCCTTGTCATTCCTGCATCCATAAAATTTCTTACTCCTACCTCAATCATTGGTAGTAGAGATGATAATGCCGCTATAGCCATGGCTAAGAAAAATACCGCTGCAAGAAGGCCACCTGCAGGCATTTTAGTAAACAGTTGTGCTAAATAAATAAAGGTAAGTCCAGTATGGTTTGAAGTTAAGGCTTGGTTAGCTATTTCTTGTGTTGGAGAAAGGGCAAATATAGCTGGTAATACTGTCATACCTGCAACTAAAGCTCCTATATGATCCCCCATTCCCATAATCATACAGTTTCCTGCTATATCCTCCTTATGACTTGTATAAACAGAATAGGTTATTATAAAGCCCCAGCCAGCCCCAGTAGACCAAGCTGCTTGCGTAAAGGCCTCCAGCCAAATTTTTGGCTCTGCAAGCATTTCTAGCTTTGGACTAAACAAGTACTCTAAGCCTTGTAATGCTCCTTCTAAAGTAAGAGATCTAATAACAGCTATAATTAATAGAACAAATAAGGTAGGTATCATTATTTTGCTTGCCTTTTCAATACCTGCTGAAACACCTCTGTAAATAATGAATCCAGCTATAGTTATTGAAATTAAGTGAAATAGTATAGTTTGAGAAGGTGTTGTAGTAAAGGTATTCCAAATAGCCTGTGTTGCTACAGTATCAAGCTCAGACTTAAAGGCTCCACCTACCGCTAATGTAAAATATTTAACGCACCAACCCATAACCACCGAATAATAAAACATAATACCAATACAGACTGCAGCAATCCATGTTCCCATCCAGGTGTACTTACGACCAACAAAGTCTCTGAAGGCACCAATCGTACCTAAACCTGTCTTTTTTCCCATTACCATTTCCCCCATTAGTAATGGAATTGCCCATACAAATAGTGCAATAGTCCACGCAATTATAAATGGACCTCCTCCATTTGCAGCTGCTACTCGTGGAAATCTCCAAATGTTACCTGTTCCAATTGCCATACCAATTGATGCCAAAATAAAGCCCCATCTACTCCCCCATTGTTCTTTCTTTTGACCCATTTTGATTCCTCCTTTTTATTAATATTAAAATGCAAGCAATAACTATAATGATTTCATTTCTTGTTCTTGAAGCTGAATATAACTTCTTAAAATACTACCACAATCGAGGCATATTTCTGCGTATGTCTGATGACTAGTAAAAGGATTTGTTTTAACAGTTACGAATCTACCATAAGGTACATCTCTTTTTACGTTTTTTGATAAGCAATAGCTACAGACCTCAACAAAAGCATTATTAGCTGTATTCATAGTAATCCCCCTCATATAATATGTTTATAATTAATCCTAAAGTTATTTTATTAATATTTATAGTAAACATCTTATATATAAATTACTTTTTTTATGTAAATTTAATTTTCAGATATATGCAAGTATAAATACTTTATATTGCATTTTACTTATTTTATAATAATACAGCTATGAATGCAATGAATAATTGATGGTATTTAATGGTATATTACTTTATTCTCTTTATTGCCTGCATCATAAATGGAGAATTATTGAGTCATAATATTTATTTATGCAATTATGATGCCATAGCTATCTTACCATTTAAATATATGTATATATTGAAATATTAACCTTTGTTCTTCTTTAGCTACAGGCAAAAAAGCATACTAAAAAAAAGATGTCAGAATATTGACATCTTTTTATGCTTTAATAACTGCTTAATTCTGTTGAATTCCTTCTAATTCCAAGAAACTTCTAACATAAATAAATGTGACCATAATTTGACATATGTCAATTATTAGACACTTAACTCCTGCTTATAAAGATTTAGCTTGTAATAAAGGGTGCTTCTTGGAATATTAAGTAGTTTAGCTGCTTTAGCCTTATTTCCTTTGGTCTGCTTCATGGCTTTGTTTATCATTTGTATTTCTAAGCTTTTAAGATTATCCTCTAAGTTTTCTATAGATATTTTTTCACCCTTACCCTCATTTATATTATCCATTATATATTGAGGAATTAAATCTTTACTAATTTTGTTGTCGTTGCTTAATACCACCATATATTCAACAGTGTTTTTTAACTCTCTAATATTACCCTTCCAGTGATACTTGAGTAACATATTAAATACATCTTTATCTATATAATTTATAGGTGTGTTATTCTTTTTTGAAACCTCCTCAACAAAATGATGAAACAAAAGACTAATGTCTTCTTTTCTGTTTCTAAGTGGGGGTAACTCTATTTCTACGACATTTAATCTATAGTATAGGTCTTCTCTAAACCTACCAGCTTTAACCATATCCTTTAGATTTCTGTTGGTGGCAGATATAATTCGTACATCAACCTTAACAAAGGTGTCAGAACCAATTCGTAAAACCTTACCCTCTTGTAAAACTCTAAGAAGCTTTGCCTGTTGTTTTAATGGTAAATCACCTATTTCATCTAAAAACAAGGTACCGTTATTGGCAAGTTCAAAATAGCCTATTTTGCCATTCTTCAATGCTCCAGTAAATGCTCCTCCAACATAACCAAAAAACTCACTTTCAAATAAAGTTGGGGGAATTGCACTACAATTAACTGGTACAAAATGTCCCTTCCTCCTGCTATGTTGATGTATGGCCCTTGCAAATACTTCTTTACCAGTACCGCTTTCTCCCGCAATTAAAACACTTGTATTTGTTTTAGAAACGTGCTTGGCAAGCTGTATTTTGTTTTTTATAACTGGGCTTTTTCCTAATATTTTACCTAGGGTAAAGCTTTCCTTTGTGAACTTCTCTACCTCCTCCTTTAGTAAATCTATCTCAAGGTTTGCGCTTTCTAGCTTTAATGATAAATCTCTGTTTTCAGTTATATCCTTTTCTGTGGCTACAACCCCTACAAACTCACCATCTATAAAAACTGGCAGGGCACTAATTATAACGTAGTAATTGGGCTTGGGAGCATGGTAGATGTTTTCTATTGGTATTTTTTCTTCCAACACCGATAAGGTTAAGGCGTTTGGAAAAAAATCCTCCAATTTCTTATATATTATATCCTTTTCCTTGATATCATAAATCATTTCTGCCCTTTTATTC
The DNA here is from genome assembly GCF_009017275.1 of Alkaliphilus pronyensis. Classification (GTDB taxonomy): domain Bacteria; phylum Bacillota; class Clostridia; order Peptostreptococcales; family Natronincolaceae; genus Alkaliphilus_C; species Alkaliphilus_C pronyensis. Next base: position 7,329 of record NZ_WBZC01000061.1, on the reverse strand, counting down.
CACAATAGAACATTCCCTGCAGGATCTGTTACCGTAACAGCTTCATGCATATGATTAATTACATGCTTATACTGCCTATTTATACTTTCAAGCTTTAGGTAATAGCTGTTTAACAAGTTGTCAATTCTTATAATTCCTATTAAAGTGCTGTTCTCGTAAACTGGTACTCTCCCAATTTTGTTTTCAATTAGTATTTCTCTTACATCAGTTATTAGCATATTAGAGGGCACCGCTATTATATTTGCTGTCATATACTGTGAAACTGGCCCATTGGTAGCTTTACCCTTTTGCTTAATTAATGATATATCTGTAAGTGTTATAATCCCTAAAATTTTGTTTGCATTACTAGTATCAATCACTAGTGCTTCAGGAATATTGATATTTATAATTTCTTCTATAACACAATCTAATGGGGTATTGGGATATACCTTTATAATATTTGTTGACAATATTTCATGTATGGTATAGTCTAACAGTTGGTTTTCCAGCATTGCATCACCTCATTTTATGGCTAATAAAAAAGTAAGGATATATATCCTTACTTTTTGACTATTTTGAATATTATTATATCAGATTTTTCATTAAGGATAAACCCTATTTAATGTTCTGGCAAAAGGTATGGTTTGCCTAATGTGATCAACTCCACAAATCCATGAAACTGTCCTTTCTAAGCCTAGTCCAAATCCTGAATGAGGTACTGATCCATATCTTCTTAAGTCTATATACCATTCATATAGCTCTTGGGGAAGCTTCTCCTCTTTAATTCTTTGCAATAGATAATCTAAATCATGAATTCTTTCTGACCCACCAATGATTTCACCATATCCCTCTGGGGCAATCAAATCTGCTCCTAAGATAACTTCGGGATTGTCTGGATCTGGCTGCATGTAAAAGGCCTTTATTTTAGTTGGAAAATGAGTAATGAATACTGGGTTATCAAATTTCTCAGCTATATATGTTTCATGAGGCGCACCAAAATCATCTCCCCATTCAAATTCAAAATTACCCTCCTTCAGCATGTTTACAGCTTCTGTATAAGTAATTCTTGGGAAGGGGGCTTTTATTTTTTCCAAATAGGTTAAATCTCGTCCTAAAATCTTAAGCTCGATTTTCTTATTGTCAAGAACTTTCTTAACTATGTATTCAATCATTTCCTCTTGTACCTTAAGATTCTCCTCAAAGCCTACATAGGCCATTTCTGGCTCAACCATCCAAAACTCATTTAAGTGCTTTCTAGTTTTGGATTTTTCTGCTCTAAAGGTTGGTCCAAAGCTATAAACCTTTCCAAATGCCATTGCTGCCGCCTCTGCATAAAGCTGTCCTGTTTGTGATAGGAATGCATTTTCGCCAAAGTAATCTATTCCAAATAATTCGGTTGTGCCTTCGCAGGAGGATGGAGTAATTATTGGCGGCTCTACTAAAACAAAGCCTCTTTCATGAAAGAACTGTCTAATAGCTAAATTAATTTCATCTCTTATTCTTAATATTGCATTTTGTTTGGGGGAACGCATCCATAGATGCCTATTCTCCATTAGAAAGTCGGTACCATGCTCCTTTAATGATATGGGGTAGCCTTCTTCTGCTATGTGAACTGGCTTTACAGATTTAACAACTATTTCATAGCCCGTTTTAGAGCGGTCGTCCCTCTGAACCAAGCCTGTTACCTCTAAAGAGGACTCCTGTGTAAGCTTCTTACAAGTCTCAAAAACCTCATCCTCAACCTCACTCTTAACTACTACTCCCTGGATAAAGCCTGTACCATCACGGAGCTGTAAAAAATGTATTTTTCCACTTGACCTTTTGTTAAATAACCATCCCTTAATAGTTATTTCTTTTCCTTCATACTTCTGTATTGACTCAATAGCTACAGTATTTGTCATCAAAAACACCTCCAAAATAATTAATTAAACCCGTAAATCTACTTCTATATCTATAAGGTCTTTATTAGCTTTCAATATAGGATAAATGTAGTCATCTAAAAATTTAGTTACCTGTTGAGGGGCTCTACCAATATAGTTTTTTGCATCCATCAGCTGATTTAGCTGTTGTCTAGTTAGGTTAAAGTCTTTATCCTCTGCTATTCGTTCTAGTAAATCATTTTCCATACCCTCTATTTTTACTTTTTTACCAGATTCCATAGAATGAAGCCTTATCTTTTCATGTAGTTCTTGTCTATCTCCTCCCCCTTTAACAGCCTCCATAAGAATGTTTTCAGTCGCCATAAAGGGTAGCTCCAGCTCTATATGTCTTTCTATCATTTTATCATATACAACTAATCCATCACAGACGTTTATAGCAATGTTTAATATTGCATCTGCTGCTAAAAATGATTCTGGAATTATAATTCTTCTATTGGCAGAATCATCTAGTGTTCTTTCAAGCCATTGGGTGGATGCTGTCATGGCAGCATTTTGAGAGGTTGATACAATATATCTAGCAAGTGAAGCTATCCGTTCACTACGCATAGGGTTTCTTTTATAAGCCATTGCCGATGAACCAATTTGATTTTTTTCAAAGGGCTCTTCAAGCTCCTTTAAGCTTTGCAATAGTCTTATGTCGTTTGTCATCTTATGAAGACTTTGAGCAATGCCGCTGAGTATTGACAAAACCTCAAAATCCAGCTTCCTTGAATAGGTTTGTCCTGTTACAGGAAAAGTTTCTTCAAAGCCCATTTTATTGGCTAGCTTTCTTTCTAATTCTTCAACCTTATCATCATTATTATTAAATAAGCTATAAAAGCTTGCCTGTGTACCTGTAGTACCTTTAACACCTCTTAGCTTCATTCTTCTTATTTGATACTCTAAGTTTTCATAATCCATTAATAAATCATGGAGCCATAAGGTGCCACGTTTACCTAATGTAGTTAGCTGCGCCGGCTGAAAGTGTGTAAAACCTAGGGTTGGAAGACTCTTATATTGGTGGCAAAACTTAGCCAATACATTAAATAAGCTTATCATCTTGGCTTTAATAATTTCTAATGCTTCCCTCATAACTATTATGTCTGTATTATCTCCCACGAATGCACTGGTTGCCCCTAGATGAATAATACCCTTTGCCTTTGGACATTGCTGACCATATGCATATACATGGGACATAACATCATGTCGAGTTTCCCTTTCCCTTTCAATTGCTACATCATAATTAATATTATTTTGATTTGCCTTTAACTCTTGAATTTGCTGATCAGTTATAGGTAGCCCCAACTCTTTTTGTGCCTCAGCTAGAGCAATCCAAAGCCGTCTCCATGTAGTAAACTTCTTATCCGACGAAAATACATAGCTCATCTCTTTACTACTATAACGTTCAATTAACGGATTCTGATACGATGATCTATTCACTCACTTCTACTCCTTTCACAACCAAACTATTGTTTATAGAGAAAAGATATGAGATAATCTCATATCTTCATCCTACATTAACCTTTAATTAACAGCTCTAATCTTTTTAGCCCTTCCTTTATATTATCTAAGGAGTTGGCATAAGAAAGTCTAATATAGTCATCTACACCAAAGGCAACTCCAGGTACTACTGCAACATGGGATTTATCTAAGCATAGTTCAGCAAAATCCATAGAGTTTTGTATTAATTTGCCAGCTATTTCTTTTCCCTTTAGCTTAGATATATTCATCATTATGTAGAAGGCACCCTTAGGTGTTAAGCAGGATACTCCTTCTATTTTGCTTATACCTTCAACCATGTATTTTCTCCTCTCATCAAAGGCCTTTCTCATTTCTTCAACAGAGGTTTGTGGGTCTGTTAAGGCTTTAGCACTGGCATACATGGCTATTGTATTTGGGTGAGAGGTTGCATGGCTTTGCAAATTACCCATAATATTAGCAATCTCTTTGTTAGATGCGGTGTATCCTATACGCCATCCCGTCATAGCATATGCCTTTGACATACCATTAACAATTATAGTTTGATCCTTTATACTGTTGTTTAAGCTTGCAATACTAATATGCTCTTCTCCATCATAAACCAGCTTTTCGTATATTTCATCGGCAATTATAACTATTCCATGCTCTACTGCTATTTCTGCTATCATTTCAAGATCTTCTCTATTATATAATGAACCTGTTGGGTTAGAAGGACTATTTAGTAATAAAGCCTTAGTTTTTGGTGTAATTGCCTTTAATAGTGCATCTTTCTGTAGCTTAAATTCATTTTCTTCTGATGAATGAACTAAAACAGCCTTTGCATCTGCCATTTTAACTAGCTCTTCATAGCTTACCCAATATGGCACTGGTATTATAACTTCATCACCAGGATTACAAACAGCCAATAATGAGTTGTATAGACATTGCTTAGCTCCATTGGAAACAACAATGTTTTCTGGCTTGTAATCTAAGCTATTATCCTTTTTAAGCTTTTCACAAATCGCTTCCTTCAATTGAGGAAGACCTGTTGCAGATGTATATCTAGTTATTCCCTTTTCTAGGGCTTCTATTGCAGCACTATTAATATTATCTGGGGTGTTGAAATCTGGCTCACCTACCCCAAAGTTTATAACATTAATGCCTTCTGCCTTCATTTTCTTTGCTTTAGAATCAATGGCTAGTGTCACTGAAGCAGTTATCCTTTGATTTTTTTCAGATAGTTTAATTTTCATCGTCCAACCTCCACCATTTTTTAATTATGTAGAAAGCAATAAAAAAATTATTAATATAAACAACTCCTATTTTAACAAATATTTCTGTACTTTGCTACTTATTTTGAGTATTTATTATATTGGATACTGGAACCTTTATGCTACCTATACTACCTTTGTCTTCATCATCATGGGGGTAATGGAAGTCTGTGCCTCCTGTTACCATTAAATTGTAAGCATTAGCTATTTTTAAGTATACCGTCTCTTGACTGTGACTATGGTCTGGATGGTATACTTCGATTCCTTCAATACCCAGCTTGATTAAATCCTGAATAAAACTAGGCTTGCTTATTAGTCCAGGATGAGCTAAAACAGGTATTCCATTTATCCTTTTTATTAAATCAATTGCTTCAGAGGGTGAAAGCTTAAACCTCGGTATATATGCAGGACAGCCCTTATTTAGCAATTTTCTAAAGGCCTCTGGTATATCTTGAACTGCCTTTTTATTTACTAAAGCCATTGCTATATGGGGTCGTCCAACTACACCGTCTCCTGAGATTTGCACAACCTCTTCATAGCTGATGCTATAGCCTAAATCCTTTAGCCTTTCAACTATTCCTTCTGCTCTTTTGACTCTTGATTTTTTTAAAATATTCAACTTATCAAGTAATTCCTCTGATTTATAATCTATTTTATAGCCTAGAATATGTATTTCTTCATTACTATATTCAGTACTAAGCTCTATTCCTGGTATTAGTATAAAACTTTCCTTGCCTTTAGCATAAATAATTCCCTCTTCAATACCCTTAACTGTGTCGTGATCAGTTATTGCTATGCCATCTATATTTCTTTTTATTGCTAAGTCAATAGCCTCCTTTGGGGTTAAAACACCATCAGAAGCAGTTGTATGGACATGCATGTCAATGTACCTCATTATAATAACCTCTTTTCAAGATTTTACTTAGAATAACGGCTGTATATATTGTTTGCATATTGCTTTTACTTTATCACTAGGTTTTCCAGCTTTTCAATCCTCTCCATTTGATTTTCAATATTTTCAAAGGGAATATTTACTTCTCTATCATCAAGAACTAAAATCCTTTTCATTAAATCTATTGATTTAACACCTGAAGGCATATTTATTCTTTCCAACTGATAGTGTCCATCCTCTAAATTCCATACATCATCAATGGTTGTTAGTGTAGCTTTAAATCCTAGCTGTTTAATCACTTCTTCACTTATCTCATTGAAAACACCATAAGGGTAGGAGAACACATTAACTTCATTTCCGATCTTCTCTTCTATGAGTTTTTTTAATTTGACAGTATCATTCCTCAACCTCTTAATATAATCTTCTCTACTTTCATCGGACATTTGACTTACACCTAGACCACATGTTACTCCGTCTCCTAGATTATGTAAATCATAGGTATGATGCTGAATATCAATTAATCCGCTATCATACATTTCCTTGGCTTCTTCCCATGTGAAATGTGGCTTTATTGGTGTTTGACCATCCTTATGAAGCTCTCGTCCAACGGACCATCCAATAACGGTTATAGTAGCCTTCATATTTAATTCTTTTAAGATGGGATATGCCAATAGATAGTTGCTTCTGTATCCGTCATCAAAGGTTATAATGATAGGGTTGTCTGGTAAGCTTGAACCATTATCTACAGCACTAAAATAATCCTTAAAATGTATAGGATTATAATTCAATGCTTTTAAATACAACATATCCTCCCTAAATTTTTGAGGAGAAATAGTAATATCACTCCATACACTAGGATCAGTATGAATATGATGATAGGTTATAATTGGTATCTTAGCATCTATAATACTGTCTACTTCATGGGGAAGCTTACTTGCTTCATTCTCTTTATACTTATCTAACTCTGTAATGGATAGTCCTTTTTCTTTATCCCAACTAATCTCTAAACCTAAATCTTTGACATAATTCTCTGTCATGGGCAAATAGGTTATGTCTTTGTAATTTAACAGGGGATATTCACTATAGGTATTATCAACCTTGACACCATTTATATTAACATCATAAGTAGGTAATTGCACATCATCTATTTTCTGAAAGCCCTTAATGTCTATAGAAGTTAGAAGTAGAATGATTATAATTAGTAATAATACAATTACAATATTTTTTTTCATTGGTTAAATCCTCCTAGTTTATCTCAGCGGCGTTACTAACACTCCCGTTTCTTAAGGGGTAGATAATTATTAAAAATCTATTACTTATAAATCATACTATATTCTTAGGCCCAACATCAATAGACAATGGCTATATATGTTGGAGGGGACGAAGTGTAAACAATCTCGTCCCCTCGACATACGTGTTCCAGCTTCGCTGGACCCACGACATAAAAAAAGCCTGCATTGCCAGCAGACTTTTTGTTAACAGTTTTATTATCTAGGTTCTACGATTAGCTTTATGGCTGTTCGTTCTTCACCATCTATTTGTATGTCAGTGAAGGCTGGAATACATATTAAGTCAAGTCCACTAGGAGCTACAAATCCTCGTGCAATTGCAACTGCTTTTACTGCTTGATTTAGAGCCCCAGCTCCTATAGCTTGAATCTCAGCTGATCCACGTTCCCTTAGTACGCCGGCTAAAGCTCCAGCTACAGAGTTTGGGTTTGATTTTGCTGATACTTTTAATACTTCCATTGTTTAAAAGCCCCCCTTGTTAAATGTATATTACTATGTATTGTATACCTATAGTATTATTC
>NZ_WBZC01000060.1 GCF_009017275.1 Alkaliphilus pronyensis | reverse complement strand
ATGTTTCATAAAAAATCGATTTTTTCTTGTTTTGCCAAAAGTTTCAACAAAAATGCTTCACTATTAATTTTAGATACGTAGTTCTGACACCTTAATCAAAATTAAAAATGAAAAATTAAAACATAAATCATAATTAAAATGGAAAATTGAAAATGGAAAATCATTAATTAAGAGTTAAGAGTTAAGAGTTAAGAGTTATGAGTTAAGAGTTAAGAGTTAAATACAAAGATTTAAAAACAATGATGAAGAAAAAAAATTAAAAGCACTGTTAAGTGTTGTGTAACTGGGTGGAGGGGTTCTCCACCCAATTGCTCTTTCATTTCTCACTGTTTTTTATTACTCATTACTAATTACTCATTTCTCATTACTAATTACTCATTACTCATCACTAATTACTCATTGCTCTTTCATTATTCATCATTAATTGGTTTTCACCTGTCTGCCAGCAACACATATCTTCCTCTGCTCTTGATATTTGCTACAACTCCATCTTCAACTTTTTCAAAGCTATGGTCTGAGGTGTTGTACTTACCCAAAAAGAGCTTGTCTTCATCAACCTTTGGATATGCCAAGGAATCGAACCTGATAATAAATTCTCCATCTCTAACCATAGTGTTTAAATCACTGGTATCTCTTCCCACCTTAAGCTGGAAGTCTAATTCAAAAACATCTGATGCTTGTCTTTGTTTTCTTGATATTGCAGTTTGTATAGGTTCAACATCTTTTCCTGTCAATTTGCTTATGGTAACTAAAACATATGCATCGTCTTTATCTTTATTTGATACTTGACTTACCTCTCTAGTGTATAAATCTCTTGGTAAAAAGGTGAACTGCATTTTTCCATCTGTTATTAATACTTTTCTATTTAGTTCTTTTACTACTGATATTGGTATTGCTACAGTAAACTTGCTTTTATCTTTATATTCTACAAGTGAGAAATCTATAAGATAAGGTGTAGCTTTTATGCCTATCTCATCGGTTCCTATTGTTCGAATAACTTGATTGTTAACTACTTCTACCTTTCCTTCTTTATTTAGCTTGTCTTCTTCTTCCTCTAATTCCTCAAGCTTTTCCCTTAGCTCTGTATCTTCCCTTTCGCTTAGGGTTCTAGCTTTAACCTCTGCAAACTCCAATGCACTACCATATCTATTCATTGCCCTAACCATGAAGCTGTACTCAGTATTGGCTTCGAGATTATTAACTAGGAATTCTAAATCCTTTGTATCTCCAATAAATGTATACTCCTTATCGGCTTTTCTCTTACCATATATTTCGTACCTATCTGCTCTATTTAATACCTCCGGTTTGGAATCTGACCAAATTAGTGTTATTGTTGATTCTGCTCCTGGTATTGCTTCTAAGACTAATGGTCTAGTTGGTACGGGAATCATATACTCAAAATCTTTGTATTCACCTGATAAGCCATCATCTGGGTTTAAAATGATTATATTACTATTTGTGAGGTCTAGTGCTTCATTAAACTTAACCTTAAGTGTGTTTTCATCTTCAAAGGTAACTGAAGCAGCCTCTATTCCTCCAACAACAGCCATCCATCTGCTTACACCTTCATCATCTACTCCTCTTATTCCTCGTGCTATAACTGTTTGTCCAGCTTCTACATTGCTTTCTGGTATTACCTCTCCTCCAATAAATACCTTAGCACCCTGCAAGAACATTTCTCCTTTAATTTCCACCTCTGTTTCTACATCATTGGTAAATAGCTTGCCTGGGTCTACAAGGGAGATGGTGGGCTGACTAATATATGTAAATATATCTTCTCCAATTGCTCGACCGTAATCATAGTTTATTACTTCTATGGTTTGAGGACCTACTCTACCAGCTGGGGTGATGACCTCTAAGGTTTGAGGATTTATATATTCTATATTTTCTTGTGGTACTGGAACTCCTCCTATTAACACTGATACATCCTTATTATTTCCAAAGGTATCTTGATCTTTGAAGCCTGTTCCTTTAATTGTTATTTTGGCTCCTCCAGTAACTGGTCCATAATTTGGCTGAACATCATCTATTGTAGGTGAGCTGCCTTCAGGTATATACTTAAACCAATAGGGGTTACGACTTTGATCATCTGGTACTGTATCTCCATAGGCGTATCCTCCGTCTTCGTTTAAAACAAGTATTCTTAAGTATGGCCCTACAGGATTATCATCTGCTTCTGGTACTATAATAATCATCTCATCATCATTTGCACTTTTAGTTTTTATTTCTGCCTCTTGGTCCCCAATAAACACCTTAGCTCCAGCACGGAAGTTCTCACCTTCGATTATTAATGGTGATCCTCCAGCAGGTGAAGCAGTGGCCACATCAATATTTATGGGTGGTGAATATTCTGTTCCATTTATATCATCCACCTCTGTAGTTGATACAGGAATAATTTTTGTAATTACAGGTGGTCTGAAGGGATTGGTGAAAGTAAACTGTGACGAAGCAAATTTACCATCATAATTAAACACCCTTAGCTGAACTGACTCTACTCCCTGGGCGGGTGGTGTATCAAGTATAATTCTTTCTTCTCCTTCTACCTTTTTGATAACTCCTAGTCTTCTGGTAACTACTAGGTCATCATCTTTAATTTCTATCTTTATGTTTTCATCTGCAAGATTTTCAGTGTCTTCATCTGCTAAGTTAGGTGGTAGCTCCTTCCATGGTATACGGGCTATTTTGAACTCTTCCTCCTCTAATATATAGAAGCTGCTTTTCTTTTCTTCATCCAGATATACCTCTAGCTGATACTCTGGTAAAGCTTCCTTGTAGAAGAGTGTTATATTCTCTGGAGCATATGCGTTATATCTAACTATTACATCCCCCACCTCAACCTCAGCTTGTCCAGACAGTACATCGGCTCTACCAACTTGATTATCGAAAACAACGTGTAGTCCGTTTTCAACAAAATCTTTACCTACTATGGTTATTTCACTACCCCCAAGCAATGAGCCTGATGCTGGTAAAACCTGAGTTATTGCTGGTTGTCTAGATTTATATTCAAAGCCGTTTTTGAAGTTAGCGGTTGCTCCGTCGTAGTTTATTACTGTAATATCTACAATGCCAGCAGGATTTGCTGGTGTTTTTTCAACGATAATCATATCGGTTTCTTCTGGATGACTAAAGGTATCCTTTGGAGGTAAAACAAAGGTTATATCCTCATCTGGAACCCTAACTCCTCCCATAAAGACAGCTGGTTTTTCTGCTATTGCATTATCAACAACACTGGCTCTAAAGTTTATACCAGAAATAAAAATTCTGTCACCGCCCCCGGTGTTTCCATAATTTGGTGTAATCTTGGTTATAACTGCATCGTAGCCTGGGTTAACAAAGGTATAGCCATCATACTTTGTAAAGGAGCTTCCATTTGGATTAACAGTTGTAACAGGTACTAATGCCCTGTTCATCATTTGTAATGCTCCTCCATAGGCAGGTACATATGCCCAAATTGTTTTACCATTATTACTTCTTCTGTATACCTCTGCTTCTTCAGTTCCAAAGAACACTCTTACGCCCTCTTGAAAATTTTCCCCAGATATCTCGGCTATATTTCCACCTCTGTAGTCACCTAAAGCAGGTGATATATCAAATATTTCTGGAGTTGTTGCAACATCTATAAATTTAAAGGCTTTATTAAGCTGGTGACTTCCTAAATCGGGATTAACCACCTTCACATCTAAAAATACGTTTCTTTTAAACTCTTTTTCTGGATCTAGTGGATCTGGAATAATTACATATATAGTGTTATTATCTACTACAGCAACATTACTGCCATAGGTTTTTATACTGGTTGGTGTACCATCGGGATTAATATTTGGTCCATATATTGATTCACCACTAAAATAATTGGTAAAGTCTACTGGTTGATCCAATAGTTCATTATCTGGATCACCGTCTACTCTAAAATATTCCTTATTTATATCTCTACCATCTATATAGACCTTTGTTCCGATTTTTCTGTCTTCTGTTTCACCCTCTGGATCTGCTTCAAAAAAACCTTGTCCTTTAATAATAACTAGACTGCCCTTCCCCCCTACATTTGGAATAATTTCTTGTATAAAGGGCTGACTATAGGTTTGTATGTATTCAAAGTCTGTGGAAGTAAAGCCTCCATCAGGATTAATTATTTGAATTTTTGTTTTGCCAACACGACCATCAGGTGCATTAAATGTAATTATGTTAGGGTTTTGATTTATGTTAATTTCAGCATTTTCAATAATTTCTCCATCTACGGTAACTACTGCATCTGGCTGAAAATCTCTACCTTCTATTATAACCTCTTCATTTTTACCTACTGCAACCTTTTCTGGAGTAACAGAGTCTATACGGGGCTGTATTACTTCATCGTCCTGGGGTGAAATATATTCGAACATGTTTTCTTTATTATCTCTACCGCCAAGCTGCCCTGTAGCTGTAGGATTATATACTATTACATCTGCAAAACCGTTATAGAACTGATAGCCAGCCGGAATAGTAAACTTAATTCTATTACCAGACTTTCTACCCTGTCCATCTACTACATTATTGGCTTCGTCCAGTACAACAAAGGTAAAGTCACTTGTATCTATTATATTTGCTGTATCTCTAATGGTTCCATCTGAATTGGCTGCATAGTAGGCATCAATTTCGCCTGCTGGTGTTCTAGTAATTACTTTATATTTATAGGCTCCTGGTACTGATGGGCTACCTATTATAACTTTGGGATAGTATCTGTCTTCGCCTGAGGCTTCTACCCTAAATTGGTCTCCTTCAATTGTTGCTGATATATTATGATTATATGGACCCTTTTCAGGGGAAATTTTATCAACAACTGGTGTTGTAATGTCTGGCTCAAACTCAAATTCTACTTTATTTTGGTTTTTGAGGGGTGCCTCCTCCACTATGTACTCAATTTCTGTTATGGAATCATCTGCTTCTAGCTTATAATATACTGTTTCTGTTCTTGCTGTTACAGTATATACTCCAGCTTGGCTTACTCTATCGGTGGTTACCTTAATGCTTGTTAAGTCAGACTCATCGGCCTCTAGGGGGATTTTCCTTATTTTTGTTCTCAGTCCAATATAAACATCCACCTTACGCTCTACAAAATGATCGTTTCCCATAGGATATTGAATGTAATAGGATTTGGTATCTAAGTCTTCAAAGAAATTTAACGGATTAGTGTCGGAATCGCCTGGCACTGCAATTGCATCTCCTACAATATCGTCTCCTGTAACAGCTTCAAGGTTATTTAGGCTATATACATTACGTATTCTTAGGTTGTCTATTTCCTTTTCTTCATTTGTAAATGCCTTTTCTGGCTCTATATCAAATACCTCTAAAACGGCTCCTATTGCAATAACATAGTTGAAATTTTGCGGATGAAAATATGAATCACCCTCAAAATTTCTTATGGTAATTAGCTTTTCGCCTGTTGTGGTGTGTCTGGGAACCACCACCTCTAGGCCTTTTTTGGGTACCCCACCATCAATATAATTAAAGGTACCATCACTGAAGGCACTTACGTTTCTTTTAGCCTCTATTCCACCAATGTAAACCTTAGTTCCTAGGTCAAGTAACTGATGATTATTTCTTTCTGGTTTTATACGAACTATTGTACCCTCTGTACCCTGCAGTGGTGTTATACTGGTGTTTTCCCCGATGTCTAATGGGTTTGCAATATTTAAAGCATTTCTTACAATATATCTAACTGTTACATCATTCCCCACTTGCTTTTTTTCAAATATTAGATTTTGATTATAGCCTGAGGTAATGGCAGTTGTCTCTGTATCAACAGATATTTCTACAGGGTCTAATGGATCAGTGATGTTGAAATCAACTTCATTAGCCACAAAGCTTCCTGTAGTTATTCCAAGCTTATATGTGTCGTCAAACTCCGTTCCTCCAACTGTGAAGGTTTCTCCTTTTACAACATTTACTGGCCAAGAAGCTGGACTCAACCCGCCAATAGTGTCTACCTTCATAAGACTATCTGATGGAATATTAAAAACCTTACTGGAGAACTCTGTTGTGCCATCTTTTTTTACAACTCCAAAATATATGTTTCCTGTTGCACCAAAAATGGATTCCAATGTTTGTCCATCGTCATCTTGTGGAGAAAAAATTAAATTTGTAGTTCCATCAAGGGTAAAGTTTTCTATTGTTTTTACAGCATCGTCAATAGAATCACTTGTGGAAACAATTATTACATCAACATCATTTAAGAATATACCATTAAAGATTACTTGATACTTAGTTATTTTTTCTCCGCCGACTACGCTTACTTCTTCATGTATTGTTACATTAAAAATTGATGGTGTAGCAGCATATACGTCTTCTATATTAAAACTACTAAATAGTATATTAAAAAGCATTACTAATGCGATAATTATTGCCCACTTTTTTCCCATTGTTCTTCCCCCTTATAAAGTCCTTTGCGATATATATCGACAAGAATTCCATTATTTTATAGTTGTATAAAATGGAAATATAGGTTTTTTTATCATTATAGCATAGGTTTTTTCTCCTTACTGCATTTTGTTGGTAATTGTCATAAAAATGAAACAAAAGACACAGGGAAAAAGAGAAGACAAATTTAAAATTAAAAACCTATAAAGGCAAGTAATAAGTAATATGGAATAAGTGAAAAACATAGTTGAAAATTGAAAGTTAAGAGTTAAGAGTTAAAGTGGAAAGTTGGTAAGTTGGAAAGACAAGAACAAAGGCAATGTTGGATGGTGGATGTTTAATGAAAAGACAATAAAACCCTGTTTATTTCACAGGGTTCATAAGAGCTATATGTTATTTTGCTGTTTTTAGGACTTGTAGCCTAATCTCTTGGTTATCTACTTTTTCTGTTAATCTGTCTATCTTATAGTTTATATTTGAGATACCCTCCACGCATTGCTTATATCCATCATATACTATGGCTATTTCATTTTTTAGCTGGTTTTCCATTATAAATAGATTGTTATTTAGTTTTATAATATCTTCTTTGGTCGCCATACCCTTTAAGTCTTCCTTGGTTGCCATGTTTTTTATATCCTCTTTGGTTGCCATCCCCTTTAAGTCTTCCTTAGTTGCCATATTTTTTATATCTTCTTTGCTTGCCATCCCCTTTAGGTCTTCCTTGGTTGCCATGACTTGCTTCATTTCATCCATCTCGAAACAAAGTTGGCTATGCATACTATGCATTTCAGAACGTAACTCGCTTTTCATTTCTTGCATTTCAGAACGCAGCTCGCTTTTCATGCTTAGCATTTCAATATACAGCTTTTCTAACAAGCACATTACTTTATCTTCCATTTACATACCCCCGTAAAAGCTAATCTGTTTTTTAATTATAACACATAAAAACTTAATCAATAAACTTGAGATTAATAATTAATAGTGTGTAATTCCTATGTCCCAACCATACCTATCTAGGTTCAACCAGTTGGAGGCTTCGTCAGCTGTAAGCAGATTGTAGCTATTTAAGCCGGTGGGTACATCCCCTATATGATAGAATATTTCTTTTGCCTCACCTGTAGTTCCTCCATCTATGACTAGATGTGAGTATGTGATTTTAGCATATTGATGGGTTTCTAGTGTGAAGTCTACTGCTGTTGAAGCTATTGGCTTTTCTGTTGTTAGCTCTATTGAATACTCCTTAGTGTTTGTTGATATAATCTCTTT
>NZ_WBZC01000006.1 GCF_009017275.1 Alkaliphilus pronyensis | reverse complement strand
CATTTGTTTTTCTCCTCTTTATAGTATTTTTGGTCGGTATACCTATATTTTACTATATTTAGAGGAGGAAAACAATATAAATACATTGCTAAAATGCTTTAATTTCAATGGTTCAAGCATTTTGCAAACAACTAAAAATATTTTACTTAAAAAGGAGGATTACATGAAAATATTAAAAAACAGAACCATTCTAGGGATAGCCTGTATTGTGCTATCTCTTTTCATTTGCTTTGGACTAACACCAATGTTTAATGAAGCAGTATCAAGTAAAGTAAGTGTTGTTAGATTAACAAAGGATGTAGCCGTAGGTGATGAAATCACATCCAGTATGCTCCGAACTGTTGAAGTAGGTGGCTACAATTTACCTAACGATATTATCAAAAACAGGGAGAATATCGTAGGCAAGTATGTAACTGTAGATATGAAAAAATCAGATTATATCTTGCCATCAAAATTATCAGATGTACCAATTGCTGAGTATGGCTATCTTGATGATTTTACAGGAGATAAACGAGCCATATCTGTAACACTAAGAACCTTTGCCAGTGGACTATCAGGGAAGCTACAAATGGGAGATATTGTTTCGGTATATGTGGCGGATTATGGTAATGAGAAAGAAACACTCTCACCAATAGAACTCAAATATATTAAGGTGCTTGCTGTTACATTAGGTACTGGATATGATACCAATCAAAATGAAACAGAAGAAGGAGAGGAAAAAGAATTACCGACAACAATTACATTATGCGTATCTGAAAGACAAGCCATTATGCTTGCAGACTTAGAAATTAACGGAAAGATACATCTAGCCTTTGTATATCGTGGGAGTGACGATAATACAAAGGCTTTTTTAATGAAGCAAGATGAAGTATTGGAAGATTTAGCTGCTAAAGAATCAATAGACAAACCAAGTCCTGAAGGTGAAGTAGACAATGAGGAGGAAGATGCCATTGAGTAAAATAATCGCAATATGGGGCAGTCCTAATAGTGGTAAAACAACTCTATCAATGAAACTAGCAAAGATACTCTCTAAGAATAATAATGTAATGGTGTTGTGTACAGATATTATTACTCCACTGGGCGTAATATTACCCTTTGTAAAGGAAGAGGATAAATCTTTAGGGAAGCTACTAGAAATGGTCACATTAACCCAAGAGGATATTTTAAAGAACCTATTGACCCTAAAAGATAATAAGAATATTGCCTTTCTAGGATATAGACAAGGTGAAAACATAGCGAGTTATGCCGAGTATACAGAATATCGTGCCAATGAATTAATCGTTAATTTATCCCATGTGGTAGATTATTTAATTATTGATGTATCTTCAGTTGTTCACTTAAATCATCTTTCAAAAGCCTCTCTAAAATTGGCAGATCAAGTTATCCGATTATGTGGCAGTGATTTAAGAGCAGTCAGTTATTTTAAATCAACTTTGCCATTGCTATCGGATAAATCTTATAACTTAAATAATCACATTAAAGTGCTGAGTAAGTTAGAAGAAATCGAACCAAGAGCCATGATATTGAATCATTATGGGGGCATTGATTATGAGTTGACGTATTTAGATGAAATTGTGGGTCAGTACAGGGAGGGACTTTTGTTAAATGCTTTAAAGGATAAAAAAAGCGAAAGTTATAATGTAAATTTAGAAAAATTGCTATCAGTAATTTCAGATGAGGAAATAGAAGCAGAGCAGACTAATAAAACGGTTAAGAAGCGTAAAGAAGGATCAAAAAAGAAAAGAATTGCCCCAAAGCAATTGTGCATTAAAATCCGAGAATTCTTGTCAAATCTAAGAAGAAAAAAAGAAAAGGAGCAAGATGATTATGAGTAAATATATGGACTTTACAGAAGTCTTAAGGCGTGTGCAGGAACATATTTCAAAGAACTATGCCATATTGATAACAGATGATGGTGTGGCAGAAAGTAAAATCAAGTTGAAGTCCTATATCAAGAAGTATATAGAAGAAAATCAACTAAAGGTAGATGGATACAATAAATCTAGCTTGATTGAACGTCTGTATATGGAAATGGCTGAATTCAGCTTTCTAACTGGGTACCTTGAAAGAGATGATATAGAAGAAATCAATGTAAACAGCTTTAATGATATCAAGGTGACCTACTCTAATGGTGAGATAAAGCCTGCTGATGAGCATTTTAATTCGCCAACTCATGCAATGGATGTAATCAGAAGATTACTTCATCAAAGTGGTATGATTTTGGATAGTTCACAACCTATTGTCGTTGGTCATCTTAGCGATAAAATAAGAATTACAGCGATTGCTAAAGGCATTGTAGATAAAGATGTAGGGGTATCTGTATCCATCCGTATCATTAATCCAAGAAAGCTATCAAAAGAGGATTTTATTAGGAATGATACAGCCAGTGCTGAGATGTTAGATTTTCTGACATTGGCGCATAGATATGGAGAAAGTATCTGTTTTACAGGAGCAACATCTAGCGGTAAAACAACGTTGATGAGTTATGTATTATCCACTTTGCCCAATAACAAAAGGCTTTTCACCATTGAAAATGGGACTCGTGAGTTTAATTTGATACAAAAGAACGATAAAGGGGAGGTCATCAATAATGTGATTCATACAGTCACGAGACAAAGTGATGATCCTAAACAGTCGATCACAATGGCAAAACTATTAGAGACTGCCCTTACGGTTAATCCTGATTATATATGTGTCGCTGAGATGAAAAGTGATGAAGCTTTTTATGCCCAAGAATCTGCAAGATCGGGTCATGGTGTTTCAACAACTATTCATGCGAACTCATGTATAGCTACTTATTATAGGATGGTGACATTATGCAAGCAAAAATATGATATGGATGAAAAGACATTATATAACCTCGTTACAGAAGCCTTTCCGATTATTGCATTCTGTAAAAAGCTAGAGGATAACACAAGGCATATCATGGAGATTACGGAGTGCCTGATTAAAGAAGATGGCAGCAGGGAGATTCGTACACTCCATAAATACAATGTGGTTGATAATGTAGAGGTTGATGGTAGGTCAAAGATTATTGGTCAATATGAAATGGTGAGTAAACCATCGGCAGTTATGCAAAAGAGATTATTAGAAAATGGTATATCAAAGGCTGAATTGAGTCAGCTAATGGGAGGTGTGGCAAATGAATAATTTAATAATGATTGCCTTTATTTTAATGGTAGCAGGACTTATGGTACTTCTGGATATATCACCTATAGAAATCTTTAATCATTTAAAATCATACCGCCATAAAAAGTCACGAGTAAGTATAAGACAAAAGGTATTAAATGTGACTCAGAAAAAGAAATCAAAAGGAATAAAGCGATTACTAGGAGAAACAAAAGAAGTACTGGCAATGACCGGACGTGAAAATAGCTTCTACTTTATCACAACATTATCATTGATTCTATCTGTTGTAGGGATGGCTTTTGCTTTACTGATGAACAACAAATTGATGATGCCTATATTAGGTGTAGGTTTTGCATTGATGCCCTTTTGGTATGTTAAACTAATATCCACCAAGTGGAAAAATGAACTTAATGGAGAGTTAGAGACAGTTTTATCAGTGGTTACCACATCTTATATGAGGTGTGACAGTATTATAACTGCTATTGAAGAGAATATAGATTATATCAATCCACCTATTTATAATATTTTCAATGCTTTTTTAGCAGATACCAAACTCATTAATTCTAATATTAATATGGCGTTGGAAAAATTGAGAGAGAAGATTGATAGCGATGTATTCAGAGAATGGGTAGATGTCCTAATGGATTGCCAAGAAGATAAGAATTTAAAATCCACGTTAATACCAATTGTCTCAAAGTTATCAGATATGAGGATTGTATCATCTGAATTAGATAACATGCTCTATGAGCCAATTAAAGAGTTTATGATGATGGCAGCTTTATTACTTGGTAATATACCGTTGATTTATTTTCTTAATCGTGACTGGTATCATACGCTGATGCATACACCTGTAGGCAAGGGAACATTGGCAATATGTACTATCGTTTTAGTCATATCCATATCGGGTGTAGTTAAGCTATCAAGACCAGTAGAATACAGGAGGTGATGTAATTGAACAGTATACTATTTATGTTTGCTCTATTCTTCGGAATAGGGCTTTTTTTAATCTTATTAGACGTATTGAAAGTACCAACAAAGCGAGCTAATAAAGTCTATTTAGCAGTGAGTAAAAAAGGTATAGAAAAGCCAAATGCTTTTGAAGTGATTACGTTGGAATTATCAGAGAAGGTTGGGAGGTTCATTAAGCTTGGAAATTTCAAAAAAAGAAAACTTATAATGACCTTAAGATCAGCTAACATTAAATTGACCCCAGAGGTGTTTATCGCACGAGCCTATGTAAAAGCAGGGATAGTACTGTTAAGTATTATTCCTTCTATATTGATACTGCCATTACTTGCACCAGTTCTTTTAATAACGTCTATTTTAGTATTATTTAAAGAACTTGACAGTGCAGATGAAAAACTAAAAAAAAGCAAGAAGACTATAGAATATGAAATCCCCCGATTTGTCAATACGCTGACTCAAGAATTACACGGGAGTCGAGACATCCTAGCTATTTTGGAAACTTATAAGAAAAATACTACAGGCATATTTAAAAGAGAACTAGAGATTACAATCGCTGATATGAAATCAGGAAACTTAGAAAGTGCATTAACTAGGTTTGAAACAAGGATTGGTAGCAGTATGCTATCAGATGTTATTAGAGGGCTTGTTGGAACAATTAGGGGAGATAATAACATCGTTTATTTTCAAATGTTATCCCATGATTTTAAGCAATTAGAATTACAAAGATTAAAATCAGAGGTAATGAAAAGACCTGCCAAGATTAAAAAGTATTCTATGATGATGCTTGGATGTTTTGTCATGATGTACCTTGTGGTGATGGTGTTGCAGATTGTAGGGAGTATGAAAGAGTTGTTTTAGTTGATGCAGTGGACAGGAATTAATTGGAAGGTGTATAATAAAAGAACGGATTATCAAAGTTACAATAAAAGTGTTAACAAAGCATGTTAGATGAAAATTATTAGAAGGAGTCATTTTGAAGAAAGATAAATTTTATGAGTATCAAGTTGAATCAATGAATGAATTCTATATGCATTTTAGAGCATATAGAATGGTTCATATTCAGCTAGAAAATCTAAAATCAAATACGTTATTTTGGACTATTTTTAGTAACACAAGTATCAAAAATTTATTTATATACTGGTGTAGAATATTTGGAAATAAGAATGTTAATATGACACATTGGCAACATCATTTAAGAGAAGATGAGATTGAAGAGTTCAGAAATATACTTTTAAGTACGTTAGAGATGACAATGGATGAATGGAAAAAGTATCATTCTGAAATGCTTGAATTTAGAAATTCCTACGTCGCACATCATGACAAAAATCATAGGCAGCCAGTACCAGTGCTGGATAAAGCTGTTTTGTTGATGCAGACGTACGAAAAATGGATTAAAGACAAACTTGTCAATGAAGGAATAATGTATATTGATGATTTATATGAATATGTTAATCCTTATATTAGTGAATTGAAAAATATAATTAATAAAGACCTTTAATAAACTTAATCTAATGCTGTATTTACCCATATATCCCTAAGTTTAGAATTAGTATAGTTGCTGTTAACGGTGGGGATAATGAAAGTGTTATTTTAAGCGATGGGGAACATGTTGGTAACTACCGATAATGTTATTAGAAAGTAAAAAGCTAAAAGTAGGTGAAATAATGAGTGTTAATAAATTGGATGATATAGATAGTCGAATCAAGACATATTTGAATGAATCTATAAACCTATCACCATATAGTGCAGAAAAGAAAATTGGTAATATATTATCCGATTTGCTAGAAATAGATGGATATGAATTAAGTCAAAGTTCAGCGCATTCTGATAAAGGTTTTGATTTTGTTGCGAAATCAAAAAATCCAACTAATGAAGATGATATTGGAATAGAATATAAACATTATATAAGCTCAGTTGGTGCAAATGTGATAAATAAATTAGTCGGCACTTCACGAATTAGAGGGTTTTCAAGATGTATATTATTAACTAACTCGAATTTTACAGCCACAGCTCGGAGCATGGTATTAGAGAAGAAACCTATTAAAGTTGATTTAATGGATATAAGTGATCTGCTCCACTGGAGTCAAAGAATACGAAATAGATTTGAAACAGAAAGTGATAGTAAAGATATTGAGGTGCTTATATATAATCTTAGTACCAAATTTGCCAAGATTATAGCAAATAACCCTGATCAATTATACAAATTAGAATGGCGTGATATTGAGCGTATGATGGCTGCTATTTTTGATGGGTTAGGATTTGATGTAACATTAACTCCTTCTAGTAAAGACGGAGGTAAAGATCTAATTTTAGAATGTTTGGTTGAGAATAAATACAAAAGTTATATCGTTGAGATTAAGCATTGGAAAGCAGGTAGTCGAGTTGGTTATAAGGCTATCAAAGATTTTATTAATGTTGTAGTAAACGAAAAAAGAGAATCAGGTTTGTATTTGTCAACTTCGGGATATTGTTCAAATGCATTTGAATCATTAACAGAAGTTGAGAGAAAACTTGTGAATTATGGTGGTAAAGATAAAATAATTTCATTATGTAAGAGTTATGACAAAATATCATCTGGAATATGGACTAGAAGGAATGATTTGAATGAATTATTATTGGAATCAACAATATAACGTTTTTTTCTTTGTAATAACACTCCAGTTTGCTACAATCTCATCTTAGGTGATTGATGTTGAAAGATGATTTATAGTGATTGGTCAAGTTAAATTGGAGGAGGTGAATAGTGAGCAATTACGGGAATGTTAAATATAATTCAGATTAGAGGAGCGTAAAATGAAAGATATAATGAATAGATTTGACGATGAAGTTGAAAAAATATTAGCTTATAATAATCTAATTATTTCAATGTCAAAATTACCTCGATGGAGTGAAATGAGCTGGAATATTAACCAACTATACATATTTGGATTTGCAAATGACAACTTATTGGCTCTTCAGGAGTTATCAGAATATCCAAGTGATATTGGAATGATTTTTTCCTTTATAGATGAGGCAAAAGAGTTTTTGATCAATTATATTGATATAACGAATGATATAATAAAACTCATTCCGGAAGAAATCGATATGAGTGAATATTTTGATGATGAATTTATAATGATGGTTAATGATGAATTTTATGATGCAGATTACTATGATTTTATAGAAATCTATAAGAATGATGATAGTATAGAAAATCTTATTACTTTTTTAAAAAAAATATATTTAAAAAAATTCAATAGATTTGAACATATTGGACCGAGTAAAGAAATTATTGATAAGGTAATAGAGTTTGATTTGCAAAAAATAGCGAGTAATGCATTAAGATTATATTTGGAGAAAGTAATGAATGAAAGTGAAGATGTTTTAGTTTTCATAGATAAGTTGAAAACTACTTTGTTCATCAATGATATAAACAATACTTTAAATGCTAATCGCCAAAGCTTTATATTGCTTATGTCGACATTTGATGCAACTATTTTTGATATGACAAAGCAATTGTTAGAAGAACATTTTTATCAGTATATATCTTATTTTTGCGAATCAGACTACAAGTTAAAAGTGAAGGATTTTGGGAAGTTTGCTAATAATCAAGAAATGATTTCTAATACTGTCGATGAATGCTTGAAACAAAAATATTTAAAAGATTTGATTAAAATATATAAGAATTTAGATGTACTCAATAATAAAATATTATTCAAAAATTTGATGGAAATATCTAATAGGCGCAATGTTCATCTACATAAATCTGGAGTTTGTGACGAGCAGTATATAACATCATTTAACCTATTTTCGAAAAATGAAGGTGATTTTTTAGAAATTAGTGAGAACTATTTAATGAATAGTATAGATTATTGTTCTGACATTGTGACTAAAATAGTCGAGTGGTATGAGTTGAACTAGATAAATGCTTTAGTTCTTCATTAAGACACACCTTTTATTGAGGTTAGTTTTCCGCAAGGGTGATACAATGTTAGTGGACAAATGGAAAAGCGAATGTTGATGTACAATGTACAGATCAGAGTAATGGATTTGCTCTAATGTGATGATACTATAACTAAAGAAGATATAAAGTCGATTGATGATATTAAGGAATATATGTTTGTATGTGACCTTTTAGAGAAAGAGACTTATCAATATTTGACTTCTACTAAAGAAAGTGCAAAGGATAAAAAAGAACTATTTGATTTATATAGCCTTGTTGAGTTAAAGATGAATGAAGAAGTTAGAGTAATTGAAAATTGGATAGTAGGAAAGTAAATAGAATATTGAAGATTAAAACTACGCTTAACACATTATTAGTTGCTGGATTTTAGTGTATTAATTAGTTTGGTATAAGCGAATATTACTTATTGAATATAGCTCTTGGGTATAACAGAAAATGACTGTTTATATTGGGGAGCTTTTTATTGTATTACTGTAAAGAAAGGAGTGAATACATGAACATACTAAAAAACAAAAAAGGCGAGGGTTACATTGACATAGTAATCGTAGTCTTTGTAGTGATGCTCATGATAGCACTAACGACAAGTGTATTACCTATATTTATCAAAAAAGCAAAACTAGATACCTTTGCTGATGAAGTAGTAAGATATGCAGAAATAGAAGGGCGAATAGGAACACAGACAAAAGTAAAAATTAATCAGATGAAAAATGACACAGGATTGAATCCGACAGCAAAGTGGTCAACAACAGGGACAATACAACTAAATAATGAATTTAGCCTTGAGCTTACATTGGAAACCGATATCGGTTTCTTTTCTTTTGGCTCATTTCCCATAATACTAACATCAAAAGCCACAGGAAGGAGTGAAGTTTATTGGAAAGATTAAGAAACAAAGAGGGAAATGCAGTTCTAATGGCGTGCGTCATTGTGTTAGTTATGATGCTTATTTTTACAGTCATTGCAGAATATTTAAGGCTAAAAATTATTGCAAAGGGGGTGCGTGATGGTGTGCAATCATCGGTGATATCGGTTGTAACAAACAATTGGGATAACAACTTCAATGGACTTAGACAAGGATATGCAGGTGGATATACTTTAAGTGGTTCTAATTGGAATAGTGATATTGATAATGGAGCAATTTATGCAGAACTATCAAATCTACTTGGACTACAGAGAAATGGAGCTGAATATGTGAAATATGCAAGTAGTCAAGAAGAATACGCTATTTATGATCTTTCTGTTAATGTAAGGAACACACCTTTTAGAGGTAATGAGAATGATGAATTTAGTGCTGATGCTTATATAGTCTTGAGAGTTCCCTTAGAATTTGGATGGGGACATTTACCTGACATGGTCATGAGACAAAAAGTTAAGGCAAAGTTCACCCCTAAGTTCTAAGCTCTTGACAATATCACCCAATAAATGATAAGATGATTATAGAAACTATAGTTATAACAATCATAGCATTGAGGAGTGATGATGTTGTCAAAGAGACAAACAGATTTAACAATATACATTTTACTAGCATTATTGAAAGAACCACTTAAAGGATACGATATTTCAAAAAAAGTTACTCGCATATCAGAAGGAGAAGTAAAAACATTAAATGCTTCACCCTATGCCAAGTTAAAGAAAATGTTAGAACAAGAACTTATTGAGGTAACAGAAGAAGTGAACGAAAATAGACGAATTATCTATTATGGAATTACAGAAAAAGGACGACATACGATTTATGAAGAGTTAAACAAACTTGAGGTATTAATATCTCGTATTAAGAAGAATACGGAGGGATATGAATGAAAGATAGAATGAAATACATAAGCGTTGTTGCAATACTATTAATTGTTGCAATTGCTTTAGGTTATGGTATATATCAAAGGTTGCAGCCAACTACACAAATTAATCAGATAGACTCGGAAGTAAAGAAGCAACTGGAAGTTAATGTTGAAGATATTGAACAAGAGGAAATAGTGGATGTTCCCAAGATTCAAAACTCAGAGCAAAATCAAGAAGTTAAAGAAGAGAATTCTAATGATGAAATAATATTAGATATTGATGAACCTAAAGTTCCGCCTGTGCCTGAATCGCCTGAAAAAGAATCGGGAGAAGAGTCAGTTGAAGAAATCACTGATACTGAGGTAGAACTAATACCTGAAAGTGAAGATACGGTTAAAAAAGGCGATGAAGAAGAGAATCCTGAACCACCTGAGTACGAAGAACCACCTAAAGTAGAAGAAATAGAACAACCTGAGAATCCTGTTGTTGTTACACCAAAAGTACCAGAGGAAACAGATGATAAACAAGAAGAAAATACTGTACCTGATAGTGAAAATCCATTTTTGAATCCCCCTTCACAACAAGAGGGAAATGATGCTCCTGGTAAGCATGATGGTGAAGAGTATTATGAAAATGATGGTAAAGCAGGTGAAGGCGATAAATTTTAATAGTATGTTATAAAGTCAATTCTTTTAGGGGTTGGCTTTTTTTATGAGGAGATGATATGGTGAAAAGATATTTAGCAATACTTTTGCTACTGTGTATGTTCGGTTCGATTATGTATGTATATGCTGAGGATAATGCAGATAGTGGAAGTGGCAATACTAACAATGCACTTCAAGGAAAAGGTTACTACAGAAGTGCTGAATACATGTATAAGGTGTCTGTGTATGTTGGCTTAAGAGATTCAGTTGATATGGACAACGATATAGGTGATTTTAAGATGATAGGTAATAACCCTATCTTTATTAAACCAAAGTCCTTTAGTTTACCTTCTGGATTGATAACAAGTAGCCATAACAAGTTTAAATACAGGATTGGTGCAGGATTAAGTAGTGTCTCTTTTGATTCAGTGACTTATATTGAAGATGCACCACCACCCATTCCAATAACTAACGGTGGAAATATTGATGCTGTTAAATCGTATTTTGGAGATGTAAATACACTCAACATGATGTTAAATGCTTTTGCAGATCAAAAAGGTACAACCAGAGAAGGGCTTATTAGCAACATACAATTTACCATCAACAATAAAACGGATTACTACCCACCTGAAGACATCCTACCAGTTAAAATCAATGGGCAATATCAAAATAAAGTTGCATGGCTCATTGTTTATGAACCCGTAATTATTACTTATACAAAGCCCAATAGTAGTGGCTATAGACAACCCATTGCCTTTACAGCAACAGAGTATGCCCTTTCTCAAAAGTTAGGATACTTCAACTGGTTCTGGGGAAGCACAGGACAGTACGTGGCTGGGATGACCCATAGTGATTTACCTAACTCTATTGTACTTGAAGAAAGTTGGGTAGGTGTTCCTGTAACAAGTCCTTTAAAAGATGGTGTTCACTGGAGTGATGACAGAATCATTAGAGGTGGCGGTATTGGAATGCGAATGCTTGAAGCTAGTGGGGTAGATGTTATACCTAATGATACAACTTATGATTATACTTATCGAGTGAATACAGATGTAATTACCTCGGTAATGGTGCAAGCTGCCAGTGGTGATATTACTCCAGATACACGTCACAAGGAAAAAGATACACGAAAAAGTGCCTATACCAATCCATCAAATGGTAAAGCCTATGTGACTATTACTGCCAATGGTCAATCAACAACCATGCCTGTTGTTATTCCTAATGGTGACAGTCAATATGCCTTCCTAAAATGGCGAACCCCATCACAACCATGTGAAGTAACGATTAATGTAAACATCTCAGGTAATAGCTCTGCTAGATTACAAGAAGGTGGTCGAAGCACCAGTTTCAAAGTTAAGATAGAGGGTTTAGCTGAGAATGCACCACCTGATCCACGACCAACAGATAAGATGCCAAATTTTGAAATTCCATCAATGCCCTACGAAGCTGATAAAATGACAGCTACTTGGGGCATTTATAGTGCCGTATGGGATGCGGATTATAGATGGCATGAGAACTGGAAAAAATATCATAGTGGATGCTACACCAAAACAAGAGCAGACGGCAGTACAAAACGTGTACATCGTTATAAATGGGTTGATGAAGGATGGTGGGAAGATTACGGTCAGTGGGATTATACTTACACAAGATATACAGCCAGTATCCAAGCAGATATGGAGTTAAAGCCAGATGCTTATAATCCTACTGCAAAAGAAAAATATGGGGAGTATACCATTGCCAGTGGTTATGGTGTTGATATCAAAGTGGATGCAGGGATTACAACCAATGCACCGTCAAGTCACTATACCACTGCTCAAAATGTTGTGACTTATTTTCCAGAATTCCATTACAATAACTATTGGCGACTCCTTGATAAAACTGGAGGAAGAACATTTGAGTTTAAGGAGAACCCATACTCTACCTTTAACAGTAGAACCCATTTCACCCCTTTGCCTTATCCTGACGGAGCATATAAAGTTTATAGTAAAGTCATAGATTGTTGGACACCTGATGGCATGTTAAGAGTGAACCTAAATGACGGTGTAACCATAGAAGGCTCAGTTTATGATGACTGGCATGTTGCACCTGATTTACCGTAAGGAGGTAGTAAGATGGCAGTAGACCCATTAACCATAGCAAAAGTAGCAACCACTATTGGCAAACTAGGCTCAAGTGAGAATGGGAGGTGGATCATACTTATAGCTTTATTAACACCGCTTATATTGATTTTACTCTTACTAGCATCACCATTCATTATATTTTCTAGCTTATTCAGTAGTGGAAGCAGTGGAGAAGATATTTCAGTTCAAGCATACATGCTAGAGCTACAAACCCAGTTTCAAGAAAAAATTGAAATAGAACAGCAAGACCCTGATATGAATTCTATTGAAACCATTGTCATGGGCAGTGAAGATAACACCTTGATTGATAATTCAGTTCAGGTGTTGTCTTTTTTTAGTGTTTTACAAACAACCGAAAATGGAGAGCAAGTTGCTTATTTTGATGGAGCAAGTAAAGACGAATTAGAAAAGCTCTTTTGGAAAATGAATCAGATAGATGTGGTTGTTGAAGAGGAAAGAGAAGAAAAAACTGTGACAGATTCAAATGGCAACGCATCTATAATTACAATCACAACCCATCATAAAACCATCACCATTAATAGTTTAACAGCAGAAGAAATGGCTACAAGATATAAGTTTGATACTGATCAAAATCAACTTTTAAAGGAAGTCCTTCAGAGTAGTGATTATATCCTTGGGATAGATGGACAGATGTTTCTTTCAAATGATGAAATTGAGCAGATTAAATCCTGTTTACCAGTGGACTATTATGTTGATAGAGAATTGATAGTAGAGAAGGCTAAGAGCATAGTTGGTAAAGTACGTTACTTTTGGGGTGGCAAAAGCCTAGCAACAGATTGGGATAATAGATGGGGAACACCTAGAGAAGTAACTGCTGATGGTAGCAGGTCAACTGGGACAGTAAGACCCTTTGGACTGGATTGTAGTGGTTATATAACTTGGGTGTTTGCCAATACTGGTTTGCATTATGCTACCATTGATAAAACAATAGGACATGGTGTTACAGCCCAGTGGAATACATCAACATCTATCACAAAAGTACAAGTAAAGAAAGGCGATTTGGCATTTATAGCAGCACCTAACACAAGAAAAATTAATCATATTGGAATCGTTGTTGAAGTAAGTGATAATGGCAAAATTCTTGTAGCTCATTGTAATTCAAGTGCTAATAATGTTTCTATCGATGACGCTGATACAAAAGGATTTCGTTATTTTAGAAGACCTGCCATATTAATTGAAGATGAAGGAGCTGATGCAGAATGAAAATAAAAGGTATATATGTTCGAGTAGGAGAAAAACCAGAAGTTATTGAATTTGAAGAGACCTATCAAAACCTAAGAGCACTGGTTGAAGGCGATATTCAACTTGTATTTTTAGATGATAATACGGTTATATTTTGCAATCTGGTTGGAAAGCTTATAGGACTAGAGGGTAACCGAGCATTAGATAATGGCGATATTATTGCAGGTAACTTTATTGTTGTAGGTGATAATGGTGGAGAAGAGAGTATATCTTTAACCGATGAGCAAATAGACAAATACATGAAGCGTTTTGATAAAATAGAATACTATGTGAATCTCTCCATGATAGATGATATGGAGGAATGCCTATGATACTACCTATTATTATGATTGCCCTATGCCTTTTCGGAGGTATAGGGTATTTTTTTTACACAAAATTCGTGGTGTCAAAGAAGACACAAGTAAATACTGCACAGGACTTTGTGAATATTGTGGATATCAAAGATCACTTTCTATATACCAAAGATGATTATGTGATGAGCTATTTCAAAATTCAGCCCATATCCATTGAACTTTTATCAGAGAGAGAGAAAGAATCTTTATGCAACATGCTAACAGCAGAACTTTCAAGTTTAAATGAACCCTTCAAATTTATAGCCATATCTCGACCAGTAGATATCTCATCGCTTATTTCAGAATACACAGAGTTACTTCATAACAGCACTGATCAAATACAAAAGACATTACTGCGAAAGGAAATCTATGAAATGAATGATTATGCCTTATCAGGTGAGGTTGTTGAACGGCAGTTTTATATTGTTCTTTGGCAGAAATACTATGACGGTGTTGAAGAAGACTTGATTAAAAGAGCCAAAGATTTTATCAGACGATTTGAAAGTTGTGGTGTCCCTTGTACCTTGCTTAAAGAGGGCGATATCGTAGGACTTTGTAGTTTGGTCAATAACTCTGTTTATGAAAAAAGTGAGGTGTCGGTATCGTGAAAAAACAAATTGAAAAGCAAAAACTACCCAATCAGACCTTGCTAAGTATGCTGACACCTATTGGCGTTGAAATGAAAAGAAATAGTTTAATAATGGGTGAAAATTTAGCTAAGATTTATGGCATAGTCAAATATCCTCAAAAAGTAGATTACGGTTGGTTATCCAAACTCACCAATGTTCCTAAAACCATTACAAGTATCACCTTCAACCCTGTTGATAGTAGTGATTTTATGGACAGTATATCCAGTAGCATCATTCGCAATAGAAGTGATGCGGTTTACAATAAAGACCCACTTTTACAAAAGAGAGCTGAACGAGCAGCACTAGATGGGGATAAAATGATCGAGAGCATTGATGGTGATAACCAATCTATAGGTGCAATGAGTCTAAGCATTATGCCCTTATCCAAAGATGATAAAGATTTTGAAAAAGTATGTAGAAAAACTCAAAGTGCCATCGCTTCATCTAAATGTAAAGGG
The DNA here is from genome assembly GCF_009017275.1 of Alkaliphilus pronyensis. GTDB lineage: Bacteria > Bacillota > Clostridia > Peptostreptococcales > Natronincolaceae > Alkaliphilus_C > Alkaliphilus_C pronyensis. The sequence goes on along the minus strand of NZ_WBZC01000006.1, from coordinate 14,074 downwards.
AGGGTTCTTGCCAATCTTCAAGAGCAAGCTTTTAAGAATTTGTCACCTTACTACAGAAGACATAAAGACATAGGAAATATACTACAAAGAGTCATGCCAATGAGTACATTCGTCGGCGGTTATCCCTTCTCGACTAGTGGCTACAGTGATGGTAGAGGGTATTACTTTGCAAAGGATTCCAGTGGGGGACTTGTTGTACTGGATACATGGAAACGTGGTGGAGATAGAACCAACAGTAATTTCACCATACTTGGTGTGGCAGGTGTAGGAAAATCTACAGTGGTGAAACATCTTGCCATATCTGAATATATGAAAGGTACTCGAATCCTCTTTATTGATCCAGAATCAGAGTACCGAGAGTTATGCCAAGCATTAGGTGGCGATGTGATTAATGCAGGCGGTGGTAGCAATGGTCGAATCAATCCATTACAGATAAGAGATATACCTGCTATCAATGAAGATGATGAAGCTGAAGGATTAGGTGCAATGGCTCTTCATCTAAAAAATGTAGAGGTATTTTTCAATCTCTATATGGAACTTACAGAAATTCAAAAAGCTCTATTAAAATCAGCCTTAATCGAGCTATACAACAAGTTCAAAATACACTGGGATACAGATATCAAACCATTAAGGAATGACGATTTCCCTATTATGAAGGATTTATATGAACTGATCTTAGATAAGTCAAAAGAAGAGACAAATCATAAAGAACTGGCAACATTACTTAAGGATATCGCTATAGGTGGCGATTCTTTTTTATTTGGTGGACATAGTAGTATCAAAGCAGAATCCAGATGCGTTTGCCTAGATACTTTTTCACTACAAAATGCCAGTGATAACGTGAAGAAAACCCAGTATTTTAATCTATTGACCTGGTGTTGGAATGAGATGAGTAAAGACAGAACTGAACCCGTTTTACTTATTGCTGATGAAGCCTATTTAATGATTGATCAAAGAGTGCCACAATCCTTGGTTTTTCTTAGAGATGTAGCTAAGCGAGCAAGAAAGTATGAAGCAGGCTTGACTATCGTATCTCATTCAGTTGTGGATTTCCTTGCACCACCAATCAGAATGTATGGTCAAGCGTTACTAGATATCCCGTGTTTCAAGGTGCTTCTAGGAACAGATGGGAAGAATCTTACAGAGCTAAAAGAACTCTATAATCTAACGGATGCAGAAGAAGCATTACTTGCTCAAAAGAAAAGGGGTGATGGGTTACTGATGGTTGGTTCTAAGAGACTTCATGTGAACTTTCATATACCATCTTATAAATTTGATTATATGGGCAGTAGCGGTGGCAGATAGAAAAATTAAAGGAGAAAATAAGTTATGAAAAAGACCAATATGATTGAAATTATGTTTTATATCGTGCTGATTATATTTGGTGTAATCGCACTTCTATTTTTTCAACCGAAGGAAATAGAATTTGATATACCAAGGCAATTTGAAATCAATGTGCAGGAAGGGGGTAATTATGGTGGTACTCTATTTAACGAGTAAAGTTCATATGAATATATTAGATTTTCTAAAAGAGAAGGAAGAGCTTGTTATACAAAAGTATGTAGGGGAATTTGATTTAAAAGACTTTTTAAGCAAGTCAATACAGCGATTAGGGCATGTGCAAGCTATTGTTGTTGATCGAATATGTCTAATAAATACAGAAGAAATCATAATTGATGCTATTAGAGCCTTTAAGTCCTTAAGCAAGATTAAGATAGTTTTCTATATCCCAAATGAAGAGCAGAGCCTAGTCCACGAGCTGATTGGACTAGGTATTTTCAATATCATTACTGAAAGTGAAGTAGATAAGCTTAAGAAAGAAATCGAGATGTGCTTATTGGAGGATATGACAGAGAAGTATATCAAAGATAAGTTTGATCTGGTGCATGATATAAAAGAAGGTACTCTGATTGATTTTAAGGGAAAGCAAATAACTATTGGAGTTGTTGGGGCACAACATCGAGTTGGAACTACGACAGTGACAATGCAGTTTGCTTGTTATCTAAGTTCAATAGGAGCAAAGGTGAGTTATGTAGAAGCTAATGATAGTGGCCATATGAAGTTGATTGCTGAACACTATGAGATGGAGAAGAATGGAGACGGTTATCTTTATAAAGGTGTTGCTTTTGAACCTCTTAATTCCAAGAATGAAACAGAGTTTGAATGTATCGTTTATGATTTGGGTGTTTTTAGTAAAAAAGCATTGGTTGCATTAGAAAATGTTCAAATACCTATTGTCTGTGGAGGAGATAAGGCATTTGAACAAAATTATATGGAGGTTATCAATAAGGAAATCGTGAATCATTATTTTAAGATAATTAATTTTTCGGAGGATATAAAAGATGGTTACTATTTAAAATTTGAACCATGTTTATTTCGGTTTAGGACGAATAAAGATATTTTTGAAGATATATTTACGCATATCCAAAGTCACAATAAAATCATAGTATCGCATTAGATAGTTAAGCTATAAAATAATAAGATTGAAAGATAAAAAGCAGAAGGTTCTAATTTTTATTTTTACCGTGCATCAAATGATTTATTGTCATCTATGTGTTATAATACTAATTTACACTCTCAATTTATGAAGTGGTATTAAAAACTAGGCATTACTCTTAGTTGTATTGATTTAAATATAGTAGATATTGTAATGCTTTTGACATATAATTAAAGCAACTATTATATTATAACTTGCATTCGTTGACAATAAAAGTTTAATCATATAAAATAGAACGTGTGTTCGATATAGTTAAAGGAGGTTCGATGATGTACAATATAGATTTTTTAAAGATTTTAGTTCAATCATTTACTGATAATCTAACTTATTACAAATCAACAGCCTATAATGAAAGTGCATGTAGGTTGAATTACATAGATAACTTATTCAAAGTACTCGGATGGGATGTATCTAATGATTCAAATACATCACCTCAAATCCGTGAAGTATTAGTAGAAGATTATGATAGAAGTACAGGTAGACCAGATTATTCTATGACATTAACAGGTGTTGTAAAGTTTTTTGTTGAGGCAAAGAAACCTTCGGTAGATGTGTTATCTAATTTGGATGCTATTTTTCAAGCTCGTCGATATGGATGGTCAGCGAGACATAAAATAGTTGTTCTAACTAACTTTGAAAATCTGTTGATTTATGATGCATCAATAATGCCTTCATCAACGGATACTGCTGACACTGCTTTGATTGCAACATTCAATTATGTTGAATATGTAGATAGATTCGAAGAATTAGTTTCATTAATATCTAGGGATTTTATTTATAGTGGTGAGTATGACAATAGTTTTACGGATGTAGAGGGACTGAAAAAGCAGGTAGATGATGTTTTTTTAGATCAAATAAATCAATGGAGATTGCGTTTAGGAGAATACTTACTTTCGCAAGAATTTGGAATTGAAATTATTAATGATATGACTCAAGATTTTATAAATCAAATAGTGTTCTTGAGAATTTGCGAAGATAGAAATCTTCCTGTGTATCAAAAACTTGAAGAAACAATAACTGATGAATCAAAAGTAAAAGATGCATTACAACAGCTTTTTGTTGATGCAGATAATAAATATAACTCGGGATTATTTAGTGGCGATTACTTAATATTTGATTTAAATAATGAAATTATTATAGATATTATTAAAACTCTATACTATCCTCAAAGCCCATATGTTTTTAACTTAATTGAAGCGAGTCTTCTAGGACATATTTATGAAATGTTTTTGGTAAAGCATCTCATAATAAATGAAGATGGTCATATAGAACTGAAAGAGAAAAAAGAGAACGAAAACAGATCAGTAGTTACTACCCCCATAGAGATCGTTAAGTATATGACTACAAAGAGTCTACAACCTCTACTTAATGGCAAAAATCCTGATGCAATAAAAGAATTGCGTGTAGCCGACATAGCAAGTGGTTCAGGTATATTTCTTGTTGAAGTTTATGAGCAGATTATTCATTATGTTAGAGATTGGTATTCTGAGAACCAAAAAGATCACTTAATACATATGGGTGGAGAGAAGTACAAACTTCCACTTGCTGAAAAAAGAGAAATACTTGAGAATTGCATTTATGGTATAGACATTGATTCACATGCAGTTGAAGTATCAAAATTTAGCTTATTACTAAAACTATTAGAAGATGAGAATACGCCAACAGTGACTGGGTTAACTCCTATATTACCTGATCTAACTAATAATTTACTCATTGGAAATTCGCTTATTGATACAGATATGATTACTAAATATAAATCGGAAGATCAGATTCAAAGTATCATTCCGTTTGATTGGTCTATAATCAATCAAGGTAATCACTTTGATCTTATAATAGGAAATCCACCGTATGTAAAAGTAGAAGATATGAAGGCTCTGCTCCCTAGTAATGAATTGAAAATTTATAAGAAGCGATATTCTTCATCATATAAGCAGTTTGACAAGTATTTTATATTTATAGAAAGATCATTAGAATGTCTAAAAGAAGAAGGTATGTTGAGTTTTATTGTGCCTAATAAATTTTCAAAGAATAAATCAGGAGCTAAGTTACGTAAGCTATTAACAGATGATGCTTATGTTTACGAGTTTGTAGATTTTGGTTCAGCCCAAGTGTTTGAGGATAAGACCATATATAGCTCAATTTTGTTTTTAAAAAAGGCTATGAATGAAGAGTTTACCTTCCGAGAAGTTGATGATTTAAATAGGTGGTGGATTACTAAAGATGATTCCTCTAATATGATTAAGTTAAGCCATACACTTCTAACGGATAATCCGTGGGTGTTAGTCGCTGATTTAGATATGATACAAAGGTTAAATAAACTATATTCCAATTCTATTCAACTTCAAAACATAGCTACACCATTTGTTGGAATTCAGACTTCTGCTGAAAGTATAAAGATAGGTAATTATAAAAAAATGCCTGCTTACTGGTTCGTAGATGAAGATATAACTGGAGAAACTAATGATACGTATACGTTTAGAAGGTATGACAGGGAGTTCACAGTAGAGAAGAATATACTAAAGCGTTATTTTAAACCTGTTACCAAGGCAGAAAAGGGGAATTCTTCGTATGATACTTGTGTAACTAACAAGTGGATTATATTTCCGTATGATTCAAATGCGGACTTGATTCCTATGGATGTGATGGAGACTGATTATCCTAATACTCTTGAGTATTTTCGGTTTATCTATGCTGCTATTGAACCGAAGCAACTAGGTAATGGAGGAAAAAGAGATGTACCATTAGCAACGCCTGATACTTGGTATCGGTATGGCAGAAGACAGAGTTTTAAGAATTTCTGGGGAACGGATAAATTAATTGTAGGCGTTATGTCTAAGAAACCTATGTTTATGCGAGATAAAAATAATTTTGTTGTAGCTAGTGGAGATACGGCTGGATATGTAGGAATTAAAACTCTAGAGGGCAGTCCTTATTCTCTTGAGTTTATTCAAGCTTATTTGACACATCCTCTTATTGAGAAGGTATTTAGTATTGTGGGTAGTGACTTCGATAATGGATTTTATTCAAGAGGAAAGTCAGTTTTGGATGTTATCCCAGTTAAAAAAATTGATTTTACTAATGAGAGAGAGAAAGAAAGACATGATAGTATAGTCGAAAAAACTCATGAAATATATGATATTAATGCAACACTATTAAATAGAGTTTCAAGACAAACACAGACAGTGCTGACTCGTAGGAAAGAGCAATTGATAAGTGAAATTATGGAGAAAATAGATGAAATTTTGGAATAAAGGAGTTGGATTATATGAAACTTAAAGAGAACAGTTCAGCTCAAAAGCTAAGAGGAGGATATTACACACCTAGAGCATTAGCTGACTTTATTGTTAAAAATATTACTTTTAAGGTCGGTGCTAAAGCACTTGAGCCTTCATGTGGTGATGGCGTATTTCTTGATAGCATATCAGAGCATATTAATGAGAATATGTTGGAATCTATAGATGCTATTGAGATAATAGAAGAAGAAGCTAATAAAGTAAAGCAGAGAGAATACGGTGAAAAGTTCAATGTTATTAATAACGATTTTCTAGCTTTTTATCATGATAATAAAGAATCCAAATACGACTTGATCTTAGGAAATCCACCGTATATAAGATATCAGTATTTGACTCAGAAGCAAAGAAATATCCAATCTGAGATATTGATTAGTAACGGTATGAAGTCTAACAAATTAATAAACAGTTGGGTTTGTTTTTTAGTTGCTTGTGTTGAAATGCTTGCTGAAGGTGGAACAATAGGTTTTGTTATACCTGCTGAAATACTTCAGGTAGTCTATGCAGAAGATCTAAGGCAATATCTTTCTAACAATTTATCAAGGATAACCTTGTTGACTTTTAAAGAACTTGTATTTCCAGATATTGAGCAGGAAGTAGTAGTGCTTATTGCAGAAAAAGATATGAATATTTCAACAGAAGATGCTGTTATATCAGTCGTTGAATACACAAACTTTGAAGATATGATTCAGCATGATCTGTCAGAAGTTGAGTATCAAAAAATTGAGCACACAAAAGAAAAGTGGACACACTATTTCTTAACAGGAGAAGAGAATAAGCTTATTTATCAGTTTAGAAATCATAGTGATTTTACAACTTTTGATAAGATTGCACTTGTTAATGTTGGTATAACAACAGGCAATAATAAATATTTTTCAGTAGACAAAGAAACAGTTAAAAAGTATGAGTTGGATGATATTGTTCTTCCATTAATAGGCAGAAGTGCTCATGCTCATGGACTATTTTTCAATGAAGATGATTGGCATAAAAATGTTGAAAATGATACAAGAGCTCAATTAGTATTGTTTCCAGAAGATGTTGCATATTCAGATTATCCTAAAGGCTATAAGAAATATATTAAGTGGGGAGAGAAAACTGAGCAAAATACAGGTTACAAATGTCGTATTAGAGATAGATGGTATATCGTTCCAAGTGTTTGGACACCTGATGCATTCTTCTTGAGAAGAAATAATATATATCCTAAGTTTGTCTTGAATGAAATCAACGCCGTATCAACTGATACTATGCATCGTATTAAATTTAAAGACAATATAGATAAGAGAAAAGCTTTACTGTCTTATTATAATAGTATTTCTTTTGCGTTCACAGAAATTAATGGGAGAAGTTATGGTGGTGGAGTACTTGAAATATTACCTCGAGAAGTTGGAGCTGTTATTTTACCCGACCTACAAAGAATGGAACATAAAGCTGTAGATGACCTTCTGAATACTATAGATGACTATATTAGAAATAAGAAGGATATTGAAGAATTACTTGATATCATTGATAGGGCAGTATTAATTGATTACTTAGGCATAGAGAAAGATGTTATTAGTGCTTTCAGAGGTATATGGAGAAAACTAATGAATAGAAGACTTACAAGAAGTAGGTAATTGGAAGATATATAAGAACGATTAGAGATATCATATGAAATATGTTAATGGCATTATATGAGAAGATTGGACGAGCATTTTGTTAATATTCAAAATGCTCGTTTATTTATTGTATAGAGAATCAGACGTTAAATTAGAAAATAAGCACAAAAACATACCCAGTTATTGACAAGGAACATACGTTCGTATATAATATTTTTATAATGAGTCGGGAGTGTAACTAAAAACGTGTATTGGCTATGAATAAAGTAATAATTACTTTAACTAAAGAAAGGGGAATGTGTAAGATGAATAATAAGAATATTCTGCATACCATAGCGAATCGCCATAAAAACATTGACCCTAAGACGTATCATAACGCAAACCAACTTTTGCGGATATACTCTGATGTTGTATGGAACAATGTAGAAGCGTACACAGATGTTATACGAGAATGTAACGAAACATATGGCTTACCAAATTATAAAGGACTTGAAATACTAGCAGAAATCGGAGAAGAAGAAAAAGCCATAGAACTAAAAGAAAGACTGATGAATGTTGCAGAAAATAAAATCATAATTGAGGCTATTGAAAGAGCCTTATTACACGTAAAGGATTATAAGCATAATGGTGAAGTCTATTATGATATTATCTATAAGAATTTTTTTGTTAAATACAAGTACACTGAAGACGACTTACTGGATGAACTTAAAATGTCTCGTTCTACATATTATCGAAAGCGTAAAGAAGCTATTCATTTATTCGGCGTATCGCTGTGGGGATTTATAATCCCAAAGGTATTAAAATCATTTGATGCTAGATACAATGGGACTGAAATGATACTAATATGAGACAAAATAAAGACGGTATTGAAACAAAATAGAAACTTCACTGACACTGACATAGGATTTAGCTCCTGATACAATGATAGCATGGCATAAACTGCCAATAAAATAATTGCATATAGAGAAGAAAGAGACTCTATGACCTTAACAGGTTGTAGGGTCTTTTTTTATACCCATTTTTCAAAATATTGAAATAATGGCTTTCTACATGAAATAGGACATCTTCCCTTTATGCAATGGCATAAAGGAGGAGCGAGTATGAAGAATACTATTCGTGCGCCATGTCCCTTCCTATCTTTTTAAATTACACATTCAAAAAAGATACGGAGGGAAAGGTAAATGAATCAAATTATTTTATGTAATCAGTGTAAAGGATTATTGAATGAAGAGCTGCTTTGTGACAAGTGTACTTTTTATATACAGCAGTATTGTGAGCATTGCCATGAGCAATCACAAGAGACCTGTAATTTATGTAGACAAGCTAGAGCGTTTATAGAAAGTGATGATAAGAGACAAGCATCAAGAGAAAGAACTCATCGGAATCACATTGTACATATTGACTTGTCCTATGCAGAAGATAAAAAGCTTATTGTTAATCAGCATAAAAATCCACTAGACACCTTAATTGATGAAACAGATAATCGTCGAATATTAGAGATGTTTAGTTGCTTGACAGAAACTCAGAAGAGAAGATTTGTTGCTCATTATATTGATGGAAAAACATTTAGAACTATTGCCAGTGAAGAAGGCGTAAATCATACCAAAATACAGAAGTCCATTGAGCAAGCCAGAAAAAAATTAAAAAAGTTTTTTAAACAGGGGGTACAAATCGCCGTTTTTTTTCCTAACTTATGAAGGGACTTTTTCATATCTCTTCATGAACTTTGAAAAATAATGGTCAGACAGGCTACATGGTTGATGGTATTTACATGAACCATGCAGCTATACCCCATTTATAAGACAGTCTCTAAGGTACGTTACCTTGTAGCCGTAAGGAAAGCGACAATAATGACCTCGCCAAGATCACTTAGTGGGAGCGATGAAGGTTGATTAAAAATGATTTCGTGGTTATGAAATCAATCGCCATGATCTACAAGGGAAAAGATATGATGATACTTCTGCATAGTCCTAATAATCCTATGGAGTGCAGTCACTAAAGTTAGTGATGAAAATAGTGTAGTTTGCAAGCAGAGAGCTACATTAGGTTCAATGAGAGTCCCACCAAGACTCGCCTTAGAGATTTATTTAATACTTTTTTAACAGCATCCTTATGGAGCAATGAAGGTTGCTATATAGGCATGTTGTTAAAAACTAAGGAAGAAAATGGAGGAGATAAGAATGAGTAAAATCAATAGACATACAGAATATGCATTAGAGCAATTAAGCACTAAAGTGAAATTAGAAGAACGTGAAATAGGTATCTTTATATCTAGGGATTGTATCGTTACTGAAACCTATACAGGAAAGACCTACAAATATAGAGCCTACAATTATATAACAGGTGAAACAAAATATATAGGATATAAAAAAGAAGCCATCGGTTCAAAGGAGTATGAAGACTTACTTACTAAGATTGCTGATTACAAATTCTATAATATTAGTTATCCTGAATCAGGTGAGAAATTAATAGAGTACATCTTTAATAAAGTATTTGAGAACTTTGGATTTAATAAAAGGCATGAACAGATTGAATTGTCTAAGCATATGTATATAGTCATGACCCAGAAAGCTATTTCCTTAAGTGATGTTGCTGTTGGACTAGGGAAAACTCATGCGTATCTTGTGGCAGCTATTGCTTATCAAATATGTGGTTACAGAGAAGTAGAAGCTGAGACAATTACCCATCCAATCATTATTTCAACATCTAGTAAGCGATTACAAAATGCCATAGTAAGAGATTATTTGCCTGAAATCTCAAATATGTTGATGGCTCACGGTATCATAGATGAAGAAATCACAGCGGTTATTAGAAAGGGTAGAAGCAATTATATTTGTGATTTACGTCTTAGAAACTATGTGAATTGTCTTGACCCTCAAAAGAAAAATTCAAGGGAATATGAGGTATTGAAGAAAGCATTAGACAGCAATCATGCTGATTTAGAAAATATAGTGGGGATCAGCCGTTATGATAGGCAGCGAATTAATGTTATAGCGGGTCATTGTAGCAGTTGCCCAAAGGGAAAGACTTGTAGTTATATACGTTACCTTAAAATCTTAAATGCTCCTCATTACAATTTTCAAGTAACCAATCACAACTATATGATTGCAGACATACTTAAAAGAAGTAGAGAAGAAAAATCATTGCTACCTAGACATCACATAGTCATTTGTGATGAAGCTCATAAATTAATAGAAGTATACAGCGATATGCAAACTGTCGTGCTTAGTAAATATAAAATTTTTAGTTTAATAAAGCGTATAAAGCCCCAATCCGAAAATAACAAGCGATTTAAGAAGATGAATCAATTATGTAATAGTATTATTGAAAACACTCAGCATCTTTTTAATGAAGACTTACATATAACAGTTGAAAATCATCAAGATGAATCTACAAAATACGGTCTTCAAGATAGTACACTTTTGTTACGACAATTCAGTCGCATAAAGAAAAATTTACAACAACTCGTGTTAACAGTTCCAGATTATAACCGTAAGGAACAAATTGCTTTTGAGAAACTTGGTGATATTGTAGATTGTATTCTGAGTGAGGATTCTATTAGATGGGTTGAAATGGAACAAACTAGAGTTTTAATAAAGGCTATCCCAAAAAAGATTCACCAAATGTTAGGACAGGACATCTTTAAAGAGGATGTAGCAGTTTTATTAACCAGTGGTACATTATCAGTAGGTGGTGATTTTAGTTACACAAAAAGTATGTTAGGAATTGAACATATTAAAAGAGTAAATGAGATGTACAAAGTATCCCCTTTTAATTATTATCAAAACACATTACTTTATCAAGCTAATGACCTGCCTTATCCTAATCCAAATGATGGTCAATATATAAAAGCCATTGCCGACAGAATCTTGACATTAACTCAAGCTAGTTATGGACATGCTCTGGTGTTATTTACATCCTATGAAATGATGAGCAAGGTCTATGGATTATTAAAGAATGAGCAAGTGCCCTTTCCGCTGTTTATCCTTTCAAAAGGAAAAAATTCGGTATTACAAACTTACCGAAAAAGTAAGAACGGTGTGCTACTTGCATGTGGGGGTATGTGGGAAGGCGTAAACTTAACAGGTGATTTACTATCTCACCTTATTATTGTTAAATTACCCTTTCCAGTACCCGATCCAATTACAGAATATAAAAAAGAAGAGTTGGATGAGGATGACTTATTCAAAGAAGAAATACTGATTCCACAAATGCTTACTAAACTGAAACAAGGCTATGGACGAGCTGTTAGAACGGAAACAGATACAGCAGTAATATCTATTTTGGATATTAGAGCTAATGGAAGGTACAAAGACGCTGTAAGGAAAGCACTACCTAATTGCAGGGTCACACACAACATAAAAGAGATTACTTCATTTATTCAGGTTAAGAAATCACCTGAATATTTTTTATAGCCAAATTACATGATGATGGATATTTATTAGGAGGTTAAGAGGTGGATAACTTATTATTATACAACATGCAATTGGTCATGTTAAAGCAACTGTTAGGAAAAGATTTACTCAATAAAGCAGAGTATGATTTGATAAAAAATAAATTGATGAAGAAGTATAAAATTATTGAACAATTTCTTGTAGTTTAGAACATGAATATTATACACTAAAGTCACATTCATGAATGAGCTATTGGATAAAACGAAAGGAGGATTTAAGTGAAAGAGGTACAGGTGATACAAGCTTCTTCTGATAGAATCAATAGAAGAAACGCTGTTGTATTAGAGCGATTAAGAGTAGCAGCTTACTGTCGAGTAAGTACTGATTCTGAAGAACAAAAGTTAAGCTACGATTCCCAAGTGACACATTACCGTCAACTTGTTTCAAACAATCAAGAATGGAATTTAGTTGAGATATACACAGATGAAGCCATATCAGGGACTCAAATAAATAATCGAATAGGTTTTCAAAAGATGATTAGTGATGCCCTTGATGATAAAATTGACTTAATCGTTACTAAATCTATTTCAAGATTTGCAAGAAATACACTAGACACGCTGAAATATGTACGCTTATTAAAGGAACGTAATGTAGCTGTACTCTTTGAAAAAGAAAACATCAATACGCTGACCATGAATGGTGAAATGTTGTTGGTTATTTTGAGTTCATTGGCACAGCAAGAAAGTGAATCTATATCAGCTAATGTCAAGATGGGCTTAAAGATGAAGATGAAGCGAGGTGAAATGGTTGGCTTCAATGGTTGTTTAGGCTATGATTATGATTCAGATAAAAAGATACTCACCATTAATGAAAGAGAAGCCGAAGTTGTTAAGTACATATTCCGAAGATACATTGAAGGTGTAGGATGCTATGTTATAGCGAAAGAGTTGACACAACTTGGTTACAAAACTAAGAGAGGTAACTCAAACTGGGGAACAAGTACTGTTACAGGTATTATCAAGAATGAAAAGTATAAAGGTGATTTATTACTAGGAAAATCCTTTACAGTTGATCCTATTACCCATAGACGTCTTAAGAATTTTGGTGAAGAAGACAAATACTATATGGAAAATCACCATGAGCCGATTATTACAAAAGAAGTATTTGAAGAAGCTCAAAGAATCTTAACAAAAAGAAGCCGTAGAAAATCCCAAGAGAAAGGCATTAAAAGAGAAAAGTATAGTAGGAAATATGCCTTTAGCAGTATGATGAAATGTGGATTTTGTGGGAGTACCATATCAAGAAGGTCATGGCATGGTGGTTCGCAGTATAAGAAAGTCGTTTGGGCGTGTGTGACTAGCACAAAGAAAGGCAGAAAGTATTGTGAGCATTCTAAAAGCATAAAGGAAGCTGATATAGAAGCCGCATTTGTAGATTCATTTAATATGATGTGTAGCAACCATAAAAATGTGGTCGTTGAATTTTTAAAAACTATTGAAGAGTCTATAGGCAGTGATGGAACTGCACAGAAGATTAAAAAGATTAGTGAAGACATCTATAAGTATGAAAGGAAATTAAGTAAACTTGTCGAACTAAATATTGATGGTTTAATTACTAAGGAAGATTACGAAAGTAAGTATACTAACATTATTGAAAAAATCGAGAAGTTGAAAGTAGAACAAGAGAGCCTTGATAGCGATTATGATGAGCAAGAAGAGTTAAGGGAGAAGATTAATTCCTTTAAGAATCTATTTAACAACAATGAACTACTTACAGAATTTGATCGAGAGATTTTTGAAAATGTTATAGACCATGTTATAATAGGCAAGGTTGATGAATCTGGTATAAAGAATCCTTATTCAGTAACTTTTGTTTTCAAGACAGGTTTGAAAGTTGAGGAAGATTGCACAGCAAAAAAGTCTTTGGGAATACATAAAAGTGACGAATTTGTGTATTCCTATGATAGAACCCACACACGTGGAGTGCGTTACTCTGATAGAGCGAGTTTAGAGAGTTTTATATGTTCCCTTAGACTAATTAGTTTGAGGGAATTTTTTCTTAGGGGGTACGTACTTTTACTCAGAAATAAACAAATATGCAAAACCAAAGAGAGTTCTGCATATTTGTCTATGGTATAGAATGAAAATTCATTTAATCAAGGTTAACCTTAAAAAAACTATAGCAGATAATAGTTTGCAGTTTTAGGAAAGTGGATATTAACCTGGGTTTGTTTTCCTTCTTCAGATTGAATTGATATATTATGACCTAGCTTCAAAACCATTTGCTTAGCAAGATAAA
>NZ_WBZC01000059.1 GCF_009017275.1 Alkaliphilus pronyensis | reverse complement strand
TAACACAAAAATATGAAATAAAAATAAAATAAAAAATGTCTGAACCAATTTATTTCACTTCGATTCAGACTCACATATGAGTTAACTTGCTGCAAAACTTCGGGGTAAAAGATCAATTATCAGTAAAATAATTAAAGGGATTGACAAATGAATACATAATTAAGTATGATAGTTATATAAAATAATTGAAAATTCAGAATCTCCGAGCTTATTATTCCTAAAATGTGTAATTAAGGAGAGTAAGCCGTGGGTATAAAGGGAAACCTTTATGCCTCCCATTGTGGAAAGGAGTCGTTAACCTATAGCAATATTCTTGCTTTGTTTAAAGGACGCCACTGGGCGTCCTTTAATATTTTAAAGCTAGCTCCTCCACAGGCCTATATTCATAATATCAGTAAATAAGGGGGTGAGTTCATTAAACTATTAAAGCTTTTAACTACAGTTCTATTGTTTTTGGTCTTAACTGGATGTTTTTATAATGATAATAGTAAAATGCCAACAATAATAGAAGAACAACTAAACACAGGTGATAAATTGACAAGCCTAGAAAAATATAAAGCAGATGATATTCATGGTGTGTTTTTATTGGAGGATACCAGGGGAGGCAAAAGACTTTTGCAAATTGTTGATGGTAAAGGCTTCAATGGTAAGCTACAGCTGCTTGTATCAATTAGTGTTGATGAAAACAAAATTTTAAAGGTTGATGTTTTGGAACATACTGAAACACCATCATACGGAGGATATGTGACAGAAGGATGGTTTTTAGAAAGGTTTATTGGAAAAACAACAGATAAGCAGCTTAAGGCTGCCAAAATTGCTGCAAAAGCTGAAGAAGAAATTACCATCATTACTGGGGCAACAGTAACCAGTGAAGCAGTTATTAATGGGGTTAACAGTTGTTTTACAAATTACCAAAGTATAAAAGGGGAGGAACTATAATGAAAAAGCTCTGTACAGTTATTAGTATGGTTTTAATACTAGGGTTATTATTGACTGGATGTAATAATGCATCTACCTCAGCAGATGAAATAGCAAATAGTAATATAAATAATAGCTTTATAATTACAGGACTAGAGGCAGATGATATTGAAATTACAGTAGAAAAACTAAAGACCTATAATTCAGTTACTAAAGATGTAGTATCTGTAAATTCCAGTGGAAAAGAAAATAAATTTCAGGTAACTGGCAGCCTCTTGGAGGATGTACTTAAGGATTTAGGCTATTCTCAAAAAGACCTACAGGCTATTAGACTGGCTGCAGGGGATGGATATTCTATGGATGTGCCTAAAGAAGTTGTAAATACAAGGGATATTATACTGGCCTATGAAATTGATGGAGAGGCTTTAGATGAAAAAACTCAACCTGTAAGGGTGATTATTCCAGAAGAAAGGGCTATGTATTGGGTTAGAAATTTAACTACCATTGAAGTTCTTGAAGCAGTAGAAAAAGCTACGGTTGATGTAGTTGTGTTTCTTGAAGCAGCCACTACCCTTGTGCCACAGGAGGAATATACCTACTATGACAGCGTCGATTATGCAGTAAAGACAAAGGACATAATTGATAAATTTGCCAGCAGTGGAGAAGAGGATATATATATTAAGGCAACTGATGGCTTAGAGAAAAATGAAGCCTTGACGATATTTAAGGAGGGTTACATTAAAATTACTGGTGAGGCTAACCCAATGTTTTTATCACCTGATGTTCCAAAGGGTATGTATGTAAAAAACATTTTGCAATTTTCTAAAGGAAAATATGGATTCTTTAGTCTTAACAGTGGAGAAGCTATTTTTGAATCTATTACAGTTGACGATAAAGAGGGAACACCAATAAAGGCTATAGCAGATGAAATTCAATTAAAGGAAGGAAAGCTATATAGATTTACAGCTATAGACGGCTATAGCGTAGAGGTAACAGCTGAGGATTTAGAAAGGGGTATAGTATACATTGGAGAAGAAGGAGATTTAAGAACTCAATTTGAAGGACTTCCTAAAAATACAAGGGTAAAGGGACTACTTTCAATTGAGGTGATAGAGTAAAACTTTAACGGAGGTATACAATGGCAAAAAAAAGATTCTTAAGTAGGTTTTCAGTATTTGACTTAGTAATAATAGCTATGATGGCTTCACTGGGAATAGCTATTAAGCCTGTAGTTGTTCCATTAACCCATATTATTACTGGACCATTGTATATACCTGGTGGTGTAATAGCAGGGGGCTTCTATATGCTATGGTTAGTTTTAGGTGCAGGTCTGGTGGGGAAAAGAGGGACAGCCACTTTAATAGCACTTGTACAGGCAATTATGGTGGTGGCAATTGGTGTTTTTGGAACCCACGGGATTATAAGCCTAATAACCTACCTGTTGCCTGGTATTTCTGTAGATTTAGTTTTGCTTTTAACAGGTCATAGAGGCTGTTGCTTAGGCTGCTGCTTTGCTGCTGGTATAGCAGCCAATATAAGCGGTACCTTCTTAGTTAATATTGTTTTTTTTCAATTACCCATAATACCTCTAGTGCTTAGCTTAAGTAGTGCAGCACTGTCGGGGGGAATTGGAGGAATAATTGCCTACAATATAATAAAGCAGTTCAAAAAATACGATGTAATAAATAATAGTGGATGAGTAGAGTTTTATTAGGGAGTTCCATAGTATACTGTTTTATTGAAAATAGTAGGAGCTATGGAGCTCCCAAATAATAAGGAGAGACAAAATGAGATCTAAAAATCAAATCACACTAGTATTATTAATGCTGGTGGTCTTATTCATTGGGTTATACCTAGGCAAATATATTGAAGCCTCAAGCAAACCATTAGGCTACTTTCCAAGCTTTAAGATTATTGGTGATGTGGAAGAGATTGTAACCATAAGCTATAACCATAATTTTCCCCTCTATAAAATGGAGCATAAAGAAGTAATAATGGATTTTATAAGCTTAGTGGATATAATTAAAGCAGCAGAGCCTATAGCTGATGATTTTGAGGTGTTATTGGTTGGTAATGATGGACTCATATCTAAAATAGATGAAATTCAAGACTGTGGTATTACATTTTCAAGCTTAAATGGATGGGAATTTGTAAACAAATATCATCCCATCAGTAGTAATATTAAAATGGTTAAAGAAATAGTAATAGTCTCTAAAGAAGGAAATTGGGAGGAAGGATTAAATATAATAAACACAGTAGAGAATATATTAAATATAACAGCAGGACAGTTCTATTTACAAGGCTATGATGTTTTACACAATTTCGAAGGAACAGCAACAGCTGCAAAAAATGGAATGGATAATTCTTCAACAGTATATACAACAAAAAAGGTAAAAAAGCTCAAGGATTTAATAGACATACCTCCAGACTCAAGGCTTCTTGCAATGGGGGCTAAGGGAGATTACGGCTATGTAGATGCAAATGGTTATATTGAGCTTATAGGTAATCAAATGAACTTTTTAAATAATAATAGCAAGGAAATGATAGAGGATGTAAAGGGAATATTTATGAATCCACCAATAGTAAGTAATATGGATACCTATTATGATACATTGCATTTTCTAGACAAAAACGAAAGGGTATTAATATTCCTTATAGATGGTTTTGGCTATCACCAATATATAGAAGGCATGAATAGTGGCTATACACCCTTCTTAAAATCCCAACCCCAGGCCCAAAAGGCCAGTACTGTTTACAAGCCCGTCACAAATGCAGGGTTTGCTGCAACAATTACTGGAGAACCACCATCAGTTAATGGTGTTTATTCAAGAGAGCAAAGAGAGCTAAAGGTACCATCCATATTTGCCACAGCATTAAACCTCGACAAAAAGGCCGCCTTAATTCAAGGCCCAATAAATGTTTTAAATACAGAAATAGAACCAATATTAAATATTGACAGTAATAATAGTGGCTTAGTGGATGACGAGGTGTATGAAAGGACACTAAAGGAAATTAATAATGGATACCATTTGATTTTAGTACATTTTAAAGGCTTAGATACCCATGGACATAGCACTGGTGATTTAAGCAGGGAAACTATGAATATGCTGCAAACCCTTGATAAATACATTGAGGATATAAGCAATAAATGGGAAGGCAAAATTATTATTACATCTGACCACGGAATGCATTCAAAGGGACAGATAGGTAGCCATGGAGCTTTTATTATGGAAGATATGATGGTACCCTATTTAGTTATTGAAGGAGGATTGGCAAATGAATAAAAAAGTCTTAATTGTAATTCTTATACTAATAGGATTAGTAGCTATTACAGCATATATAAATAGAGATAGTCTTAAGGACAAGGCAGCAATGATAGATAATGCAGAGATAACTATAAAGGAAGATGGAGAAGAAATAAGCAAGGTTGATTTTCAATTGATTCAAGGGCTTGGAGAGGAAGCCTTCAAAGCAAACCTAAAAAGCAGTGGAAAGGATGCTGTTGAGCATCAATATAAAGGAGTACCCTTAAAGGCTATCCTTAATTGGGGAGAGGTTAACTTAGAGGAGAAAAAACAAGTTATAATTAAGTCAGTTGATGGATATACAGTTGCTCTTACAGTAGAAGAGGTTTTAGAAGAGGATAATATATATGTTGCCTATGAGAAGGATGGAGAGCCCCTTGGTACAAAGGCAGAGGGGGGTAATGGTCCATATCAAATTATTATAAGGAAAGATCCCTTTAGCCAAAGATGGGCAAAATTTGTTGTAGAGGTTGAATTAAGGTGAAATATACAATAGAGGTTAAAGACCTATGCTTTAGATATTATAGTAAGGAAGAAGATACTCTGCAGGGAATAAACCTAAAGGTGGAAAAGGGAGAGGTGCTAACAATTGTAGGTCTTAGTGGCAACGGTAAAAGCACCCTATGCCATTGCATTAGTGGTATATTTAATCACTTAGATAAAGGAAGCTTAAGGGGTGAAATACTTTTAAATGGCAGATCACTTAAAGATTTAAGCAGAGTTGATATAATAAAGCAAATAGGAATTGTGTTTCAAGACCCAGATACCCAGCTGTTTTCACCAACCGTTGAAGATGAAATAGCCTTTGGTCCAGAAAATTTATGCTTAGAAACCGATGTAATCACCTATAGAATTGATGACGCTCTAAGGGTTGTGGGTATGGAGGAGTTTAGATTCAGTAATCCAAACCACCTATCTGGTGGACAAAAGCAACTAATAGCACTGGCATCTGTACTAAGCCTTGAACCAGAGATTTTTATTTTTGATGAAGCAATGTCACAGGTGGATAAGGCTGGTAAGCTGCTGATTAAGAATAAGATTAAAGCCTTAAAGAAGCAAGGAAAAGCAATAATTATGATAGAGCACGATCTGTCTAACTTAGATATTTCAGATAGAGTAATGGTATTAAGAGAGGGAAAGCTTTTTGATTTTAATGGTAGCTTATCTTAGCGGCGTTACTAACACTCCCGCTTCTTAAGTGGGAGAGAAGTGCCGCCAAGCTTCGAAATAAGGGCAACTAGAGTTAAGGTGGAGTTAAAACTCCATCTGAACTAAGTTTTCTTTATAAGGTGGTGATACCTATGGGTTTTATAGATTTAAATAATGTGTCTTTTAAATACAAGGATAACCAATTTATAATAAAGGATGTATCCCTTAAATTGCTTAAGGAGGATTTCACTGGAGTTATAGGCCCTAATGGTGGGGGAAAGACTACGCTTGGAAAGCTTATGGCAGGCATTTTAAAAGCCTCAAAGGGTGATGTATTTATTGATGGTTTAAATAGTCAAGATTTAAAGCTAGGAGCCATTGGAAAAAGAGTAGGTTATTTATTTCAGAATCCAGAAAGACAAATATTTGCACCCACCGTTGAAGAGGACCTAACATTTTCTTTAAGGATTAAGGGTATAGAGAAACAACAGATATTAATAAAGGCCCAGGAGATGATGGAGCTATTTCAATTAAAGCACCTGGCTAATCAGTTTCCATTTACCTTAAGTCAAGGGGAGAAACAACGGCTGGCCCTTGCAGGCACCCTAATTAATGATCCCTCCTTTCTAATATTAGATGAACCAACCACTGGCCTTGATATTGAAAGAAAAAAACAATTAACTAACATCTTAAAGAAGCTACAAAAAAAGGGAGTTGGAATGGTTTTTATTAGTCATGATGATGATTTCATAAATAACCTATCTACTCGTATTATTCAGTTAATTGGAGGGGAAATAGTTGCTGATAAGAGAAAATAAAATAGACCCCCGAACTAAATTAACGGCTGTTATTTTAATATCCAGCCTAGCTGTTTTAATTAAAGATATAGCCTTGCTTTTAGGGATATTCTCAATAACCTTTATTATTGCATTAGGTTTTGGTAATAATCCCCTAGCTCTATTTAAGAAATTAAAAAAGCTGGCTTTACTTTTTATGGCTATTATTATAATACAAAGCTCCTTTTCATCAGGAATACCCCTGTTAAGAATTGGTTCTATTACCCTATTAACCATAGATGGATTTACAAAAGGTATTCTATTAGCCATTAGAATGTGTATCATTATCATATCAGCCACCATAATATCTACTTCAAGCCCACGTGAAATAGTACAAGGACTCATACAATGGAAGATACCATATGAGATAGCCTTTATGGTTTCTATAGGAATAAGATTTCTTCCCCTTTTTGTTGATGAGATAAAGGATACGGTAAATGCTATACAGCTTAGAGGAATAGAGTTAGATAAAATTCCAATAGGAAAGAGAATGAAAATATATTCATATGTCTTAATGCCTGTTGTTGCAACTACACTAATGAAATCTAAAAGGCTATCCATTGCAATGGAAAGTAAGGGCTTTGGTATATATCCAAGAAGATCAAGCTTTAAAAGGCTAAAGCTATCTAAAGTAGACTATCTTCTAATGGCGGCTTTTTTAGTAGGTGCTTTTACAATAGTAACGGTTTATCTAGGTTAGGGAGGAGGATAAGGATGAAGGTATTATCTGTTTTTGGTATCACTCAGTCTGGAAAAACAACAACAATTGAAAATATTATTAAAGAATTAAAAAAGAGAAGGTTTTCAGTAGGCAGCGTAAAGGAAATACATTTTGAGAAGTTTGCTATAGATGAAGAGGGCAGTAATACATTTAGACATAAAAAGGCAGGGGCTGAGCTGGTAACCGCAAGGGGCTACTATGAGACGGATATTCTGTTTCCTAAAAGACTTTCAATAGCTGAGATATTGAGATTTTATGAACAGGAGTATGTAGTTTTAGAGGGTGTGACAGACTCTAATGTCCCCAAAATAATAACTGCCCATAGCATTAAAGAAATAGATGAGAGGCTAGATGGAACTGTGTTTGCAATATCAGGAAGAATTTCAAATGAAATAAAAGAATATAAGGGTATTCCAGTAATAAGCTCAATAGACAATATAGAAAAGCTAGTTGATTTAATAGAGATTAAAGTATTTGAAAAGCTACCAGAATTTCCTGAGAAATGCTGTGGCATATGTGGATATAGTTGCCATCAACTACTTAAAAAAATTATAAAAGGTGAGGCAAAGCGTGAGGATTGTATAATATCTCAAAAAAATATAAGGCTAACTATTGGTGATACAGATATTACTATGGTTCCCTTTGTACAAAGGATACTTTATAACTCGGTAATTGGAATAGTGAAGGAGCTGGAGGGTTATAAACAGCACCAAAGGATTGCTATTGAGATAGGAGAGGAATAATGTTTCCCTATAAAGTTTTCGAAAAAACCACCAATATATCTAAGTATACCGTCGATGAAAAATACCAAAGCAAAAAAAATGAGGTATATAGGGTCACCTGTATAGAGGGTAATATAAGCTTTAACAAGTGTGTGGTAGTTAAAAATTTTATGCAATCATATTCAAGCTTCCAAAAGGAAGTACACCTTTTAACTGAACTGTATAAACATGGCTTAGCTGTTCCACGTGTATATCGTGTAGAGGATAAATGTATTATAATGGAATGTATAATGGGAAAAACTTTAGTTGATGTGTTAAATGAAGCAGAAGAAAAAACTCCAGAAGGAAGGCTGATGAAGTATAGGGCAGAAAAATATGTGACATATGATTTATTAAATTGGCTAAAGAGCTTTTACTGCTATTCAAAAACTATTACTGGTAAAAAAATTATATTAAAGGATATACACTTAAGAAATTTCATTGCTGGGGAAGTTTTAGTTGGAGTAGATTTTGAAAGCTGCACCGAAGGAGAGGTTGAAGAAGATATAGGCAAGCTTTGTGCATTTATAGCTACCTATGACCCACAATGGACCCCGTGGAAAATTTCGCTGGTGGAGAAGCTCAAAAAAAGTGCAATACCTTTACTATCTTTAGATAAGGATGCTTTAGAAAAGGAGATAAGTAACGAATTAAAGCTAATAAAAGAAAGAAGAAAAAGCAAGAATAATCAAACCATTGACAAAAACACGTATTAATAATAAATTAAGGTGGAAAGTTAATTTTAGAGGTTTTATTGATGTGATAAAATATTTTCAATTAATAATAAGGAGCATTTTCTATGGCAATAAAGCAAAGAGTATTGGTAATTGGTGGAGGAGCCGCTGGCTTAGTAGCAGGAATTTCAGCAGCTAGAAATGGAGCTGAAGTAATTATTCTTGAAGCATTAAATAGAGTAGGCAAAAAAATTCTAGCTACAGGTAATGGAAGATGCAATTTAACCAATATACATATGGATATTAATAGATTTCATGGTAGATCACCTAAATTTGCCCTAGCTGCATTAAAACAGTTTGATGTAGAGCAAACCATGAGCTTTTTTGACTTTTTAGGTATAAAATGCAAGGTGGAGGAGGGTGGCAAGGTTTATCCAACCTCAGATCAAGCCTCCAGTGTTTTAGATGTATTAAGGTATGAGCTGCAACAGCTTAATGTTAGAGAAGAATGTGAAAAAGAGGTTGTAAGAATAAAAAAAGCTAATAAATATTTTGAGGTAATTGCCAAGGACGGAAGTAAAATAAAGGGTGACAAGGTGATTGTTGCTACAGGAGGTATGGCAAGCCCACAATTAGGCTCCAATGGTGGCGGCTATAATTTATTAGTGGATTTAGGACATAAATTGATTGATCCTATACCTGCACTAGTACAGGTAACCCTTGACGCAGACTTTTTAAAGAAGATAAAGGGTGTAAAGTTTAATGGAGAAGCTTCGCTAATTAATGAAAATCAGCCTATAGGGGTTGAGGGTGGAGAAATACTATTTACTGACTATGGAATTTCAGGACCGCCAATCCTACAGCTAAGCAGAGGAGTATCCCAGCTAATAAAGGAAAACAAAACCCCCATAATAAAGGTAGACCTCTTTCCAGAGATTATAATTGAGGATTTAATTGAGCAAATACAATTAAGACTAGCCTATCATCCTAAAAAACCACTGGACACAAGCTTTATAGGGTTAATTAATAAAAAGCTAATACCAGTTGTTTTAAAGGAAGCAGGAATAAATAGACTTCAAAAGCCATGCTCGCAGGTTAATTCTACTGAAATAAATGCTATTGCTTCGGTACTTAAGAATTGGAGTTTTAGAGCTACAGGTACACAGCCCTGGAGGCATGCCCAAGTAACAGCAGGAGGTATAAATGTTGATGACGTTAACTCAAAATCATTAGAATCTAAATTAGTTAAGGGATTATATATAGTTGGGGAACTATTAGACATTGATGGAGACTGTGGAGGCTATAACCTACAGTGGGCATGGTCCTCTGGGTTTATAGCTGGTGAAGCTGCAGCATTGAATTTTGATTAGAATGGAGAATAAGCATGATAAGAGTGTCAGAAATTAAGATATCTATTGATGCAGATGAAGACAAGCTAAAGCATGAAATATTAAAAAAACTGAGGATTAAAGATAAGGACTTAATTGAATATTTTATCTATAAAAAATCTATAGATGCAAGAAAAAAGGATAAAATATACTTTGTGTATATAGTTGATGTTAAGCTTAAAGACGAAAAAGCCTTTCTTGAAAGATACAAGGGAAATAATGTAGCTATAACACCCAATATGGAATATGAATCTGTTCAAATTGGAAGTCAATTGCTTAAGGAACCCCCCGTAGTTATTGGAACAGGACCAGCGGGATTGTTTGCAGCACTAATACTAGCAGAAATGGGCTTTGCTCCAATTATGTTTGAAAGGGGCAAGAAGGTAGACGAAAGAAGTAAGGATGTTAATGGATTTTGGGGAAATGGCAAGCTAAATCCAGAGTCAAATGTTCAATTTGGAGAGGGTGGTGCAGGAACCTTCTCTGATGGGAAGCTAACTACTCAAATTAAGGACTTGAGGTGTAGAAAGGTATTATGGGAGCTAATTTCTGCAGGAGCTCCAGAAGAAATATTATATAATTACAAGCCCCATGTTGGCACAGATAAGCTTAGAGAGATAGTTAAAAATATTAGGGAAAAAATAACTGCCTTAGGTGGAGAGGTTCATTTCAACAGTAGAGTTACAGATTTAATAATAGATAACGGTAAGCTAGCAGGTGTTTTAGTTAATGATAATATAAAAGTAAATACTGACCTAGTAATTCTTGCAGTAGGCCACAGTGCAAGGGATACCTTTCATATGTTAAATGATAATGGAGTAGAGATACACCAGAAGCCATTTTCTGTAGGTGTAAGAATAGAGCATCCACAAGGACTGATAAATAAAAGTCAGTATGGTGCATTTGCAACACATCCAAAGCTGGGGGCGGCAGACTATAAGCTTTCCTATCATTGTGAAAATGGAAGAACTGCCTACACCTTCTGTATGTGTCCAGGAGGAGAGGTTGTGGCGGCTGCTTCAGAAGAGGGAAAACTGGTGACAAACGGTATGAGTTACTATTCAAGAGATAAGGAAAATGCCAATAGTGCTTTACTTGTTGGTGTTAACCCTGAAGATTTTAATGATACCCATCCTTTAGCAGGGGTTTATCTACAGCAAAGCCTAGAGGAGAAGGCATTTGTTTTAGGGGGCAGAAATTATAATGCACCAGTACAATTAGTTGGTGATTTCTTGAAGGATACACCAACTAAAGAATTGGGTGATGTAAAGGCTTCCTATAGACCTGGTGTTACACCAACTGATTTAAGAGAATGTCTTCCTGATTATATTATCACAGCTATGAAGGAGGCAATTTTAGGATTAGATAATAAGCTTAAAGGATTTGCTTTACATGATGCTATAATGACAGCAGTAGAAACCAGAAGCTCCTCACCAGTAAGAATTGTTAGGGATAAAAACTATGAAGGTAATATTAAAGGACTTTATCCTACAGGAGAAGGTGCAGGATATGCTGGCGGAATAATTTCAGCAGCAGTAGATGGAATTAAGGTGGCGGAGGCTGTGGTTAAAAAATATAAACCCTTAAATAAAAAATAGAAACTAGAAAAGCTCCACTTTTCTAGTTTTATGTTTTTCATTTAATTTGTGTTAACATGTGTTCAGCAAAAGCCTTTGCCTTTTCTTCAATATTCTCAACCCTCCAAATGGCACCCAGGTCATTGGCAATTTCCATTATAGAAAAATTAGGTGGTAGATAAAAGCCTTTATTGAAATTTAAAGCATCTATCAGTTGCTTAGCTATTGAGTCACTACCAGAATTACCTGAAACAATTACAGAAAAAACCATTTTATTGTTAAAACTAATTCTTCTATACAAAGTAGTTAATCTATTTATAACAGCCATAAGGTTAGAGGATATTGAATCGTTATAGTTTGGGCATATCCACACTATGGCATCGGACTCCTCTATAGCAGGCAGAACAGATTTAGTCATAACACCACCATAATAACAGCTATTTTGCTCACCAAAGGATAAGCAGGTTTTATAGGAGCAGCCATAGCAATCATAAACCGAACCATTTTCAATATGAAGCTCATCAATACTGCAATCATGAATATGCTCCTTAATCATACCCCATAAACTCAATGTGTTGGATGTGGCACGAAAGCTGGAATGTAAAGCTAGAATTTTGGGGGTTTGTGTTTTTCTAACAACCTCATTCCTTAAACGCTCCCCCAGCTGGCTTGAAAGCTCCAGTGATATATCTACTAATGATAAATCCATAACCTTTTGCCATGTTGTAAAATTACTTAAATCACCAGTTGCTTCCACTAGGGGCTGTCCTATAAAGCTGCAGCCCATTTGATTAACTATAAAAGCAATGTGGGCAGCCATACTTTTTGTGTATAATTGATTATTGCTGTGAACTAACATGACAGCACTTGACCCCTGTAGTGGCATATGATTTTTAACAGATAAATAAGACAATATCTCCAATAGAGGTATGCTTATCCCGATTGAATTAACCTCTATAGCAAATAATATTTTCTTATTTTTAAGATTACATAGCTGATGCTTGTTTTCTATTAGAAAATACTCCGATTTCCCTATAGCTGCTTCAACCATAGCCTCCAGTTGAGATGATATTATACCTGGTTTAATTACATAAATCATATTATTCGCTCCAATTGCTTATAGGTTTCAGTTAATCTTGTCATTAAAGCCTTAGGCAAGTTGTAGGCTTCAACCTCTGTAAATCCCGACTTTAATCTATTCAATGCCCCCATATACACACCACCCATGTAGGTAGCACTATAATGCCATTCACCACCTATTGTAGCTAAAAGGGATAGGGCACCAGAGGAAAGGGCAGGGGCAACATAGGGCTTAAAGCCAGTTTCTCTAACCCTTAAATTTGCTGTTTTCGCTTTTTCAGTTAGCAATAAAGATATTTCATCATTATAATTGCTTATACTATCTGCAATTACTAATCCATCACCATGGGGGCCGAAGGCTCTACCCTCCAATTCATAGTGCTTAGCCCTTTGTAGCTCTTTAGAATAATACAATGCTCTAGCATTCATAACTCCTAATCCATAACCCCTAATTTGGTCTGGAGCTAATCCTTTAAAATCCCTTTTACCAGTAGCTGTGGTATTACTGGACTCTAAGAGTGACTTACATAGTAAATCTACAGGGTCAGAAACAACTGCAAATATTCCCTTAAAGCCCTTTTCCCTTGCAAGCTGACCATAGGTAGATAGTATTTCAGAGTTTTGATTAAACTGAACCATCCTAACATCAACATCCTCTTCGCCTATTGCAGGCACCCTTGCAGCAATACAGAATACAAACAAGTGGCAGTCAAAAACCTCATTAAGGGGTATGGCTGTAACAATTGGTTGTTTTTTATCAGCTCCAAACTCATGTATTTGGTTTATCTCTTTTTCCCAGCGATTTAGCTTGTTTATGTCTCTGTCGTAAATCCCAATTTCATCAATATAATCGCCACCAAGCAGCCTTAAACCTATAAGCAAAGTACTGCCAACATCTCCTAAGCCAGCTATGTTTACTTTCCATTTAGAAGGTCCTTTATAGTTCAATTGCTCCTCCCAATCATGGTAGCTAATATTCAATGAAACCACGTCTCTAGCTTCAACTTTGGAGAAGAGCCAGTGGGGGACTTTTTCATCACAAGTATCCTTTAGAAGAATATTTAATCCCTCCTCCTTTTGAAACAGCTGATTAGGGTATGTAACCCTGTAGCCTTTCCTTGATAAAAGGGGATTAAGCTCCTTCAAGTAATATAACTGTTCATTGGTGTTTTTGGCTGTCTCTTCGTCTATTTTAGTTAAAAAGGGAAACTCCTTAACTGAGAACATTATTTTACCTTTGTGTTGATAAAAATACATTTTCTATCCCTCCTGTATGGCTAGAAATAATACTTGGCTTTAGTCTTCTCAATAACTCAAGGTCATTCTTAAGATAACTGGAGGGATTTAAGTTTAAATCGTAATACATATTCTCTCCCTGGTCAGGACAACGGGGGTACAGAATTACTTCCCCTAGTAGAGAAAGTGTGAGCTTACGCTCATTTACCCTTTGGTACTCAACCTCCAAAGCCTCAAGTATTTTAATTGAGTTTGTTATTGATACTTCAGAAATATTATATATAGCTTCATTGGTTACTCCCTGAATAAATGAAGGTGATGTATAAGGGAATAATAGGTTTATTGAAGATAGCAAGCCCTTCTCGGGATATACTCCACGCCAAAGGGTGTCTCCTCCAATAAAGGGGTACAATAGGTTTTCATTAAACCATAGCCTAAGCTTTGGAATGAAGTAAGCACAATCGACATCTCTGTTTTGAATCTCCATTAGCTCCTTACCCCTACCTGAAAGTATACCAACAATAATTTTCCTAACATTAATGTTCTCTGACTTCAATAATGGGTCAAGAGCCCTAATACGATACCCTTTGTTTAATATGTCATCTATTAACAGAACAGGTCTATTGAAGGAACGTATCATCTTAATTTGATTTTTAAGGTCTAGGTAATATGGATATGCTGCAATGGTAAAGCCCTTCACATCTGGTGCAAACATTTTTTCAGTATGGAGGGATTTAGTAATGGTGTTTGGTACAATCATACGGTTAAGTATATTACCAAAGGGTACACACATTAGTTCTCCCAACTGTCTAGGCTTACTTTGAACAGGTAAAACATTATTCTCAAAGCAAATTTTTCTAACTAGGGTTTCATCAATTATGTTTCTATCGAAGGACAAAACTAAATTACCAGGGTACAAGTCTGTTAATGATTTTTGAAGAGCTTTTCTTGTGTCCTTTATGCAATCAATAATATTAGCATTACTTTTAAAGGGCTCCTTAATAATGGTTTCCAAATCTAGGCTTAGTGTACATGGATTAGACATATCAACTGCCA
Organism: Alkaliphilus pronyensis; assembly: GCF_009017275.1. Classification (GTDB taxonomy): domain Bacteria; phylum Bacillota; class Clostridia; order Peptostreptococcales; family Natronincolaceae; genus Alkaliphilus_C; species Alkaliphilus_C pronyensis. The sequence goes on along the minus strand of NZ_WBZC01000059.1, from coordinate 4,947 downwards.
TAATTGGGTTTTTATCATCATTGCATGGAACTCTTATAAAGCCATGAAGCTCAACTATCTCATGTAGCTTTGGGTTATGTCTATAGTCTATAGTATTTTGATAAATACAGTAGCTATAATCCTTCTTTAAGCAATGGGTAATTGTCTCGGTTAATATAATTTGATATAAGTCTCGGTTAGGATCATTCAATGCATATATTCCATCAATTAATATTACTCTTCCACAGGAGTGCCTTCTTATGTATTCTGTTATACCGCTATTTTTAAACTCATTGTAAAGTGAATCTGAGGGTACCCAATGAATAGCAGAATAGGCCAATATCTTATGGGGGTCATTTGTATCCCTTATTAGGATAATACCTCCATAGGGCTTACTAAAAACAGTTCTTATATTTTCATGGTGATTAGAATTACCATCATGAAATATTTTTGTTATTAATGATATTAGCTCATGGTTATATTCTTCAATTATATCTATTGATATTGAAACGGTTTGAAGTAAGGATTTGTATTGAGGCTCCCTACGATACAGACTATTTTCATATATAAACCGCTGAGCAAGTGGATCAATTAGTTTTGATATGTCCCTATTTTCATCGATATTACTTCTAATCTGTGATGAGCTTATATCTTCATATTGTGGTGGCAGATTTAATCTAATAACTGGGGCATGAATATTGTTAATAGCTTTAACCAGCATTGTATCATTTACATCTTGATAATCATTATTGGCTCTTCTTTCAAATACTATATGGGAAAAGCTATGTATTGAGGTTTTTTTAGGTGTTTCCTTATAGGCCGATGCATTTATTAGCACATCGCTTCCTGCAACTATATAGACCTTTGCAGAAGGAAAATTGTCCTGTAATCTTTTTAAGTCACATGGATTAGCAATATTAGTAGGAAAATCCTCTGGATATAGATATATATCCATTTCATCGGCAATGGACATGTGAATAATCTTTTTCCTTATTAAGTTAGGCTGTGTTCTTTTGGACCATGAAAACTCATCTACTGCAAGATAAACCTCAAAGCCGTAATCTCTTATGGCCTTAGTAATCTCTTTATGACCTAATGTAAACGGATCGAAGGTACCTGGAAAGAAAGCAATTTTTTTAGGGCTTTGAATTTCAATAGCTCCTTCAAGAAAAATGTATTCAGATATAAAACGGTAAATATTATTTAGACCTGCTGAGTTAGTTAAAAACAGCAGTTCATTTTCTTTAATATCAGTTAATAATGTGAGAACTTTTTTACTAATTAACTGGAATATATGATGCTTTTCCTCTAAAGAAATTGTTTTAGAGGCAAATATTTCTTTACCGATTACACTAAATGAAATTTGCTTTATCTGTAAATCATCGTGAACCAAACCATTTAACAATATTCCAAGCATTTTCCTCAGTCTACTGTTAAACTGATTTTCATCTTTAACAAAGCTTTCGTGGTACTTCCAGTAGTTTGATATAAGTATTCCAACTGTTCTTAAAAGAAGTGAGTTTATTTGAGTATTGGATTGCTTAATTTTATCAATTAAATCCTCTAATATTTCGTCTAGCTCATAGGGCTGCAAATATATAAGTATTTGTCCTAGATAACCAGGTATATATTTTGTGAATTGATAGCCTTCAATTTCTAAAGCTCTAAGAAGCTCGATTGCTATATCATTCCTCTGCTCTATTGGTAAATGTGGAAAAATATCCACTAAAGCGTTTCCAGCACGATTTCTAACAGCCTCTACAGCACTAACCTTTAGAAGATTACAGAAATGCATTGTAGTATAAAGTCCATCCACCTTAGAATAGTTTAAAAAATATTCTAAAAGCATTTCAACCTGTACCTTTTTTGTTACCCAATTGGTTGCTGTTTTTAAATTACTCAAGAATATGTCTGAAATATTCTCAATGCTAGACTCCATAAGCTGACGGTATTGGTAAAGCATTTTATCCTCAAAACCTAGTAATTCAGCTAACTTCAACTTCAGATAGTTTTCTGCCAGTATTGTATTTTGATTATCCATTTCTAAATAGTTTTTAAGTCTATTTAATATGGTTTTATTTAATTCTATTGACTTAAATATGTGGTATATTGTTTCAAGAGCTGAAATTCTGATGTCACTGTCTTTACATTTTAAACCATCCTCAATATAAGAGAATAAAACCTCTAAAGAAGGATCATGAATACTATTATCAACAGGAATATGCTTTATAGACTCCAATAAATAAACGTTTATTTCATCATAAAAAGATTTCTTTTTGTAATACTTAAGTATAACCTTCCTATAACCATAAACCTGGGCTCTCTGACAACTCTTAAATAATGAAGCTATTAATATTTGCATATTGTAGCCTACCCAGTTTCTATGTAGGGGAATCATTTTATGATCTGGATAAATCATCTGCTGTAGGTAGTCATCAAATAGATCACAGCTTGTTATTTCTGCTGGTGCTAATACTACTCCTTCGGGAACTTCCTTTCTATAATCCTCATCAAACATACTAATAAGTATACCCATTATCTCAGCACACTGTCTGCGGATATCTTCTTCAGGATGTATTAACTGTTCAAATAAAAATCTTAGAGTAATAATTTTTTGCTTTTGAGTAAGATATGTAGAATACTCATAGAAAACATCGAGATACTCCCGTAGTGCTTTGGGATTTTTTTCGCTTCTTGCTAACTCCAATATCTCATTTAATGAGGATTCATCTCGTAGCTTATGCATTAGGTTTACATTATGTTGTATTGCAAGATATTTTAAATGCTTAGTAATTAAATCCCCACCCATTAGAGAATAATATTTTTTATGTTCCTTAGTTCTTTCCATACTTTTATTTTTGATATCAATAGTTATACCAAGATCCACTAAGTAATCCTCAAAATCCTTTAACTTGTTGTATACACGGGTATAGCGTCTTTCCTTTGTAGTATCTACATTATCTAGCTTACCTAAAATCACCTTAAATGAATCCTTTAAACTAAATATATCCATTTGAAAGTGATTATTAACCTTTACATTTTTTACACGAAAATCTGAATAAATAAGAATTAACGATTCTATAGATAGGTTCTCCAGCTCTAAGTCCCAAACTGAATGGTTTAGAGCAATATGACCAATGTAGGTTATTCCATGATTTTTAAACCATAGGTCTGTATAATAATAATGTAGATAGGCTACCCTTTTAGCCTCCCAGCTTTTACAGCCAAACTTCCCTAAATCATGTCCCGCTGCAGCACCAGATACTCTGCCTAAATCTATAGGTATACCTGTATTGAATAATTGCTTACCAATAAAAAGAGCAAGATGATGAACACCGCAAATATGGTCTAGGGTGTTATGACCTATAACCTCTTGATTAAGCTTCATCATTTCATATATGTACTCACTCTTAAAAAAATTAACAAAGCCTCTATATTCTTGAGAAACCCTGTAGTCCTCCATTTCATCAGGTGTTAGAAACTGAAGAGGATACAAGCTTTGAAAGCTTGCTCCATTAGTTTGCCTTTCAATATTACAAATTAATCTAAGAACCCTTAAATATAAATAACATGAAGAATCCCACTTTTTATGTAGGTCTATTTCCACTGATCCAGGAAAGGAAAAACTTAAGGAAAACTGATAAATATAGAATAATGGATTATCAGGCTTTTCTTTACCCCAACATATATTAAGCAGGTTTTCAACTAAGTTATAAACAGCAATACTACTGTAATCATTCTCATCTGCTATATGGGTTAGCTTTTCTATAAAATAAGGAGCCTCAATCTCTTTCTTTACAATAGTCATATCTAGCTGTAGATTGTTTAAAAAGTCAGGGCTTAGTAATAATTGACATACCTCATGATACAACTTTCTTGCTGAAATATTTTCCATGATACACCCCCTCAAAAGATTGTCTTATTACTAATTATATCCTATGATAAAAGCATTAATAAAGGTTTTTTGTAGAAATGAATGATAAAGAGCAGAGATAAGAGATAAATCTAAAAATTAAGAGTTAAGAGTTAAGAATTAAGAGTTAAGAGTTAAGAGTTAAGAGTTAAGGATTAAGAGATACAAACAAGAAGACATAATTGAAGATTGAAAACTACAATAGCAAGTAATAAGGAATAGGTAATAGGTAATAGGTAAGTAAAGAATCAAAACCATAAAACAGGATCAAAAATAAAAAATTAAAAGATAAAAGTTACAAACCTTAATTAAGAGTTAAGAGTTAAGAATTAAAAATAACAAGACATAATTGAAAATTGAAAATTGAAAACTAGAAAAGAAGTTAAAAATTAAAAATGAAAAATGAAAAATTAAGAGATAAGAGATAAGAACAAGAAAACATAATTGAAAATTGAAAATTGAAAATGGAAAACAAGAATACATAATTAAAAGTTAATAGTGTAAAGTTGGAAAGATAAATCAATGAAGATGTTGAATGTTGAATGGAAAAAATCAATGAGTAATGAGTAATGAAAGAACAAATAATGAAAGAACAAAAAACAAAATTAAAATAAAAGGCTCTGTTAAGCATTAGTGTTGTTATATTGACTAATAGGAACGAATGTTCCATAATAGTGTTAGGGAGTTAACAGTTAAGGAAAGTGACTATGCCTAAGATAAATAGTTTACATTGTAACTTCAAACGGTGGATGAAGCCCCACACTTCTTGATGGATAGTGCTACCAAATGAACTGATACAAGATTATAACAATACAAACACATTGAATTAATATGTATAAGTAAATAGGTTCTTATACAAAAGTGTGTCGGGGGACGGGGTTATTGGTAACTTTTTATCTCAAGTTGTCAATAACCCCGTCCTCCCGACACTAGTTAAGCCTATTACCTGATTCCTGTATGGTCATCCTCATACATGGTTCCCTTTATAGCTATGTTTGCATTTGCTTCACTACATAATGGTTCATTTGGTGTAGATGCGTTATTGGCTACAGCCT
>NZ_WBZC01000058.1 GCF_009017275.1 Alkaliphilus pronyensis | reverse complement strand
GCATCCGTTCATTTCTCCTTTGTAGTTAATATGACATGTAGCCATACCTGCTGAACAAGAAATACCATCTTGGTTGTCTCTTATTTCTTCACTAAAGGGGTGCATATTAGTTGTTTTTTTGTATAAAGTCCAAATATCTACATACTCATTAGTAGTTAGAGCAATATCCTTTAGATTACGTCCTGTCTCTTCCCTTGGAGGCAGTAAGTTTCTATTGACTTGAAAGGAATATCCTTTATTATACAAGTATTGCAGTATGTTCTCCATATCATTATATAAATAACGATTTGGTGAAACAGCAATTTTAAAGGGAATATTTGCCTCTTGCAACTGAAGAAAGACCTTTTCTATCTGTGAGAATACACGTTTTCCAGTGACTTTTTCATAAACATCATCACTGGTTCCATATAATGAGATCTGTATGCTTTGAGGGGGCTTTTTTCTGAGATGCTCAATTGCCCTATTAGTAATAGAAAGTCCATTTGTAAATATGGTTATACGAATACCCATAGAGTATAAGTAATCATATATCTCCCAAAAACCTGGGTGTAACATTGCCTCTCCACCAGATAGAGTTACTTGGTAAACATCATTTTCTATAGCCTGTCGAAATATTTCCATCCATTGGGATGTAGTAAGTATAGAATGTAAACCTGCGTTTGATTCATCTAATTGCACATAACACATTTTACAGCTTAGATTGCATAAAGGGGTTAATTCACAATGAAGCGAAAGAGGTCTACCAAGCCTTAGGGCTCGTTGCTTAAGATAGAATTCATAGAACTCTTGCCCTTCAATATGGGGGTATTTTTCCAATGCATAGCCTAAAAACTCTGGTAATGTTAATGTAGTCATTTCAACTAAGGCACTGTACTCTTTTTCTGTGAGCTTTTTCTTAAGTGGACTCTTCATCTTTCTTTCCTTTCGGGCTTTCATATTTTAGCCTTCTAATTTTCCATGTTACATTATCGAACTTTTTTAATAGATTAATTGATTCTAAACGAAACAATTTTAGATTTTCTAAATTAAAAATATTATCAGTTTTGGGACTTTTCTTTATCTTTGTAAAAAGTACATTATTTATGTAACCATCCTCCAGTATCTCTGGATAACAGTCAATATAAACTATTTCCTTTGACTTTATAAGTAAATCATTAGATAATGGTTCTTTTACTTGAAATCCTGTTTTATCTTTACAGGCCTTGTTTACATATGAAAAATGCAGAAGATTTACAGTTGAGCAAACATCAATCCCCATTTCTAAGAGTGCTTCAGCATCATCTCTAACCCCCTTAGAGCTATCATCCACATTCCTGCCCCTCATAACTAGCTCATCTAATACAACCAAATCAGGATTTTCATGTAAAATCTCTTTTATTGAGTATTTACATTTTCCATTAATATCATCTCTATGCCCATCATATATATGGGCGTAGCAAACCTTGTCACCTTTTATCTCCCTTTGCTGTGCAAACTTAACCATATGATAGGTTTTACCTACACCAGGGGCATAGCTAACAAATAAATATAAATCGCCTTTTTGCTTTTTACTCATTTTCTTTTCCTTTCAACATTAGCATCTTTTCTATTCTAACATCTTAGTCACATTCTTTCAATAAATCTGCTTACTTCTTATAACTTAAAATTTATGTATAAATAATCTCTGAAGGGCTTTGCCACTTCATATTTCCATACTGTAATGAGTGATGGAGAAACTTCTATTACCACCTCATTCTCCATATGCATTGAGTGGGCAAAATAGATTATAAGATAGTGTTTAATTTTGGTCTTATGTAACGTTATAACTCCATTAATATCTTAATGAGTTTCTCTAGACAAAACAATCCTTCAACTATGTTACGCTTATTAGGAATGTCGTTTAGCTACAAACTTAATATTTTGGTATGTATAACCGCATAAAAAGATAACCGTCCTCCAGATCGTCTGTTATTTCAAACCCTACTCTACTCCATAACCTTTGTGCCGCTATATTTTCTGGCTTAACTGGTAAAGAAATTTTATTTGCTTTGCATTCTTTACATAAATAATCAACACAAAGCCTAGCTGCTACCACTCCATAGCCTCTTTTCTGAAAACGGCTATCTATCATAAAATTTATGATTTGATGGTTCTCTTCGCCAATATACATTAAAACGTAGCCCACCATCATATCATCGGCATAAATTGCAAAGGGGCGCGAATCATTATAAAACACCCACGCCTCGGCCAAAGACCATGCGACAGGGTCTACAAAGTCTGCATTGGCAACAGATGCACTCAAATTCAGGCACTCTTCATAATTATGTTCGTTAATCGTTCTTAGTTCTACCAAAATAATCCTCCCTTTTCAAATATAGTTAAGGTTATTTAGTTTAAATATTTCGCCCTATGCCTATTTCCTTTAGTGTTGGTATAAAAGAATTGTACAACATAGCTCGCAAACAGTACAGCAAAATCCATGCCAGTAGCCATGTCCTTGTTATTTGTGGAACTCAAATCATTACCTGCATAGATTTATAATACTTAAAGTTAAAATTATCTATCATTTCTATATGATTATTTCTAATTACTCCACCAAAGTTCTTTAGTAACTCTACCTGTAAATTATTTATATTTTCATCACCGTCGAGGAATTTCATAAAATTCCTCAAGACTCTGGATTCAGTTTTTTCTATATTATCAGAAACTAATTTATAAAAAAAAGATATGTTTTGGATTATACTTATTGAATGTCATATTTTTTACTTCATTTTTTCACCTCCAAAATATCGAAATAGGAGAATAGCTTGTATGCGCTATTCTCCTTTTATTTTCATTCAAATTTGTATTTTTTATCTTTTCTCAATCTTTTCGAGAAATTTCTCAATATTTTTGAGAACCGACAACAACCTGTATTTCCTCGGAAATACTTTATTCGACAGTAACCGATTTCGCTAAATTTTTTGGTTTATCTACATCACAGCCCCTTGCTACAGCAATATAGTAGGATAAAAGCTGTAATGGAATAACACTTAATATTGGTGTTAATTGGTCTAATGTATCTGGTATATATAAGACTACATCTGCTGTTTTTTCTATTTCTTTATTTCCTTCCTTTGCTACTCCAACAACAAAGGCTCCCCTAGCCCTTACCTCTTGTATGTTAGAAAGCATTTTGTCGTATAAGTGATCTTGTGTTGCCAGTGCTACAACCAATGTGCCATCTTCTATCAAAGCAATAGTACCATGCTTTAACTCGCCTGCTGCTATGGCAAAGGAGTTAATGTAAGAAATTTCCTTAAGTTTTAGTGAACCCTCATGGGCTACGTGAACGTCTAAGCCTCTTCCCATAAAGAAAACTTTTTCGTTATTGAATTGTCCATCGGCAAGATGTTGAATTTTAGTTTGATTATCTAATATTTTTTGTATTTTATCTGGCATTGTCTTTAGCTCGTTGACTTTTTCTTTGTATTGTTCTTCTGTTATAGTACCCTTTACAGATGCCATATGAAGGGCAACTAAATACATTGCAACCAATTGAGTTGTGTAGGCCTTAGTTGATGCAACTGCAATTTCTGGACCCGCCCAGGTATAAAACACATCGTCTGACTCACGAGCAACTGAGCTTCCAACTACATTTACAACCGAAAGCACTCTTGCTCCCTTTCTTTTAGCTTCTCTTAATGCTGCAAGGGTATCTAAGGTTTCTCCCGATTGGCTTATGGCAATAAACAGGGTTTTATCATCCACAAAGGGGTCTCTATATCTAAATTCAGATGCCACATCAACCTCTACAGGGATTTTTGCAAACTTCTCTATTGCATATCTTCCAACTAATCCTGCATGGTAGGCTGTACCGCATGCCACAATGTATACCTTATTTATATTATCCAAGTCTTCCTTAGTTAGTTTAATTCCATCAAGTGTTACCTTTTCTTCTTTATCTAGCCTTCTCAACAGGGTTTCTGAAACTCCCTTTGGCTGTTCATGGATTTCTTTAATCATGAAATGCTCATAGCCTTCCTTCTCTGCTGCCTCGGCATCCCATGTTACATTAAACACTTCTCTATCCATTTGTTGACCTAAATCATTAAAGATTTTAACTTCTTTTTTTGTTAATAAAACTACTTCATCGTTTTCAATCAGGTGCATTTTTCGTGTGTACTTTAATAATGCTGGAATGTCTGATGCAATGAAGTTTTCTCCTTCTCCAAGACCTACAATAAGTGGACTGTCTTTTCTAACAGCAACTATTTTGTCTGGCTCTTCTTTGCAGATTACACCTATTGCGTAGGCTCCCTCCATTCTTCTTATGGCCTTGTACACTGCTTCTAATAGGTCGCCTTCATAATAACAGTCGATTAAATGGGCAATTACCTCTGTGTCAGTGTCGGACTTAAATTCTATTCCTTTTTCCTCCACTAGCCATTCTTTAATCTTCATATAGTTCTCAATAATTCCATTATGGATTACTGCAATATTGCCGGCTACATTTGTGTGGGGGTGTGCATTTCTGTCGGAGGGTTCTCCGTGGGTTGCCCATCTTGTATGCCCTATTCCTACTACGCCTGTTAAGGTTTCCTCTTTTAGGTGGTCTGCTAAAACATTAAGTCTACCCTTAAATTTTCTTACATGAAGGTCATTATTGTCATAAACTGCTATACCTGCTGAATCATATCCTCTATACTCTAATCTTGATAACCCTTCGATTAATACTGAGGTTACCTCTTTATCACCTATATATCCTACTATTCCGCACATATTTATTCTCCTTCCGGATAATTTTTATATTATTAGTTTCTGCAAAACTCCTACTCATAACTCCTTCTTCCTAAAACTCTTTAAGCCATTTTTTCAATTGATACATCAAATAAAAATGCCAATACAAAAAAGCCTCTGAATTTTGCCCATAGCAAATCACAGACCTATCAGCTAAAGCCTTTTTGTCCCATCAATCACTCAATGGTTTTGTAGACTTCTAACGGTGGCGATTCACCGCAGGGCACCCGCCGAAAATCTCGATTAACCCTGTCCTCGTCAGCTTAGATAACATTTTATCATAAGCTCTGGCGCTTCACATTATTAAGTTGAATAGTCCTTCATGGGCATCCCTCCTTAAGATATTTGATGGGGTTAATCTTCACCAATCAACCCCAATATATTTTTTTATTATTGACCCAGCCTTGATTCTATCATTTTAGCAAGGTTTGTAGCAAGTGTACTTAGTTCCTCTTGGTTTTGTCCTTCTAACATAACCCTTACAAGGGGTTCTGTACCTGAGGGTCTAATTAAAACCCTTCCCTGACCCTGCATAAGCTCTTCAATTCTGTTGATTTCAGAAGCAATTACCTCATCATTTAAATATGCTTCTTTTTTATCTTTATTAACCTTGGCATTAACTAATACCTGTGGATAGGATGTCATTATTCCAGCTAAGTCAGAAAATGGTTTTCCTTCTTCTACTATAGTATCAATTAATTGTAAGGCTGTCAATAATCCATCCCCAGTTGTATTATGCTCTAAAAAAATAATATGTCCTGATTGCTCACCCCCAAGGCTAAGTCCATCCTTTATCATTTCCTCTAATACGTATCTATCTCCAACCTTAGTTTTTGTAACAGATAAGCCCTTTTCCTTCATTGCAATGTCTAAGCCTATATTACTCATTACGGTTGCAACAATTGTGTCTTTTTTTAGAGCCTTATGCTTCTTAAGTCTAGTACCGCATATAGCCATTATATGATCGCCATCAAGAATTTGACACTTTTCATCTACTGCTATTGCTCGGTCTGCATCGCCATCAAAGGTTATTCCCATATCTGCCGAGACTTCCACTACTAATCGTTGAAGTACCTCTGGGTGGGTGGAGCCACAGCCTAGGTTAATATTTAATCCATTTGGAGAATCATTTGCCACAAATACCTCTGCTCCAAGCTCTTTAAACAGCTTTGGTGCTACATGGTAGGCTGCCCCATTGCCTACATCTAAAGCTATTTTCAAGCCAGTAAAGCTATGTTTAATAGTTGTTTTTAAGTAATTTATATATTTATCTGCTGCATCCGTCAAATATGACAAGTTACCTACCTTTTCCTTTAATGCACGATAGGGAACCTCTTTATCATTCAAGATGTAATCTTCTATTTCACTCTCCACATCATCTGGAAGCTTAAATCCTCTATGATCGAAAAACTTTATGCCGTTGTATTCTGCGGGGTTATGGGAGGCTGATATAACAACACCACAATCGGCATTTAAGTATCTAGTTAAATAAGCTACTGCTGGGGTTGGTATTACTCCAAGACTAATGACATCAATCCCCATAGATAAGAACCCTGATATCATTGCTGTTTCCAATAGGTCACCTGATATTCTCGTATCCTTACCAATAACAACTTTTCCCTTTTCTTTATTACTTAGTAATAGAAATCCACCAACTCTTGCTAATTTATAAGCTAATTCTGGTGTTAAATCTTTATTAGCTATCCCCCTAACACCATCTGTACCAAACAATTTACCCATTTAAAAATGCTCCCTTCCTATAGCCTATCTTTATTATTTTATCATAACAACGTTATAAACTCAATTTCTTGCTAATTATGAAATTATAATATTATTACCCATATTTAATGTATTATATGATTATAAGCTATAATGGGAGCTACTCTAATAATACTATTGAGTAATATTTGTATAGTTTGTTTTAAATGAGTAAAAAACTCTCCTGCTTTTACAGAAGAGTTTTTATTTAGTCTATTTTACGCAATTAGCTCCACGCTCTAATGCTTCTTTGTTTAGAGGTACAAGATCCTGTTTACTTGGACCAAACACCTTTTTTAAAGCATCGATAACTGTTTCTATTGGTACTATCTTAGTTAATTCTAGGTAGGCCCCAAGCATAACCATATTGGCAACCTTGCTATTACCTAATTCATTGGCTATTTCATTGGCTGGGACATAATATGCATTTATATCTTTTCTTTCTGCCTTTTTTTCTATTAATGAGCTATTAATTACTAGCTTTCCCTCTGGCTTAAGGTTTTCTTCAAATTTGATTAGTGAAGGTAAATTCATAACAATAGCTGCTGTAGCATCACCTGTTATTATTGGAGAGCCAACTGGACTATCTGATACTATTACTGCACAGTTTGCTGTACCTCCACGCATTTCAGGACCATAGGATGGTAGCCATGATACTTGCTTATTCTCTATCATACCTGCATATGTTAGTAGCTGCCCCATGGACATAACCCCTTGTCCTCCAAAGCCTGCCATAATGATTTTTTCTGTAGCCATATTATTTACCCTCCTCTGGTGTACGGAAGTTTCCTAATGGATAGTAGGGAATCATATTCTCTTCTAGCCATTTTAATGATTCAACAGGTGTAATTCCCCAGTTGGTTGGGCATGTTGAAAGTATTTCTACTATACCAAAGCCTAAGCCAGCAAGCTGAACTTCAAAGGCTTTTTTGATTGCTTTTTTAGTCTTTCTGATGCCGGCAACATTATGAACTGTTGTTCTTTCTACAAATACAGCTCCATCTATTGTAGCTAGCATTTCTGACATTCTTAAGGGCATACCCGTATCAACAGCATCTCTCCCGTATGGAGCTGTTGTTGCCTTTTGACCTATTAGGGTTGTTGGTGCCATTTGACCACCTGTCATACCATAAATTGCATTGTTTACAAATATAGTTGTTATCTTTTCACCTCTGTGGGCTGCATGAATAATTTCTGCTGTACCTATTGAAGCAAGGTCTCCGTCTCCTTGATAGGTGAATACAACTCCCTCTGGTAATACTCTTTTTATTCCTGTAGCAACAGCTGGCGCTCTACCGTGGGCAGCTTCATGCATATCGCAGTTGAAGTAGTCATATGCTAAAACTGAACATCCTACTGGGGCTACTCCAATAGCATCCCCTAAAACCCCTAATTCTTCTAAAACTTCACCCACAAGTCTATGGATAATACCATGGGTACATCCTGGACAATAGTGGAATTGCTTCTCAGCTAAACCTTGTGTTCTGTCGAAAACTACAGCCATTATTTTGCACCCCCCCAAATTTCCTTGACTTTTTCCATAATCGCTTCTGGTGTTGGAATCATTCCGCCTGATCTTCCATAGAAGTGAACAGGAAGCTTACCTTCATTTGCAATTTTTACATCATCTATCATTTGTCCCATACTCATTTCTACACTCAACAGGGCTTTACAGGTATTTGGTATTTCTGCGAAGGCTTTATAAGGGAATGGCCATAATGTAATTGGTCTAATTAAACCTACACTAATTCCTTCCTCTTCTAAAGCATCTATTGCATTTTTTACTATTCTTGAGGTTGTACCATATGCTACTAAAACTACCTCTGCATTATCCATTTTATACATTTCATGTCTAACTTCTTTTTCTTCTATAGTTTTGTACTTTTTATCTAATTTAATGTTATGCTTTTCTAACTCGGCTGGGTCTAATGCTAAGGAATTTATGATATTTGGCTTTCTATTTCTTTTAGTTCCTGTTGTTGTCCAATCCTTATCGGGCAGGTCTCTCTTTTTAGGTTCTTTAAATTCAACTGGCTCCATCATTTGACCGATCATACCGTCTCCTAAAACTATTACTGGGTTACGATAATAGTCTGCAATATCAAAGGCTTCAATAGTTAAGTCTACTGCCTCTTGAAGTGTAGCTGGTGCATATACTAAGTGTCTATAGTCTCCATTTCCTCCACCTCTAGTTGACTGATAGTAATCGGCTTGAGAAGGCTGAATTCCACCTAAGCCTGGGCCACCTCTACTGATATTTACTATAACACATGGAAGCTCTGCCCCAGCTAAATATGAAATACCCTCTTGCTTTAATGCAATTCCTGGGGAGGATGATGAAGTCATAACCCTTGCTCCTGTACCTGCAGCACCATATATCATATTTATAGCAGCTACCTCAGATTCTGCTTGAACAAAAACTCCATCTATTTTAGGCAGTTCCCTCGACATGAACTCTGGCAACTCATTTTGTGGTGTTATTGGGTATCCAAAAAAGTGCTTACATCCTGCTTTTATGGCAGCTGCACCAATGGCTTCGTTACCCTTCATTAATACTTTATCCATCTTTTTCCCTCCAATCAATTTATGTTATTTTTCCTCTTCTATTGTTTCTATTTTGATAACAACATCTGGACAAATTGTTGCACAGTTTCCACAGGCTATGCACTTCTCCATTTCATCTACTGTGGCAGGATGATATCCCTTAACGTTGATCCTGCTTTTGTTCATTTTAACTATGTCAACAGGACAAACAGTTGTACAAAGCTCACATCCTTTACAGCGATCCTCAGTAAAAATTACCTTACCTTTTCTTTTAGGCATTTTACAACCCTCCTTGTGGTGTTAAGTTAATATAAAAAACCATCATCGACTAAATGCCTCCGGTATACTACATCCAAGCTTCTCTCATAATCATTTTTATTGGCATTATGGTTCCTTCAATATTCTCGGGAAGCTGGTGAATTAATGACTCAACTACGGCTGTATATTTGATTGGTATTTTAGTGGCTTGGCTCACCCGTCTGCATAACTCTTGACCCTTTAAAATTTGGTCTACTGTAGTAGCTCTAAGTAAGTGGGTATTATTTATAAGACCCGTAACCCTAGCCCTTGTGGTTCCTTCAATTGAGGTAATATGGTTAATAACACCCTCTAAGGTCTGTGTTTCAATACGATTACCATTGACTACACAAAACATGTCATATTCTCCCTCAATGAAGTAATCCTTATATCTACCTAGGGTTCTGGCTCCCATTGAATCTCCACCTACATCCAGTACCACATTACAGGATTTATCCTGCAGTGGACCTAATACATCACCCGATACTGCTGGCAGGTCTGAGCCTGAGCCCTTCACATAACTAGATACTACTTTTACACCATGCTCCTTCAGTAACCCATGCTTTTCTCTACTACGAAAGTAAGGATTCACAACATCAAGGTCTGCAAGTGCAACATTTTTTTCTTCCTTTGCAAGCTTAATTGCGTAATTGATTGAAAACTCAGTCTTGCCACTACCATAATGACCTATAATTACACGGATTCTATTATCCTTTAGCATTTTATCACCTTTATTCATATCTTTTAGCTTCTTCTTCTCCTCGAAGTACCCTTAGTCCGCCTTCTGCTAAAGCAATCATTTCATCTTCACCTGGGTATATCAGAACCTGTGAAATAAATTCTACACTATCCGTTATCCAACCAGTAAAGATTTTATCATAGGCGATACCACCAGTTAGTATAACTGCATCAACCTTACCCTTTAATACAGCAGCACAGCTACCAACCTCCTTAGATACTTGATAAGCCATGGCTTTGTAAACTAACTCTGCCCTTTCATCACCATTTTCCATCATTTTTACAACATCTCTACCATCATTTGATCCTAGGTATGCAACAAGTCCACCATTGCCTGTTATTTTTTTCTTGATTTCAGCATGGGTATATTTACCTGAGAAGCAAAGCTTTGCTAAGTCTCCAACCGGTAAACCTCCTGATCTTTCTGGTGAAAAAGGTCCTTCGCCATCTAGTGCGTTATTTACATCGATTACTCTACCCTTTTCATGGGCTCCGACTGAAATACCTCCACCTAAGTGGGCAACTATTAGGTTTAATTCTTCATACTTTT
The DNA here is from genome assembly GCF_009017275.1 of Alkaliphilus pronyensis. Taxonomy (GTDB): domain Bacteria; phylum Bacillota; class Clostridia; order Peptostreptococcales; family Natronincolaceae; genus Alkaliphilus_C; species Alkaliphilus_C pronyensis. The sequence continues at coordinate 11,040 of NZ_WBZC01000058.1, read as the reverse complement.
TACCTAACTCCTTAGCAGCTCTCCTTGAAACAGCTTTTTGATTTAATGCATGGAATATACTCTTTCTTTCTATATCTGGCATACCAGAAATACGGGCAACATTATGCATTTCATCTACAACAACTGGATCAACTATATATGCTGGTATATTCAATTGAGTGGCAATTTCGTGGGCCAATACCCCACCGAGGTTAGAAGCGTGTTCTCCTAAAACTCCCACCTTTAAATCCTTTAACATTTTTTCATCAACAAGGTAGGTTCCACCTGTAATTGGCTTTAGTAGCCCTCCTCTACCAACAACTGCTGCTAGCTTAGTAAGATTTATATCTTTTTCGTTTAATGTTTCAAGTATTACTTTTTTTCTAAACTCATATTGTTCAAATATATTGCCAAATTTACCTATCTCCTCTGAAGAGTGACGTAAAACCTCTTCAAAAACTGGCTTTTCATTATCAAATATTGCGATTTTAGTCGATGTTGAACCTGGGTTAATGGTTAAAATTCTAAATATATCACTCATTATAATTCACCTCACTAAATTTTAATTAAACAGCTTTGCTGCACATAACACACCTAAAGCAATAGAGTATAGTTTTGCTTCATCGCTATCTGCCCTTGATGTCAATACAACTGGTGCCTTAGCTCCTACAATTACCCCAGCATTTTTTGCCTTAGCAAAGAATACCATAGATTTATAAAGGACGTTACCAGCTTCAATATCTGGTGCCATTAAAATATCTGCATAGCCTGCCACTGGGTGATTAATACCCTTATGCTTAGCTGCCTCAACAGAAACTGCGTTATCCAATGCAAATGGACCACCAACAATACAGCCCTTTATTTCACCCTTCTCATTCATTTCTGTTAGGGCTTGAGCATCCATTGTGTCGGGCATTTTAGGATTTGCCTTTTCCTTTGCACAAACCACAGCAACCTTTGGTGTTTCAATATCCAAGCCATAGGCAACCTCAACTGCATTTTCTATTATTTGCTTCTTTGTTTGAAGGTCTGGGGCAATATTCATTGCAGCATCTGTCACCAAAAACAATCTATCATAGTCAGGAACATCAAAAACAGCCACATGACTTAATACATTCCCTGTCCTTAATCCTACTTCAGCATTTAATACCGCCTTTAAAACAACTGATGTGTCCACCATCCCCTTCATTACCATGTGTGCTTTACCTGAAGAGACAAGTTCAACAGCTTTAAGTGAAGCCTCTGCTGGATCCTTTATATCTATTACCTGAAAGCTATTTATATCTATATTGGCTTCTTTAGCCCTTGCATCAATTTCTTCTTTGTTTCCTACTAGGATTGCATCTGCAATTCCTTCTTTTTTAGCAGCGTTAACGGCCATAAGCACTTCAATATCTTCAGCACATGCTACTGAAATTGTTTTTGGCCCTCTTTCTTTAGCAATTTTCATTACATCTTCAAAGCTTTTAATCATTTATTTGCACCTCATTTTCGTAAATCTTAGGATTCTCCAAGCCCTTAAGTACCCTCATGGCACCTTCATTTAAGGCTATCATCTCATCCTCCCCTGGGTGAACCTTAAAGGGTGCTATGAACTCGACTCTTTCTTTTATATAATCTGTAAGATATTTTGAATGGGCTAGTCCACCTGTTAAGACTACTGCATCAATTTTTCCTTGAATAACTGTTGCCATTCCGCCTATTTCTTTGGCAATTTGATATGCCATTGCATCATATATAAGCTTAGCCTTCTCATCTCCTGCTTCTATCATTTTTTCCACTTCTCTAGCATCATTAGTTCCAAGGTATGCAGTTAAGCCACCTTTTCCCCTCATTTTATTCTTAAGCTCTGCTGCTGTGTATTTCCCTGAGAAGCAAAGCTTTGCAACGTCGCCAACTGGTAGTCCACCCGCTCTTTCTGGTGAAAATGGCCCCATTTCATTGGCGTTATTGTAGTCAATAATTTGTCCTTTTCTTATAGGTGCAACGGAAATACCTCCACCTAAATGTGCAATAAGTAGATTTAGTTCCTCAAATCTCTTGTTCATGCCTGCTGCTACCCTATGTCCTACTGCTTTAATGTTTAAGGCATGTCCAAGGGATCTTCTTTCTATTTCTGGTAATCCAGAAATTCTAGCTATGTCCTCAAATTCATCAACTGCTACTGGATCAACTATGAAGGCTTCAATTCCTTCAAGGTCAGCAATTGCTTTAGCAATAATTCCTCCTAAATTAGAGGCATGCTCACCCTGATAGCCTATCTTTAAGTCATTAATCATAGGCTGACTAACCTTATAGGTGCCTCCTGGCAATGGTCTTAGCAATCCACCTCTTCCAACAACAGAAATAAGCTGATTTAGTTGAATGTTATTGTCCTTAAGCCAGTTAAGAATAATGTCTTTTCTGTACTCGTATTGATCAGTGATTTTTTCATACTTTTCTAGCTCCTGTGGCGAATGACTTAAATTTTTTTGTAGAACGTTTTCCTCACCACTGAATAATGCTACCTTTGTTGATGTAGAGCCTGGATTAATTGTTAAAACATATTTTCTCATATAATCACCCCTACCTTTTTATATTGTTAGTATGTACTAAAAACTATTTTTTGTCTTTTCTACAGTATTCATACTGTATACATTACTTATTATATTTAAGCAAGTGCCATGCCAACTCTGTCATAAGGGTGTAGGTGTTGAAATAGCTTTTGTTTTTTAGCAATATTGATAATCGTGCAAAATTTTGCATGAAAAAAAATGCATAGTAGTATGCAATTTTTTTCATGCTTCATGATGAATTTTAAATTTTTCTATTTTATAATAGAGATTTCTAACTGATATATTAAGCTGTTTAGCTGTTAAGGTTCTGTTTCCGTCATTTTCCTTTAGTCTTGCTTTAATAATTTCTTCTTCATATTCTTCAAGGGCTTCTTTTAAGGTTTTAACCTGTTTACTTTTAATTTTTTCTGCTTCCTTTATTATTTTTTCATTATCAAAAAACTTTGGAAGTCGGTCTTTAGTAATAATATTTTCACTATATTTCATATTAACTATTGCTCTACTAACGTAATTTTGTAACTCCCTTACGTTACCAGGCCAGTCATAGGCCATTAGCTTATCTAATGCATCCTTTGTTATATCCTCTACATTTCTACCATATTCTTGATTGTAGTTTTCAATTATATGTATAACCAAAGGATATATTTCATTTCTTCTTTTACGTAATGGAGGTATTATGATGGGAATAACATTTAGTCTATAATACAAGTCCTCTCTAAAGGTCCCTAATTCTATTGCTTTTTCTAAATGAATGTTTGTTGCAGCAATAACCCTAACATCTATATGGATTGGATTTGTACCTCCTACCCTTACTATTTCTTTTTCCTGTAAAACTCTTAGTAGCTTTGCTTGGGTGCTTATTGGTATTTCACCTATTTCATCTAAAAAAATTGTGCCTCCGTGGGCCTCCTCAAACAAGCCTATTTTACCACCTTTTCTAGCCCCAGTAAATGCTCCCTCCTCATAACCAAAAAGCTCACTCTCTAAAAGGTTTTCATTTATTGCAGCACAGTTTACTCTTACAAACTGATTATATTTTCTATTGGATAGGTTGTGGATTGCATGGGCAAAAAGCTCTTTGCCAGTTCCGCTTTCTCCCCTTAATAATACAGTGGCAGGAGTTACGGCAGCTTGCTTTGCCTTCTCTAAGGCAGCCACCATTCCCTTATCTAATGCAATAATATCGTCAAATGTATATCGGGCTTCCAGCTTTCTTATTATTTGCTTTGCCTGCATTAGCTCTCTATTTAATTTTTTAATATCGGTTAAATCATGTAATACGCCGACACTGCCCTTTAACTCACCATCAACAATAATGGGTGCTGCATCTGCTACTACCTCTTTACCATGGGGCCCCACCTTAAGTCTAGCACTTTTAACGGGTTTTTGTGTCTTTAGCACCTGCATATGTACACTATTACCCTCATAAATGTCTGCAGCTGCCTGCTTACCAATAATTTCATTCTGCTCCAACCCTGTTAATCTTGTATATGCAGGGTTAATTAAAACATGTATTCCCTTTTCATCACATACAGTAATTGCATCTTGGGTGGAATTAAATATGGCCTCCAATAGGCTTTGAAACTCCTTAAGCTTATAAATTTCATGGGTTAAATCAATAATTTCACTAATATCCCTAAAAACTGCAACGGCTCCTATTACTCTTCCCTGTTCATCCTTTACAGGCATCCTACTTGTAATTATTTCAGTGTTGTTTATAATTTGCTTTCTGTTAAGCTCAGTTTCTCCAGTTTTTAAAATATAGGGAAGTCTTGTACTGGTAATATACTTTTCAACAGGTTTACCTAACACGTCACCTTCCTTTAGACCTGTGATTTTTTCTGCAGCACGATTAAAGAGGGTAATTCTACCCTCTATATCAACAGCAAAAATAGCATCATGGGTACTGCTAAGTATTACATCTAGCTCCTTCTTCATTCCTACACCTCATTTGAAGATAAATCAGTTCATCTTAGGGACGCAACTAATACTACCTCTTCTTAAGGGAAAGATAAGTGTCGCCACGCTCCGAAATATGTACAACTAAAGTTCAGGTGGAGTAAAAGCTCCATCTGAGCTATATTTTGATTATGCTTTACTATTCTATTATTCTTACTGTTATACTTTCGGGAATTAATTCTATACTATTTATTTTATCTAAAAATGGTCTAAGAAGGCTAACCTCTGGTTTAACTGTATGTATCCCAGGCCCTAATCCTGTAAGGTCAATTGTAAGGTTGAAGTGCCTTTCTTCTAACACTTCAATAATCCTTTCTGGCGCAGAAACTATCACCTCTAGGGTCTCTGGAAGCCTTTCCCTATCAACATTATACCCTTCTGCAAGGTTTGAAAAGGAGATTATATCGCTAGATAGAGCAAATGTTTCTTCAGCAATTTTTTCTACAGTTATAGTAACTGCCACTTCAGATTCATCTAGCTGTGTTGCTGCCTCTGGCAGTATAACTGGTAAGCTAACCTTGGTGGTCTCTGTTAAGTTCACAAGCTGTAGGAACTCCGTTTCAACAATTGAAATAGGGTTAACAATTTCCTCCTGACCTCGAATAGTAATATGCTCTGGTACAACATCTATCTCTGTAATCTGATATCCTTCAATAGTTGATGCATCAATGTTTGGTTCTACTTTAACAGTTCTTAATCTATCAACTTCCATGAAAACGTCTATATACTCTGTTTGTATATCTACACCATGCACCTCTACACCTCTACTGTTGAGGGCCTTCAAGGGTAAGCTTGCTGGTATATTTTCATGTCCATCATCTGCATTAAGTGTAGCAACAATTTGACTAACTGCATTTATACTGCTTTCAGGGCCTTCTATCCATGCAGAGGTAGGCTTGTATTCAGGTCTTCCAAATATGTAGCCTGTTCTTGGACTACCATCAACAATTAAATTTACTTCCTTCTGCTGTCGTATAATCTCTTCTAATTCAACTCTTACAAACTTAGGAGAATAGTCTATAGTAAGATTATCAGGGGTTAGTATTTCTACAGGTATGCTATTTATACCAGCACTGTAGCCTCTTATATCAGCAGTAGGACGGAAATCTCTTTGTGCTATTTTACCAATGTCATCTCTTCTACCAGTTACTTTAATGTTGACTGTAGGCTTATCATCTCCAATAAGTACTAGATCCTGCTGCCTAATCTCATCTACACCAACCAGTTGGACAGATACATTGTTAAAACTGGTGGTTATTTCAGGGTTTATGTCGGTCATAACATATATCCACATGACTAAGGCAAATAAGATAGATATAACTTTAGCCATAGCATTCTTAGTGAAAAGCTTATTCATCTTCTTTATGCCTCCATTTCATTCTTAAAAACTGCCATTGTTTGTTTTCCTTTGATTTAAATGAGTCCATTATTAAAACCTTTAAGGTACCAATATCGAGAAATCTTTTTAACATGCCATTTTCAGCCAAGGAGATAGCACCAGTTTCTTCGGACACTATAACAACTAAAGAATCAGACCTTTCAGTTATACCAATTGCTGCCCTATGTCTTGTTCCTAATTCTTTACTAATGCTCTGGTTTTCAGTTAGAGGCAATAGACAGCCAGCAGCCAATATTTCTGTTTTGCGAACTACCACTGCACCATCATGCAGGGGAGTATTTGGCATAAAGATATTAATTAAAAGTCCTCTGGATATTTTTCCATTTATTGGGGTTCCAGTTTCTACAACTTCATTTAGTCCTGTGTCTCTTTCAATTACAATTAGTGCACCTATCTTTTGTCTTGATAAGGAGCCCACTGCTTCAATGATTTCTTCTACAGTAACTCTTATCTCTTCATCCTGTATATCTACTATTGATTTAGTCAAAAACTTTGTTCTTCCAATATATTCTAATGCCCTTCGTAGCTCTGGCTGAAAAACAATTAAAAGGGCAATTAACCCAACAGTCATAGTATTTCTAAGTATCCAGTTTATTACATGTAGCTGAAGCCAATCACTTAATTGTGTTGCAATTAAAAGCACTAAAATACCTTTAATTAATTGCTCTGCCCTTGTTTCTCTTATAAGCATATATAGTTTATAGAAGACAAATGCAACAATTGCCATATCTGCTATATCTTTTACACCTATATTTCTCAATAATTCTATTAGCTGCTGCATTCTAAACACCTCATAGTTTACAAGTTATTAATATTATCATTTCAATATAAACCCCAAAAACCCTTTTTCCATTTTAAAAAATTTATAGGCTTTACATACTATTTTACAATAACTCCACTATCTATATTGTACTACAAATATAAAGAAAACCATAAATCTACTGTAATATATTTAAAAAAATTTTTTCATAATTAATGTGTTACTTTGCTTTATTTAACCTATATACATTTCTATATATGATATTTATTCCCTTTATAAACATATTTAATTTAATTTGAGATAAACTAATGCTAATAAAAAAATAAATATTATCACTAGAAAGGAAGGTTTTCGTGAATAAGCAAAACTCAGATCATATACTGGAAGAGATAATTAAAAATAGAATTCATAAGAATATGCAGGCTAGTGGGATGGATATTAAGCTTTTTTGTAGAGATGGACATGTACATCTATCAGGAATAGTAGATCTATTGGCAGAAAAAAAAGAAGCTGAAGAAGTAGCCAGGCAAATTGATGGAGTAAAAAGTATTGACAATAAAATTACTGTTGCTATGGATAGTAACATTACCGATAAGCATATACATAAGGAGGCTACTGAAAAATTTCAGCAACAGGAAAATCAAGCAGTTAAAGGTGTTGGTATTAAAGTTAATGACGGAGTAGTAAGCTTAATAGGAAGTGTCAACACCTTAAAGGATGTTGATTTAGCAATGAGAATAGCAGCTGAAAACCGTGGTGTCAAAGATGTTGTTAATAATTTAAACATTGACTCATTTGGCAAATATACTGATGCTAGTATTAGTAATAGGATTTTGCAGAGTTTAAGCCAAACTGACATAAGCTATAAAGATGTACACAGGGAAGTTTCAGGTGGAGTTGTTTCATTATTTGGCTATTTAAATAGTCAACAGGAGGTGGAATTAGCCAAAGAAATAGCTATGGATGTAGAAGGGGTGAAAAAGGTTATCAACCACTTGCAGGTTCGTAAGTAGTATGAAGGGGTGAAGTGTTTACAAATTTTTAGTTGCAGGTTTGAAAACACCTCACTCATATTTAACAGCCTTAATTTTGACTGACATGCAGCCTTTTTTCTATTGCGTCCATTACACTCCCAACATACTCTGCATTTATAACTCTTTCAAAGCTCCTTAAGCCTGCTAGCTTAAAGCCGTGCTTATTTGCAAGTCTTCGTATTTCATCAACCTTGTGAATATCTATTACCCTCCCAATACTGTAGTTCTCATACATTCCTTCAAGGGCCAATATCATTGTTTCTGCCATGCAGGCATAGGATAGTTCTGGTGGAAATCCGAAGTTGAAGTTAAAGCTTGTACCCTCTGGTACTTGAATAACTCCTCCTTCAATAACTAATACATCTTTTCTTTTCTGTTGCACTTCTTTAGAAACATCTCTAGGTCTAGCAACATCACATATTACTGCTCCTGTTTTAATAAACTCTGGTTCTACTATATCATTTATACTGCTGGTTACTGTAATAACTGCATCTGCATCCTTTATACCTTCTTCAACACTTATGGATACTTCTATTGTTTTTTGTAAGAATCTATTATTTAAGGACTCTTTTAGTTCCTGCAATTTATTTGGTTCCCTAGCAATTAATGTAACCCTTGATGCTTCTCTGCAGGCCAGCTCTGCACATACTTTACCGATAGAGCCTGTTGCCCCTAATATAGCAACATGAGAATCCTCAATTTTTTTGCCTAGTAAATTAAGTGCTTCTTTTGTTGCATCATATGCTGCAGCTACTGTATAGGTATTACCTGTTGTAACAGCTATTTTAAGGTTATTTGCTACTGTAATTCCAGCATCTCCAACAACTGATGTAAATGCTCCAAGTCCTATAATTTTTGCACCATATTTCTCTGCTAGTTTACCTGCTTCAATAATTTTATTAATGACTTTTTCTTCTGGTAGCTCCATTATTGATTTCGAGGTTAAAGGAAGTCCTATAAAATACCCTTCTGCCTGTGAACCTGCACCTTTAACATTAGTTATTTTTGAAACTATTGATGGCTTAAGCATGGTAGTTATTGATTCTATCATTCTATCGGGAAGTAGCTTTAAATATTTATATTTTCTATAGATATCATTCATTTCTATAGGGTGGATAATAAAGGCAAATTTCTCCATTTTAAACCTCCTTATCTTTTGTAATTAGGTTTTTTATGGTTTGCATTGTCATTCCCGATAATCCTTTATAGTCAGTCAGTACAGCTTCAAGGGAGTCTACAAAATAATCTATCTCAGGGTATGTTATAATTAATGGTGGTTCTACACGAATGACGTTTGGATTATTTAAAGTGTAAGCTGTAATAATTCTGTATTTGTTTGCTAGCTCCGAGGCTATCATTCCTCCAAAATACTCCATCAAACTCGTTTTACGATCACCTAAAATGCTGTCTAACAACTTATTACTTATTTTAGTATTATTGAATTCTAAGCCTATCATTAAGCCTCGTCCCCGTACATCTTTCAATATTGAATACTTATCTTTAAGCTTCATTAAACGAGAAATAAAGTACGCTCCTTTTTCTCTAGCAGCAATATGTAGCTCTTCTGCATGTATTACCTGTATCGTTGTAATTGCAGCTGCACACCCCCATGTGTTTCCTCCAAAAGTGGATGTATGCAATAGGCATTTATCCAATGAGCCGTAAGCTTTTTTCCATACCTCTTCAGTAGTTGTATAAGCTCCCATAGGGATTATGCCACCCCCCAGTGACTTAGCCATGCATAAAATATCTGGTGTAATTTCCTCTAAATCACATGCAAACCAATCGCCCGTTCTACCAAAGCCAGTTTGAACCTCATCAGCGATAAAAAGAATTTCCTTAGATCTACATAGCTCGTATGCTTCCTTTAAAAAACCTATTGGGGGGATAATGACTCCGCCTTCACCTTGTATTGGCTCAACTATAAAGGCAGCAATATCATCATAATTATCAATAGCTTTTCTTAGCTCTTGAATATTTCCAAAGGGTACCTCGGTTGCATTTGGAACCATTGGCCCATAGTGTTTTTTATATTTGTCTCTTCCTGTAACGGAGAGGGCACCTAATGATTTTCCATGGAAGGAATCTTTACAGTATATAATTCGTGATTTTCCTGTAGCAATTTTAGCTATTTTTAAAGCTCCTTCAACAGCTTCAGCACCACTATTACAAAAAAATGAATATTTTAATTTTCCTGGTGTTATCATAGATATATTTTCTGCTAGAACTGCTGCAAATGGATTTAAAGCTGTTTGTAGTAGGTTTGGTGCTTGTTTAATTAAGTTTAATTTTTCTAAAACCTTATCATTGTTATGACCAAGATTGATTGCACCATAGGCCCCTAAAAAATCTATGTATTGGTTACCACTCTCATCCCATAAGCTTGTCCCTTTTGCCCTAACAAATCTCTTGTTTAACTTCAATAGCTTTAATAATTTCAATAGATACGGATTTATATATTCAATGTATCTTTTTTCAAGGTCTTCGACATTCATATCTAATGCATCTTCAATACCTTTTAATTTATGATTATTATCAGCTGTTACTGTCCCCATAAAATTCCTCCTTAATTTTACTATATCCATAATCGTTACCATATTTTAGATTGTTTATGCATATTATGAAGGTATTTAATGGGTTTTTAAGCACACTAAAAAACCCAGATGCTTTTATGATCTGAGTTTTAAATGGTGCCCAGAGGCGGAATCGAACCACCGACACGGGGATTTTCAGTCCCCTGCTCTACCGACTGAGCTATCTGGGCCTATTAGATGTGGCATATAGGGTTGCCTGTTTGTCACATTTTAATAAAAAACTTCTGGTTTTGTCAGGCACTCTGATTTCTGACTTCTAATGTCTAATATGGTGACCCATCCGCGACTCGAACGCGGGACACCCTGATTAAAAGTCAGGTGCTCTACCGACTGAGCTAATGGGTCATATAAAATAAATGGAGCGGAAGACGGGATTCGAACCCGCGACCCTCGCCTTGGCAAGGCGATGCTCTACCTCTGAGCCACTTCCGCTTAATATATGTTAGTTACCAAAAGCCTGAGTTCCAGAGCTTATGGTAGATTTTTTTTCTAAATAAAGCTTATTCAATTCTGCCTTACAGGTACTCTAGTTTTTAATTAAAAGTATGGTGCGGGTGGAGGGACTTGAACCCCCACGGATAAACCGCTAGATCCTAAGTCTAGTGCGTCTGCCAATTCCGCCACACCCGCATAATATTAGTTAAAGATTAATAATTTAAAATTAAAAATTAAAAACAAAGTCTTGCATGTGTTCTTAATCTTACATTTTTCATTATTAACTTTTCACTCACCGTAAGGTGTTATGGTGGAGGGAGAAGGA
>NZ_WBZC01000057.1 GCF_009017275.1 Alkaliphilus pronyensis | reverse complement strand
CTTTTGTAAGACTGACTTGTCTGAAAATTTAAACTTATTTCCCTTTCTCTTAAATATGATGTGGATATAATAAATTATGATATAATTATTATAGAATCGATATATTTAATAAGGAGAGGATTCCATGAGTAAAAACATTGATTGGAGTAAGTTGGGCTTCGCTTATATGAAGACAGACCTGCGTTATGTATCGAAGTGGAAGGACGGAAAATGGGACGATGGACAACTAGTTGAGGACAATAAGCTTGCAATTAGTGAATCTTCAACAGCTCTGCATTATGGACAGCAATGCTTTGAAGGATTAAAGGTATATAGAACAAAGGATGGAAAAATTCAGCTCTTTAGACCTGATGAAAATGCAAAGCGTTTAAATAACAGCTGTCGTCGCGTAATGATGCCTGATATGCCAGTAGAAAAGTTTATTGACGCTTGTGTTCAAGTTGTTAAGGCAAATGCAGATTATGTTCCACCTTATGGAACAGGTGCTACCCTTTACTTAAGACCATTTGTTATTGGAGTTGGTGATAATCTTGGAGTAAAGCCTGCCCCTGAGTACCTATTTGTTGTATTTTGTGTTCCAGTTGGACCATATTTTAAGGGTGGTATGACTCCTGTAAACTTTACAATATCAGAATATGACCGTGCTGCACCCTATGGAACTGGAGCAGCTAAGGTTGGTGGAAACTATGCAGCAAGTATGTATCCCCATAAGCTTGCAGTTGAAAAGGGCTATGCCGATTGTATTTACCTTGACCCTTTAACCCACACTAGAATTGAAGAGGTTGGCGCTGCAAATTTCTTTGGAATTACTAAGGATGATAAGTTTATTACACCTAAATCTCCTTCAATACTGCCAAGCATAACAAAGTATTCATTAATGTATTTAGCCAAGGAGTACCTAGGTATGGAGGTTGAGGAAAGAGATGTATTGGTAGATAACCTAGATGAGTTTAAAGAAGCTGGAGCCTGTGGTACTGCTGCAGTTATTACCCCTATAGGTGGTATAGAATATAAAGGAAAGCTTCATGTTTTCCATAGTGAAAAAGAAGTAGGACCAATTACTAAAAAGTTATACAATACACTTTATGGCATTCAATTTGGAGATGTTGAAGCTCCAGCTGGATGGATTGTAGAGGTTAAATAGTTTAACCATAAATAAATAGCTTGCCTTTTGGCAAGTTATTTTTATTCTTTCTTTATTAATAATGATTATCATTTTCTTTTGCGGGTATATTAGGGTTAAGAGGTTGATAAACCTAATATACTATTTAAGAGGAGGTTATTTTATGAAATTTAATTTACCTAATTTAGATTACTCATATGATGCATTAGAGCCCTATATAGATAAAGAAACTATGGAGATTCACCATTCAAAGCATCATCAAGGGTACATTAGCAAGCTAAATGATGCATTAGAGGGACATGAAGCCCTACAAGAAAAAGATATTGAAGAATTGCTACAATCATTAGACAAGTTACCTAAAGAAATATATTGGGCTGTTAGAAATAACGGTGGTGGCTATTACAACCATTCTATATTTTGGAAGGTTATGGATCCTAACGGAGGCGGAGAGCCAAAGGGAGAGCTTTTGGCAGACATTAACAAAACCTTTGGAGGCTTTAAGGAATTTAAAGAGGCATTTAATAAAGCTGCTGCAACCCGCTTTGGTAGCGGTTGGGCTTGGTTAATTATTAACTCTAATAATGAACTAGAAATAATTTCTACACCAAATCAGGATAATCCAATAATGGATGGTAGTAAGGTTTTAATGGGTATAGATGTTTGGGAGCATGTCTATTATCTAAAATACCAAAATAAACGTCCCGACTATATTGAAGCATGGTGGAACATAATTAATTGGGATTATGTCAGTGAAAGATATAACACATATAAATAAGTCAATCTTCCTATTTCTATCTACAGGGCCCCAGTTATATTAACTGGGGCTTTAATTGATATTTTACTTTTGCTAAAGGCTAGTACCAATAGCACCATCAGTATTAAGCTAAGTATCATTAAATGAGTATTATCGTTTTGTGAGTTTTTTGAAAAATGCTACCTATTCCTCTAGCTTCATTTTTGCATACATACCACTTCCTATTATTCCTGCATCATTTCCTAGCTTTGCTAAGGCTATTTCTGTAACATTCATACCTTTAACATATATATATTTACCTACTTCATCTTTTAAATTCCTTAGTAAAAAGCTTCCTGCTCCAGATACTCCTCCACCAATTGCAATAATTTCTGGATCAAATATATTAATTAGATTACCCAATCCTATAGCTAAGTATTTTTTCATTCTGTCAACTGCAAGGGAGGCAACCTCGTCACCCTTAGCAGCGCAATCAAAAATTAGCTTTGCATTTAATGAGCTAGTATCTCCATTTATTAGACTGTTTAAAATACTTTCATTACCCTCCTTTAAAAGCTTTCCACAATATTTAATCATTGCAGTTGCAGAAACATAGGTCTCCCAGCAGCCATTTTTACCGCAGCTACAATCGTAAAAGTTCTCACCAATTACAATGTGTCCCATTTCTGTACCTATTCCGTGACTGCCACTGTAGACTTTCTTGTTAATTATTAAGCCTCCACCTAATCCTGTTCCTATAGTTAGAAATATTGAGTTATTTGTTCCCCTTGTAACACCCTTAAAAAATTCAGCTACAGCAGCAACTGTTGCATCATTATCTATAAAAACCCTTAGCTTCAGCTTTTCCTCTAAAAGCTCTCCTAAAGGTATATTTTTCCAAAAGAGATTAGAAGCAAAATACACAAGCCCATGATTATTTGATACACCAGGTATGCCTACTCCTACTGCCTTTATAAGCTCAATAGGTATATTCACCTCCTCAATAACCTTTTTAACTAAGTAAGTAATACTATTTATTATACCTTCAGCTCCTTTTTCTACTTCAGTGGGTCCACTAACTTTATTTATTATATCTCCTTTATCGGTTATAAGACCTACTTTAATGCTGGTGCCTCCTAAGTCTACCCCTATATAATACAAGTCATTCACCTCTTTAAAGTTTTATACAAAAGAGATTCGACTGTTTTACCCTATTTCCCTTCTAAATAGTGCTTTATGTAACTAACTATTTTAAAGAAAACTTGGTTCATATGGAGTTTTTTCTTAACCTGAACTCTAGGAGAACTAATTTCGAAGCTAAGCGGCACTTATCTCATGCTTAAGAAGCGGAAGTGTTAGTAGCACCGCTGAGATAAAATAACAGCAATATTAGTATTTATATTGGAGGTATAGCCTATTATATATAGAATAATATAGTAAAACTTAATAAAGGAGTGAGCTTAGTGAATAAAGTAAGAATAAAAAAAGCACTTGAAAAAATGGAGATTAATTCAATTTCCCATTTAATAATTACAGATCCACCTTCTATTTTCTACTTAACAAATAAATGGTTTAGTCCCGGAGAAAGAATGCTTGCTTTATACTTATCTCTATCGGGTAGTCATAAGCTTTTTGTCAATGAGCTTTTTCCAATAGAGAAGGATTTAGGAGTAGAAATTGTTAGATTTAGTGATACTGATCAGCCCGTTAACATGCTTTTTGAAGCTATTGCCTTAAATTCCGGAGCAAAGGTTGGAGTAGATAAAAATTGGCCATCTAGGTTTCTTTTACAGCTAATGGAGCTTACATCTGATTACACCTTTGTTAATGGTTCATTTGTTTTAGACAGTATAAGAATGATAAAGGATACTGAGGAGCTTCAACTTATGCAGGAGGCCTCCACTATAAATGACAGGGCCATAGAAAAGCTAATAAGCTATATTTCTCCTAATGTTTCTGAGGAAGAAGCCTGTAAAAAGCTACTAAATATTTATGCGGAGTTGGGTACAGAAGGTCCCTCCTTTGATCCAATAATTGCATTTGGTAGCCATTGTAGCGACCCCCACCATAAACCCAATAACACATGTCTAAAGGCTGGAGATAGCATTATAATTGATATTGGCTGTAAAAAATCCTCCTATTGCTCTGATATGACAAGAACTATTTTTTATAAGTGGGCTTCTGATGAAGCAAGGAAGATATACAATATTGTAAAAGAAGGTAATAGAAGGGCCATTGAAATGGTGAAGCCTGGTGTTAAATTTTGTGATATTGATATAGCAGCCAGAGGCTATATTGAGGAAATGGGTTATGGAAAATACTTTACCCACAGAACAGGTCATTCAATAGGTCTTGAGGTTCATGATGAAGGGGATGTTTCATCTGCTAATACCAATGTAGTTTTGCCAGGTATGATTTTTTCTATTGAGCCTGGAATATATATTCCTGGTGATTTTGGCGTTAGAATAGAGGATTTAGTTGCTGTAACCGATGATGGGTGTATTGTTCTTAATAGCTTTACAAAAGAGCTGACTATAATAGATTAAATTTTTAATGTTTCTTAAATATCTCTTTTCCCCTACTATAATGTCGTATATAATCTATATGTATGTAGTATTTGTGCTAATAAATTTTATATATAGATTAGCTTCTAAAAATGAAGGGAGATAAAAATGAGTATATTAACAGTAAAGGATTTAAGCCATGGTTTTGGAGATAGAGGAATTTTTAATAATGTCTCCTTCCGTCTTCTTAAGGGTGAGCATATAGGCTTAATAGGAGCCAACGGTGAAGGAAAGTCAACCTTTATGAATATAATTACTGGAAAGCTTGAACCAGACGAGGGGCAAGTTGAGTGGTCAAAAAATGTTAGAGTTGGTTATTTAGATCAGCATACAATACTTCATAGAGGTCTTTCTATTAAGGATGTATTAAGAACAGCCTTTAAATATCTTTTTGATATGGAAAATCAAATGAATGAAATATGTAACAGGATGGCAGATGCAGCCCCTGAAGAGTTAGAAAAGCTGATGGAGGATATGGGGGATATACAGGATATTTTAACCAATAACGACTTTTATATTATAGATGCCAAAATAGAAGAAGTTGCTCGAGGCTTAGGCTTAGATGATATTGGTCTTGATAATGATGTGCAAGACCTTAGTGGTGGTCAAAGAACAAAGGTACTCTTAGCAAAGCTACTACTTGAGAAGCCTGATATACTACTTCTGGATGAGCCAACAAACTTTTTAGATGAACAGCATATAGAATGGTTAAAAAGATATTTGCAAAACTATGAAAATGCTTTTATTCTTATATCCCATGATATTCCCTTCTTAAATAGTGTTATTAACTTAGTTTATCATATGAAGAATCAAGAGCTAAATCGCTATGTTGGGGATTATGATAGCTTTATGCAGGTTTATGAGGCCAAAAAGCAACAGCTTGAGGCTGCCTATAGAAAGCAGCAGCAGGAAATAGATGAGCTTAAGGACTTTGTTGCTAGAAATAAGGCACGGGTAGCCACAAGAAACATGGCTATGTCTCGCCAAAAGAAGCTAGACAAAATGGAGGTTATAGAGTTAGCTAGAGAAAAGCCCAAACCAGAGTTTAACTTTAAGGAAGCAAGAACGTCTGGTAAGTTAGTTTTTAAGACAACTGGATTAGTTATAGGCTATGAAGAGCCCCTTTCTAAGCCTTTAGATTTACAAATGGAGCGAGGTCAAAAAATTGCTTTAGTTGGTGCAAATGGCTTGGGTAAAACTACTCTTTTAAGAAGTATATTAGGTGAAATAAATGGGATTTCAGGTACAGTTGAGCTTGGAGATTACCTTCATATTGGATACTTTCAACAGGAAATAAAGGAAGCAAATTATAACACATGTATAGAGGAGGTATGGAGTGATTTCCCCTCATTCACTCAATATGAAGTAAGGGCTGCTCTAGCAAAGTGCGGATTAACCACTAAGCATATTGAAAGCAAGGTTGTTGTTTTAAGTGGTGGCGAGCAGGCGAAGGTTCGCTTATGTAAGCTTATTAATAGAGAAACAAATATTCTAATATTAGATGAGCCTACAAACCATTTGGATGTTGAGGCTAAGGAGGAGCTTAAAAGAAGCCTTAAAGCCTATAAAGGCAGTATTCTTTTGATTTGCCATGAACCAGAGTATTATCAAGATATTGTCACTGACGTTTGGAATTGCGAAAGCTGGACAACTAAAATCGTATAAGTTCAAGCCTCCTCAGATTATAGACAAGGTCTTCAATCTAGGGAGGCTTTTATTATGTTAAATATCGTTAATCTGCCAATCTATTACTTTACATCCAGTGTTTTTAAGGAATTCATTAGTCCTAGAAAAGGGTCTACTCCCCATAAAGCCCCTTAGGGCTGAAAATGGGCTAGGATGAGGTGACTTAATTATGTAATGGTGGGGTGCAGTTATTAAAGCTTCCTTTTCTTGTGCGTTTTTTCCCCAAAGAATAAATACAACTGGCTTATCCCTCATATTAAGTAAAGAAATAATCTTATCGGTAAAGATTTCCCAGCCTTTCCCTTTGTGGGAGTTTGGCTCTCCCTGTCGTACCGTTAGTACAGTATTTAGCATTAATACCCCCTCCTGTGCCCACTTTTCTAAAAATCCGTGATTTGGTATATTAAAGCCTAAGTCACTATAAAGCTCCTTAAATATGTTTTGTAGGGAGGGTGGCACTTTAACCCCAGGCTTAACTGAAAAGCTTAAACCGTGGGCTTGTCCTTCACCATGATAAGGGTCTTGTCCTAAAATTACTGCCTTTGTTTCTTTATATGATGTATAGTGAAGTGCATTAAAAATATCATATTTATCTGGGTACACAACCTTTTCCATATACTCCCTCTTTAGAAACTCTCTTAGCCTTAAATAAAACTCTTCTTCAAACACATCCTTGAGTAGGGGGTGCCAATCGTTTTTTAGTATAGTCATATAAACACACCTCTTTTTGACTTTATTATACTATTCTATCACATTGATATTTTAACTCCAATATTACTATAATCTACTGCTTTTCTTATTGTAAACATAAGCTTACATTAATTGATTAAATGTGGAAAAGCTATATATAATTATATTTTATTGGAGGTAATTCTATTGAACAATATGAATGAAGATACTAAAATTCCTTTAACTCCCGAATCCTATTGGAGGTCATCTACTAAAATACAGTCCTTTGAAGCATTAAAAAATGACATTGATACTGAAGTTGCCATTGTTGGAGGTGGTATTACTGGTATAATATCAGCCTATTTACTATTACAAGAGGGTATTAGGGTAGCCTTAATTGATGCCAGCAGTATTTTATATAGAACAACAGCCCATACATCAGCTAAAATCTCTGTACAGCATAATTTAATATATGATGAATTAATACAGCATATTGGTATAGAAAAGGCGAAAATGTATTATACAGCAAATAAAGATGCATTAGATTTTTACAAAGATATAATTAAAAAACATAACATAGAATGTGATTTATCAAAGGAGGATAGCTATGTTTACACCACCTCTAATGACAGTGTTAACAAAATTATGAAGGAAGCAAGTGCATATCAGAAGCTTGGAATAGAGGGTGAATATCTAGAGGACTTACCTATTCCTGTTGATATTAAAGGAGCAGTAGTAATGAAGAATCAGGCTCAATTCCATCCCTTGAAATTTTTACAGGTTTTAGTAAGGGAAATTATAGGTATGAAGGGTTCAATATATGAAAATACAACAGCAGTTGATATAGAAACTGGAGATAAGCTAAAGGTCATTACAAGAAGAGGTAATGTTATTAATTGTAAAAGTGTTATCATATCCTCCCACTTCCCATTCTATGGTATTAAGGGTTTATACTTCTCTAAAATGTACCCAGAAGCCTCATATGTACTGGGTGTAAAATTAAAAACTGAATATCCAGGTGGAATGTATATAAGTGCAGATGATCCTAAAAGGTCACTTCGCTATACCGATTATAATGGTGAAAAACTAGTATTAATAGGTGGAGAAAGCCATGTAACTGGTAAGGATAAAGAAACAATGGAGCATTATTACGCCTTAAAAGCCTTTGGTGAGGAGACATTTGGACTAAGTGAAGTCTTGTATAGGTGGTCCACTCAGGATTTAACCACCCTTGACAATATACCCTATATAGGTAGACTAACGGCTAATAATAAGAATATCTTTGTAGCTACTGGCTACAAAAAATGGGGTATGACTAATAGTGTGGTGGCTGCTAATTTACTAAGGGATCTTATTCTTGAAAGGGATAATCCTTATGTAGATATTTTTACACCATCTAGGTTTAATCCAGACCCTAGCATTAAAAACTATATTAAGTTTAATACTAATGTTGCGAAAAAATTCTTTTCGGGAAGACTAAAGCCAACCTATAGATCTCTTGAGTCTTTAAAAAACGACGAAGGGGCAGTAGTGATTGTAGATGGAAAAAAAGCAGGTGCCTATAGAGATATTGATGGCGAGCTTCATGTGGTAAGTAATATGTGCCCCCACTTGGGTTGTATGTTAAACTGGAATCATGGAGAAAGAACGTGGGATTGTCCTTGTCATGGTTCTAGGTTTTCAATAGATGGTAGTGTTATTGAAGGTCCTTCAGAAGCAGGGCTGAAAAAATTACAGATTTGAGAAAAACAAAGTCTTAAAATAGTAGACTGATCAAAAAGTCTTAAAATAGGGCTTTTTCATCAGTCTTAAATCTAATCTATTTTTCCATAGCTTTTATATAATCCACCATGTATTGTGGTAAATCTGGAGGTCTTCTACTGGAAACAATATGTCCATCCACTACACTAGGCTCATCTAGCCATGTGGCACCAGCATTTATCATGTCATCCTTAATGCCAGGTGTACTGGTAACCTTTTTACCCTTTAATATATCAGCAGATATTAGTATCCATCCTGCGTGGCAAATTTGTCCGATTGGTTTTTTATTTCTGTCCATGTATTTAACAATATCTAGCACCTCTTTATATCTCCTTAGCTTATCAGGAGCCCAGCCTCCAGGTACCAACAGCCCATCATAGTTTTCTGCCTTTACATCAAGAAATGAATAGTCTGAAACAATTGGTACTCCATACTTGCCAATATATTTTTTATTAGCTTCCTCTCCTGCAATATCTACTATGGCACCTTCCTCCCTCAATCTAAGAACTGGATACCAAACCTCTAAATCCTCAAAATCGTCATGAACAATATAAAGCACTTTTTTTCCCTTCAATCTCATAACTCAAACCCCTCCTCATTAATCTAGAGCTTTTTCAAAAGCCTTTTTTTCTTCAATACCTTTGCTTAGTGCTAAGCAAATGTTTAGAGTATCCTCCAAAGTGAAGCTTTTACTAAATCTTCTCTTTAACACTTTAAAATATGAAAAACTCACTGGTGAATATTCTTCAATTTTTCTTATGTATTCTTTACTAAACATCTTCTCATTTTTTGAAATAGCTTCATATATCATAATTATACAACTTTCACGTATAACATCCCTTAGTTTTTTTGCATCCTGTGTAGAAAATAAGTTACACTCATATAATACTTTATCAATAAACCAAAAAAGCTTATTAACTAATTTATCTAGCTTCCACAACTTCATTGATTGTGAAAAGAATGTTGTGTGTTTATTTTCAAAGTCAATTGTTGCATCCTGCAAATCATCAATTATTTGAAGTAATATACCGTACCCAAACATAAATTTAGATTCATTTTCTGTAAGCTTCCCCTTTACTAAAAACCCATCTGCTAAAACAGAGGCTCCCCCTTTTTCAAAGGTAATTCCTATAATATCCCTTTCATATGGAACTGTAGGACCTTTTTGCTGATTAAGGCTCTTTTCTTGTGCAGAATGGATTGCAACAAGACTTTCAAACACTTGCTTGTATTTTTTTCTTGGGTATTCATCCTCGATCTTTTTTACTAGCCTGTATATACAATTCTCATGTTTGTTCTGAGTTTTTTCCCCTGCTCCTTCTAACCATTTTCTGAATTTTTCATTAAACTTAAGTTTATTATTAATGTCTATATATGTATCATCAAGGTAGTTATCACTATAGGGATATAACATGCTGTAGGCAAAAACCGAAGGGGTTAACTCCACATTTATACCAAACAAAATCTGTATACTGTTCGTTATCCACACATTTCTAATTGCCTGAAACATATCTTTAGTACTAAGCTCAGAGTCAAAAGCCTTAACTTCCTTAATAAACAAATCTGTAACTCTTGAATAGCCTTTGTCAGCAAAAAAGTCTAATGTTCTATTCTCATAACCAATTATATTTAGTTCCAGTTGGTTTATTAAAGTAGTTACCTGATGGCTCCAAATCTTTAATTTTTCCTCTTCATTAGGCATTTCCTTCAATATTTTCAATAGTTCTTTTCTAAAAGCTTCTATTTTAATTTTGTTTCTTTTTTTATCTCTATTGCTAATTACTTTTCCAAGGTTAGGGATATCAGTACTTGTTTGCCACCAAATAGATAAATATTCTTCTTTAAGCTTAGAAACTAGTTTCTTAAAATCTCTATCATATTTATTATTTTTTTCACTTATCCTCTTAAAAACTATCCCCATTTTCCCACCATCCAACATCATTGCTTATTATTTAATATACATCCATGAATAATCTACATCTTATGAAAATCTTCTCTACTATATATGGTTTCTCCTTTTTTTATTCTTTCGATTTTCTTTGTGGATATAATTTGCTTTAGTGCTACTCTCTTTATCCTTATAATCTTTGGTCTTGTTTGTCCTTTTTCCTTTTTTTGATTGAGCTTCATTTTTAGTTTTATTATATTTATCTGATTTTTTATTCTCTTTTTCTTCCTTTTCTTCATTTGTATCTTTAAATTTGCTTTTGCTAATCGTCATTCTTATACCTTTTTCTATTACACTCAATGTGCCTCTATCCTTTGGTGTAATAAAAGTAACAGCCACACCCCTTTCACCAGCCCGACCTGTTCTACCTATCCTATGTATGTAGCTTTCTGTGTCCTGTGGAATATCATAATTAAATATATGGGTAATTCCTTCTATATCTAAGCCACGGGCAGCAACGTCTGTGGCAACAAGAAATTGAATTTCTGCTTTTCTAAAGGACTTCATAACCCTTTCCCTTTTCGCTTGGGTTAAATCACCGTGTAACTCATCACTTTTAAAGCCCTGTCTAATTAACCCTTCGTTTAATGCCTTTGCACGTCTTTTAGTTCTACAAAAAATAATAGCTAAAAAGGGACTATATTCATTTAATACACTAATAAGGGCTTTTTGCTTGCTCCTATCAGTAGTTTCAATTACCTCTTGCCTAATTTCCTTCAAGGTTATGCTTGTGCCCTCTACAGAAACCTCTGTTGGTTTACTCATATATTTATTTGCTAGCTTTCTTATTTCTGGAGGCATCGTTGCAGAAAAAAACGCTGTCTGCCTATTGTGGGGAGTGTGGGATATTATAGCTTCAACATCATTTAAAAAGCCCATATCCAGCATTTGATCTGCTTCGTCTAAAACTAATATTTTTAGTTTGCTTAAGCTTAAACTGCCTCGTCTTAGATGATCAAGTAATCTTCCTGGTGTTGCAACCACACAATGAACATTATTTTTAAGCCTTCTCAACTGTTTTTCTACATCTTGCCCTCCATAGGCTGCTAATATATTAAACCCTTTAACATCAGCTAGTTTTTCTGCCTCTGACATTATTTGAATTGCAAGCTCACGTGTAGGAGTCACTATAAGGGCCTGTAGAGAGGAGTTATCCTTTTCCATAAGCTTCATAATTGGCAATAAAAAAGAAAGAGTTTTACCTGTTCCTGTTTGTGCCTTAGCTATTACATCCCTACCCATTAATAGCTCTGGTATTGTTTTACACTGTATGGCTGTGGGTTCAATAATTCCATTAGCTTTGAGCTTTTCAACATATTCTTGGTCAATATCTAGTTTAATAAAATCTTTTTCCATTTATTCGGCTCCTTTTCATTAGCTATTTAAAATCAAAGCATTATCCTTTCTAACTTGTAATATGCTGTTTTTTTAAGCATCATTAAAAAACCTAATATAATGCTTTTATTTAGTATTGCATTTTTTATTATATATTAATGGATTTTATTTTGATATAATTAATTGTGTTAAATGAATCTAGTGTTATGTGATGTATGTAAGAATGGAGGTATGCCATGTTAACATATTTTATTACTGCAGCTATAGGATACTTTTTCGGTTGCTTCCAATCCTCCTATCTTTTAACTAAAGCAATTAAAAAGGTAGATATTCGTAGCCTGGGAAATGGCAATGCTGGTGCTTCTAATACAGTTGTTTCTTTGGGTTGGAAATATGGGATTATAGTAGGTATTTTAGATATATTAAAGGCTATTCTATCTCTTTATTTAATCAAATATTGCTATAATGAAGGTATTATTTTACAAGATAATTTACAGCTTGCATCCCTATTGTACTTAAATGGTCTTTTTGTAATATTAGGTCACAACTATCCATTTTATATGGGCTTTAAGGGAGGAAAGGGTACAGCCCCTTTAGTTGGAATGCTATTGGCAATAGATTTTACAATTGCAATTGTATGTATTTTATCAATTATTATTGTTACAGTTGTAACTAATTATATAGCTCTAGGAACCATTAGTCTAGTAATTGTTTTTGTTATTATGAGCATTTATTTAGATTATAGTGCTTTTTCTATAGCTATAGCTATAATAATTGCTTTAATGAGTATATATAAGCACATCCCAAATATTAAAAGCATTAAAAAGGGCAAGGAGATTGGATTAAGAAAGGTAATAAATA
Organism: Alkaliphilus pronyensis; assembly: GCF_009017275.1. Lineage (GTDB taxonomy): Bacteria > Bacillota > Clostridia > Peptostreptococcales > Natronincolaceae > Alkaliphilus_C > Alkaliphilus_C pronyensis. The sequence goes on along the minus strand of NZ_WBZC01000057.1, from coordinate 24,116 downwards.
AGTAGGCTTCCTATAGACTTTTTTCCTGGAGTTACGTAATTATAACTGTAATGGGAAGGTATAATAAAACAAGTTTTTTTTATTAGGAGGTGAAAACTTATGGTATTATATGCAGCAATTCTTGAAACAATTGATCCTAAAAAGGATGCAGAGCTTTTAACAGTGCATAAGGCTTATTTACAAAAATATATTGATGATGGAAGGATTTTTGCAAAGGGACCCTTTACTGATCACTCTGGTGGTTTAGTTATATATAAGGCATCCTCCTTTGAGGAAGCAATGGAGCTTGCAGAAAATGATCCTGCTGTTTTACACAAGTCTCGTAGGCTAACATTAAAGGAATGGAGAAGTAATATCGAATAGAGGTTTTTTAATTTACTATTATATACCTGTATATATTATTGAAAAAAAAGCTTCCCTTACTTTCTATAATAGAGTATAATAATTTAGTTTTAGAAATTCCTTTAAAGTTATTGAGGAGCTGAACAATAGTATATGAACTCAAAATATATTTACTTAATATTCACTAGAACAGGCACATGGCTTTCTAAGACTATTCATGCTATAGACAGGGCTAAATATGTTCATACCTCCATATCCTTCGACTATAATTTTACAAAAATGTACTCATTTGGACGTACTAATCCCAATAATCCATTTTCAGGTGGTTTTGTTGAGGAAAACATACTTGATGGAGTCTACAAGCGATATCCCTTTAGTAAATGCTTAGTATATAGAATTTCTGTTACAGAAAATCAGTATAATGCTTTATTAGATGAAGTAGAAAAATTTACAAAGGAAAGGGAGAAGTATAAATACAACCTTTTAGGGTTATTTGCTGTTATGTTTAACAAGCCCTTCAAGAGAAGATATCATTATTTCTGCTCCCAATTCGTTTCTGAGCTTTTAATCAAGGGTAATATTTATAGTAGCAATAAACCTCCAGAGCTGATAAAAACAAATGATTTGTTTCTAATTAATAATGCTGAGGTGTTTTTTGAAGGCTTAATATGCCAGTATGGAAAATTTAATGCTGTTTATCAATTGTCAGATGGTCTTACTACTGAACCAATAGGTTTAAATACAAAGGAAGCACTAAATTCTATTTAGCTAACTGCAATAACCCGTCCTTAAGTAAAAGCTAAAGAGACGGGTTATTGAATATAGCTGATTTTATAATTATCTTAAGTAAGTTTTTCATACAAATACCTTGAAGCTTCTTTAATATTTTTTTGACTTAAGATAGCGGATACCACAGCAGCTCCATCTATTCCTGTAGTCTTTACAGCTTCAATATTATGCTTATTGATTCCACCTATTCCTATCACCGGTATTGATATGGTCTTTTTTATATTTCTAAGGTTATCTAGTGTAACTTCCCTAGTGTCCTCTTTTGTACCTGTGGGAAAAAGTGCTCCTACCCCTATATAGTCTGCACCTTCCATTTCAGCTTTTTCAGCTTCCTCAAGGGTGGCGGCAGATACACCTAAGATTTTACTATCTCCTATTAATTTCCTAACTACTCTACATGGTAAATCTTTTTGTCCCACATGAACTCCATCTGCATTTAGAGCAACTGCTATATCTATTCTATCGTTTATAATAAGGGGTATATTGTATTTTGCAGTAAGCTCCTTTACTTTTAATCCTAGCTGGTAAAATTCTAAAGCAGTAGAATGCTTTTCCCTAAGCTGAATAAGTGTAACTCCACCTAATATAGCTTCTTCTATACTATGAATGAAGGATTTCCCCCCTAATATAGTTCTATCGGTTACTAGATACAGCCTGTAATCTATATTAATTTGCTTCATGTATTTTTTCTCCACCACCAATCTCTTCAATAGAAAACCTACTAATATAATCCATTAATTTAACTCTATAGGTACCTATGTCCTCCAGCTGATTATATGCCTTTTCACCAGATGCAGCCATAATTACAACACCTAATATTGCTCCATATAAATATGACTCCTTAGCCCCACAGCATAGCCCAATTAATGAGGTTGTCATGCAACCAGTTCCTGTAATTTTGGTAAGTCTTTCGTGGCCGTGGTTTATATAATAGGTTTTTCTACCATCAGAAACAATATCTATTTTTCCAGTTATTGCAATTATACATTTTAGAGTTTTAGCTAAGGATTCAGCAATTTCTCTACCACCTGCCATTGTATCGTCACTAGAATCAACTCCCCTAGTTAACGACTTTACACCATATATGTTTTTTATTTCTGACATATTTCCCCTCAATACAGATATTTTAACCTCTGCTAATATCTCCTTTATGGCTTCACTCCTAAGGCTTGTTGCACCCACCCCTACAGGATCTAGTATAACAGGTATTCCTAGCTGATTGGCCTTTTTGCCAGCTTTAATAAATGCTTCTATTTTATTATGGTTTATGGTACCTATATTTAAGACTAAAGAAGATGCTATAGACACCATTTCCTCAACCTCAATTGGGTCATCTGCCATGACTGGTGCTCCCCCCAATGATAAAACAACATTAGCACAGTCATTTGCAGTTACATAATTTGTAATATGATGAACAAGTGGTTTATCCATTCTAATTTTCTTTAATATACTTGTAAATTCTTTATGCATTATACTCATATAAACTCCTCCTTAACTAAAGATTTAGTCCTGATTTTTTATATAGTTCATAAAAATGATGGGTTGGTCCAACCCCTTTACCTATAGAAAAGGAATGCTTAATGGCTGTTGTAATATATTTTTTTGCCTCCTTAACCGACTCAGTAAATCCTAGTCCCTTAGCTATATTTGAGGCGATTGCAGATGATAAGGTACAGCCTGTGCCGTGGGTGTTTTTGGTTTTAATTCTTTCAGACGGAAGGACCATAAAGCTTGAGCCATCATATAATAGGTCTGTTGCTTCTCCCTCCAGGTGACCTCCTTTAACCAAAACATACTTAGGTCCCATTTTGTGGATTATTGTAGATGCCTCCTTAATCTCTTTGAGGCTATTAATTTTTATACCTGTTATAGCCTCTGCCTCCATTAGGTTAGGGGTTACAATAGTTGCTAAAGGTAGCAAATTCATTATTAAGGAGTTTTTAGCATCAGACTGTAGTAAATGATACCCGCTTTTTGATATCATTACTGGATCCACCACTATATTATTGACAGAGTATTTCTTTAGCTGTTTTGCAATTGCTTCTATAGTTTCTATTTGAGATACCATTCCAATTTTTACTGCGTCCACGGTTATGTCATCAAATATTGCCTCTAGCTGTTGAATGATTAATAGTGGTGAAATATCCTGAACAGCAAATACACCTTTTGTGTTTTGAGCTGTAACAGCTGTTATAACACTCATTCCATAAACCCCATGGGCTGAAAAAGTTTTTAAGTCTGCCTGTATACCTGCTCCACCACAGCTATCTGAGCCAGCAATTGTTAATACTTTTTTCATCATATCTACATACCTCCATTAAAGTCTTTTATGGGCTTTAGCTTTATTAGTATTTTAAGTATTATAACCCCCAATAACACCCCCACTACGGCACTAGCTGAAAACGGAATTACAAAGAAAAACATTGCTACTTCTCTTCCCATGAATAATTTAGCAACTGGGTAGGATATTAATGCTCCAATAATTCCTGTACCAATTACCTCTCCAAGCATGGCATATAGGTGCCTTTGGGTTTTCTTGTAGAGAACTGCGGCTAAATAAACCCCTATCATGCTTCCTGGGAAGGCCAAGAGTGAACCTACCCCTAATATGTTTCTCAATAAAGAAATTACAAAGGCTATTGCTACTCCGTAGGCTGGCCCTAATATAGTGGCAGCAAGCATATTTATTGCATGTTGAACCGGAAAAGCCTTAGCTACCCCAATAGGTACATACAATAGATGGGCACTTACAACACCAATAGCAATTAATAGGGCAGATAATGTCACTTTTTTGATTTTCAACTGATACCATCCCCTTCTTAAAATAATAAAATAAAAACACATAACCTAATGGAAATGTGTTTTAAACATAATATTATGCTTTATAAGTACACCTTCCCTCCGCTGGTATTATCCAGATCAGGTAATTGGGGATCAAGAACATCATAGGGTTCTTATCTCAGTTGGCCTATCCAACCCTCCCAGTGCTTTAATTTATTTATTTACTATAGTATTATAGTAGCATAATTATATTTAGTTTACAATTAATATAGCTTTATAACTATTGTGTATTTATGTCTGCATTTTCTAATACAAAAGATATAAGCTGATTATTGAAGGGAAGCTTTTTATTTACATAAATACTACGACCCTCAATTGAATAGCAATTAAAATCATAAATATACGTTGGCTTTCCCACCTTAACTGATGGTTGCATATATAATACTCAACAATTTGTCTTATTTGCTACATCAATAGTTAAACTGTTTTGTGACTGTTTTAATAAAACTTCAAGTGCTTTTTTAGTTAGCATACTACACTCCTCCTATAACATTAAGTCTTCTAATATTTACATTATAAGTAGAGGGAGTACAATTGGTGCAACAAATAAGTAATCATAATTGTTTTCTACTATTATATTTATATTGATACTTTTTATTCTATGATTTATAGGTAAATCTACTTATTAATCTTTGTAAATCAATTGCAAGCTTTGATAAGGATTCACTAGAGTTTGCAATTTCCTGTAAACCTGCTGTTTGCTCTTCAGAAGATGCTGATACTTCTTCTGCACTTGCTGCATTTTCCTCTGAGATTGCTGAAAGACTTTGTAATGTCTCCATAATACTGTTTTTCTTTTCATCCATTTCCTTTCCTAGCTCACTAACCATTTGGGCTCTTTCTTTTGATTGCTGAATAGCACCTGCTAATTTTTCAAATACTTCTCCTGTTAAGTTAACTGCTCTGTTTTGTGATATCATAATTTCACCGACAGTTTCAACGCTCTTTACTGCATCCAATGACTTTTCTTGAAGCTTCTTGACAACTTCATCTATCCTATTAGTGGACTTAGCAGATTCTTCAGCCAGCTTTCGTATTTCATCTGCCACAACTGCAAAGCCTTTTCCTGCCTCACCTGCCCTTGCTGCTTCTATAGCTGCATTAAGTGCCAATAGGTTTGTTTGGTCTGCAATTGAAGCTATTGTTGTACTGGCAGAATTTATCAGACCTGCATTTTCATTTGTCTCCTTAATAACATTGTAGATATTATCGGTTGCACGTTTGCTTAACTCAGTTTTATCTAGTAGGTCCTTCACAATATCTAATCCATTATCTTTAAGCTCTTCTGTACTCTCTGTTGCAGTAAGCATTTCTTTAGATGACTTAATTACATTTTCTATATTACCTGCTAGTTTTGTTGATTCCATTGCTCCTTCTTCTGTTTCCTTTGCTTGTTCACCTGCTGACATGGCTATTTCTTCTATTGCTCTTGCTACCTCATTTGCTGCCGCTGAGGATTGTTCTGAGGTTGCAGTAAGCTGTTGTGATACAGCTGCTACATTTGTAGAAGCTAAATCTACCTCTTCAACAAAAACCCTTAAATTATTAATAACCGTTTGAAAGCCATTGGCTAGTGTTCCTATTTCATCTTTTCTCTCTTTATACTGTTTTTCTATATCAGTAGTTATATCTAGGTTAGCAATTTTTTCCGAATAACCTGTCATTGCAACAATGGGCTTTGTTAAAGACTTACCCAATATTGTAGCTATAATTATTCCTAATACTATTGCAGCTAAGGTAGTTATCGTTAAACTAACTCTGATGGAATTTAATCTTTCCGTAATCTCAGTAGACATTGCCCCAGCAGCAACAGACCACCCATTATATTTTAGTGGAGCAAAGCCCATATACCTTTCAGTACCTTGATACTCGTAGCTACCCACTCCTTTTTCTCCTTCAGTCATTCTTGCTAATACTTGAATTAAACCAGCAAATTCTGGGTCATCCTTTAAATCCTGTAGGTAATTAACCTGATTCATTACTAATTCAGTATCCTTATGTCCTATAGTTGTTCCATTTCTGTCTATAATATAACCATACCCTGTCTTACCTAATGTTATCTCACTAGCTATATTACTTAGTTCCATACCATCTGCTAATCCCACCAGTACTCCTACAATCTCATTATTGTTTAATATAGGTACAGCAATTGCTACAACAATTGAATTGTCTATCTTACTAACTATTGGTTCAGATACAGCAGCTTCTCCTGCTTTAGCCTGCTTAAAATAATCTCTATCAGCAATTTTCACAGTTTTTCCATTGGAGCTTCTCATATTACCATTTAAATCTGCTATACCCATCTCGTTAAAGCCTTGGTTTTCTACTTCTCTTTGAAGGATGGGTAGCTTTTCTTGCCACTCTATAAGGGGTTGATTAATAGTGTTTATACTGGCAACCACCTCTAGGGGAGCTATGTAGGCTTCAAGCTTGTTTTCTATAATTTTAACTACATCCTCTGCCTTACTCATTAAAGCAGCTTCTATTTCATCCTCTAATGCCCTAGAGGCAGCTATATAGCTTAATAATCCAAGTCCAATAGATACCACCAAAATTAATAGGGTTATACTAATAATCAATTTTGAACTTAGCTTTTTCATTTGATCTCCTTCTTTCTTTGTAATTATTTAAGCACCCATAGGGGTGCATAAATATAAAGTATACTACTTTATTATTTCGGCACCTGGCAATCATAGAAAAAAATGCTTCCTTAGATCCAAAGCTTTGCGTCCCCTCCTTTCAGAAGGTTTGCCCTTATCGAAATATTAATATATATAACAGCTGTTTTATGGTGATATATATATCCTTCTAAAACATCTTCAAACACAATTTTAGTAAAATAGGCCTATTTTTTCACCAATTTTCTATAAATTTAGACAAAATTCTCCCTGTGTTTTTTAATATATAGGATTTTCTTCTAATTTACAATTAGTAAAATATTCTATTTTAGGATATAATTAAAGGGCAATTGTTATATAAAACAGATTTAACAGGATGTGATATTTTGGAGAGCTTTATAAAGGAGCTAATGTCCTTAAAGGTAATTGAAAAGGAGGAAATTAGTAGGCTAAGAAGATACATAGAGCTAAAATACCCCCATAGTAATGCTAAAAAGAGGGCTGAGATTCTTGGAAATGCTATTTTAGGAATACTGGATAAAAGCTTAGTCGGGTTTCCCATTCAATATCGTCCACTAATAAAAAGAAAACTATTATCACAAGGACTTTTTACTAGTCAAGAGGGTATTTTTTTCAATGACATACTAGAGGCTACTCTTTCATTAGATGTTAAGGATGATGATTTCTTTAGCTGTGTTTCTCTATGGGTCAATTGCTATGTAAGTACTCCTATTAATACACAGACTATTAAAGAGTATCAATATAAAAGAAGCATAGATGATAATTCTAGTAGATTTGTATATACCAATGTATTGGATAATTCTACTGGAGACGGTAATTACGATTTGGCTAAAGGGCTTCCCCTTTATATGGAAAGGCTATTGAAGCTTAAGGACTTCAAAAAATATAGATTTGTTTTCTTAATATTAAGTGTTTTGATTATATTAGCAATTGAACAACAGGCTGCTTCTGAACCTAAAGCAGATAGGTTGCCAGAGCCACCAGTTATCGAAGAGGTTGTTATACGCAAATACACCCACCTACCAGAAAATTTTTATTATAAGGATATAGACGGTTTTAAGCTTAAGGCCTATTTAAGAACCCGCAATTCTATATTAGTTGAAGAGCCATACTTTTCATCTATAATTGAAGTTTCAAGGGAATTTCAATTGAATCCATTAATTCTATTTGCCATTGCTGGCCATGAGCAAGGCTTTGTTCCAAAAGACCATCCTTCTGCAACAAAAATTGCAAATAATCCCTTTAATGTATTTAATAGCTGGCAAAGCTATAACACTGATATTTCAGATTCATCTGCTATAGCTGCACGTACTGTTATAAACCTATCAAAGGATCGACCTCAAGATGTCGACCCCTTTAAGTGGATTAATAGAAAATATGCTGAGGATAAGAATTGGTGGAAGGGTGTTTCCTCGATATACAGGCGTTTGGAAGCAGAGGTACAATAACATATAGCAACTGTTTATTGATGAAGTGTTTTTATATAATTTATGTAATCTCTAAAGAAACAGGACAATGATCGCTACCTAGTATATCACTATGTATTTGTGCCTCATTTACTTTATCCTTTAACCTTTCTGATATAATAAAGTAATCTATTCTCCAGCCTGTATTCCTCTCTCTAGCTTTACCCATATATGACCACCATGTATAGGCCCCTTCCTTTTCTGGATAGAGAAGCCTAAAGGAATCTACGAAGCCTTCATTTAATAATTCTGTGATTTTAGTCCTTTCTTCTTGGGTGAAGCCTGCATTTAGTTTGTTGGTTTTAGGATTTTTTAAATCTATTTCTTTATGGGCGACATTAAGGTCTCCACATAGTATTACTGGCTTTTTTGAATCCAGTTCTTTTATATATCCTCTAAAGGCGTCCTCCCATGAGATTCTATAATCTAGCCTTAATAAACCTCTTTGGGAGTTTGGAGTATAAACATTAACTAAATAAAAATCCTCATATTCTAAGGTTATTACTCTTCCCTCTTGGTCGTGCTCTTCAATGTTAAGTCCATAGCTCACCGCAATAGGCTCTATCCTAGTAAAGATAGCTGTGCCTGAGTAACCTTTTTTTACTGCATAATTCCAATATTGGTGATAACCCTCAAGTTCCAGCTCGATTTGTCCTTTTTGAAGCTTTGTTTCTTGTAGACAAAAAATATCTGCATCTGCCTCTTTAAAATAATCAATAAAGCCTTTACCAACACAAGCCCTTAGGCCGTTTACATTCCACGATATTAATTTCATAGCATTTCCTCCATAACTATATTATTCTAGTTTTTCTTAGCTATCATTTCTATTTCCACCTCAGCCCCTAGAGGAAGTGATGCAACACCTATGGTTGTTCGGGCAGGATAGGGGCTAGTAAATTGTTTTTCATACACCTCATTCAGGGCTCTAAAGTTATCCATATTAGTTAAAAACACATTTACCTTAATTACATGCTCTGGTTTTAATCCAGCTGCATCTAACACATTAAATAGATTTATAAAGCACTGCTTTGTTTGAGCTGATATATCTCCCTCAACTAGCTTCCCTGTATTTGAATCTATAGGGGTTTGTCCTGACAAATATAATGTTTCCCCTGCATCAATTGCATGGGAGTAAGGTCCTACTGCTATTGCACCCTTAGCATTTATTGCTTTTCTTGACATATATAAAACTCCCTTCATAATACTCTTTTTCAATATACCCTATGTTAAAGCTTTGAAACCTTAGGTTGGTGTTCCAACAACAATTCCAAACCATGAAACCTTCCCACACTCTTCAAAGCCGCATTTTGTGGCTAATCCCCTTGACTTATTATTGCCGTTTACTATTTGAAGATATGGTATTTTTCCAGCCTCAATAATCTTATTTGTTAAATCAAGGGCTACATCTATTCCATAGCCTTTTTTGCGATGTTTTTCTTTAGTATACATAATTCCCATTGAATTATCTTCATGGACAAGACACCAGCATACAATTTCATCCTCTACATATATAGCAGATGAGGGCCTTTCAATAATATTTCTTTTAATTGCCTCTAAGCTTCCTTTATGTCTGTACTCATATAGCTGATCAATCACCTCTACATCCTTAATAAGAACATTTTGTGGTGTGTTTTTTATTAAATCAATGTTTACCTTATTATCCTTTAGCCAATATAAGGTGCATGGGTTTTCCCAATCAGCTGTGAGTTTAGTCTTTATTTTATCTGCTATCCCTGCTTCGACTCCAGAAAAACCATAATAGCCGTCGGTAAAGAAGCCATCTAACTTATCAATAAAGTTATTGTCTTCAGTGTAAATGTAATGGAAATAATTCCTTTTCACTAAAACCCCATTTGGTTTTTGTAGGTTGTCTACATATACTTCTACCTCTGGTAGGTTATTTATAATTCCAATAATATTTAAGGTAATTGGCATATTCCTACTTAAAAATTCCATAACTAATTGTTTATTATTGATTCTTAGTAGCATAACCTTATCTCCTTTTTCTCATTACTAATAGCTTATGTCTATAAATTCTACTTTATAGTTTCTATATCCTGCTATAACTTTTTTGAAGCTTTAAAAACTACAAAAGAGTCAGTTTTTCTGACTCCTTTGTATAAACAAGCTACTATTCACTAAATTCATTATAGTTAGTATTGTAATAATGAAGAACGGCTTCTATTTCACTAACTAGGTTGTCATATCCTCCTTTAAACTTAAGTCTAAAATAAAGGCTCCTAAGAAGGTTCTTAATATTTACTTTTGAATACTGTTTATCTGGAAAATTTGCTGGTAATTCTATATCTTTAAATCTTACTATCCAATCTTTAACCTCTTCATTGCTTAATTTTTTTCTGTCAAGTATTTTAACTATAGCCGTTACAAGCCTTTCTGGTTCTTCATTTATGTAAACATAATTATGTATGGAGCACTTTAGCTTAATTAAATCTAATATTTCCATTAATTCCATATCATTTAAGTAGTTACATGCTCCTAGTTCTGTAAGTGCATCACCTGAATGGGCTATAGCATGGGCCCAGCCCTTAACATCTACATATCCCCTTAAATCCTTCTCATTTTTAACGTATTTAATTATTTGATTGAAGATATCACTCATCTCTTTTTCGTCAATTAACTCTTCTCCAAAGCTATTATGATAATCAATTATAATGCCTACTATAAGAATAGAAAATGCCCTATTAAATACAGAATCATCATTTTCAGTTCCTAGCTTATAAAACAAATGCTCCTCACTTAATGCCATTGCTAACAGCTGTTTTAAGCATTTTTTAGAAAGCTTCTTCTCATAAACAAGATTGTAAAACCCTGTGAGTATTAAGTCATCCCTCAATACAGGGTCTATTGCCCCAATATTTTTCATCATTTCTAAGGCAAGCCCATCTAAATCTACATCTTTAGGAAAACTCCATTCATTTTCACTTATCCTTAAAAGCTCATTTTTTAACTTGATTATCTCTTCCATTTTTTTGTCCCCTTTACTATTGATTTAATAAACATATTTTTTTTTAACGACCCCTTAACCAGCTTACAACATAATTCATTTCAGATGATAGCTTCTTATTTTGTGGTACTAATGCCCAACTCCCTGTTTCTCCCAACTCCTTCATGGTCATTTCAAAATGACACATGGCTATACCAATATCTATCCTCTGTATATCAAAGCCCAAGGCTTTACCATAGCCTAATGTGTGGCTTATGTAAAAATGACATCCGTCATCTGTCTTTAAAACTCTCCAAGGCTGCTTATTAGATGCAGAAGGGGCAACTCTTACCATTTCTAATGCCACATAATACTGCTCAGCAGCTTCCTTCTTTAATGGTGTATTAAAGTTTTCATGGAAAAATACTTCACTCCATTCCTTCCTATTATTAGAGCCTGCTGCAAACCTCATAAATGAGTCTATAGTTCTTTTTTTTGATGATGGAAAACCAATAGGGGTAACTATAGGTAATATTTCATTTTCTTTAAGTTGAATAATTTTTTCAAAGCCACTTCTTTTAAAGGTTCCACCTAACCAACAGGTTCCCAACCCTAAGGAAGTTGCATATAAAATTATTTTTTCTAATGTATAGCCCAATTGCTCTAAGTTATAATCTTTATTCTCTACAGCTGCTGCAATATAACCTTTAGCCCCCTTAATTACTCCGTATGTCCCTACTTTATCTCCTAATTTTTCAATAGCATGAAGGTCATCAATTAGCTTAAATCTAACCTTAACATCAAAGGGACCCTCCACTTCATTGCAATACTTCATTAGCTTACTAACTGTTTCTACATTTAGTTGTTGGTTTTCATAGGTTCTGACCGATATTCTGTTTTTTATTATTTCTGTTATTGGTTTGTCAAAAAATTTATATCCTATTTCTTTATTCACTTAATATCCTCCCTCTTTAAATCAGTCATAAATAAAACTAAACCATTCACTGTGTAAAAACTCACGGCTGCAATTTCTTGTTGCCTCTTCATAGGTTAGTTTCTTACTACTATTAATTATATTTCTAAAGTAGTTTAATACATTATTAATTTCCTCTTTAATTCTATTCTCCCCTTTAATGGTTAGTCCATGGGCTGGTATAAATATGTGTTTAGTGTATTTACTTAATTTTTCTGTTGACTCATATTGTAGCTTCACTCCCGCCAAATCTACACATGGTAATAGTGGTTTTCCTTCATTTGAAAACATTAATTCATCTCCAATATGTAGATATCTACCATCTATATCTATTAGGATACCACATATTGAGTGTCCAGGAAATGGTATCATTGTTATTTTATGCTCCCCAAACTCAATCTCCATTTTGTCTTTAACAATAATATCTGGAGTGAAATACTTATGTTCTTCTGGCTTTGTCCACCTATCTAATGTAGTTTTATACTGACTACTTCCATAGACCGTAGCCTTTGGTAAAACCTTTAATCCATTCATATGATCATCATGGAAATGCCCTATTATTATTGAATCAATAACTTGTTCTCTAGCTTTCAGATCCTCCAATACTTCTAAAGCTTGATATTCATAGGCGGTATCAATCAACATTACTTTATTACCATGTATTAAAGCTAAAATTTTATTACCAAAATGCTTTCCTTCTTCAGGCTCAAAAATATATTCTACCAAATCCTTTGTTATTTCATTTCTAATCATTGTAGTTCCCCCTATTTATACTTAATTCTCATATATTTATTATAAAAGTTTCAGTATGTCAGTCATTTTCCAAAGAATTTATTACTTTTTTGATAAATAGTTTTTTATGTTGTCTAACACCTTATAAGATAGCCTAGCCTTAGCTTGTTTTGTCCAACCTGCCACCTTATCTGTATAAATAACATTTTTTTGTTTCTTTAACTCATTATAATTGTTTTCCATCGCAGCCTTATCAAATATTGCATAGTTTTTTTCATCCTTTATCCATTCCTTAAAGGCTTTAACATTAAATGTAGGGCCTAAGGAGGTATTTATTAATATTTTACCACTACCAAATAATTTGAACTTATCTGCATCTATAAGTTTTGTATTTCTAGGTAAGTGAGTGGATAAAATATCTACCGTTTTTAATAATCCTTCTAATTCTAAGTATTCTACACCTATTTTTTCTATGTTTACTTTTCTTGTTCTATTATAATAATAAACCTCCATCCCAAACATTTTTGCTGTTTTAGCAAGCATTTCTCCTAATGTTCCTAATCCAATAATTCCTAATTTTTGATTAGTTAACTCTAATGCTTCTTCCCTCCATTGATGATTTTCAAAACCATGTAATAACCTAATTAGTTCACTAAATATAAACTCTATAACTCCTTCATCTCCATAATCTTTGACACCTAAAACTGTAATACCCTTATTTTTTGCCTCTTTTATGTCAACATTAGCACTTTCTTCATCATATAAGCTACAACACATACCTATGTATTTTATTGAGCTACATGCTTCTATTACCTCTTTATCTATTGCTGTATTCCATGAAACTAAAACACAATCAGCATCACCTATTCTTGAGATAATCTCTGGCTTTTCTGTAGGAAAATCTTCATAGAAAACTATATCGTTGGCTAATTTCCTTAGTTCCTCCTTTACCTCTGGTATTAAGCCAGTATTGTCTATTGATACAATTTTATTAAATTTCATTATTACGCCTCCCCACAAGCTGTTTATTATATTAATTTATATATCTATTACTAATCAATGTAATCTAATGGGTATTGGAGTAAAGCATTTCTATATGGGGTATTCCGTCCTCTAAGTATTCTTCGGAAACCACCTTAAAGCCTAAATCTTGATAGGCCTTTACAAGATATTTTTGAGCAGAAATACGAACTTGAGATTTACCCATAGTATCCTCTATATATCTTAAACCCTTAGACATTAGATTTTTAGCAATACCTCTACCTCTATAATCTTGTACCACAAGTACCCTACCTATGGAAACCTCATTATAGGATATTCCTTCGGGTATAATTCTTAAATAGCCTATTATTTTATTCTCTTCTTGAGCGAAAAGGTGAAAAGAAGCTTGATCTTTATCATCACACTCATGATATGGACAATTTTGCTCTACGACAAAGATATTAACCCTAACCTTTAAGATTTCATATAGTTCATAAGTTGATAATTCTTTAAATTTCTTAATGTGAATATCCATACTATCACCTGCTTTTTATTTGTTAGAATCTTTCAATAACCTAATACTTTTATTCTACAATAATACAATTTCTCTAAATATACTTGTTTTCCTTTAAATTAATCTTAATAGATATTACACAAAAGTTTTTAAAATCAATAAAAGGATCCCAAATGGAATCCCTTATTTTTCTTTTTTTCTTTTTCTACCCTTAAAGCTATTGCCTGTTAACAGCCTTTTATTATCTAGCATTTCTTCATTGTCTATAGCACCAATGTCTCCAGCTAATTCATAATTCATTTCATTGAAAAAAGCTTCATCAGCATGACTTTTAACGGGATTTTTTATTTTCTTGGGTTTTTTAAATTTCACTTTTTTCACCTCTTGTTTATTTTTATATTCTTTTTAGCTATTAATTCTAGGTAAATTCTGGTAAAAAAAGTTCACAAAATAAAAGTTGAGTATTTCTTCATAATACTCAACATTTATTTTGAATTTATTATATTTTAGGGAAAGTTGCAGTTAGCTTAAACAAGTCTCCATCAATATTTATTTCCATTTTACCATTTTGGAGTTCTATAAAGCTTTTGGCTATAGACAGTCCTAAACCAGAACCTTCTGTATTTCTAGATTTATCACCTCTAGTAAATCGTTCTGTGATTTCTGTAGGATCAAAATTCATTTCATAGTTGGAAATATTTTTAAATATAAAGGATACTTCTTTTTCATTTTCTTCTATATTAATATATACACGTGTGTTTACCATAGAGTATTTTATTATATTGCTCATTATATTCTCAAAAATTCTATAGGTCCTCTTGCCATCAAGATAGCATATTGTCTTTTCTGGTAGAGTATCTACTTTAAACTGTAGCCCACTAGAGTTAATTTTTTCTTCCATTTCACCTAGTGTTTGTCTAAATAAGGCTATAATATCTACCTCTTCTAAGTTAAGTTCAATATTACCGCTATTTGCTTTACTTGCTTCAAATAAGTCCTCAATTAGATACTTCAATCGATTTGATTTTTTATCCAATACTTCAATATATTCTTTTTGCTTATTTAAACTTAAGTCCTCATTTTTCAATAAATCTATATAAGTTATTATGGATGTAAGCGGTGTTTTTAAGTCATGTGATACATTTGAGATTAGCTCTGTCTTCATTTTCTGACTTTTTATTTCCTTATCAACTGCCAACTGAAAGCCTTCCCTAATATTGTTTAAATTTTTAGCTATAGGACTCAAAACACCAATATTTTCTTCAAGCTTTATATCAAAGCTACCTTCTGACAACTGTAAACTTGCAATATTAATAGCCTTTACATTATTAATGAGCTTTGATAAATACTGAAATAAGAATATAGTATATGCTATTGATAGAATATATCCAAAAAATTGAGTAGAGGCTATCATCCATAGTGCCAATAGGTTTACCCCTAATATTAACACTAATTTTCTATAAACATCTTTATTTAAATCAATTTCCATTAAACTTTTTACTATTTTTTTTAAGTACCTTAAAACATGTAGAGAAATTCTACCTGTAATACTGTTTTCTATTAGACCCTTTTTAATTCCCTTATGATATATATATTTCGTATATGCAATAGATAAATATAGAAGAACAAATATTATTATGGTTATTGGTATACCAATTATATAGAAATACTCATTTGCATCATAAATTATGTCTACCATAGTAAATATTTTAGAGCTATTATCTATTAATATAATACTACCTGCACTACAAGCTAAAGCAATTAACCAAATTATAATCTTAAATTCTAAGAATAACTTATTAAACAACCTTGAAATAGAAAGCTCACTTTGTAGACTGTAAGGCATTATAAAGGTTATTATAGTTAAAAGGATACTTGCTATAGCTCCAATGGCAATAATTAATAGTAAATAATCTGGGTTAGCAAAGTAATATTTCATATTCTGAGTAACCATATCATTATAGTTCTTGAAATCTATTGGTACAAAATATAAGATTTGCATATTTGCATATTTCTTTTTTATCTCATCATTGTATTGCAAACGATTTATAAATACATCTTTATCAAACCTATTAGGTGCCTCTAATTTTGAAACATTTCCTTCTTCATCGAACATAATATGTAAATAAAACAGACTGTCTTTTGCTTCTTCCTCACCTATACTATTATCTATATTTGTTATTGTAATATCTTTATCATAACTCTTTATAAAATAATTGATACTTTCGATATCTTCAAATCTTGAATCATGCCATCCATTCCCATTTATTTTTGATTGATTATAACTAGTTATTCTAGTTAGTGTACGTAAGAAATCATAACTCTCTAAATACTCAGCAGTATTGTTATATGGTGAAAACATATAATCCTTTAAAGGAGGAAAACTAGCAACTGCAGAAACTGATATAACAACTATGATTAGTATCATTATCAATGAAAAAGGTGTTCTTTTACTCTTTGTTGTTTCCTTGATTAAAGTTTCTTTATCATTGTTTTTATAATATGTTTCTTCATTTAAATCTTCTTTTTTGTTTACCTTATTGTTGGAATTTGTATCCAATTCCCCACACCACCTTTAAATATTTTGGTTCCTTTGGATTTATTTCTATTTTTTCACGAATTCTCCTTATATGAACTGTTACGGTATCAGGATTATAAGCAGGCTCCCTCCATACCTTTTCATATATTTCCTCAATTGAAAAAACTCTATTGGGATTACTCATAAGAAGATGTAATATTTTATACTCAAGTGGAGTGATTTTTACCTCCTCACCATCAACCAGCAAGGACCTACTATCATGGTTTAGCTCAATTCCTCCTATTTTAATGGTATTTTCCTTTGATACCATAATACTAGAGTAATTTGTATATCGTCGCAAACTTGAATTTACCCTTGCTAGTAGCTCCATTGGATTAAATGGTTTTGTAATATAGTCATCAGCTCCAATATTTAAACCCCATATTTTATCCATATCCTCCGATTTAGCAGATAGTATAATAATTGGTACAGGGCTTTTTTCTCTAATTTTAATAGTTACACTATTACCATCCAGTTTTGGCATCATTATATCTATTAAAATAAGATGAATATCTTCTTTTTCGAAAATCTCCAGTGCTTCCTGTCCATCATATGCTTTTAAAACATTGTAATTCTGATTTTTTAAATAAACCTCAATAGCATCTGTTATTTCTTTTTCATCATCAACAACAAGTATGTTATACATTCTTTAATCACTCCTAGGCCTATGGGAGATATCTCTTATAGTAATAATAGCATATAGTTTTTAAGAATTTACTACTATAAATCTTACAACATTCTTAAGAAGAGTAAAATAATTAACAATAAATAAATATAAAACTAATTAAAATATCCCCTAGCATTTTTCTTAATGTCTAGGGGATTAATAAGTCTAAGGTTTTTTACTGTTTTTCTATTACTCAGTCATAACATTTAATTCAACATATTTCCAATCTCCCTGCTTAAACAAAAAATAAGCCATTATACCTGAAACAATCGTTGATATGCTAATTGCTATCCAAACCCCTGTCGATTGAAGGTTAAAAATAAATGCCAGAGCATAGGCTAAAATTAATCTAATAAAAAGCCAACAGATTAGAGTAATACCAAAGGGTTTTTTTGTATAGCCTGCCCCCAGCATGGTACGAGATAGAATTATTGTTACAGCATGAAAGGGCTCTGATAAAGCTATAATATATAAAAACATTCTACCTATTCTTATTACCTCTGGATTTGGTTTATCTAAAAAAAAGCCAATAAGTGGTTCTGCAAAAATTGCTGATATTGCTGCAAATGACATCATTAAAATAGCACCTAGCGTAGCACATGCCTTTCCACTATCCTCTGCTCTATCCAGTTTTTTTGCACCTATATTCATTCCTGAAAGGGTAGCAGCAGCTGTTCCTACCGCTAAACCAGGCATTAATGCATATTGATTTAGGTTTGTACCAATAACAAAGGCTGGTACAGCAGCAGTGGCAGAGGTAGTTCTTGCTAATATAGCAAAAATTATAAAAGTACTTATATTCCTTGTAAGACCCTGTAAAGCCGCTGGAAAACCTATGTTAATCATTTGCTTACCAATATTCCAATAGGGCTTAATCATATGGTTTACATTTATGTGAAGAACATGTTTACCACTTATTAAGGCACCCCATCCTAGTACTGTTCCTACTAGTCGTGACAAAGCAGTGCCAATAGCTGCACCCATAACACCCATTGCAGGAATGAACCAAATTCCAAAAATAAATATATAGTTAAAAAACACATTTGTTATATTCATAATTATATCTATTACTAAAGGGGTTTTTGTATCACCAGCCCCTTGGAATATTGATTTGGCCATAAAGTTCAGTAAAAAAAATGGAATAGATAAAAAGAATACTGTCATGTAATCCTTTCCTAAAACTAAAACATTATCACTGACTCCTAGTAATTGTAAAATTTCTTGGTTAAACAAAAGACCTGTAGGTATCATAAAAGCTGAGGCAATAAGGCAAAGAATAAAGGATTGACCAGCACTTTTTGAGGCACCTTCTCTATCTCCTTCTCCTATTGATCTAGCCACCATGGCAGTTGTACCAGTTGATATGGCAATTATTAAAATCATTATTAGCATAACAACGTTTGTTCCCGAGCCAACCGCTGCAATTGCATCTACACCAAGTGAACCTACCATCTTCATATCTATTGTTCCAATAGACACATGTAGCAAAGATTGTAGCACTACTGGCCATGCAAGATATACTGCGTTTTTATATAGATTATCATTATTTAACAAATATTCTCTTCTTTTATCGTAGGTTAAGCTGTTCCCCATATTTGAATCACCCCTGTTAATCTATTATAACATTTCGGCATACTTATATCTAGAGTGTCGAAGAATATAATATGATATATTAATTATATATCCACCTAGAAGCTTCGAAGCAATGGCTGTTGGTTATAAAGTATATTATTATAAATTATGCAAAAACTAAGTAAAATACTTTTTAGGGGGTATCCACTATGGTGTTACAGCTAATTATGGAGTCATTGATATTGATTGTGTCAGGTATGCTTATTCTAAGGATTGCTGGTAGAAAATCTATTTCACAAATGACTATTGCACAAACCGTTGTTATGATTTCAGTTGGTGCAATTATTATACAACCAATTATTGAAGATAGTATTCAAAGAACAATTATTGCTGCTACTGTATTTGTTGTATTTATGATCTTTGTTGAATATCTTCAAGTTAAATTTGATTTCATTGAGAATTTAATAACAGGAAAAGCAAAGATTGTAATTGAAGATGGAATAATAGTAGAATCAAACCTAAAAAAATTAAGATTTACTGCCGATCAATTAGAAATGCGTCTACATCAGCAGGGGATTGCAAATATTAGTGATTTAAAGACTGCAACTTTAGAGCCTAATGGGCAGCTTGGTTATGAGCTAATGCCCCATGCTAAACCAGTAACTGTTGGAGATTCACAGCAAATGCTTGCTCCCTATATTCAACAGCAGGGTAATTCTCAATCAAATCCCAGCAACATTTTTACCGAAATAAGAGAAGTAAATCAAAATGAGATGCAATGATGTAGGACCCTTGCCCCCACTAGGACACATAGGCCCTCTGCATAACCATTATTATTGCTTTGTCTGTATCCTTCATTCCTTCATTTGATAATATTTGTAGGTTTTTAATGGTATCCTCTACCGTCTCAGCAATAAGTCCATTACCAGTTGGAACTATACGATTGTCGATAGCCAGCAGGGCTGCTTGTATTGCAGAAGCTACTGAAGTAGAAAGCTTTAGGGCACAGCCTACCTTTGCTCCATCACAAACAATACCACTTATATCTGCTAATATATTTTTTATAGCACCTTCTATATGGTGAATACTTCCCCCCATTAACCATGTTATGGCTACAGCTGCCCCTGTACCAGCTGAAACCCCACATCCACAAAGTACAGATAACCTTCCTATGTAATTTTTAATATAGCTGTTTATAATATGGCTCATTGCAATTGCTTTAGCAAGCTTGTCGTTAGAAACCTTGAATTTTTTACTATAGGCAACAATAGGTAATATCGCTGTTAATCCATTATTTCCACTGCCATTACTGCTCATTACAGGCATTTTTAATCCTGCCATTCGAGCGTCGGAGGCTGCTGCTGTTAATGCTCTTGCATAACTCATAAAATCGTTGGATAGAATACCTTTTTTAATATTTTTATTAAGGGTATAGCCTACCCCCATACCAGTGTTTTCATTTAGCCCTGCCATAGCCACCCTTTCATTCATGTAATAGCCCTCCAGCATAAAGTCTATTGACTTATGTGTTATTCTCTCAATAGCTTCTATAATTTCTCTTATCTTAAAAGTATATAGGGTATTTTCTTGCTTGGTATTTTTTACATTGGCACTGTTTTCTAACACGTTCTCTATTACTTTGCCATTACCTTCTGAGTAAACAAAATTATTATGCTTGTCCTTTATGATTACCCTGGATGAAGCACCTTTGCAATAAGCCCTAACATCAACATAAACCTTTTCTATAGTATCTTGTATTTGCAGTTTTATTTTTTTATCTTTAACTAATCTCTTGGCTATTTCTATTTGTTCCTCCTCTATGCAGTCTAAAACCTGAAGACCTTTAACACTGGCACCACCAATAAAACCTAGTGCCCCAGCTATCCAAAGTCCCACCTCGTTTGTAGGTGGTACTCCAACAGATAAACCGTTTTTGTATACATTGGGGCTTACCCTTATGTCTATATGGTCAATTTCAGTATTATTAATAATCTCTCTAGCCCTTGCGCAGGCCAAAGCCACAGCTACTGGCTCTGTACATCCTATAGCTGGCACTACTTCTTTTTTTAAGGTTTCTATAATTAAATCTTCTAATAGCATAATTTACCTCCATTTCAAGTTTGCTATTGTAGTATAAGTTGCAGTCTTTATAAAGAAAACTTAGTTCAGATGGAGTTTTAACTCCACCTGAAATCTAGTTGCACTTATTTCGAAGCTTGGCGGCACTTATCTCCCGCTTAAGAAGCGGGAGTGTTAGTAACACCGCTGAGATAAAGTCTAAAGCTAGGTTATATATCTAAGCTTCATTATTTATATATTTATTTTAGCAAATAATTAAGGATTTAACTATAAAGAAAACTTAGCTCTGGTTACTTTCTTGCTAAACGCCACATATCTCCCCCTTAAAAGCAGGAGTGTTAAAAACATGGCTGAGATAAATTATTTTCTCCATTTTTGTTTTATAGATATTACTTGGGTAAGTGATTAATATAACCAACATACAAAATAAGGAGGATGAAAAATGAGAAAAGAAGAACTAAAGGGAAAATGGAATCAGGTAAAGGGTGGCATTAAAGAAAAATGGGGTCAGCTAAGCGACGACACACTTTTAGAGATCGACGGAAATTATGAACAGTTAGTTGGAACCCTACAAGAGCTTTACGGTATTACAAAGGAAGAAGCTGAAAAACAAGTTAATGAAGTATTAGACTTGAATTAAAAATTATTTAGCCTCCAACTGGAGGCTATTATTATTTTAGCCGTATCCTTTTTACAAACTAGAATCTTATGGTTTTATCCCATGCTATAACCTCTTTACTTATTTTGGCTTTTACATAGTAGTATACACTTCTAAAATATAGATATATAAATAGCTGGCAGTATGTAAAGTATAAAATAAATCCTACCAGTATATTAATAGGAGTTGCAGTTTTTTCAACCACTTGGGCACTGAAAACCTGGGTAGTATAAACAAGATAGGACAAGTACCAAACAAATAAAAGAGGTGTTTTCATGTTTGGTGTAAAATAGCCTAATGTTCCAGCAATAAAAAAGCCATGTGAGGTTATAAGAAATAGCAAAAACACAATATACACCAGTATCTGTTGCATACTATGAACCAGCATTTTGCCTTTAAACAATTCTTTAGAGCTAAATACTTTTCCTAAAATATATAAGTTTCCTTGCAGCCATCTTGTTCGTTGTTTTATAAGTGTTTTTAGGTTTTCTGGCTCCTGCTCCCAACTTATTGCATCAGGTACAATAGGCAATAATAGACCCGAGCTAGTAATTCTTAGGGTTAATTCTGCATCCTCTGCTAGGGCATTAACATCATACTTTCCAATTTCCTGTATAACAGAACGTTTAACCAGCATGTTAGTTCCAGTTAAGGAGCCGGTTTTAAACAAAGCCCATCTTCCTGATTGCATTAATAATTGAAATACTTGAAATTCAATTGAAATCATTCTAGTTAGTATATTTTTACTTTCATTAATTGTTTTAACATATCCAACTGCACCAGCAGCACTTGGAGTATTTACTGCTGCTTCAACCAATAGCCTTAGTGCCTTTGGTTTAGGCTGGTTGTCAGCATCAAACACAATAAAATATTCCGAATTAGATATGCTTAGTCCATAGTTTAGTACTCTTGATTTACCTTTTGGTTCTCCTTTTGGTACTTTTATATGATATATATTGTTATATATGGCTACAAAGGCTTCAGTAATTTTACCTGTATTATCAACAGAGTTATCATTTAGAACATAAATATTTACCTTGCCAGGATAATCTAACTTAATTATTGCTTCTATAGTTTCTTTTATAACCTTTTCTTCATTATGGGCAGGAATTAGAACATCTACACTAGGGTAACTATCCAATGGCTTTGTTTTAGAGGGGTATAGTTTATACTTTAGGCCATATATAGTCAGTATTGAGTAGTATATTATAATTACTAAAAATACTATGGAGTTAATCATAAGAAATAGTGTCATGTGCCAATCACCTTTTTATCAGATAAGCCGATATATTCTATTTCAATTACCAAATCACTTTCCTGTAAATTAGTTTTAGACTTTATTTTAGACAAGTAGCGACTAAATGCTGTTTTCATTCCTTCTTCATCTGTATTTTGTAATAATAAAACAAAGCTATCATCATTCCATTTACCAACTAAATCATATTCCCATCTAAATACTATTAAAGCTAATGACGTTAGGGTTTCAAATAGTGAGGCTTTTACTATAGGACTTATGTTTTCTAATGAAAAGTAAAGAATATAACCCTCTTCTCCCCTTCTATCCATAGCCATTTTGATAATATTACTTCTTCTCTCAAACTCATGCTTTGTTAGTAGACGTGAATGTCCTACGTAGCTTTCAAGCTCATTTACAGTTTTTAGTAATATCTCATTATCTTTTTCCAGTTCCTTAGTCAAGTAAAAGAAAATGTAAATAGTTACTGTATTAAAAATAAATGCTAGATGATATAGAATTGCTTTCCTTTGAAGGGAAACCCCCTCTTTACTAATAAAAACAGTTATAAAGCATAGAATTCCAGTAATAAGCATAGCTGCTACTAATAATATAAAGCCCTTGTCTTTAGAGGTGATGCTGAAAAGTATACTTAGTACAATATAAATGAATATGGCTACAACTTCATTATTGGGCAATATGTGAGTAATAGTTATATAAAAAGCAATAAGTTGGACTATTTGTATTAGGGCAAGCCATTTAGATGTCTTCATTTTAATTCCCCTTTATGCCAGAAGAACAAGCTGTCTTTTATACTAATTATATAATAACCTGTGGCTTAATCCACTAGGTAAAATATGCATACCACCTGTTGTAGATTATTAATAACATGCATGGGTTTATATTAATTAAGTTACTGACTTTATATAAAGAAAACTTTGTTCAGATGGAGTTTTTACTCCACCTGTACTCTAGTTGCACTCATTTCGAAGCTTGGCGGCACTTAACTCCCGCTTAAGAAGCGGGAGTATTAGTAACGCCGCTGAGATAAAAAATATATTAAGTTTACTATTTACTGTGACTTTTGGGTTAAATGAAAAACTAAAT